>NZ_JBIAHS010000002.1:35638-161537 GCF_042870755.1 Streptomyces sp. NPDC006365
GTACCGGGGTGAGCTTCCGCGCTCACGGTCACGTCGTCGCGCGTCGGGGGTGTGGGCGGTGACGATCTCTACGGGGTGAGCTTCCGCGCTCACGGTCACGTCGTCGCGCGTCGGGGGTGTGGGCGGTGACGATCTCTACGGGGTGAGCTTCCGCGCTCACGGTCACATCGACTGGCGTCGGGGGGTGTGGGTGGCGGAGCCCCCACCACGCGCGGCGAAGCCGCGCAAATACAACGATGGCGAGGAGGTTCGCGCTTTCCGCGAACACGCCTCGCCATCGCCATCGTGCGCCGCCAGGGACTCGAACCCCGGACCCGCTGATTAAGAGTCAGCTGCTCTAACCAACTGAGCTAGCGGCGCCTGCTGACGTCGTAGACCTTAGCACCCAGGTCGGCGGGAGGAAAAATCGATATCCGGGCCGCCCGAGCTGCGCGTACCGCCGCCCAGAGCAGGACCTCCGGACCCGGCAGCCAGGGCCGCCGGGTATCGGGGGCGACGAGCCAGCGGGCGGGTGTGGGGAGGGGCTCGGGGTCGCCGGGTGTCGTGCCCGCGGGCGGGATCGTCACCGCGTCGCCCCTGCCGTGGCAGAGCAGCGGCGGGATCGCGCGGCTGCGGCCCGCGCCGCCGTCGGAGCCCCACTCCTCCCACTTCAGGAGCACGGGCAGGCGCTGAGCGGTGCCCGGCGTCGCGAACAGGAGCATCCGACCCCGGTACACAGCCACCGGCCCCGAACCCGGTCCCTCGCCCCACAGCTGGTCCAGCATGCGGCGGCCGAAGATCGCGGGAGCGTTGACGACGTCGAAGGCGGCGCCGCATGGGAGGGCCGCCGGGGTGGTGGACCGGTCGTTCCGGACGGCGACGGTGGTGCGCGTGTGGCTTTGCGTGGACGCGAGCCAGGCGGCTCCGTCCGCGGTGAGGGTGAGTGCACCTTGCGCGATGGTACGTGCGCTGGGCGCGACGGTGCGTGCCGGATTCCCTGTGCTGCTCATGCCGCTCATGGCGCATAGGTCTACTGCGGGTGAGGGTCTGATTGCGAGGAGTCGCCGGAAATCGGGACAGGAGGGGTGCGAGTGGGGTAGCTTGCCCACCCGGCATATGCCGCGGAGTCTTTGCCCCGGGCTCAGGCTTCGCCGAACCTGGTTCCCCGGCTTCAGGTTCGCGATGACTGACGGCACCATCCGGGCGAGTGCCCTGCGACCATGGCGGATCCCGT
The DNA here is from genome assembly GCF_042870755.1 of Streptomyces sp. NPDC006365. Classification (NCBI taxonomy): domain Bacteria; kingdom Bacillati; phylum Actinomycetota; class Actinomycetes; order Kitasatosporales; family Streptomycetaceae; genus Streptomyces; species Streptomyces sp. NPDC006365. Next base: position 36,852 of record NZ_JBIAHS010000002.1, read on the forward strand.
CGCCTCCTACCGGCCTCAATGGTTGTCCCCGGCCAGGCATACGAGTACCGCCGGCTTCGGGCTCCCCGGCTTCAGGTTCGCGGGCTCAGGTCAGGTCGCCGATTCCGTGCCCGAGCCCCTTGCCGTTCGTCCCGCTGAGCAGTTCCCGGCCGAAGTCGACCATTCTCTTCGCGTAGTCCTCGGTCCACTCCGCCCGCTCGGCGATATCGGCCGGGGTGAGCCGGTCGAACCGGCGAGGGTCGGCGAGCTGCGCGGCGGCGATCGCCTGGAACTCGACGGCACGGTCGGTGGCAGCCCGGAACGCGTGCGTCAGCTCCGTGGCACGGTCCAGCAGCGCCCGTGGATCGTCGATCGACTCCAGGTCGAAGAAATGCTCCGGATCGGAGGCGGCTTCCGCCGGCTCGAAGAGCAGGGGCGCGGGGCGAAGCCGCGGCTCGCTCCGACGCGGCGTTTGCTCCGCCATGACTTCTCCTCCTCATGCGGTGGACGACCCGTCCTGGTGGGTGTGCCACCGTCCATTGTCTCTTGACCGCGCAAGTGGGCCTCAGCCCGCCCGACGCGCGGCCGCTCACTCGGGCACAGGTGGAAGAGCTCGGGATCGCCTTCGTCCAAGCCGTGCGGCAGCCCGGCCGGACTCCGTCCGGCAGTTGCGCCGCATGGCGCCCGGCCCGTGCCCGACGGGCACCGAGGGTAGGTCAGGGATGCCATGGCACCCGGTGTTCCGAAAGGTGGGCGAGCACCGCGTGGTTCGCTTCCCAGCCGTCCGGGAACTTCACCGTGACTCCGAGCTGGACCGGTTCCGTGGAGGGGTGGTCGTCCAGGAGGTCGGGTACTCCGGCGCGGCTGATGACGATGCAGGCATGGCGGTGGCGGGAGGCGAGTACGCAGAGGCGGCCCGTTTCCAGGTGGAAGGCCGTGGCGTCGGGACGGCCGGAGAGGGGGTGCAGGACGACCGTGACGTCGTATTCGCGGCCCTGGAGGCGGTTCGCCGTGTCGACGGTCACGCCCTCGGCGCCCAGCTCCGCCAGGGCCGAGCGGACCGCTGCCGCCTGGTCGCGGTGGGCCGTGCCCACGGCGATGCGGTCGGCGGTCAGGTGGGTCGGTTCGGGGGAGCGCTCGGACCTGGCCGCGCCGCCTCGGTCCAGGAGGCGGCGTACGACCTGGGCCAGTGCGCGTACCGCCTCGGGATCCGTACGAGGTGTGTGCCGGGCGGGGAGTTCCAGCAGGCCCCAGCCCGTCTCGGCCGCCTCGTCGATCACGCGGTCGGGGCCCGAACCGTCCGACGGGACCGTGAAGTCCAGGTGCCGGTCGTCGTGGTCCGTGCCGCTGCGGAACGGGGTGTACGGGTAGAACGCGGCCGAGACCAGCGGCGCCGCCGACGCCGGGAGCCGCCAGGAGACGGGGAGGCGGTGCTGCGGCAGCTGCGGATTGTGGGCGAGCAGCGTCGTCACGGCCGAGGCGGACGGGTCGTACGACAGGCCCGCCCACTGCTCCGAGCCGACGATCGCGAACGGGTCCAGCTGGCCGGGGTCGCCGACGAACAGCGCCCGCTCGAAGAGGCCGGCGACGGCGAGCAGCGCGTCCGAGCGCATCTGGTACGCCTCGTCGACGATCGCGTGCCCCCAGGGCTCGACGCCCTTGACGTGGGCCCACTTGGCCGCCGTCGAGATGACGACGTCGAGCCCGGCGAGATCTCCGGCCTTCGCCGACTTGCGGACGTTCGGCAAGTCGTCGAGTGCCTTGTCGTACGGGTCCGGGTCGCTGCTGTGCAGGCGGCCGACGGGCAGCTCGGGGTTCTTCTCGGCGAGCCGCAGGACCAGGTCGTCGACCTGTGCGTTGGTCTGGGCGATGACCATCAACGGGCGTCCCGCGTCGGCCAGTTCGAGTGCGGCGCGGACGACGAGCGTGGACTTGCCGGCGCCGGGCGGGGAGTCGACGACGACACCGCGGTGCGCCCCGTGGAGGGTGTCGCGCAGGATGGCGTCGGTGGCGCGGGCGGCTTCGGCGCCGGGGTCGAACGGGGCGGTGGTGGTCACAGCACATCCTCCTCGGTCACCGCGTCGGCCGGCGGATCCGTCGCCTCACCCGGTGGGCCGCCATGCGTCCACGGCGTGTCCTCCGGGTCGGGCAGCTTCGCGCCACCCCGCTGCTCGTGCTCGAAGAGCGTGAAGCAGACGAGGTCGCCCTTCTCGGGGACGGAACCGGTCTCGGGTTCCTTGCCGCGGCCCATCTTGTCGACGATGCGCAGGACGACGCTCATGCCTCCGGCGTCGGCGCCGTCCTCCTCGAATGTCCCCTCGACGTACTCGGCCGCCTGCGGTTTTCCGCCGAGCGAGCGGTAGACCTTGGCGCGCTCGGCGAGGTGCGGCCGGTCGTCCGTGCGGACCGTGACGAGGGGGCGCGGGCTGGGGCGCTTGCCTTCGCTGTACGCCATGACGACGTCCGTGACCTCGCCGGCGAAGGCCTCCCCGGCGAGCCGCCGTCCGGCCATGACGAGCGGGTCGTCGAGGGCTTCCTGTGCTTCCAGCCGGGCCTGTTCGCGCTCGCGTGTCGCGAGCTTGTTCGCGGCGGTGACCGCGTCGTCCCGGCGCGGCTGCGGGGGCTCGCCTGCGAGGACACGGTCCCGGTGGCCGGTGAACGACCAGCGGTCGCGGGTCCAGCGGTCGGCGGCGTGGGTGCCCTCGGGCAGGGCGCGCAACAGGTCGAGGCCGCGCCACACCGCATCCCAGGTGGGGCGGGTGCGGCTGTCGACGAGGTCGCGGATCCCGCGCTCGGCGGCGGTGAGTTCACCGAGCCGGTCGTCCGCCTGCAGGCCGTCCTCGGCGGCGGCGAGTGCCGTACGCGCCCGGTCGTAGCGCTCGATGGCGGGGGCGAGCAGCTTGTTGTCGAACGCCGGGTCGGTGGCGGGTCCGGCGGGCGGGCACAGGAGCTGCCCCCTGGCGTCGCGCTGGAGCTCGGCCCGCAGCGCGGCCTCGGCTCCGGACGACGCCCGGTGGGGGTCCCCCCGTTCGAGCGACGTCGAGAGTGGGGGAGGGTCGATCCAGGCGAGGAGCGCGCCGAGGTGCTGGTCCTCCAGACTGCTCTGGCCGGTGGCCCAGTGCCGTGACAGTACGTCCGTGAGGGCGAGCAGCAGCGCGGAGCCGGGCACCCGCGCCCGCTCGCCGTAGTGCGTCAGCCATCGCCCGAGCAGCGGTACGTGCGGGGGTGCCGGATGGGGCGCTTCCGGTTCCTGCTCGGCGGTGCGTCGGAAACGCATGGAGCGCCCGAGAAGCCGTACGAAGTCGACACCGGCCCGGCTCGGCACGATCAACTGCGGTGCGTCCGCGCACAGTTCGACCTCGACCTTGACCCGCTTACCGGTCTCCGGATCGGTCTCGGTGCGCTCCGCGGCCTCGACGTCCTCGCCGTACGAGTCGATATACGGGAGGACGACTCCGGCCAGCTCGGCGAGGAACGTGAACCGCAGGTCGCGGTCGCGTGGCTGCGGCACGACGAGCAGACGGGGGGCTTCGCGGTCGGTGCCGACGAGTGCCCCCAGCGGGGCCCCGGCTTCTCCGGCGGTGGTGAGCGGTACGAACACGAGGGGGCGGTCGGTGAGGTGCCGGTGCCGCACGGTGGCGAGGGGCTGTGCACGGCCGGAGTCGACGGCTTCGAGTCGGGCGAGGGTGGTGATCAAGGACATGCGGCTCCCTCATGGCCGGTGGCCGCGGCGCGCTCCGCGCGGGCCGGTGCATTGCGTGCGGGTCGGTGGGGGCTGGTCGCTCCCTCACTCTCGGCTCTCGCTCGAGCGGGGGGACCCCCATCGCGGCAGGGCCGCATGGTGTCACGCCCCGCGGCCCTTACGGGGCGCCGACCGCAATGGGGTTGGAACGGGCTCAGCACGTTGCACGTCCCGATGCCCCGGCCCGCGCGCCCTCTCCGCCGCCCGACACCCCGGCGCGCAGTTCCGCGCCGCCCAGCGCCTCCGCCCGCAGTTCCGCCGCCCTGCGCAGCGCCGTGACCGCCGGGTCGGTCGGGTCGCCGGACTCGCCGCGGGCCGCTGACAGTACTTCGTCGACCCGCGCCAAGCCGCCCAGCTCCGCCCGGAGCGAGCGGCCGAGTGACGTCACAGCGCCCTCCGTGCGGGAGCGGGCGCGGCAGTGGAAGGCGAGTTCGCAGGTGGAGAGGCATTCGGGGGCGTATGTGGCGGGGACCGACTCGACTGCCGCCGTCAGGTCGGGGGCGGGGAGGTCGGGGGCGAAGCAGGTGCCCTCCGGGAGGGCGGCGGCGATGTCCTCGATGCGGGTGAGGCGGTCCAGTTGGCGGCGGGTCACGGAGCGCTGTTTGCGGACGTCGACGGCGGAGGCGGTGGGGAGGTTCGAGAAGTCCTTCGGGCAGACCAGGAGCACCGAGTGCCGTACCTCGGGGGCCGGGGTGAGCCGGTCCGCGACCCGCTCCAGCGCCAGTACGTACACCGCGGCCTGGCGTGCCGCCGCGCCCACCTTCGCGGCGTCCGCCGAACCGTCCAGCATCGGGAAGGACTTGATCTCTACGACCGTCCAGCTTCCGTCGGGATGCACCACCACCGCGTCCGGCTCCAGGAAGGCCGGGGAGCCCGCGACGTCCAGGGCGAGCATGGGGTGGTCGAGCAGCGTCCAGGCGCCGGCCTCGGTGGCTTCGCGCAGCGCCAGTGCCGTACGGGCCGCACGTCCCTCGGGGCCCACGGCCGCCAGGTCGGGAACGAGGCCGGCCACCGGCGGCTCCGCCCCGGCGTCCAGCTTCTCGTGCACCAGCCGCAGCAGCTCCGCGCCCCCGTCGGCCTTGACGCGCGCCTCGAAGGCATTGCCCCGCATGAACGCGAACTGTGACTGCCCGAAGGCCGACGGCGAGCCGAGCGCACTCGCCAGCGCCGCCTTGTCCACCCCCGCTCCGTCGAGGATGGCGCGCCGCTTGCAGCCGGGGTTCGCGGCGAGCGCCGCCAGAGCGCGGGCGTCCAGCGGCTGCGCCGCGACCGCAGGACCGCGCAGCTCAGCGAGCCGCTGCCGGAGCCTCGTCCCCCGCGTCGGCGGGACTTGCCTCGGGATCGGCTCTCTGCCCGGCACCGGAACCGGGGCCGGCACTGACCTTGCGCTGTCCGGGAATTCGCTCACCCGGGGAAGTCTGGCATCCACCACTGACAATTGAGGAGCCTGCGCCGCGCGAGCCCACTGTGACCGGTTCCGGCGCCGGTTCTGGAACCGGCGCCGTGACCGGTGTCGCGCCTGATGCTGTACCCGATGCCGAGCCGGACGGGACCGGTGTCGAGCCCGGTGTGACCGCCGTCCCGCCCCAGGCGGGACGCAGCACCCGCAGCCGCTGCCGGGCCACGTCCGCCAGCCGCAGCACCGGCCGGGTCAGCAGCAGCCCTACGCCCATCACGGCGGCGCCCGCGAGCGCGTCGAGGAAGTAGTGGTTGGCGGTGCCCATCACCACGATCGTGGTGATCAAGGGGTACGCGACCCCCGCGACCTTGGTGAGCCGCGTGCCGCCGTACCGCCACAGCATCACCCCGCACCACAGCGCCCATCCGACGTGCAGGCTCGGCATCGCCGCGTACTGGTTGGTCATGCTGCCCAGGCCCCGTGGTGCGCTCGCCTCGCCGCCCCACCAGCCGTAGTCGCTGTACTGGGCCATCGTGTCGACGAAGCCGTACCCCGCGGACAGCAGCCGGGGCGGGCAGGTGGGCAGCAGTGTGAAGCCGATCAGGCCGATGAACGTGGACGTCAGCAACCAGGTGCGCGCCGCCCTGTAGCGCACGGTGCGGGAGCGGAAGATCCACACCAGGATCGCGGGCGTGACGAGGTAGTGCAGCGACGCGTACCAGAAGTCGGCGGGTATGCCGATCCAGGGCTCGCGGGTGAAGAGGCGGTTCAGCGGGTGCTCGGCGTTGAGGTAGAAGACCTTCTCGATGCGCAGGATCGCCAGACCGTGGTCCACGGCGGTGGTCACGTCCCCACGCGCGAGCAGCCGGCCGGCCGAGTACACGCCGTACACCAGGAGGATCAGGGGCAGTTCCGCCCACCAGCGGGGCCGGGCGCGCGATACCGCCTCGGTGCCCGGTACATCGGTCCGCCGCATCCGATCGCCCTCCCCCTTCTGTCCCCCGTGGCCGATGCGCCACGCCCCAAGGTCCAACCTATGCGAACGCCTGAACGGGGCGCCTCGGTCCTCGAAGACGCAGAGATCGCCCAGTGGGTTGCCCCGCAAGAGCCTCGGCGATGATGGAGCGATCCACCAGAGGGTCATCCCTGATCCATCCCCGAGTCACCCGGAGAGGCTGAATTCATGGCTCCGCGCATCCTGCTGGCCCGGCACGGACAGACCGAATGGTCGCTGGCCGGCAAGCACACCGGCAGGACCGACATTCCTCTCCTGGAGGAGGGCAGGCGCGGTGCCAAGCTGCTCGGCGAGCGGCTGCACCGGGCGCCGTTGGGCGGGCTCCCCGGGGTCGAGGTGCGTACGAGTCCGCTGGCACGCGCGCGTGAGACATGCGAACTCGCCGGCTTCGGCGACCGGGCGGCTGTCTGGGACACCCTCATGGAGTGGGACTACGGCGCGTACGAGGGCATGACGCCCGCAGAGATCCAGGCGGGGCGGCCCGGCTGGCTGATCTGGCGCGACGGGGTGCCCCGGGGCGAGAACCTCAGCGAGGTCGCCGCGCGCGCGGACGAGGTGGTGGGATGGGCGCGCTCCGCCGACCGCGATGTTCTCGTGTTCGCGCACGGCCACATCCTGCGCTCCATAGGTGCCCGCTGGCTCGGCCTGGACCTGGACTTCGCGGCCCGGATCCGCCTCAACCCGACGTCCCTGTCGGTGCTCGGCTGGGCCTACGGCGAGCCCGCGATCGAGACGTGGAACGACTGCGGGCACCTGACCGCATAACGGTCGGGTGCCTACACAAAGCGCCCCAGGAGCGCGTAATCCGTCTGCCCTACGCCGTCCGCGCCAGAGCCGCGTGCCGTTCCAGGAAGTCCGACACCCCCGTCGCGCGGCGATGCGGCAGCAGCACGCGGGCCGTGCCCGCGAGCATCGTCTGGACGCGTGAGGACTGCACCTGGTCCAGGAGGTCCAGTACGCGCAGTCCGGCCATGGCGGCCTCGTCGGGGTGGCCGGCGCGGGCCAGGTCGTCGGCGAGTTCGGCGGTGTAGAGCGCGATGTTGCGGGTGAAGTGGGGGTCCTGGAGACGGGCCGCGCGCCGGGCGTGGTGGGCCGCGCGCGGCCAGTCACCGAGCGTCGACCAGCACTGGGCCTCCAGGCCCGCCAGTTCGGCCGGTCCGTAGAAGCTCATCCACTCCGGGTCGGCGTCGCAGGGCCCGCGGTCGAACAACGCGTGGGCGCGGGCGAGTGCCTGCTCGCAGCCGGTGCGGTCGGCGAGCCCGGCCCAGCCGCCGGCCTCGCGCATGGCGAGCAGCGACAGGAGTCGGGCCGAACCGAGTGGACGGGCGGTGCGCTGCGCGGCCTGCGCCGCCCGCACCGCCTCGCGTGGGCGGCCCGCGTCGCGTGCCAGGAAGGACGTGTTGCAGAAGGCGTGTGCCTCCAGGGCCGGGTCCCCGGCCACCCGGGCGGTGGCGAGGGCCTCCGCGTAGTGCGAGCGCGCATCGCCGAAGCGCCCCGAGTCGTGCGCCAGCCAGCCCACGGAGATGGCCAGTTCACCGGCGCCCGAGTGCAGCCGCTCGGCGGTCGCCCGCAGGGTCGCGCCCGCGTCCAGCAGGGCGTACGCGGCTCGCAGCGGAGCCGCCGCCCTCCGGTACAGCCCGTCGGCACCGTGCCGGTCGTCGAGCACCCGGATCTGCCGTACGGCCTCTTCCAGCGCGCCCGCCTCGGCCTCACCGACCCGGTGCACGGGACGGTCCGCCGCGGCGGCCGGGCCACCGAACGCGAGGCCCAGCGGGCCCAGGGAGGCGGCCGCCACGGTGGCGGTGCCTCCGGTCATGAATGCGCGACGCTGCACGTCGCTCTCCTCGTGGTTCTGATCGTGGTACTCGTACGTGCCTTGCGGTCCGTACGTGTCTTGCATGCCGTACGTGTTGTGCGTGCCGCAGGCGTGTTGCGTGTCCTGCGTTTCATACGGCTCGTGCGCCCCATCCGTTTCATGCGGGGCGTACGTCGGGCTCGTGGTGCGCGAGGGGAGCGCCTTGTCAATGGCGCGCGCCCCGCGTCCGCGTACCGATGAGCGGGGCGCGAACCCCAGGTCGGTCAGCGACCGGCCGGGGAACATATGCAGGAACACCCGCTCGTACGCGTAGTTCGGGCAGCGGATCTCCCCCGCCTCGACGCGCCCCACATAGCGTGCGTCGCAGCTCACCCGCTCCCCGATCTCCCGCGCGGCCCGTCGCACCGCCGCGGCGAACTCGCCCGGCGAACGCTGCCCGCGCAGCTCCCGGAAGGCGAGGTTCGGCCGCGGTGGCCGAGGTGACTGGGACGACGAGGTCGTCGTGTACGACGCCATGGCCGGGCCCTCTCTCGCGAACCGTCGAACCATGCCGGAACCAAGGCGAGTTGATCACTTCCCCCTCGGGTTGATCGGGTCTCGCTCGGGCTTCCGGCGGGCAAGAACGTACCCGCTGTGACGAGTCCACCACGCGAGGTTTGGCTACAAACCGGATATCTCATCCATGATCTGCCATGAACTGCCATCCTTTGCGGCTCAGTTGCGCCGTAGCCGTTGACGTCCGGAGGCGTTGAACCATGCGGTGAGTTCGATCGAGGAGGGATCCACGATGGAGGCCGGAATGGAGACCAGTCAGAGCATCGATCGCCGTGCGCCGCTCCCGACGGACGCCCCGGCAGACGGTGCGGGGCAGGCGGATCCCGATGATCCCTGCGATCCCTGCGATCCGTGTGACCCCTGTGACCTTGTCACCGTCCCGACGCGGCAGGGCCTGGAGGCCGTCGACATCCTGCGCCGGGGTGCCTCGGAGGCCGTGGGACCCGTCCTGCACGACGACACCTGCGACACCCTCGGCTTCCTGGTGCCGCCGGGCACGGCGGATGCCTGGGACGTGCCGGGCAGCACCTGTACGCAGACCGACGGCCGGGGTATCAGCCTCATCGCCGAGGCTGCGGTCACCGAGGGCGCCGGGTCTGGGGCCGTGTCCGGCGAGCGGCCCGTCGAGGGCTCCGGCTGGCTCCTGCCCCCGGAGGACTCGGAGCTCGCCACGGACCCGGTCGTCCTGCGCGCTGCGCTGGACGAGGCGGCTCGCTTGCTCGAGGCGGCGGACAACTGCCGTTGATCGCGCCCCTTCAGGGGCGCGGGGCTGTCACATACGCGGCTCCGCCGCGATGGGGGTCCCCCCGCTCGAGCGGAGCCGAGAGTGGGGGAGAAGCCGAGAGGGAGTGGGGGAGCGACCAGCCGCGACGCCCCGCAGCTCGAACCGCATTTCCGCCGTCGCTGGGCCGCCCCGCCCGTACGCCGCGATAATGGCGTGATGGCAAAGGCGAAGGCGCGGAACAAGCGGTCAGGGGACCGGCGGCCGGCGCCTCAGGCCGTAGTCGCCCCAGTCGACGGCGGGCTCGCCGAGCTGATGCCCGACCGGGACCGGGCGCGTGCCTGGTCGCTGCTCATCGACGGTGCCCCTCAGTCGTACGTGGACCTCGACGACCCGGCGTATCTGAACTTCGAGTACCAGCGCCGCCTCGGCCATGTCATCGACCTCGCCGCCCCGCCGGGCAGGCCCGTGCACGCCGTGCACCTCGGCGGCGGCGCCCTCACCCTCGCCCGCTACATCGCCGTCACGCGCCCCCGCTCCACCCAGCAGGCCGTCGAACGCGACGCCGCACTCGTCCAACTGGTCCGCCGCGAACTGCCGTTGGACCCGAACGCCCGGATCCGCGTACGTTCCGCCGACGCCCGCGAAGGGCTCGCCAAGGTGCCGGACGGCTGGGCGGACCTCGTCATCGCGGACGTGTTCAGCGGGGCGCGTACGCCCGCGCATCTGACCTCGACCGAGTTTCTCCACGACGTCCGACGGGTGGTCAAGGCGGGCGGCCTCTACGCGGCCAACCTCGCCGACGGCCCGCCGCTGGCCCACCTGCGCGGGCAGATCGCCACGGCGGCGGGCGTCTTCCCGGAGCTTGCCCTGGTGGCCGACCCGGCCGTACTGCGCGGCAAACGCTTCGGCAACGCGGTCCTCGTCGCCTCCGACCGCCCGCTCCCGATCGCCGAACTGACCCGCCGCGCCGCCTCGGACCCGCACCCCGCGAGGGTCGAACACGGCAGAACGCTGACCGACTTCACCGGGGGCGCCGCAGCGGTCACGGACGCCGCTGCGGTGGCCTCACCGCAGCCACCGCCTTCGGCGTTCCGCTGATTCCGGCGCACGTCACGGCGGAAGAAGGCGTCACAGCCGCCTGACCACCCGCGTCGCGACAGCCGCGTACCCGATGCCGACGGCCAGGGAGGCGAAGAGGGCCAGGAGCGGGAAGTCGTCCGGGACGTGGGGATAGACCTGAAAGTGCGTCAGGTAGATATAGAGCGAGCTGCTCGCCAGGATGCCCGCGATCCGGTTGAGCGGGCCCAGACTGGGCAGCGTCGGCATCCAGATCAGCAGCGTCAGCCCGGCCACCACGAGAGTGGTGCGCAGCGGCTGGTCGTGGAAGAGGCCCGGGAGTGCGAGCAGGAGTACCGCCGTAAGCAGCGCCCGCTGTCGCATGGTGGTCGCCCGCGCGGCAGCCCACCCCAGCGCGAACAGCCAGAAGACCACGGTCGGTCCGAGGTGGAAGCGGGCGGGTGCCAGATCCGGCAGGTCGTACCGGCCGATCAGGCCGACCGCCAGGAGCGCCAGTGGTACCCCGAACGCGTGCCGCCGCTCCAGCCGGTCCAGCAGGGGGACCGCCATCAGCACGGCGAGGACGACCAGGAAGTAGACGAGTGCCTCCACGAACCAGTAGTGCCATTCGTGACGTTCGGTCCCCTGGTCGAGGAGGCTGTTCAGCAGCAGGGCGTTGGCCGGGTCGTAGAGGCCGGTCAGTGCCACCGCGCCGGCGATCCACGCCACGCTCGGCACGGCGACGCGGGCGATGCCGCGCCACAGGTGCCGTAGGCGCGCGCGGCGTTCGGCCGCGGTGAGATGGAAACGGGCGAAGTTGAAGCCCGCGACGCCGATCAGCACATGCGCGCCGCCCTGGAGGGAGAAGACGGGTATGTGCGAGGCGACGATCAGGACGATCCCTACTGCCCGTAGGGCTACGCCGGTTTCCAGCGTGCGACGGGTGCGCCAGGACCGTGATGACCGCGGGGGTTCCGGGATACGAGTACCGGTGTGGCTACGGGTACGGTTCCGCCCGTTCCACCGGATCGGCCGTCCGGCCCGCTCGGCTTGCGGAACTCCGCCGGCTTCCGCACCTGCCGGTTCCGTCACGGGAGCTGCCAGGGCGCGCAGTTCGCGGATCGGCTTCGTATGCCAGTCGGTCGGAAGCCCGCCGAGCGCCTCCTCCAGCCGCAGGGACATTTCGACATAGGAGAGCGAGTCGCCGCCCAGGCTCACGAAGCTGCTGTCCTCGGTGGCATCGGCCCGGTCGAGGATCTCGGCGTAGAGACGGCACAGGTCCCTGGCGAGCCCTGCCGCTTCCACCTCCTCCGGTGCCGGGCGCGTCAGCCGTCGTACGGCCTCGTAGTCGGGCTTGCCCGAGGCGAGTCGCGGGAGTTCGGCGAGGACCCGGACCCGTATCGCGCGGGCCGGGATTCCGCACTCGTCGGCCACCAGGCGCCGCAGCCGGTCACCGTCGGTGGCCTTGCCCCCCACCGCGGCCACAGCCAGCGCGTCGCCGTCCGCCGTGCAGCATGCGGTGACCCCGTGCCGCTCCAGCAGTGCCTCGACACGCTGGGGTTCGATCCGCAGGCCGACGATCTTCACGAACCGGCTGCGGCGGCCCACGATTTCGTAGAGTCCATCGGGTGCGCGCCGGGCGAGGTCCCCCGTGTGCAGTTCCCGTACGGTCCGGCCGAGGGAGAGGTCGGCCGGGCTCTCGGCGTAGCCGAGCATCACGTTCGGGCCCGAGTAGACCAGTTCGCCGATCCCGGGATCACCCTGGTCGTCGACCGGGTGCAGCCGGAAGGAGCCACCGGGGATCGGCACGCCGACGGCTTCCGGGCGCTCGGCGGCGAGGCGCGGCGGCAGGTAGGCCATACGGGCCGTCGCCTCGGTCTGCCCGTACATCACGAACATCTCCCAGCCGGACCGGCGCCCCAACTCCGCGTACCGTGCCACCCGTTCGGGTGCGAGCCGGCCGCCGGCCTGGGTGACGCGGCGCAGATGCGGTAGCCGCATCCGCTCGAAGCCGACCCGGTCGAGCAGGTCGAAGGTGTACGGCACCCCGGCGAGGGACGTGCCGCGGGCGGTGCGGAAATCCGCCCAGAAGGCCGGCTCCGACACCGAACGGTCCGTGAGGATCAGCCCGGCGCCGCGCAGCAGGTGGCTGTGGACCACCGAAAGGCCGTAGCAGTACTGCATGGGGAGGGTCGTGGCCGCGCGGTCGGTGTCGGAGATGCCGAGGTACGTGGCGATGGACTCGGCGTTGGTCTGGACGTTCTCGTGGGAGAGCCGCACCAGTTTGGGTGAGCCGGTCGAACCGGAGGTGCTCAACAGAAGGGCGAGATCCGGATGGAGGGTGTGGCTGCTGCCGTGGTGCCGCTCGTCAAGGGTCCAGGTGCCGTGGTCGTTCGGCCGGGCCACCACGTCCGGGTCGTACGCGGTGGTCAGGGCGCGTATCGCCCGGTCGTTGTCGCCGGGGACGAGCAGCACGGGGTGGCCGGCGGAGAGGGCGGCGAGGTGGACGACGAGGGCGTCGGCCCGGTTGCCGCCGGCCAGCAGCACCAGCCGGCGCACGGGGCCGAGACGCTCGGCGGTGGCGGCCACCCGCTCAGCCAGCCGGCGGTAGGAGAGCTCCCCGTCCGGGGTGATCAGCGCGACGCGGTCGCCGTACGCCGCGAGCTCCCGCGCGAACGGCACGCCGTGCGGACGTACGGGCGGCGCGCCGTGCGGACGTACGGGCGGCGCGCCGTGCGGACGTACGGGCGGCGCGCCGTGCGGACGTACAGGCGGTTCCGGAAAGGGGACCGAGGCGGGCGGGGCGGCCGACGGGGTGGAAACGGTGGGCGGCGCCTTGAGGGGCCAGAAGGGGTCGATCACGGTGCGCGCCTTTCCGCAGCAGAGTCCGCCGATAACACAGATCCCTTGACGGTTAGGCAAGGTTTACCTTATTCATAGCATGTTCATAGTTGGCTAAAAAGCATCACTACGCTGCTCGCCGCCCGACGACGCGACATGCGGCGTCGCGGCGAGCCACGCAGGAAGGCACCCTCATGCGACGCCCTCTGGCTGGCCGAATCACCGCGCTCGTCGCGGCCGGCCTGCTGCTCCCCGCCCTCGCCGCCTGCGGCTCCGACGACGACAAGAGCAGCTCGGGGGAGGGCGGCGACTCCGCCCTCGTCATCTACTCCGGCCGCAACGAGAAGTTGGTCAAGCCGATCCTCGACCAGCTGGAGAAGGCCGTCGGCACCGAAGTCGAGGTGCGCTACGGCGACAGTGCCGAGCTGGCCGCGCAGATCCTGGAGGAGGGGGACAGGACGAAGGCCGGAGTGTTCTTCTCCCAGGACGCCGGGGCGCTCGGCGCTCTCTCCAAGGAGGGCATGCTTCAGAAGCTGCCCCAGGCCACCCTCGACAAGGTGGACACGGCCTACCAGGGCGGCGAGGGCGACTGGGTCGGCCTCTCCGGGCGCGTCCGCGTCATCGCGTACAACCCGGACAAGGTCACCGAGGACGAGGTCCCGGACAGTGTCCACGACGTGGTGAAGCCGGAGTGGAAGGACAAGGTCGGCATCGCGCCCACCAACGCCTCCTTCCAGGCCTTCGTCACCGGCATGCGCGTCCTGGAGGGCGACGACGCGACCCGCGAGTGGCTGAAGGCGCTGAAGGACAATGGCGCCAAGACCTACGCGCACAACCTCGCCACCCTGGACGCGGTCGAGGCCGGTGAGGTCTCTCTCGGGCTGGTCAACCACTACTACTGGTACGAGCGGGTCGCCGAGAAGGGCGAGGACAAGGTCGGCGCCAAGCTGCACTTCCTGCCCGGCAAGGACCCCGGCGCGCTGATCAACGTCGCCGGGGCGGGCGTGCTCAAGGACAGCGGGCAGAGCGAGACCGCACAGAAGGCCGTCGACTTCCTGCTGTCCAAGGAGGCGCAGACCTACTTCGCCGACAAGACCATGGAGTACCCGCTGGCCGCGGGCGTCACGAGCACCGTCGAGGACCTGCCGCCGTTCGACTCCCTCCAGTCCCCGGACATCGACCTGGGCAAGCTGGAATCCATCCAGGAGACCCAGGCCATGCTCCAGGACGTCGGACTGGTCTGACAGTCGTGTGTACACCGCAGTCCGGGCGCCCCGACACGAGCAGTGGGGTGCCCGGCGCACGTCGGTCCCGGTCAGGCGGGGAGCCACCCCGCTTCCGTATGGTCCAGAAGGCTCTCGACGTACGGCCGTTCCGTACCACGGCCGCGCGCAGGACACCCCTCGTCCTGCTCGTCCCCGCCTGCGTGGCGGCCCTCTTCGCCCTGCTCCCGCTCGGCTATCTCGCCGTCCGCGCCCTCGAACGCGGCCCCGCTTATGCCTGGGACGTCGTCGCGGACGAACGCACCCTGCACCTGCTCGGCCGCAGCCTCGGCCTCACCGCCGTGGTCGTCGCGGCCAGCCTGGTGCTCGGCGTCTCGCTGGCCTGGCTGACCGTACGCACCGCCCTGCCCGGCGCCCGCGCCTGGTCGGTGCTGGCCACGCTGCCGCTGGCGGTGCCCAGCTACGTCGCCGCCTTCGCCTGGCTGTCCGCCGCCCCCGGACTCGCCGGTTTCGCGGGCGCCGCACTCGCCCTGACCCTGGTCAGCTTCCCGTACGTCCATCTGCCGGTCGCCGCCGCGCTGCGCGGCATCGACCCCGCGCAGGAGGAGGCCTCGCGCTCCCTCGGTCACGGCCCGGCGGCGACCTTCCTACGGGTCACCCTGCCGCAACTGCGACCGGCCGCGGCGGGCGGCGGGCTGCTCGTCGCGCTGTACGTGCTCTCCGACTTCGGCGCGGTCTCACTGATGCGGTACGACACCTTCACCCGCGCCATCCACACCTCGTACCGCGCGTCCTTCGACCGCACTCCGGCCGCCGCGCTCAGCGTCGTGCTGGTGGTGATGACGGTGGCCCTGGTCGCCGCCGAGGCCCGTACGCGCGGACGCGCAGGGCACGCCAGGACCGGCGCCGGCACCGCCCGCCCGGCCGTTCCGATGGCACTGGGCCGGTGGCGGCCGCTCGTCCTCCTCTGGTGCGGGGCGGTCGTGGCCGTGGCCGTCGTCTTCCCGCTCGGCACCCTCGGGTACTGGCTGACCGCCGGCAGTTCGGCCACCTGGGACCTGGGCGGGATCGCGGACACCGCGTGGGCCACGCTCACAGTCGCTGCGGCCGGGGCCGCCCTCACCACGGCCCTCGCCCTGCCGGTCGGGGTGATCGCCGCCCGGCACCGGGGGCGCGGCGCGCGCCTGCTGGAGCAGGCGGCGTACGCGGGCCATGCGCTGCCCGGCATCACGGTCGCACTCTCCCTGGTCTTCTTCGCGGTCCGCTACGCGTACCCCCTGTACCAGCAACTCCCGCTCCTGGTCTGCGCGTACGCGGTCCTCTTCCTGCCGGTCGCGGTGGCCGCAACGCGGGCCGCCGTGCTCCAGGCGCCGCCCGTGCTGGAGGACGTGGCCCGGTCGCTGGGGCGGCGGCCGTGGCAGGTCCTGCGCGAGGTGACTGTGCCGCTGGCCGCGCCGGGGGTGGCGGCGGGGGCGGCACTCACGTTCGTGGTCTGCATGAAGGAGTTGCCCGCCACCCTCCTCCTGCGCCCCACCGGCATGGACACCCTGGCCACCCGCCTCTGGACCGAGACGGGCGCCGGGTCCTTCGGGGCGGCCGCACCCTACGCTGCCGCGCTGATCCTGTTGGCCGCGGTCCCTTCGTACCTCTTGGGCAGGCACCGGACATGACGGACATGAACGCGAAAGAAAACGCGAGCGAAAACGCGAACGAACTGCACGTCGAAGGGCTCACCAAGTCCTACGGTGACGGCGGCCCCGTTCTGCGCGGACTCGACCTGACCGTGCCGACCGGTGCGCTGGCCGCCGTCCTCGGCCCCTCCGGTTGCGGCAAGACGACCCTGCTGCGCATCGTCGCCGGCTTCCTGCGCGCCGACGCGGGCACGGTACGGGTGGGCGACCGGGTCCTGACCGGCCCGGGTGCGGGCGTCCATGTGCCACCCGAGCGGCGCCGCGTCGGCATCGTCCCGCAGGAGGGCGCGCTGTTCCCGCACCTGAGCGTGGCACACAACGTGACCTTCGGCCTGAAGGGTGTGGACCGGGCCGAGCGACGCCGCCGCACCGACGAGATGCTGGAACTGGTCGGCCTGGCAGGCTACGGCGACCGCATGCCGCACGAACTGTCGGGCGGCCAGCAGCAACGCGTCGCACTCGCCAGGGCGCTCGCCCCGCGCCCTCAACTGGTGCTGCTGGACGAGCCGTTCAACGCCCTCGACAGCGCGCTGCGGGCGGGAGTACGGGCGGACGTGCGAACGGCGCTGCGCGCGACGGGAGCCACGGCCGTGCTGGTCACCCACGACCAGCAGGAGGCCCTGTCCACCGCCGACCTCGTCGCCGTCGTCCGCGACGGCCGTGTCGCCCAGTGCGACACCCCGCAGGATCTCTACCGGCGCCCCGCCGACCCCTGGGTCGCCGACTTCGTGGGCGACGCCGTCCTGCTCCCCGGCACGGTCGAGACCGACGGCACGGCCCGCACACCGCTGGGCACCGTGTCCCTGGGCACCCCGCCTGCGAGTCTGCGCACCGGCACGGTACTGCTCCGCCCGGAACAACTCCGCCTCACCGACCCCACCGCGGAAGGCGCGGCACGAGGCACGGTGACCGACGTCTGCTACTACGGCCACGACGCCATGGTCACCGTGTCCGTCGACGGTCACGACGCCCCGGTCGGCATCCGGGTCGCGGGCCCGCTGCTGGTGCGGCCGGGGGAGGAGACGGGGGTGCGGGTCGTGGGGGCGGGGGCGCTGCATGCGGAGGGAGGCGCGCCGGGTCGGCGGGGGTAGCCAGCCCGGCGCCGGCCGGACGGCTCAATCACCGCTGATTCGCCAGGGGGTGAGGTGTCGTGGTGGCGATCTTGTGCGGGTGGTCGCTCTCGCGGAGGTGAATGCGGTCGGGGGTCGTTGCCGCCAGCTCCACGCACTCGCCCTCGCCGCCGCCGCTGAACGAGGCCGCGGCATGCACCTCATCTCGTACGGCGCCGACGCCTGGGGCGTGTGTACGCATGGTCCGGGCCGGGGCAAGGCCACCTGGTTCGAGTTGGGGCGACCACGCTGACGGGGATACCCCCGCAAAAATCGTGAACACACAGCGGAAAGCTGTCCTTCAGGAGCTCAAACGAGCAGTGCGTGAACACAGCAGGGAGAAGTGCTCACACATTTCGACACAGCACTCTCCCGGGCCCACCGCCGCGTCCACCGCGCGACACCGCGTCCAACGCCCGCACCGCCGCACCGCGCCACGCGGCCGCACCATCACCCCCGCCCTCGCCTCCGCTCAAGACCAGGGGCGCGGCACCCCCCTCAAGCGCCGCGCCCCATCCCCCGGTTCCCCCTACTCAATGGTTACGAGGGCTACTCGGTGGTCACCGGAGGCAGCTCCCCCGAGCGAGCCGCCTGTCCGTACCAGAGGGCGCTCGACTTCGGCGTGCGGGCCAGGGTCGAGTAGTCGACGTACACCGCGCCGAAGCGCTTGCCGTAGCCGTACGACCATTCGAAGTTGTCCATCAGGGACCAGAGGTAATAGCCGCGGACGTCCGCGCCGTCGGTGATCGCGCGGCGGACGGCCGAGAGGTGGCCGTACAGGTAGGCGATCCGCTCGGGGTCGTGGACGCGGCCGTCGGGGTCCGGCTTGTCGTCGTAGGCGGCGCCGTTCTCCGTGACGTACAGGGGCAGTCCGGGGACCAGACTCGTGTAGCGCATGATGAGTTCATGGAGGCCGGTCGGGTCGATCGACCAGCCCATCTCCGTGCGCTCGCCCGGAGTCTGATGGAACATCACATCGTCTGCGGCTGGCCAGGGGGAGTACGAGCTGGCGCCGTGGCCGTCCGCGCGCGGCCCGGTCGGGGCGGACTCGGCCGCTGAAACCAGCGCCGGGGTGTAGTAGTTGAGGCCCAGGGCGTCCAGGGGCTGGTGGATCAGCTGGAGGTCGCCGCCCTGGACGTACGACCAGTCCGTGACCGAGGACGTCGCCTCGAAGAGTGTCTCGGGGTACACGCCGTTCAGCATCGGGCCGTGGAAGACGCCGTTCGCCAGGTCATCGATCCGCTGCCCGGCCGCCAGGTCCGCCGGATCCTGCGAAACCGTCCTGACCGCCGAGGAGTTGAGGCTCACCGCGATCGTGTTGCGGGCGGGCATCGCGGCGCGCAGGGCCGAAGTGCCGAGCCCGTGCGCCAGGTTGAGGTGATGGGCCGCCTTCAGCGAGGCCGCCGCGTCCGTACGGCCCGGAGCGTGCACCCCGGACCCGTACCCCAGAAAGGCGCTGCACCAAGGCTCATTGAGGGTGATCCACTGCTCGACGCGGTCGCCGAGCGCCTCGCCGACGATCTGCGCGTACTCCGCGAAACGCAGCGCCGTGTCGCGCTCCGGCCAGCCGCCCGCGTCCTCCAGCTCCTGCGGCAGATCCCAGTGGTAGAGGGTGAGGGCCGGCTTGATGCCGTGCGCGAGCAGCTCGTCCACCAGGCGGCGGTAGAAGTCGAGCCCGCGCTGGACGGCGGGGCCGCGGCCCGTCGGCTGCACCCGCGGCCAGGACACCGAGAAGCGGTATGCGCCGAGGCCCAGCTCCGCCATGAGGGCCACGTCGTCGCGGTAGCGGTGGTAGTGGTCGACAGCGATGTCACCGTGTTCGCCACCGGCCGTCTTCCCCGGCGTATGACTGAAGGTGTCCCAGATCGAGGGCGTACGGCCGTCCTCCCGCACCGCCCCCTCGATCTGGTACGCGGAGGTCGCGGCTCCCCAGAGGAAGGCTGGGGGAAAGGTCACAGGCTCAGGCATGGAAGCGCTCCCATAGGGGTCGTGGAGGCCGAGGGGTAGGTGGGGGAGAGGAGCGGGGCCGGGGCGGCGATGACCCGGCCCCGTCGGACGGAGGCGCGGCGGGTCAGCCCTTGATCGCGCCTTGCATGATCCCGCCCACGATCTGCTTGCCGAACAGGAGGAAGGCGATGAGCAGCGGCAACGTGCCGAGCAGCGCGCCCGCCATGATCACCGACTGGTCGGGGACGTAGCCGGTACCGAGGGAGTTGAGCGCGACCTGCACGGTCGGGTTCTCCTGGTTGAGGGCGATGATCGGCCACAGGAAGTCGTTCCAGGCGAACACGAAGGTCAGCAGGCCGAGCACGGCCATCGCGGGCCGCGCCGCCGGGAAGACCACGTGCCATACGATCCGCAGACTGCTCGCGCCGTCCACGCGCGCCGCCTCGATCAGCTCGGTGGGCAGCGCCTGCACCAGGTACTGCCGCATGAAGAACGTGCCGAAGGCGGTGACCAGTGTCGGCAGGATGACGGTCTGCAGCTGGTTGGACCAGCCGAGGTCGGCCATCCACAGGTACAGCGGTACGACGGCGAGCTGCGGCGGGATCATCATCGTGCCGATGGTCAGCAGCAGCAGGGTGCTGGAGAACTTGAACCGCAGCTTGGCGAAGGCGAAACCGGCCAGCGTGGAGAACAGGACCGTGCCGACGGTGATGGTGGTCGCGACCAGCGTGGTGTTGAACATCGCGGTGCCGAGAGAGGCCTCCTCCCACGCACGCTCGAGGTTCTTGAACAGATTCCCGCCGAACCACAGCGGCGGCGGCGTCTGCGCGAGCCGCTGGTCGGTGCGCGAGGCCGCGATCGCCGTCCACAACAGCGGCGCCAGCGAGACGAGAGCGAAGAGGGTCAGGACCACATAGGTGACCGGGCCCGCGTGCAGCTGCTTGCCCGCGCCGAGTATCCGGAGGCGCCGGGGACCCCGGTCGCCCTTCTCCTTCTCCTTCGCCTGAGTGAGGGGCACTTCACTGGTGGTCATTAGGACTTCCTCAGGCGTCGGGAGACCAGCAGATTGATCACGGCGATGAGCAGCAGGATCAGGAACATCGACCAGGCGATCGCGGACGCCTTGCCGAGGTTGCCGACGATCCAGCCCTGGTCGTACATGTACAGGCCGAGTGTCTGGTACTGGTGGCCGGAGCCGCCCTTCGAGCCGCTGACCCCGCCGAACAACAGGGGTTCACCGAAGAGCTGCGTCGCGCCGATCGTGGAGACGACCACCGTGAACAGGATCGTCGGCCGCAGTTGCGGGACCGTCACATGGCGGAACTGCTGCCAGCGGTTCGCGCCGTCGAGGGATGCCGACTCGTACAGGTCGGCGGGGATCGCCTGCATCGCCGCGAGGTAGATCAGCGCGTTGTAGCCGGTCCACCGCCAGATCACGATCGTGGAGACGGCGAACTTCGAACCCCAGTCGGACTCACGCCAGTTGATGGGGTCGACCCCGACGAAGTCGAGCAGCCAGTTGATCATGCCGCCGTCCCAGGAGTACAGCAGCACGAACACCAGCGTGGCCGCCGCCACCGAGGTGGCGTACGGGGTGAGCATGACCACCCGCCACACGGTCGAGCCGCGCAGCTTGTAGTTGAGCAGGTGCGCGAGCCCGATCGCCATGATCAGCTGCGGCACGGTCGAGATCACGCCGATGAGGAGCGTGACCCACAGGGAGTTCCAGAAGAAGTCCGAGGACAACAGGTTCTGGTAGTTGTCCAGGCCCGCCCAGGTCTGGTTGTCCAGGTCGGACAGCTGCACGTCGTGCAGCGAGTACCAGGCCGTGTACAGCAGCGGGACGAGCGAGAAGGCCCCGAAGAAGATGAAGAAAGGGGAGATGAACGCGTACGGCGACGCCTTCATGTCCCAGCGGTACAGCCGGCTGCGCCAGGAGCTGGGGCCTGGGGGCGGTGTACCGCGACCTTGAGCGCCCCGGGCCGCGCCCGGCTGTTCGCCGGGCGCGGCGTCGGCGCTCGGCGCGGATTGCGCGAGAGCCTGCTTGGAGCTGGTCACTGGCCGAGTACGTCCTTGATCTCCTCGGTGGCCGCGTCCCAGCCCTCCTCGGGCGATGCGCCCTTCTGCTCGACCTGCAGGACGCCGACGTCCGTGATGGCGGTGCCGATCGGCTGGTCCTTGATACCGAAGATCTGCGTCGGGATGGTCTTCGCCGAGTCGGAGAAGATCTGCGCGATCGGAGCGGCCGAGAAGTACGCCGTGGTGTCGGCCTGCGGCTTCAGGTCAGCGTACGCCGACGGGGTCGACGGGAAGCTCGCCTGCTTGGCGAAGACCTTCGCCTGCTGCTCGGGGGCGGTCAGCCACTTCGCGAGCGCGACGGCCTCCTTCTGGTGCTTGCTCGCCGTCGGCACACCGACGAACGCGCCGCCCCAGTTGGCCGCGGTGGGCGCCGCCGCCACGTCCCACTTGCCCTTGCCGGAGTCACCGGACTTCTCCTGGATGTAGCCGATCATCCACGCGGGGCAGGCCACCGTCGCGAACGTGCCGTTGGCGAAGCCCTGGTCCCACGGCTTGTCGAACTGCTTCAGCTTCGCCGACATGTCGCTGGTCGCCACTTCCATCGCGGCGTCCCAGGACTTCTTCACGCCGTCGGACTTGTCCCAGATGACCTCGCCGTCCTTGTCGTAGTACCGCTCGGCCTCGCCGCCGAGCGCGGCGTTGTAGACCGATGAGGCGGAGTCCACGAACTTGGTGCCCTTCGGCGCCTTCTCCATGTACTGCTTGCCGAGGTCGACGTACTTGGACCAGTCGCCCTTCCACTGCTCGGCGAGCTTGGTGCGGTCCGTCTCGAGGCCGGCCTTCTGGAAGAGGTCCTTGCGGTAGCAGACCGCCATGGGACCGATGTCGGTGCCGAGCCCGATCAACTTGCCGTCCTTGGTGGTGGCCTGCGCGTTCTTCCAGTCCAGCCACTGGGACTTGTCGACTTCCTTGCCGAGGTCGACGAACTTGTCGCCCTGCGTCTGCACGGCCTCGGCGATGTTGCCGACCTCGATCGCCTGGATGTCGTCGGTACCGGAACCGGCTTGCAGACGGGTGAGGGTCTTGGGCCAGTACACGTCGGTGCGGGTGGTGACGTTCTCCTTGATGGAGACGTCGGGGTTCAGCTTCATGTACTCGTCGTAGAGACCGGCCTGCTTGTAGCCGAAGACACCGAAGGTGCCGATGGTCAGCGTGGTCTTGCCGCTGCCGTCGCTGCCACCGTCCGAGTTCGACGAGCCGTCGCCGGAGTCCTCTGCACAGCCGGCCAGCAGCCCGGCGCCCAGCGACGCCACGGCCGCGAGGACTACCACCTTGCGGCGGCCGGTTCGGGTACGTGCGCGCATTGTCGTCCTCCTGTTGCCCTGACGTGCCGACCCCCCGGCCAACTCTCTTGCTGGGCCCGTGTGTTCTCACTTGCGGCTCGGGCGGGGAACGTGCGGGATGTGTATGTACCAGGTACTGTGGGAGCGCTCCCACAGGTGATGTGTTGAAGGTTCGCCCCTCGATGCGGGGGTGTCAAGGGACCGGACGGCGAGATATGTCTTCAGTTATCGGGCCGTTAGCTAACGGCCGGGGAGTGATCAAGTCCGGTACGGGCGCCGGTGGAAGGGCGCCGGAAGCCGCGTACGGACCGACACTGTTAGATTCCAGGCCACACACGGTGCGAGCCGTGTCGGACGGGAGGCAGGGGATGGTAGTCCACGGAGCGCGGGGCCGCAGCGGCAGGCGGCCGACCCTCGAAGAGGTCGCCGCGCGAGCCGGAGTGGGCCGCGGCACGGTCTCCCGCGTGATCAACGGATCCCCGCGGGTCAGCGACGCCACACGCGCGGCCGTCGAGGCGGCGGTCGCGGAGCTCGGTTACGTCCCGAACACGGCGGCCCGCGCTCTCGCGGCCAACCGCACCGACGCGATCGCCCTCGTCGTCCCCGAGCCCGAGACCCGCTTCTTCGCGGAGCCGTACTTCTCGGACATGCTCCGCGGCGTGGGCGCGGCCCTCTCGGACACCGAGATGCAGCTCCTGCTGATCTTCGCCGGCAGTGACCGGGAGCGGCGCAGGCTGGCCCAGTACCTGGCGGCGCACCGGGTGGACGGTGTCCTGCTGGTCTCGGTCCACGCGGACGACCCGCTGCCGGATCTGCTGTCCCAGCTGGAGATCCCGGCGGTGATCAGTGGTCGCAGATCCGCGGAGGAGACACTGCCGTCCGTCGACTCGGACAACTACGGCGGCGGCCGGGCCGCGGTGGAGCACCTGCTCGACCGGGGCTGCCGCACCATAGCCCACATCGCCGGCCGCCTCGACGTCTTCGGCGCCCAGCGCCGCATCGACGGCTACCGCGACGCGCTGCGCGACGCGGGCCGGGAAGTCGACGAGGAACTGATCCTCACGGGTGACTTCACGGAGGCGGGCGGCCGCCGCGCGATGACGGAACTGCTCGCCCGCCGCCCCACCCTGGACGCAGTCTTCGCCGGCTCCGACGTCATGGCGGCCGGCGCCCGCCAAGTCCTGCGCGAGGTCGGCCGCCGCACACCCGACGACGTGGCCCTCGTCGGTTACGACGACTCCGCCATCGCCCGTCACATGGACCCGCCCCTCACCAGCGTCCGCCAGCCCATCGAGGACATGGGCCGCGCGATGATCGACCTCCTGCAGGACGAGATCGCGGACCGCCGGCCGGCGGTTTCTCGCGGCCTGGACAAGCGGCAGTTGGTACTTCCCGCGACGCTGGTGGAGCGCGCCTCGTCGTGAGGGGCGGTGCTCCCGCGGGGTTCCGTGCGGTTCCCATGGTTCGGGAATGATGAAGGCCCGGCCTGTCAGTGCAGGTCGGGCCTTGATCCTTGAGGGTGAGTGACGGGACTTGAACCCGCGACATCCTGGACCACAACCAGGTGCTCTACCAGCTGAGCTACACCCACCATGACCGGCGGTTATCCGCCTGGACTTCCCGACCGGCCGAGAAAAAGTGTACAGGGTCCCAAGGGGTGCTCGCGCCCGCGTTTGCAGGGCCCCTACTGCGCAGGCAGAACGTGCTTTGCGGCGATCGCGCGGGCCTTGTCCGAGTCCGGGCCCGGGAGTGGGACGAAGATAGCCTCACGGTAGTAGCGGAGTTCGGCGATGGATTCGCGGATGTCCGCCAGGGCGCGGTGGTTGCCGTTCTTCTCCGGGCTGTTGAAGTACGCCCGGGGGTACCAGCGGCGGGCCAGTTCCTTGACGGAGGAGACGTCGACGATCCGGTAGTGGAGGTACTCCTCCAGGCTCGGCATGTCCCGCAGCAGGAAACCGCGGTCCGTGCCCACCGAGTTGCCGCACAGCGGGGCCTTGCCCGGCTCCTTCACGTGCTCTCGTACGTACGCCATGACCTGCTCCTCGGCGTCCGCCAGTGTCGTACCGGCGGCCAGCTCGGAGAGGAGACCGGAGGCGGTGTGCATGGCGCGCACCACCTCCGGCATGGTCTCCAGCGCCGTGTCGGGCGGGCGGATCACGATGTCCACCCCTTCGCCGAGCACGTTCAGCTCACTGTCGGTGACCAGTGCGGCCACTTCGATGAGCGCGTCGTCGGACAGCGAGAGGCCGGTCATCTCGCAGTCGATCCACACCATGCGATCGTTCATATGCCTTACCCTACGGCCCCGCCATACCGGGGGGGCAGGCGCGGGACCAGGACAGCTGCCGGGCGGGGCGGGCGGCCGGCCCGAAAGGGCCGCGTCCCACCCCGCTACGGCCTTACGCCCTTACGGCGCGCTCCGCTGCCCCGGCAGGCTCGGCCGGCCATTGGCGTACATCTCGTTGCCGCTCTTGCCCGGCTCCGTGGACAGGGACGCCGTCGGGCCCACCGCGTGGGCGGCGGCCGTGCGGCGGGTCTGCTGGGGGACCGGGGCGGACTCCTGCGGGGGCTGCGGCGGTGGCGGTTCCTCCGCGTCCGAGGGCTTGTCGGACTGCGGGCGCCGGGCGCGGTAGGCGGCCCGGTACGCGGCGGGGGACGAGCCGAGCTGCCGGCGGAAGTGGCCGCGCAGGGCCACCGGGGAGCGGAAGCCGCAGCGGCCCGCCACCTCGTCCACCGAGTAGTCGGACGTCTCGAGGAGCCGCTGCGCCTGCAGCACCCGCTGCGTGATCAGCCACTGCAGCGGAGCGCTCCCAGTGAGCGAGCGGAACCGGCGGTCGAACGTGCGACGGCTCATGTACGCGCGTGCCGCCAGCGTCTCCACGTCGAACTGCTCGTGGAGATGTTCCAGCGCCCAGGCGACGACCTCCGCGAGCGGGTCGGCGCCGATCTCCTCTGGTAAAGACCGATCGAGGTAGCGCTCCTGACCGCCACTGCGCCGGGGCGGGACCACCAGACGGCGGGCCAGCGCTCCGGCTGCTTCGTTTCCGTGGTCCGTCCGCACGATGTGCAGACAGAGGTCGATGCCCGCCGCCGTACCCGCCGATGTCAGTACGTCGCCGTCGTCCACGAACAGTTCGCGGGGATCGACGTGGACGGACGGATAGCGCTTGGCCAGCGTCGGCGCGTACATCCAGTGGGTGGTCGCCGGCCGGCCGTCCAGCAGCCCCGCCGCGGCGAGTACGAAGGCGCCGGTGCACAGCCCGACTATGCGGGCGCCCTCCTCGTGGGCCCGGCGCAGTGCGTCGAGCGCCTCCTCCGGCGGCGGCGAGGTGATCGACCGCCAGGCAGGCACGACGACGGTGCCCGCCCTGGATATCGCCTCCAGCCCCTGGGGCGCGGTCAGTTCGAGTCCCCCTGTGGTCCGCAGGGGCCCCTCCTCCCCGGCGCATACAAGCAGCCTGTAGCGCGGCACGCCGGCGTCCTGGCGGTCAATCCCGAACACCGACAGTGGAATGGAACTCTCGAAGATGGGGCCGCCGCTGAACAGCAGCACCGCGACGATCTCCTTGCGGCGTCGCCCGGAAAGTTTCCGGGCCGCGGCTTCCGGCGCGGCAGTGGAGTCGTGGCTCATACTGCTAAGCCCCCCTCGGTGGTCGCGGCTCCTCGGTTGTGTCGCTCCTGCACGTTTCCCCTTGGTCCTGCACGAGTCCCCCGCCGTAAGACAGCATGATCGAATCTACTGTGTCCCATGGTGCCTACGTGACCAGTTCAGCACTCGGCACATTGTCGACATGGCAACTTGGCGTGAAGCATTCGATCACGAAGCGTTGCACTCGTGGGCCGTACAGGGAAGTGCGCCTCGCCTCCGTGGCCGGTCCCCGTAGGGTGCGAGGCCCCTTGGTGCCCCTTTCGGTGCAGGTGGAACGGGGCGTGGAGGCCCCTTCGGCCAAGGAATGCACAGGAGACGGAAGTTGGCTGAAAAGCACCGGGTGTGTGAGCGGAAACCGGTCAGTCGACCGGCGCGTTTTCTGAGGTCCTCCGACGCCCTCTGTGCGCTCCTGTACCGCCCCTGACGCGCCGTCGGCGATTTGCTGTCCGTTTCGCGGCCGGTTTCTCGCTCACCGTGCCCGCCGCGAACCGCTCGGACCGCCTCAGCAGGGCCCGGCACACCGCCGTCACGGCTGCCAGCCCGAGGGCCGTGCCGGCCGCACCCGCCAGGGAGGTTCCGTACAGGACGAGCACCACGGGGACCAGTACGCAGCTGAAGGCCGCCCAGCGCACCAGATCGCTCACGGAGGCGCCGACGGAGCCCCGCGCGGCGGGCTTCCCGGAGGAGGGCTGGGGTGCGGACACGGTGGGCCTCCCTGGAGCGGTGGCTTACGGGAGTTCAACGCCTGTTCGACCCGCCGGTCACGGAATCCGCACCGCGGCGGGAGTCCGCCGGGACGAACCGGGCGGCGGAAACAGACCGAGAAGCGTGGCAAACCGAGCAACTGCCTGCCACGGCGATCGAAACCCTGTGCAAACAGCCTGTACGTGGCAGCAACCATTGCGTTGCGGGTGCCCTCTCGTGCATGCTCCCTGGAACCCTCCCGCGGCCGTCGCGGGATCTGGGCAGAGGAGGCGTGCCGCCGTACCCTTGGGGGTATGGGGTTGGGAAGATGATTCCCGGACACAGCTCCGTAGCACCTGTCGTCCCACCCATGAGGATCCAAACGCCGAGACAGCCATGGCCGGTCAAGAATTCTACGATCCCGCGGACCGCAAGCGCCCCGTCGTCGATCCCACGGCGTCCGAGCCCTTCGCGGCGGAAGAGACACGTCAGTCCTGTGACCCCGCGTTCAAGCACGGCGTCGTCGTCGGTTTCGACGGTTCGACGTCCAGTGAGCGCGCCCTCGCCTATGCGGTCGGGATGGCACACCGCTCCGGCTCCGGCCTGATCATCGTGCACGTCGCCAACCGACTGCCGACCACGGTGTGGGCGGGCTGTGAACCCCCGGTCTTCGTCGACGTCCCCGACCATCGCACCGAGGTGCTAGGGCTCGAACTCGCCTGCGCGGACTATCTCGCCGAGGTGCCCTGGATCCTCGTCGAGCGCGGCGGCGACATCTGCCACGAGCTCGAGGAGGTCGGGCGGGAGTACGAGGCGGACGCGATCGTCGTCGGCTCCACGCACGGCATCGTCGGGCGCATCTTCGGCTCGGTCGCGGGGCGGCTGGCGAAGCGGGCGCAGCGCCCTGTCATCGTCATCCCGTGACGCGTCATCGTCCCCGTTGCTCCAGGCGTTGTCCCAGGTGAGGCGAGGCACGCTTGGGTGTCGGCGTGCTCCTGACGCGGCATAAACCTACTCGCGCGTAGAGGTGGTTTGTGCCCTTGTGAAGGGTACATACCGGTCGCCGGGCCGACACGGTCCCGGCATAGGGCATCGCGCAAGCGCTCCTGCACGAAAGGGGGCCCGCCGTGAAGAACGAAGTCACTGCGGGAAGCACCATCACCACCCTCGGTCATCTCGCCCTCGGTATCACCCTGCTGTTCTTCGGCCTCGGTCACACCGAAGTGATCGACGGCGTGACGGCGGCCGACGCCGTGGGCCTCGCCACGTACGTAGGCGGCATCGCGCTCTTCATCGCGGGTCTGTTCGCGTTCAGTGACCGTGACATCGTCACCGGCACTGCCTTCGCGGGGTTCGGGGCCCTGTGGTTCGCCTGGGGTGCGATGACGGGCGACTGGGGAGTCACCGCCGGTAGCGCGTTGTCGGACAACGCCGCAGGGCTGTTCTTCCTGCTGTTCGCTCTCGTCGCGCTGAGTCTGACCCTCGGGGCGGCGGCCCGTGGACCGCTCGCACAGGGTGCCTACGGGCTGTTCTTCGTCGCGCTCCTGCTTCTCGCCATCTCGAGCTTCGCGGACAACGAGGCGCTGGGGAAGGTCGGCGGCTGGTTCGCCGTGGCAGGCGGCGCCGTGGCCTGGTACGTCGCGACGGCGTTCCTGGCCCACTGGCCCACCGCACTCCCACGACGCGCTGCCGGCCGGAGGATGACGGCTACCGGCTGAGGCAGCCACGAGCCGAGGTAATGGGCGACCTCGGCTCCCGCAAAGAACGGCCTCCTGTGTGCTGGTGGCACACACGGGAGGCCGTTCGCGCCCCTTTGCGCCTGAACCGGCGCCGCTTTCGCGGGCACCTCTTTGCGCCTGAACCGGCGCCGCTTTCGCGGGCACCTCTTTGCGCCTGAACCGGCGCCGCTCTCGCGGGCACCTCTTTGCGCCTGAACCGGCGCCGCTCTCGCGGATCTGGTTGCTCGCCGTGGGGGTTGCTCAATTATCGCTTCGGCCGTCTTGTGGATTCCTTATTCCACCGTCACGGACTTCGCCAGGTTCCTGGGCTTGTCGATGTCCCTGCCCAGGGCCAAGGCCGTGTGGTAGGCGAGGAGTTGGAGCGGGATGCCCATCAGGATCGGGTCCAGCTCGTCCTCGTTCTTCGGGACGACGATCGTCTGGTCGGCCTTCTCCTGCTCCTGGTGCGCCACCGCGAGGATCTTGCCGCTGCGGGCCTTGATCTCCTCCAGGGCGGCGCGGTTCTTCTCCAGCAGGTCGTCGTCGGGGACGATCGCCACCGTGGGCATGGCCGGCTCGATCAGCGCCAGCGGGCCGTGCTTCAGCTCGGATGCCGGGTAGGCCTCGGCGTGGATGTACGAGACCTCCTTGAGCTTCAGCGAGGCCTCGCGGGCCACCGGGTAGCCGCGTACGCGACCGATGAAGAGCATCGAGCGGGCTTCGGCGTACTGCTCGGCCGTCTTCTTGATCGCGTCCTCCTGCTCGAGGATCTCGGAGATCTGGCCGGGCAGTTTGCGCAGGCCCTCGATGATCCGCTTGCCGTCCCGGACCGACAGGTCACGGGTGCGGCCCAGGTGCAGCGCGAGCAGT
Organism: Streptomyces sp. NPDC006365; assembly: GCF_042870755.1. Taxonomy (NCBI): domain Bacteria; kingdom Bacillati; phylum Actinomycetota; class Actinomycetes; order Kitasatosporales; family Streptomycetaceae; genus Streptomyces; species Streptomyces sp. NPDC006365. The sequence continues at coordinate 66,232 of NZ_JBIAHS010000002.1, forward strand.
GCGAAGGCGACCGTGGTGTTGGTGAAGCACTTCGTGGAGACGACGCACACCTCGGGGCCCGCGTGCACGTACATGCCACCGTCGGCCTCACGGGCGATGGCGCTGCCCACCACGTTCACAATGCCCAGCACCCGCGCGCCCTTGCGCTTCAGCTCCTGCACGGCGGCCAGTACGTCGTACGTCTCACCGGACTGCGAGACCGCGACGTACAGCGTGTCGGGGTCGACGACCGCGTTGCGGTAGCGGAACTCGGAGGCTGGCTCGGCGTCCGCGGGGATACGGGCCATCTCCTCGATCATCTGGGCGCCGATCATGCCCGCGTGGTACGAGGTGCCGCAGCCGAGGATCTTCACGCGGCGGATCTTGCGCGCCGCGCGGGCGTCCAGGTTCAGGCCGCCCAGGTGCACGGTGGAGAACCGGTCGTCGATGCGGCCGCGCAGGCAGCGGTCCACGGCGTCGGCCTGCTCGGAGATCTCCTTGTGCATGTACGTGTCGTGGCCGCCCATGTCGTACGAGGCCGCCTCCCACTCCACGGTGGTCGGCTCGGCCGTCGTACGGGTGCCCTCGGTGGTGTACGTACGGAAGTCGTCGGCCTTCAGCGTGGCCATCTCACCGTCGTCGAGGGTGACGATCTGCCGGGTGTGGGCGACCAGGGCGGCGATGTCCGAGGCGACGAACATCTCCTTCTCACCGATGCCGAGGACGACCGGGGAGCCGTTGCGGGCCACCACGATGCGGTCGGGGAAGTCGGCGTGCATGACGGCGATGCCGTACGTGCCCTCGATGACACGCAGCGTGTCGCGGACCTTGTCCTCCAGCTTCACGGCCTGCGAGCGGGCGATGAGATGGGTGAGGACCTCGGTGTCGGTCTCGGAGAGGAACTCGACTCCGTCGGCCTCCAGCTTCTTGCGCAGGTCGGAGGCGTTGTCGATGATGCCGTTGTGGACGACGGCGACCTTGCCCTCGGCGTCCAGATGCGGGTGGGCGTTGACGTCGGAGGGTGCGCCGTGCGTGGCCCAGCGGGTGTGGGCGATGCCGGTGGTGCCCTTGAAGCGGGCCGGAACCTTCGCCTCCAGGTCGCGGACCCGGCCCTTGGCCTTGACCATCTTCAGGCCGGACGTCTTGGGGCTGGTCACCACGATGCCGGCGGAGTCGTAGCCGCGGTACTCCAGGCGCTGCAGGCCTTCGAGCAGCAGCGGCGCCACGTCACGCTTGCCGATGTATCCGACGATTCCACACATACAGAAGGCCCCTAGCCCTAGACGATCTAGCCATAGACGATGCGGCGCAGCTGTCTGAGCGTGAGCTCGGGCGGTGCGACCGCGCGGTACTTCAGGTCTGCCGCGATCCGTTCGAAGATCGCCGCGTTCACCAGGCCCTGAACCTGGAGCTCGCGATGGCGGCGACGGACGTATTCCTCGGTCGTCTCGTCGAAGTAGGCGAGCACGTCCTGGATCACCCGCTGTGCCTCGCCCCGGCTGAGGGCGGTGGAGCGCATTAGATGATCAACGAGTTCGTCGTGCACTCGATGATCCTGGATGATGGGGCGTGTGATCGCAAGAAATCTGCCCGATATCGGGCAGCGTTGTGGCGGAACTGTCTCAAAGAACCTGCACTGGCCGCAAAAGATCTATGTGAGGTCTGAGGGTCGTCTCAGAGGCGCTTCAGGATGGCCTGCTTGGCCAGGGTGAACTCCTCGTCCGTGAGGACGCCCGACTTGTGTAGTTCGCCTAGTTCGCGCAGGCGCCGCAGGAGGGCGTCGTGGTCGGGCTCGGCGGGTGGTTCGGCGTCCTGGACGGGGAAGTTCGATGACGTGGTCACCCGGTCCTCGATGGACGCCGACGACGGGTGCGGCAGGCGGGCCTGTACCGCCGCCGCGACCAGAGCCATCAGAGGGTCCTTCTTGAAGCCCCACAGCTCAACGGAGTTGGGGTCGTACTTCGGCGGGGCCTTGGTCGGGGCGTTACGGACGGTGAAGCGGAGACAGCCGTTCTCCAGGCCGACCGCGGGGTGCCATTCCACTGACCGGATGTCCGCGAAGGAGAGCATGCGCGGACCGGCCGCCGCCTTGGCCTCCTCCGTCTTCCAGTTCCAGTCCAGCCGTACGCGCTCCCCGTCGAAGCTCGCGGTGCCGTCCCCGGCGGACACCGACAGCGGCACGGACGGGCCCGGCAGCAGATAGCGGTCGACGGCGGTGGCCGGGACCTGGTCCAGCAGCAGCGCGTTGCGGATCTCGTCCACGAAGTACTCGGCGACCCCGTAGCGGTCGGAGTCGACGGCGAGCTGATACGGGTCGTTCGGCTCGGCGAGTTTGCCGCCGGTCGCCTGCAGCAACGGGTCCGCGCCCTCCCGCAGCCGGAGCTTCAACCGCCCGGACTTCTTGCCCTGCTCGAAGGAGATTCCGGCCAACGCACCCAGCGGAACCGTCAGTTCACCCAGCGTCTTGCGCAACAGGCTCACGCTCTTGTCGCGCCCCGGAGTCAGGTGCAGGGCATCGCCGTCGAAGGTCCAAGTACCGTCCTTTTGGATGATTTCCGCCATACGGCAATTCTGTACGACGGCGGGCGCCCCCCGGGACCGTACTTGAGGGCGCCCGCCTGCTTGTGGGGCTGCTGCTACAGCCCGGCTATGGGGTTCCTCAGGTTGCCGACGAGCTGGAGTGCTCCGGCCGGGTCGGCGAGGTCGACCATCTGCTTGTTGTTGCGCAGTTGCAGCCGGTTGAGGCACGACAGCGCGAACTCAGGCGCGAACATGTCGTACTGCCGGAACTTGTCGGCCAGTTCGGGCGCGGCTGCCTGATAGTCGCGTACGCAGTCGGCGACCGTCCGCCAGAAGTCGGTCTCCTCGATGACGCCCTCGTCGGCGAGGTTCGCGGCCAGGAAGCGGAAGAAACAGTCGAAGACGTCCGTGAGGATCGACAGGAGTTTCTTGTCCTCGGGCACTTCGACACGGATCCGTTCGACCACCGGCGGCAGCACCGCATCCGGGTCCATCACCGCGATCTCCTCGGCGATGTCCTTGTAGATCACGCGCTGTACGACGCCGTCCTGCAGGACGAGGATGACGTTCTCGCCGTGCGGCATGAACACCAGGTCGTAGGCGTAGAAGCTGTGCAGCAGCGGAGTGAGGTAGGCGTGCAGATAGCGGCGCAGCCACTCCGTCGGCGCGAGGCCCGAGCGCTCGATCAGCGCCGCCGCGACGGACGCGCCCTCGTGGTCCACATGGACGAGAGAGGCCATGGTGGCCAGTTGCTCACCCTTCTGGAGGGAGGGGACAGGGCTTTCGCGCCACAGGGCGGCGAGCATCTTGCGGTACGGGGAGTAGCGGTCGGTGGCGGCCTCGTACTCCAGGTGCCGGTAGCCGGCGGCCGCGCGCTCGCGGATGACCGACAGGCCGGTGGACTTCAACACCGGGTCGTTCTGGACGAGTTGGGACAGCCAGTCGTTGATGGCCGGCGTCGCCTCCATGTACGCGGCGGAAAGACCGCGCATGAAACCCATGTTGATGACCGACAGCGCGGTCTTCACATAGTGCTTGTCGGGGGCGCTCCTGTTGAAGAACGTCCGGATCGACTGCTGGGCCAGATACTCGTCGTCGCCCTCACCCAGGCACACCAGGTGCTGCTGGGCGACCTCGGCCGCGAAGGTCACGGAGAGTTTGTTCCACCACTGCCAGGGGTGGACCGGGATGAGGAGGTAGTCGTCCGGGTCGAGGCCCTTTTCGGTCAAGGTGACGGAGAACCGCTTCAGCGTCTCGTCCCCGAGCTCGGACCGCAGCAGGGACTCGTAGTCCAGGCCCACGCCCGCCGTGAACGCCGCCCGCGAGCGGTGCGCCGCCAGCCAGATCAGCCGTACGGGGCTCGCGGTCTCAGGGGCGTACGAGAGGTACTCGTGGACCCCGAAGCCCAGCCGCCCGTTGTTGGCGACGAAGCAGGGGTGGCCCTCGGTCATCCCCGTCTCGATCTCCTGGAAGCCGCTCCTGGCGAGTTCGGCGGAGGTGAGCTGCGGCTTGGTGAGCTTGTAGCAGGTGCCGGAGAGGGTGGAGGAGATCTCCTCCAGATAGACCGGCAACACCTCGTCGCTCAGGCCCAGCGCACCCTTCAGCTCGATGAAGAACTCCAGGGCGTGCAGGGAAGTTTCCCTGCCGTCCCGGTGCCGGGTGATCGACTCGGCGTCGACCTGCCAGTGATCGAGGGCACGACGGGCGGCGGTGAAGCGGTAACGGGTGAGGCCGTCGTCGCTGCGTACGACATACGAGCCGTCGTCGGCGGCCTCAGGCATGAGGAGCCGCTCGTGTGCGAACTCGGCGAGGGCCTTGCGGATGAGGAGGCGGTTCGCGCGCGCCCAGCGTTCGGGCGTCAGGTGCGCCACGGCGTCGGACAGACGCGGTCCGGCTGCGGTGTCGGTGGTCAGGGTCATATCGCCACTCCTCGCGAAGCCAAGCTGTGCCTTTCAAAGAAGTGCGCCCGCGTGCAGAAGGACAGCAGCGCACGCTTCTCCGGCTTCTGGATCTCACGTACGGGCACAAAGCCGACGGCTTCGTTCAGCGCGTGCACCGCCGTGTTGCTCACGTCCGGTTCGACGACGACCCGTCGGGTGCGCGGGTCGGCGAACAGGGACTCCATCACCGCGGTGATCACGGCCCGGGTGAAGCCGTGCACGGGCCTGTCCGTCGGCGCCACCAGGAAGTGCATGCCGACGTCGCCGGCCTCGGGCTCGTACAGGCCGACCAGTTCGACGTACCGCGGGTCGTAGCGCTCCATCAGGAACGCCGGCTCGCCGTCGTGCAGCCCGATGAACGCGTCGTGGTGCTCATGGGCCGCGATCCGCATGTACTCGCGCTCAACGTCCTGGAGCCGGGCGCCCTGCATCATCCAGTAGGCCGCCTTGGGATGGGTCACCCAGGAGTGCAGCAGCTCCGCGTCGGCGAGCGGGTCGAAGGGGCGCAGGGAGAGCGACCCGAGAATCGCAGTGCTCATACGGCGAACTCCTGGAACGCGATGGTCTTCTCCACGGGGTAGTACTCGGTGCCGAGCAGCTCCCGGATGATGTACGCGTTGCGGTACGCGCCCATGCCGAGGTCCGGCGAGGTGATCGAGTGGGTGTGCACACCCGCGTTCTGCAGGAAGATGCCGCGTCCGGTCGTGTCGATGGCGTAGTTGCGGGCCACGTCGTGGTTGCCGTGCTCGTCGTAGCGGATCCGGTCCCGTACGGGCTTCAGGAACTCCGGCTCCGCGTACTTGTAGCCGGTCGCCAGGATCAGGCCCTCGGAGAGCAGCTCGTAGTCCTTCTCCTGCTCCTCCTGACGCAGGCCGAGGATGTACGTGCCGTTCTCATGACTCACGCTGTTCAGCGAGGAGTTGGTGAGCAGCCGGGTAGGGACAGGACCGCCGAGGTTCTTCCGGTAGAGCAGATCGAAGATCTCGTTGATCAGCTCACCGTCGATGCCCTTGAACAGGCCCTTGTGCTCCGACTGGAGCCGGTAACGGGTCCGCTCCGGCAGCGCGTGGAAGTAGTCGATGTACTCCGGGGAGGTCATCTCCAGCGTGAGCTTCGTGTACTCGAGCGGGAAGAAGCGCGGCGAGCGCGTGACCCAGTTCAGCCGGTACCCGTGGACGTCGATCTCGCTCAGCAGGTCGTAGTAGATCTCCGCGGCGGACTGCCCACTGCCGACCAGGGTGATCGACTTCTTCGCCTGCAGCTCCTGCTTGTGCTGCCGGTAGCGGGAGTTGTGGATGAAGTCCCCGCCGAGACCCTGACAGGCCTCGGGGATGTACGGCGGTGTTCCGGTGCCGAGCACGAGGTGCCGGGCGCGGTAGGTCTCGCCGGCTTCCGTCCGTACGACATAGACGTCATCGACGTACGTGACCTCGGTGACCGTCGTGTTGAAACGGATGCTGGAGAGCTGCCCGGCCGCCCAGCGGCAGTAGTCGTCGTACTCGACGCGCAGCGGGTAGAAGTTCTCGCGGATGTAGAACGCGTACAGACGCCCGGAGGACTTCAGGTAGTTGAGGAAGGAGTACGGGGACGTCGGGTCGGCCAGGGTGACCAGGTCCGACATGAACGGCGTCTGGAGGTGCGCGCCATCGAGGAACATCCCCGAGTGCCACTCGAAGTCCGGCTTGGACTCCAGGAAGACGCCGTCGAGTTCGGTGACCGGCTCGGTGAGACAGGCGAGGCCGAGGTTGAAGGGGCCGAGGCCGATCCCGATGAAGTCGTAGGTCTTCTCGGAGGATTCAGGAAGCGCGGTCAAGGGACTCTCCCAGGTACTGCTCGGCGTGGCCGGCTATCAGATCGAGTACGGCGGCGATGTCGTCCGTCGTGGTCTCGGGGTTGAGCAGGGTGAACTTCAGGTAGTGGCGGCCACCGACCTTGGTGCCCGCTACGACCGCGTCACCCGAGGCGAACAGGGCCTTGCGGGCGTACAGGTTGGCGCGGTCGATCTCGGCCGGGTCGGTGACGGCCGCCGGGATGTAGCGGAAGACGAGCGTGGACAGCGACGGCTGAACCACCACGTCGAAGCGCGGATCGGCGGCAAGCAGCTTCCAGCCGTCGGAGGCGAGTTCGCAGACCTCGTCGAAGAGTTCGCCGATGCCGTCGGCGCCCATCACGCGCAGGGTCATCCACAGCTTGAGCGCGTCGAAGCGGCGGGTGGTCTGCAGGGACTTGTCGACCTGGTTGGGGATGCGCTCCTGAACCATGCGGCGCGGGTTGAGGTACTCCGCGTGATACGTGGCATGCCGCAGCGTGGCCGCGTCCCGGACCAGTACGGCGGATGAACTCACCGGCTGGAAGAAGGACTTGTGGTAGTCGACGGTGACGGAGTCGGCGCGCTCGATGCCGTCGATGAGGTGGCGGTTCCTCCGGGAGGTGAGCAGCCCGCAGCCGTACGCCGCGTCGACGTGCAGCCAGGCGCCGAACTGCTCGCACAGCTCGGCGATCTCGGGCAGCGGATCGATGGAGCCGAAGTCGGTGCTGCCCGCTGTGGCGACTACGGCCATCGGGGTCAGCCCGTCGCGGCGGCAGCGCTCCAGCTCATGGGCCAGCGCGACGGTCTGCAGCCGCTTGTCGTGACCGACGGGGATGGAGACCACGGAGTCCTCGCTGAGCCCGAGCAGTTTCGCCGACTTCTTGACGCTGAAGTGGCTCACCTCGGAGGCGAAGACGCGCAGTCTGGCGTACGAGGCCGACACCTCCCACCCTTCCTGCCCGGGCTTGGCCTCCTCGCGGGCAAGCAGCAGCGCCTGGAGGTTGGACTGGGTGCCGCCGGACGTGAACACGCCGTCGGCGGCCGGGCCGAGGCCGATGCGCTCGGTGGTCCAGTCGATGAGCCGGCGCTCGATGAGGGTGCCGCCGGCCGACTGGTCCCAGGTGTCCAGCGAGGAGTTGACGGCCGACAGGACCGCCTCGCCGACGACGGCGGGGATCACGACCGGGCAGTTGAGGTGCGCGAGATAGCGCGGGTGGTGGAAGTAGATCGCGTCGCGCAGATAGAGCTCTTCGAGTTCGTCCAGGGCCGCGGTGGTGTCGAGCAGCGGCCGGTCGAGGTCGATCCTGTCGATGCTCGGCGCGAGGGCGTCGACCGTGACGCCGGTGAACGGACGGTTGGTGGTGGCGAGTTTGGCCGCCACCCGCTCGATTCCTTCGGTCACGGAGCTGCGGTACAGCTCCGCGGTCGTGTCATTGAGCAGGTGCGAGCGCATGGGGGTGTTTCCTCCGGGGCAGGAGAGGGTGGGGGTGGGGAGAGCGGTGTCCTTGAGAGTGCATGGGACCTTACTTAGGTAAGGCTAACCTAACTTCTCGACGATCGCTGGCCCCTCATGTCCCTTTAGTTGCGCGTTTGCTTGCCTTTGGTGGCTGTCTGTGTTGGGTGAATCACTCTCCCTGTCACTCTGCTTGCGCGCGCAGTTGCTCCTCGGTCAGCCCGCGCCGCCAGTAGCCGACGAACGTGACCCGTCGACGGTCGATCTCGCGCTCCCGCACGAGGTGCCGGCGCAGCTCCTTCACCTGGCCGGACTCGCCCGCGATCCAGGCGTACGGGCTTTCTGCGGGCGGGAGTCGGGCGGCTCGGATCGCTTCGAGGGCCGTGGGGGAGTCTTCGTCGCGTACGAGCCAGGTGATGTCCGCGTCCGCGGGGTTGACTGGTTCGAGGCGGTCGCCTGCGTGAGGGACTTCCAGCCAGGCGACTGCCCTGGTCCCCGCCGGCAGGGACTCCAGGATGGCTGCGGCGGCGGGCAGGGCGGTTTCGTCCGCCCACAGGACGATCAGGTCGGTGTCGGTGGGTGGGCGGAAACGGATCGCTGTGTTGTCGGCGACGGAGGGGCCGAGCAGCACGACTCGGTCACCGGGCTCGGCGTCGGCGGCCCAGCGGGAGGCCGGGCCGGCCGGGGTGGCGGCGTCGGGTTCCGTGCCGTGCAGCACGAAGTCGATGTCGATCTCGTCGGGGGTGCGCCTCAGAGCGCGGAGGGTGTACGAGCGCATGATCGCGCGTACGTCTTCGGGGGTGTCGATCCAGGCCTGGCGCCAGCCCTCGCCGTACTCCATCGGCATGACCGGGTGCTCCTGGCCCGGGCGCGGGAGGAAGAGGGAGAGGCTCTGGTCGAGGCCGTCGGAGGCGAAGGCCTTGAGGTCCTGGCCCGCGAAGGTGACTCGGACGAGAGACGGGCTGAGCCGCCTCGTCCGTACGACCTGGAGGGAGAACAAACGGTACGGGGCGGCTACAGCCGTTGTCATGCGTGCTCCTGATGGGACGTCAGGGGGCGGGTGGTTCGGTGTTGTGTTTCCGGGCTGCGGGTTCGTTGTGGTTGCTCGCGCCCACGCGGCGGAGCCGCGTGTGTCACAGCCCCGCGCCCCTGAAGGGGCGCGGGTGGCGGCGGCCGCCCTGAAAGGGAACCGGCCCGCGTGCCGCAGGCACAGGGACCGGTGGTGGCCCCGTCAGGGGCGCGGGAACTGCACGACCAGCGCCAACCGGCCCGCAGTTGACGAACTCCAGTCAGGCGACCTTCTTCGCCTTCTCGATGGCCTCGGCCAGGTTCTCGAGAAGCGGCGCGCACTTGTCGTAGGACAAGATCGGCTCCGGGTCACGCGCAATGACCTGCCCAGCCTTGACGGCAGGCAACTGCTTCCACGTGCCCTCCGTGATGTCGGCGGGCTGGATGGCCGAGGAGCGGTTGTCCATCATGATGAGGTCCGCGCCGTACTTGTCGACGTTCTCCCAGCTCAGGTTCTCGAACCAGCCGCCGTTGGCCTTCAGTACGTCGGCGGGGGGCTCGACGAAGTTCACGCCGAGCGCCTTGTAGTACTCCAGGTCGACGGAGAGGTTCGAGGTGGAGACGTAGAAGATGTCCTGGCTCGCGGAGCCGGCCAGCACCTTGATGCCGGGGTTGGCCTTCACGGCGGCGCGCACCTTGGCGGAGGCGTCCTCGAAGCGCTTCTTCGCGGCGGTCACCTCGGCGGCCTTGACGTCGGCGCCCAGCGACTCGGCGAGCGCCATCATGCGCTGCAGCGGCTCGGTCAGCCGGCGGTCGTAGACGGAGATGCCGACGGTCGGGGCGAGGGTGACGATCTTGTCCTTGGACTCCTCGGGGACGTACCAGAGCGTGCCCGCGTCGTCGAACATGGTGGTGATCAGCACGTCGGGCGCCAGGGTCGCGTACTTCTCGACGTTGAACTGGCCGAACTCGTTGCCGAGAATGGTCACCTTGTTGATGTCGAGATCGCCGGCCTGGACGTCGGCCTTGCCGTCCTTGGTCTTGGTGGGGCCGAAGACGCCCTTGACCTCGATGCCGTAGTCGTGGAGCGCGGCGGCGACGCCGGTGAACGCGACGATGTTCGCCGGGACCTTGTCAGCCTTGGCGGTCTCGCCGCGGTCGTCCTTGAAGCTCCAGGGGCCGGACTTGGCGGCCTCCTCGGAGTCGGCCGAGCCACCGCTTTGCGCGTCGTCGTCGCCGCAGGCCGCGAGGACGGCGCCGAGGCTGAGGGCGCCGCCCGCGGCGAGGATGCCGCGGCGGGTGAGGTGGGCGGAACGGGCGTTGAACATGGTGGTGACTGCTTTCGCACAGGGCGGATCGCCCACGGAACAATGTCAAAGGTAGGTTAGCCTAACCTTACAAGCTGTCCAATGGGGCGTTGGCGAGGACGGGCAGGGGCCATCCCGAAAGCGCCCAACTCCGTTGCCGCCGACAGGGGTTGCGCGGGTGAGGGATTTCTCGACCATGTGGTTGCCCCTCTGGCGGTATGGCTGTGACGCGCGAGACACTTCCCTGGCCACACCGACGACCATGCTCGGCGTACGGCCCGACCCGTCCGCATTGATGCGGGGGCCGCCGAGTTGGTCGCCTGCCCGGATGGGGCGCGGGGACGTTCGTCACCGGTCGGCAACGACTACTTCGGTGCCGACGGGGACCACCGCCTGAACGCGTGCACCCTGCCCGGACCGACCTTCTCCGACTGTGCGCGATCCGAGGACTACACAGGTGAAATTCACACGCATTGTCATAACAGGCGGAGCCGGGTTCCTCGGGTCCCACCTCTGTGACTACTTCCTGGGCGCCGGCGCGGAGGTCGTATGCCTGGACAACTTCAGCTCCGGCCGGAAGGAAAACCTGAAGTCGTCTGCGGCTTCTGGGCGACTGACGGTCGAAGTCACCGACGTTGCGGAGGGCTGCGATGTCCCGGGCCCCGTCGACGCAGTGCTGCATCTCGCCTCGCCGGCGTCCCCGACGGACTATCTGAGCATGCCGTTGGCCACCATGAAGGCGGGTTCTTCGGGCACCTTCCACGCCCTGGATCTGGCCCACCGCAAAGGCGCCCGCTTCGTGCTGGCATCGACCAGTGAGACGTACGGGAACCCACAGGTGCATCCGCAGCCGGAGACCTACTGGGGCAATGTCAATCCGGTTGGCCCGCGCAGTGTGTACGACGAGTCGAAGCGCTTCTCGGAAGCCCTGACCATGGCTTGTCACAGGAGCCAGGGCCTCGACACCGCCATCGTCCGTATTTTCAACACTTTCGGACCACGCATGCGCAAGGACGACGGCAGAGCGATACCCACCTTCATCACCCAGGCACTGGCCGGGAGACCCATCACAGTCGCGGGCTCCGGCACCCAGTCCCGCTCCCTCTGCTATGTGCACGACCTTGTCGCGGGCGTCGTCGGGATGCTCCATTCGAACCTCGCAGGCCCCGTCAATCTGGGCAACCCCGAGGAACTGACCGTCCTTCAGATCGCCGAGCTGGTCAGAGAACTCACGGGGTCCAACTCGCCCATAGTCTTCGTGGATCGCCCCACGGACGATCCCGACGTTCGCTGCCCGGACATCACACTCGCCAACCGGAGACTCGACTGGGCACCGCGATTCTCTGTCATCGACGGCTTGAAGCAGACCATTGCCTGGTTCCGGGAGAACGAACAGGCTCCGCTGGAGCAGCCCAGCGGCCAGGCGCCCTTTTCCATCACGGACGTTGGGGACTTCGGACCACTGTCCGGCACCACCGAGACCAACTCGGAACCCACGTGCGGCACGCCCTGACCGCCAGGGCATGCGACCTCCGCGGCGCCGATGCAAGGCTCAACGACCATGCAGCCGCAAAGCGCTCCGTCCTCGAAGCCCTGCCAGGGCTTCGAGGACGTCCCACAGCGCGGCGGACGACATCGGCCTCCATGAGGCTGCGAACCGCCGTCCGGTTACCGCTTCCTATCACCCTGAGACTGGCGCTTGCGGCGACGGAGGCGGCGGACATTGCCGTGGGGCCTCTTCGCGAGGGCCCTCGGTGACTTTCCTGCACGGAGCCAGTAGCGGACGAGCATGATGAGTCCGTCCTGGACACTCGGCAGGAGTAGCACCACCACGCCGTCCAGCAGTCCGTCCACGGCCTCCACACCAGCCAGGACGAACAGCGCCCTGATGGCGACTCCGGCAATCCAGCCGATGTCGAAACGGGTCAACATCCGGTTGATGCGGCCGCGCAGGGCACGGACACGCACAGCGATCTTGGCGAGCATGTTCTCGGGTTCCCTTCCGTGAGGAGTTGGAAGGGAGGCGCCTCCCGGGAATCAACGTGCCAAACAGTTGCCGGGAATTGCCGGGAAGGATCGTCGAGCTGCGGGAGAAAGCGCCGAGTCCCGGCTGCCGCACCGCCGGTGTCCGGCGACCTTCCACGACGGGCCGGACCGCTTGGCCGAGTCCGCGCCGCCTGCATGACCGCCTGCCCGGCGCACGTGCGCTCCCCAGCGATGGCCGCGTCCTGGCCTCGGTTGAGACGGCAGGTGGGAGCCGAACGTGTCGTAGTGGCTGGTCACGGCTTTCTCACCGGGTGGAATGCGGCGCTCTGTATCACTGACATCAAGAGCCTCGGTTGTCACCTTGAGAACAGTTTGATCGAACTGGACCATTTTCGACTACGACGGGGAATCCAACATCGACGATTTCAGGTACAAAGAGCAGACAGGAGTAGGGTCGTGGGGTAGCCTCCCGTCAGGAGCTTGAGAACCGCATGGAAGAGACGCCACCTGCCGATGACATCGATATGTACATCGAGGCCTTGAAAGCGCTCATCTCGCCCGGTGTATATGCGGCTCCGCTGGAGGATTCACCACTCATCGATCTTCCTGCGGTGGTAAGAAGGGTCGGACTGAGATCCTCGCCGGGAGCAAGGGCCCGAGGGTTCATTGTTGTCCTGGAAAGGGTTGTCGCCGAGCAGCTCAAGATGAACGATCGTCAAGCGGCGGAGATGTTGTTCGCCCTTGGGGACTGGACCGGAAAGCCGGCACAGGAACGCCGTGTCGCCGTCGCCAAGCTCCGGGACAAGCACTGGACGTGGGAAAAGAATTATCGGAAGGAACCACTCCATCTTGACCTGCGTAAGGTCTACCTGGCGCTGAGCCGGGATGTCGACGCCCTCAGCGATTCGGGTTCCGTCCAGAACCCCCTCCAACCGGTCCAGGTAACGCTTCAGTCAGCTGAGGAATCGCACTATCGGAATGTGGACTCGGTTGTTCGGCGGTCGTGCGCATGGGTCCAGCGGGTGCAGAACAAGGATGGTGGCCTCCCTTCTGACAACGAGGGATCCATGAGCTGCACATGGTCGACCGCCGGTCTGCTCTGGGCCATGGCCGAGGCAGGGGAGGACGCCGCCGCTCTATGGAGGCAACGCGCCTTGATCTGGGTCCTCGACCACGGAAACCAGGACCGGGGTATTCCTATCGTCGGTAAGGGGGACCCGTCGATCACAGATGCCACCGCGCAGGCACTCCTGGCCACCCGCGCCTGCTATGAGTCGACTGGCGATCGTTTCTACCGGGACAAGATGACCGACCTCACGAACTGGCTGGTCCTGCACCAGGAACCCGGCTCAGGATGGGCGTGGCGACCCGGCAGGGAACCAAGCTGGACCGCATCAACGTGCTTCGGTCTGATCGCTCTGGGCGCTGTCCTTCCCCTGCTCCCCGATCAGCGAGAAAACATTCAGGACTCGATCCGAGTCGCACAGCAGTGGTTGCTGACGACACAGAACAACGACTGCGGCTGGGGATCACAAGCAGGTGATACCTCACGGGTGGCGATTACCGGAATGGTACTGTTCACGCTTTCACGATTGGCTGCGGCGCCCACGATGGATTCCACTGATCTCATCGGCGGAGCGCTCGATTTCATCAAGGAACGGCGGAGGCCGGATGGTACCTGGGCCTCCACGATTGACCGGCCGATGGGCCATACGATAACAAGGTTCGGCGACGCCTATTGTCTGCTGGGAATAGCTGCGGCGTTGACCTCGGACTCCGAACTCTCCATAGTTGACGGCGTCCGGGCACTGATGAAGTCGCATCGGGGCTCCTATTTCCAGTACGAAGACACCGTCATGCACAGCTGGCCGACAAGAGACGGGATCCTGGCTCTCTCGGCGGCGTGGGAGAGGCTCCGGCCGGAGAAACGGCCTGATGAGAATGAAGGTGGGGGAGCATGGGGTTACGCCAGCAACTGACGAGTATGAACCAGGAGCAGGCCGACTGGGAGGACGTCGCGCAGGCGGCACGCAGGCTGGTTGCATGCGCTGACGCGCAGGAGCTGGTAGCCAGATGGCATCCACTCGGATTCATAGACATTCCCATATCGGAAGGCGCTGCGGCTGCGTGCCGAAAGAGCACCCACACAACGATCCACGTGTGGCACCCAGAATTCTCTCGTCCGCAGGATCCACCCGATGTCTGCCACTCACACGGCTGGCATCTGGACAGCGTGGTTCTTTATGGCAGCTTCGTGAACGAAACATATGATGTGGAGGCCGACGCGGCGGCCCCCTACACGCTGTATGAGGTGTCCTATGGCGCAGGCGTCTCTATTTCGCAATCCACGGGTCGGCGAGTCACCGTTCGGATCGAAAATGAAGAGCGAATACAGCAGGGGACGCGTTACCAGATTCCGGCTGAATTCTTCCACTGGACACGAACGAACAGTGATGATCTGGTCATCACCGTGATGTCCAGCGGCGGTTTCACGGGAAAATCGCCCATGACCGTTCGGTCGGCCGACTCCCGACTCACCTATGAGTACGAACGCAAGTTTTGTTCGAGTGGGGTGCGGAAAACGGTGTTCCAAGACATTCTGAGCAGACTTACTTGAAAGGCAAAAAAGGCATGGCCATGTACCGCTTTCCGAATTCAGACGGTGTGATTCGCCGGTTCGCGGACGTAGAGATCACAAATCTGATCACCGGAGCAGCAAAGTCGGCCTTCAGTCTCTCTGTCGCAACCTTGAGGGGTGTGCACCCGCCGACCGTGAGCCGGCTCAGTGAGCGGGCGTACTACATCGTCGAGGGCTCTCTCATGTTCACTGTGGCCACCGAGAAGTTCAAGGTGGGCGCGGGGGACGCCGTCTTGGTACCCAAGGGGGCGACACATGCGATGGAAGGAACGGCGCAGTACGTGGTGGTGAACGCACCCCCCTTTGATGCGGCTGCCGAAGATGCAGCTTCATGACCGGGCCTGCGCCTGCCTGGCCTGTGGCCATCAAACCCACCGCCGCAACGCGAGAAGGGTCGTGTTACCACTGCCCGGACAGTGCCTTCGTTCCGGATCGTGGAACGATGAGGCGATTGGTGCGTGCCTGGAGCGATACGGCTGAGACGCCCGCGGCGGGCATCGTCGCGCGGGGCGAGAACATCTGTGAGCTCCTGAGAATCAACATTCTGGGCGGGGTGTTCCTGGCATTTCTGGAGGAACACCATGACCTGGCCTTTTCGCACCTTCTCACCGCGTATGTGGACGAGCGCAGGTCGGACATCATCAGGTTGCTTTACGCGGATCTGGACGACCACCCTCCGGGCGACCCGAGATACCGCCGGGTCTACCGGAACAACCAAGGCCGCTTCCTGGTGCTCCAGGCGGAGACGCGCCGCCTGGAGGTGTCTGTTCTGGCGCGCCTGCTGAACGAGGAGAAGAAGCGGTACCGGAAAGAAATGATCACGCACGTTCCACGACGGGACACAACGGCGGGGGATCACCTGATACACGTTCCGAGCGATTGCAGCGAAGCCGTCCACCATGTCGGAGCCCTCGCATCGGCCGTCGCGGACTTCCCTTAGCCGCACACCATTCAGGAGACTTGATGCCGCTCAGCTCTCTTGCGCAACTGGTGGATCGCCTCGTGCGAGGTGCCGGAGAAGAGCTGCCGCTCTGGATCGAATCCGTGTCAATCGCGGGATCGCACGCACGCGATGAACACGATGAGCACTCGGATCTCGATCTCTTCTTCCTCATCGCACCCGATAGCGACGTGACCGTGGACCACGCTGCCGACACTCTGATCGACTGGGCCGGTGATGTCGTACTC
The DNA here is from genome assembly GCF_042870755.1 of Streptomyces sp. NPDC006365. Classification (NCBI taxonomy): domain Bacteria; kingdom Bacillati; phylum Actinomycetota; class Actinomycetes; order Kitasatosporales; family Streptomycetaceae; genus Streptomyces; species Streptomyces sp. NPDC006365. The sequence goes on from NZ_JBIAHS010000002.1 coordinate 82,061, forward strand.
CGTCGCGGTCCGGTCTTCGTGCCGCACTTCGGTTACTCGATCACCGCTGTCCTGGCGGATCTTGCCGTATGCCAGATGAATGTCAACACCCGGGAAACAATTGAGCTCAATCCGATGAGGTCCGCCAGCCGGATCGTGCTGGACCGCAATGGATACATGACCTCGTTGGTCGAACAATCGAAGTCGATGCTCATCGACATCTCGAAGGTGTACCACGAGCACTACTGCTACTTCTGGATAAGGGCGTTGTACGCATCTCGTAGCGCCCAGAGGGGGGAGCTGTGGCGGGCAATCGAGTATCTGGCTGACATGCGCAAGGCGATGCAGCAGATCGTTCGCATCCAACATGGACGTTACAGCCCGGTGGTGGGCCCGTACCATCCTGCGAAACGGTACGAAGAGCAGATGGGTGCTGACGTAGCCCGAATACTTGAGTTCAGTCTCCCTGAATACTCCAGGCAAAGCGTTCTGCAGAGCATACTCGAGTCCGTTGAATGGTTTACTCGGGCAACCCAGGAAACTGTTCATTTTCCGGTCGAGCCCGACATGCGCGGTGCTGCGGAGAAGATCGAACGTGTTGTACGGGGTGGAGTGTGAGCAGCCACCTCATCGCATGCGGCCCAAGCGGCTTCGCTGGGGCGGGCCGAATCATGTGCAACGGTCTCCAGAACGCCGCCGAGCACGGGGGACGATGCACCTATGTCGGGCCGGCCACACCCTTCCCATGGAGACGGGGTGGAAGCGGGGAAGTCGAGGTGACGTGGCGAGACGGGCCGGTGAGGTCAGGCGCCATAGGAGCCGGGGCCGCCATCGCCAACGAGTCCGTACTACTGCCGCTGGAACTGGCGGATTCCTTGATGAGGGCAGCGCGGTTGTCCGCTGCCGAAGGAAACGCACCCCTCATATGGGCGCACTACCTGTTCCCCTATGGCGCGGCCGGGCTGATGGCCGCAGGTCTCCTGCGTGGCTCCGGTGTACCGGTGCGGCTCTGGCTGAACCCGGCCGGCTCCGACATCTGGGAGGTAGGACCCCAACTCAGGGAGCTTTCCACTGGTCTCCTCCGCGATCCGGGAGTGGACCGTATTGTCACCTACTCCCCATCCTTTGCCGCCGAACTCTCGGACCAGTATGGGGTGAACCGGCCCATTGACGTGCTGAAACCCTGCCTCAGCGGCAGGTACCGCCCGCTGTCGGCCGTGGACCGTGCTGCTGCACGGCGCAGACTGGGTCTGCCTGCCGATGCGTTTCTCATCTCGATGCACAGCAACATGCGGCCGGTGAAGGCGCCGGAAGACGTCCTGTGTGTTGCGCGCCGAGTGGCCGGCCTGCTCGACTCGAGGAACGTGGTTCTCCTTCTGGCCGGACCCGCGCCCAGTATCCCGTGGGACCTGTCACCCCTTGACATCCGGTTGCTTGGGCTGCTCCGTGATGTGACCGAAGTTCTGCAGGTCTCGGACGCGGAACTCAACCTCAGTCGTCACGATTCGTTCAATCTGAGCCTCGCTGAGGCAATGGCGTGCGGCGTTCCGGTGGTCACCACCGATGTGGTCGGTATCGCCCCTGACATTCACGCCTGTGATGCAGGCGCCACCGTCCCCCTGGAGCCTCCCGTACCGCGCGATCCGCGCCGGTGCTATCGGGCGGCGGTCGACGCACTGTGCCGTTTCGGTTCGAGGGAGGAAGAACGATCGGCCGCCGGTCGGCGCGCCGGTGAGCACGCTGCGGCTGCTTTCTCCGGTGCGGCGCACTGGACGCGACTTCGTTCATTGCTGTCCGCCGAGCTCGCCGGGGCTTCGCAGCCGTGATCCACGACCGTCTGGGGAGCCATGGAGTTCGAGCTGGCAAGAGCTGTCGTCGATGAACTGCCCGGACCCCATATCCGGGCCCATCGCGGCCGCATGCTGTACGACCACATCAGGCAGTGGCGGCCCACCCGGGTACTGGAACTGGGGACAGCACGTGGTGGTTCCGCAGTCTTCATCGCGGCCGCGCTCAGGGCCAACGGAGCCGGCCGTCTCACGAGTGTGGATTCATGCCGCAGGGAATGGAAAGAGCCCTCTGCGCAGGAGACGCTGGAGAGAGCCGACCTGGCTGATCTGGTAGTGCTCGACCGAAGTTTCTCCACGTACACCTGGTTCCTGAAGGTGCAACTGGAACACCACCTCAAGAAGGGTGGAGACCCCGCTTCGGCCTACGACCTGATCTTTCTCGACGGGGCCAAAGAATGGTCGGTCGACGGCTTGGCCGTGGTGCTGGCGGAAAGGCTCCTCGCTCCGGGCGGATGGCTTGTCATGGATGATCTCGGATGGAATTACGAAGAGCATTCATACGGGCCCAGACACTATGAAGTGGAAGTCTCCGGACTGAGCGAGACGGAGCGCCGGACACCCCATCTGCGTGCCGTATTCGACCTCCTGGTCAAAACGAACCCGGCGTTCGCCCGAGTGATCGACGAGGATGGCTGGTGGGGCTGGGCGCAGAAAAAGGAAGCCAGTTAGCCGGTTCTGTCGAACACGACCGTGATCGCTCCGGAACTGGAGGCTGAGGCATTGCATGACATCGGATACTTCCTCAGGGGGTCCGCGGACAATCTGGGGTGGGACTACCAGGCGCTTCGGGGTGGCTGGCTGCATGAACTGCAGAAGGGCGGCACGAAACACTACGTGATCGGCTACTCTTTTCCGCACAACTCAAATACCGCAGCCAGAGTCGCCATGGACAAGGTTGCGACGTACACAGTCCTGTCGGCTGCCGGCGTCGACGCCGTCCAGCACTTCCTGGTGCTGGCCAAAGGGCGAAGCCGGCAGGAGATTCGGCGGCTGTGTCACAACCAGCTGAGACTGGCGGGGCTGTCGACCTCGGAAGTGGTCCTGAAACCCGTAACGGGAAGCAATGGCCGTGATGTCGAGCGGGCAGCCACATTCCGTGCCGCCCGGAAAAAGCTGGACCATTTGCTGGGGCGCTACGACGGAGTGGCCGCTGTTTCTCCCTACCTGGACCTCCGGCGCGAGGTTCGGGTGATCGTCCTGGACGGTGCGCCGCTGCTGATCTTCGAGAAGATCCGCAATGCTGACTGGCGGCACAACCTCGCGTTCGGTGCAGCACCGAAATTGCTGTCCATCCATGAAAATGAGCGGTTGATCGCCGAAGCCCTTCGTGCCTGTGAAGTCATCGGGCTCAGACTGGCCGCCGTAGATCTGGTGGAGTCCGGCGATCGATCGTGGCGGATACTCGAAGTGAATGAAGGAATCAACTTGGGGTCTGGATTCGCCGGGCAGGGTACCGAGTATTTACGAGCCGCGGCAACCACGTATCACGCGATTGTGCGTGCTCTTGAATGAATCGCGACCGGCGGCCACACACGGAGCGCTTACCTTTTCGCCCGCCCGGGGGTTCGAGAGTTCACCTGTTCGGAAGGTCACCTTGCCGTTGTGTCCTCGATTGACCGGCGCAAGGGGCCGGAGTAGTCTTCTGTGCCGGTATTACACATGCGGTATTGCACATGCCAGTAGGGGGCTTGATTCGTGAATATCGAGGGTGCGCACGCTGTGGTCACTGGCGGCAGCCGGGGGCTGGGAAGGGCGATTGCATTATCGCTTGCCGATCGTGGTGCGACCGTGTCGATCACCTATAAATCCGACAAGGACGCTGCCGCGGAAGTAGGTGATCTCATCGTTGCTCGTGGCGGAAAGTGCAACATTATTCAGCTCGATTTGCTTTCGGAGTCGAGCATTGAGAACTTCGCTCGCCGGGTCGCCGAACTCCAGGATCCCGACATTCTGGTCAACAATGGCGGAGAGTTGCGGCGTCCGGGGAGTTGGGACAAGCTCCTCGGCAGTGACTTGGATGCCACCATCGCGGCGAACGTCACCGGGCACATCCGTGTCATGCAGAAGATCGTCCCTTCCATGGAACGGCGTGGCGGTGTCGTCATCAACATCACTTCCGCATACGGCTTGGCCGGGTCGGCCGGCGTGATGGCCTATGCGGCTGCCAAAGCCGGATTGGTTTCGGTGACCTCCGGCCTCGCGAGGGAATTGGGTCCGAAGAATATCCGGGTCAACGCCGTGGCGCCTGGAAACTTCGACACCGCAATGACTCAGGGCGCCTCTCCGGAATTCAAGGAGCGCGTATTGTCAATGATCCCGCTGGGGCGATTCGGCCGACCCGAGGAGATCGGTCATGCGGTTGTCTTCCTGGCCGAGGCCGACTATGTCACGGGTCATGTACTGGTGGTTGACGGCGGCCAGCTGCTGCACATGTGAGAGAGGTGTTCGACGTCTCAACTCACCGGCTCAGGAACCTCGTTGGTTCCCTGTCCAGCCACACTCGACCTGCCCCATGCCTTGGTCGAGTGGGCCACTCTGCTCATCGTCACCCGTGAGGGTGAGCCGGCGCGACACCATCGAGCAGTTCGCGGCGCGGCGGTTCACATCACACGGACTTCCGACGGGGAGGGGATCATCCCGCCAGCCCCAACTCCCGTGCGATCAACATGCGTTGGACCTCGCTCGTGCCCTCGCCGATCTCCAGGATCTTGGAGTCGCGCCACATGCGGGCCACCGGGTACTCGTTCATGAAGCCGTAGCCGCCGTGGATCTGGGTGGCGTCGCGGGCGTTGTCCACGGCGATCGTGGAGGAGTAGAGCTTGGCCAGGGCCGCCTCCTTCTTGAAGGGGTCGCCGGTCACCAGGCGGGAGGCCGCGTCGCGCCAGGCCAGGCGGGCCGTGTGGGCCTTCATCTCCATGTCGGCGATCTTGAACTGGATCGCCTGGTTCGCGCCGATCGGCCGGCCGAAGGCCTGGCGCTCCTTGGCGTACTTGAGGGATTCGTCGACGCAGCCCTGCGCCAGACCCGTCGCCAGGGCCGCTATGGCGATACGGCCCTCGTCGAGGATGCGGAGGAACTGGGCGTAACCGCGGCCCTCCTCGCCGAGCAGGTTCGCGGCTGGTACGCGGACGTCGTCGAAGGACAGCTCGCGGGTGTCCGAGGCGTTCCAGCCGACCTTCGAGTACGCGGGCGCCACCGTGAAGCCCGGCGTCCCGGACGGGACGATGATCGCCGAGATACGGGGCTTGCCCTCGGCGGTGCGGCCGGTCACCGCCGTGACGGTGACCAGACCCGTGACAGCCGTACCGGAGTTGGTGATGAAGCACTTGGTGCCGTTGATCACCCATTCGTTCGTCGCCTCGTCCAGACGGGCTGTCGTACGGGTCGCGCCCGCGTCCGAACCGCCGTCCGGTTCGGTCAGGCCGAAGGCGCCGAGGATCTCGCCCGTGCAGAGGCGGGGCAGCCATTCCCGCTTCTGGTCCTCCGTGCCGAAGAGGTGGATCGGCATGGCGCCCAGCGAGACGCCCGCCTCCAGCGTGATCGCCACCGAGGAGTCCACGCGGGCCAGTTCCTCCAGCGCGATGCCCAGCGCCATATAGTCGCCGCCCATACCGCCGTACTCCTCCGGGAACGGCAGCCCGAACAGGCCCATCCGGCCCATCTCCCGCACGATCTCGTACGGGAACTCATGCCGCTCGTAGAAATCACCGATCTTCGGGGCCACGACATCGTGGGCGAACTCCTCGACCGTACGCCGGAGTTCTTCGAGTTCGGGGGAGAGCCGATGGTCAAGTGACATGGGGAATCACTCCTTGTGGGAGAGGGCGCGGACGGTGCGGGATGGGCTGGGCCGGCCCAGTCGTTCGGCCATCCAGACGCTGGTGGCGACGAGACGGTCGAGGTCGACCCCGGTGTCGATGCCGAGGCCGTGCAGCATCCACACGAGGTCTTCGGTGGCGAGGTTGCCGGTGGCGGACTTGGCGAACGGGCAGCCGCCGAGCCCTCCGGCGGACGCGTCGACGGTTGTGACCCCGTGCTGAAGCGCCGCCAGGGTGTTGGCGAGGGCCTGCCCGTATGTGTCGTGGAAGTGCACGCCGAGGGTGTGCGTGGGGACGCCTGCGTCGTTCAGCGCGCTGAGCAGTGCCTGTACGTGCCCCGGGGTCGCGACGCCGATCGTGTCGCCGAGGCTCAGTTCGTCACAGCCCATGTCCAGGAGTGCCTTGGAGACCCGCACGACCTGGGGGACGGGGACCGGGCCCTCCCAGGGGTCGCCGAAGCACATGGAGAGATAACCGCGGACGTGGGCCTGCTGCCCCCTCGCCCGCTCGACCACCGGCTCGAACATGGCCAGCGCCTCGTCGACGGTTCGGTTGAGGTTGGCCTTCGCGAAGGACTCCGTGGCGCTCGCGAACACGGCGATACGGCTCGCGCCGAGCGTGAGGGCGCGGTCCAGCCCGCTTTCGTTGGGTACGAGCACGGGCAGGGCGGTGTCGCTCAGGTCGGCGAGGTCCCGTACGAGGGGGAACAGCTGCTCCGCGTCGGCCAGTTGGGGCACCCACTTGGGGTGCACGAAACTTGTGGCCTCGATGGTGGTGAGGCCCGCGTCGGCGAGGCGCCGGATGAACTCGGCCTTGGTCTCCGTCGGGACGGTGGCCTTCTCGTTCTGCAGACCGTCGCGGGCACCGACCTCGTGGATCCGGACGGTGGCCGGGATGCCTTGGGTGGGAACGGCCATCGGGAGTCCCAGCGCGGGTGCGGTCATGAGGTGGCCTCCTCCTGCTCCTGCCCCAGTTCCTGCTCCTGAGGCGCGATGACGGCCAGCGCCTGGTCCATGGCGACGGTCGAGCCCACGGTGACGTCCAGCTCGGTGACGGTGCCGGCATGCGGGGCGGAGATGACGTGCTCCATCTTCATCGCCTCCACCACCAACAGGCTCTGTCCGGCGGCCACTTCGTCCCCAACGGCCACCTTGACGACGGTGACGGTGCCGGGCATGGGGGCGGTGAGGGAGTCGACGCCGGTGCGGGCGGCGCCGGTGAGCAAGGCGGCGACGGGGTCGTGATCCTGGACGTTCCAGGCGTCGCCGTCGCGGCCGAGCCATGTGCCTGCCGGCAGGGCGGCGAAGGTGTGGGTGACGCCGTTCAGGTGGAGGGTGGCAGTGGGGGGTTTTTCTTCCCCAAGCCCGCCCCTTCCCGAAGCTGGGGGCAAGCCCCCAGACCCTCGAAGCGGTTCGGCTGCGCCTTCAAGGAGGAACTCCACGCCCTCCGATGTGCTCCGCACGCGGACGGTCACGGGGTCGTGCCCTGGTACTCGCAAGTGGTGCAGGGTCCACGCCGGTTCGCCGCCGAGCCGCCACCCACTGGGTACCGAGAAAGGATCGGTCCACCCCTCCAGCCCGTCCGGCGATTGAGGACGAGGCCGTTCAGGGAGAAGTTCCGCCTGTCGCAGCAACCCCGCCGCCACGTACACCTCACCAGGCACCTCAGCCGAGACCAGCCCGTCAACCTCCCGCTCCACCAGCCCCGTATCCAACTCCCCGGCCACAACGGCAGGGTGGGCCAACAGCCTCCGCAGGAACCCCGCGTTGGTCGGCACCCCCAGCGTCACCGTCTCGGCGAGGGCGGTGCGGAGCTTCCGCAGCGCGGTCGCGCGGTCCGGCCCGTACGCGATGACCTTCGACAGCATCGGGTCGTAGAGCGAACCGACCTCTGTGCCCTCGCTGAGCCCCGAGTCGGTGCGAACACCGTCGCCCTGAGGCTCGCGCAGAGCCAGCACCGTCCCCCCGGAGGGAAGGAACCCCCGCGCCGGATCCTCCGCGCAGATCCGCGCCTCGACCGCGTGCCCGGTGAGCGTGATGTCCTCTTGCCCGAACGCCAGCCGCTCACCCGCAGCGACCCGGAGCTGCCACTCGACAAGATCGACCCCCGTGACCATCTCCGTCACCGGATGCTCGACCTGAAGCCGGGTGTTCATCTCCATGAAGTAGTACCTGGGGGTCCCCCCAGCGGTAGCTGGGGGAGGGTCATCGCCCGGCACGATGAACTCGACCGTGCCCGCACCCACATACCCGCAGGACCGCGCCGCCTCAACCGCCGCCGCCCCCATGGCCGCCCGCGTCTTCTCGTCGAGCAGCACACTCGGCGCCTCTTCGATGATCTTCTGGTGCCGGCGCTGGAGGGAGCACTCACGCTCGCCCAGGTGCACCACATGGCCGTGGCCGTCCGCCAGGACCTGGATCTCGATGTGCCGGGGACGGTCGATCCACCGCTCCACGAGCAGCGTGTCGTCACCGAAGGATGCCCGCGCCTCACGCCGGGCCGCCGCGATCTCCTCGCGCAGCACCGACAGGTCGCGCACCAGCCGCATCCCCTTGCCGCCACCGCCCGCCGAGGGCTTGAGCAGCACGGGCGCGCCCAACTCGCGGGCCGCCTCCTCCAGTTCGGGATCGGCGGCCCCCGGTACGACCGGAACCCCGGCCGCCCGCACCGTCTCCTTGGCCCGGATCTTGTCGCCCATGAGCTCGATGACCGAGGCGGGCGGCCCGACGAAGACGAGCCCGGCGTCGGCACAGGAACGCGCGAAGGAGGCGTTCTCGGCGAGGAAGCCATAGCCCGGATGCACCGCCTGCGCGCCCGTCCGTGCCGCCGCCTCCAGCAGCCGCTCCGCCGACAGATAGCTCTCACCCGCCGGCGCCGGACCGATCCGTACGGCCGTGTCCGCCTCCCGGACGTGCCGTGCGTCGGCGTCCGCATCGCTGAAGACGGCCACCGAACGCACACCCAGCGACCGGAGCGTACGGATGACACGGACCGCGATCTCGCCCCGGTTGGCCACAAGCACTGTCTCGAACATCGTCAAGAGTCCCTCACCCTCACATCCGGAAGACGCCGAACTGGGGCTCGCCCAGCGGGGCGTTCGCGCACGCAGTCAGCGCCAGTCCCAGTACCTGCCGGGTCTCCATCGGGTCGATGACCCCGTCGTCCCAGAGCCGGGCCGTCGCGTAGTAGGCGTTCCCCTGGCGCTCGTACTGTGCGCGGATCGGCTCCTTGAAGGCCTCTTCCTCCTCGGCGGGCCAGGACTCGCCGCGGGCCTCCAACTGGTCGCGCTTGACGGTCGCGAGGACCGACGCCGCCTGCTCGCCGCCCATCACGGAGATCTTGGCGTTGGGCCACATCCACAGGAAGCGCGGGGAGTACGCCCGGCCGCACATCGAGTAGTTGCCCGCGCCGTACGAGCCGCCGATCACCACCGTCAGCTTCGGTACGCGCGTACTGGCCACCGCTGTGACCATCTTGGCGCCGTGCTTGGCGATACCGCCCGCCTCGTAGTCACGCCCCACCATGAAGCCCGAGATGTTCTGCAGGAACAGCAGCGGGATCCCGCGCTGGTCGCACAGCTCGATGAAGTGGGCGCCCTTCTGGGCCGATTCGGAGAACAGGATGCCGTTGTTGGCGATGATCCCGACCGGATGCCCGTGCACCCGCGCGAACCCCGTCACCAGCGTCTGCCCGAACTCCGACTTGAACTCCGCGAAGCGCGAGCCGTCGACCACGCGCGTGATGACCTCGCGTACGTCATAGGGGGTACGGGAATCCACCGGCACCACGCCGTAGAGTCCCGCCGGGTCCGCCTTCGGCTCCACGGCCGGTGCGACCGTCCAGGGCAGTGCTCCGCGCGCGGGGAGGGTGGAAACGATGGTGCGCACGATCCGCAGCGCGTGCGCGTCGTCCTCCGCGAGATGGTCGGTGACACCCGACACGCGCGCGTGGACCTCGCCGCCGCCCAGCTCCTCGGCGGTGACGACCTCTCCGGTGGCGGCCTTCACCAGGGGCGGGCCGCCGAGGAAGATCGTGCCCTGATTGCGCACGATCACGGCCTCGTCGCTCATGGCGGGGACATACGCCCCACCCGCTGTGCAGGAGCCGAGCACCGCCGCGATCTGCGGGATCCCCGCCCCCGACATCCGCGCCTGGTTGTAGAAGATCCGCCCGAAGTGCTCGCGGTCGGGGAAGACCTCGTCCTGCATGGGCAGGAACGCGCCCCCGGAGTCCACCAGGTACACACAGGGGAGGCGGTTCTCCAGCGCCACCTCCTGGGCGCGCAGGTGCTTCTTCACCGTCATCGGGTAGTACGTGCCGCCCTTGACGGTCGCGTCATTGGCGACGACCACGCACTCGCGGCCGCTCACCCGCCCGATCCCGGCGATGACCCCTGCCGCCGGAGCCTGGTCGTCGTACAGCCCGTCGGCGGCGAGCGGGGCCAGTTCCAGGAAGGGTGAGCCCGGGTCCAGCAGGGTGTCCACGCGGTCGCGCGGCAGCAGCTTTCCGCGCGCGGTGTGCCGGGCGCGCGCCCGCTCTCCGCCGCCGAGCCGGGCCATGGCCAGCTTCTGCCGCAGCTCGTCCACGAGCGCGCGGTGTGCCGCCTCGTTGGCCCGCCAGGCCGCCGACGCAGGGTCAGCCGCGCTGGTCAGCTCCGGTGCCTCCTGCATCGTGGAGTCCCCTCACTTTGTTAATGAGCGTTAACCGTGTCCTCCAGGTTAACGACCGCTAACCTCGCTGTCTAGAATTGCCTCCATGGCCATCAGAACCGACGCCCTCACCCGCCGCGAACAGATCCTCAAGGAAGCCGCCCGGCTCTTCGCCGAGCGAGGCTTCCACGGCGTCGGTGTCGACGAGATAGGGGCGGCGGTCGGCATCAGCGGACCGGGCCTGTACCGGCACTTCGCGGGCAAGGACGCGATGCTCGCCGAGCTGCTCGTGGGGATCAGCGAGCAACTGCTGACCGGTGGCAAGCGGCGGGCCGCCGAGGCCGCCGGGAACCCCGAGGCGGTCCTCGACTCGCTCGTCGAAGGGCACATCGACTTCGCGCTCGACGACCGCCCTCTGATCACCTTGCACGACCGCGAGCTGGACCGCCTCCGGGACAGCGACCGCAAGCTCGTACGGCAGCTCCAACGGAAGTACGTAGAGCTGTGGGTGGAGGTCGTACGCGAGGTGTACCCGGACCTCGCCGAGCCGGCCGCCCGGGCCGCCGTCCACGCGGTGTTCGGGCTGCTGAACTCGACGCCGCATCTGGGGCGTCCGGGCTCGCTGCCCGGCCGGGCGGGGACGGCGGCGTTGCTGCACCGGATGGCGCGTGGGGCGTTCGAGGCGGCGGCCGTCTCGGCTCCGGGGTGAGCCGGTTCTGCAGTGACTGAGATCCGGCGGAACGCGGTGCCCGTGTGACCTGCCCTCAGCGTGACCTACGTCTCTGGACGGCTGTCATAACCGACGGGTAACGTGGTGAGTGAGCAAGCGCTTAGACATGCCATCAGCGCTTGGGACCGAGCAGCGCGAGCCAAGGAGCCGTACACGATGCGCCGTACCGTCTTCACCGAGGATCACGAGGCGTTCAGGGAGACCCTGCGAGCCTTCATCGAGGCCGAGGTCGTCCCCGTGTACGACGAGTGGTTCGCCGCGGGCCAGGCGCCGCGCGACTTCTACTACAAGCTCGCCGAGCTGGGCGTCTTCGGGATCCGCGTCCCCGAGGAGTTCGGCGGCGCGGGCATCGACTCGTACAAGTTCGAGGCCGTGATGTACGAGGAGACCGCCCGCGCGGGTGTCTCCTTCGGCGGCTCCGGTGTGCATGTGCTGCTCGGTCTGCCGTACATCAAGATGCTCGGCACCGACGAGCAGAAGAAGCGGTGGCTGCCGAAGTTCGTCTCCGGTGAGGAGATGTGGGCCCTCGCGATGACCGAGCCGGGTACCGGCTCCGACCTCGCGGGCATGAAGACCACCGCGAAGCTCTCCGACGACGGTACGCACTATGTGCTCAACGGTGCCAAGACCTTCATCACCGGCGGTGTGCACGCCGACCGCGTCATCGTCTGCGCCCGCACCTCCGCTCCGCGCGAGGACGACCGCCGCTTCGGCATCTCCCTGTTCGCCGTCGACACCAAGTCCGAGGGCTACTCCGTAGGCCGCAAGCTGGACAAGCTCGGGCTGAAGACCTCCGACACCGCCGAGCTGGCGTTCGTCGACGTGAAGGTGCCGGTCGACGACCTGCTCGGCGAGGAGAACAAGGGCTTCGCCTACCTCGGCACCAACCTCGCCTCCGAGCGCTGGGGCATCGCCTTCGGCGCGTACGCGCAGGCCGCGGCGGCGGTCCGGTTCGCCAAGGAGTACGTCCAGGACCGTACGGTCTTCGGCAAGACGGTCGCCTCCTTCCAGAACACCAAGTTCGAGCTGGCTGCCTGCCAGGCCGAGGTCGACGCCGCGCAGGCCGTCGCCGACCGCACGCTGGAGGCCCTGGACGCGGACGAGCTGTCCCCGGCCGAGGCCGCGAGCGCCAAGCTGTTCTGCACCGAGGTCGCGCACCGTGTCATCGACCGCTGCCTCCAGCTGCACGGCGGCTACGGCTTCATGAACGAGTACCCGATAGCCCGTCTGTACGCCGACAACCGCGTCAACCGGATCTACGGCGGCACCAGCGAGGTCATGAAGATGATCATCGCGAAGGACATGGGTCTGTAGGCCGTGCGCAGTTGTCGCACGGCACAACCGACATCATGAGCGAGGCAAGCGAGGCAGGCCGGCCACGCGAGGCACTCGACTCCCTGCTCGATCTGCTCGACCTGGAGCGGATCGAGCAGGACATCTTCCGCGGCCGTTCCCAGCCCTCCGTCGTCCCGCGCGTCTTCGGCGGACAGGTCGCGGCGCAGGCCCTGGTCGCCGCCGGGCGTACGGTTCCCGAGGACCGGCTCGCCCACTCCCTGCACTCGTACTTCCTGCGCCCCGGAGACCCCGGCGCGCCCATCGTCTACACCGTGGACCGGATCCGCGACGGCCGTTCCTTCACGACGCGCCGCGTCGTCGCGGTCCAGCACGGGCAGCCGATCTTCCACCTCTCCGCGTCCTTCCAGACGTACGAGGAGGGCCTGGAGCACCAGGCCCCCATGCCGGACTCGCCCGACCCCGAGACCCTGCCGACCGCGGCGGAGACCCTGCCGACGTACGCGGACTCCTTCTGGGAACCGGGCGTTCTGGAGCGGCTTTTGGAGGCCCGCGCAGCGGTCGACCTCCGGTACGTGGACGCCCCGCCGGTCGCCAGCGTGGGGGAGCCACGCGAGCCGCGCTCCCAGGTGTGGTTCCGCACCAACGGCAAACTCGACGACTTCACCGACGATCCTCTGCTGCACGTCTGCCTGGCCACGTACGTCTCCGACATGACGCTCCTCGACTCCGTGCTCCTCGCCCACGGGCGGGGTGGCTGGGCCGTGGGGGACGTGGTCGGGGCCTCACTGGACCACGCGATGTGGTTCCACCGTCCGTTCCGGGCGGACGAGTGGCTCCTGTACGACCAGGAGTCGCCGTCGGCGTCGGGCGGGCGGGGGCTGGGGCAGGCCCGGATCTACACGCGGGAAGGGCAGTTGGCGATCACGGTGATCCAGGAGGGTGTGGTACGGATCCCCCGGTGATGGTTGCACCGGGGGTGAGCCGAGGCTCAGGCCGTGGCCGTGAGGCCCGCCGCGTCCAGCAGATACGCCGTCATCGGGTCATAGTGCCGCGGGCTCGTGACGTGATCGTCCAGGGGAATCGTCACCTGGAGCGTGCCCTCGGACTCGGCGAGGAAGAGGGCGGGGTCGTTGGAGTCCGCGTACCCCATGGAGTCGATGCCCTGCTGGCCGGCGAAACCCGCCCAGCCGTGGTCGGCGACGACCAGGTCGGGCAGCGGCCGGCCCTCGCGCGTGAGCCCCGTCAGGATGGCGCGCATCGGCTCGCCGGAGTGGGTGTGCCAGAGCGTGGCACCCTGCTCCAGGACCGCCACGTCCGCGAACTGGAAGACATACCCCTCGTCCGTCTGCAGCCCCTCCGGAATCACCACGATCTCGCACCCGGCGGCCCGCAACCCGGCGGCGGTCGCGCGGTGCACGTCCAGGAGTCCGCCCGGATGCCCCGTCGCGAACAGCACCCGCTGCTTCCCGGCCGCCGCCTTCCGCAGCCGTGACGCCATCCGGTCCAGGGCGTCGATCGTCAGCTCCGGATCGATGGTGTCCTGCCCGTGGCGATACTCCGGGTCGTCATTCACCCCGCAACGCTCCGCCATCACCGCGAGTACGTCCTGCTCGTCGGTCCAGCGGTCACCGAGCTCAAGTCCGAGCCAGAAGTTGCGGTCGCCGTTCGCCAGTTTGCGGTAGTGGGAGAGGTTGTTCTCGCGGGGGGTGGCGACATCGCCCGCGATACGCGTCCGTACGAGGTGGTCGACGAGTTCGGCGCGGCTGGGGGTCCCGGGTATCGGCATGGTCCCTATTCTGCCGGTGCGCCCCGCGTGGCGAACTGGTGTTCCGCCGCCTGGGACGGCGGGTCACGTGGTGTTCATCACCCGCGGCCCTGTGACGGGCCGCGGGTGACTCTCCCGTCGGTCAGTCGTTGTCGGGCTCACGCGGGTCGAAGGACTCCGTGTCGACGGTCAACGGGGTGGGGAAGGCCGAGGCCAGCGCGTCCCAGCGGACGAACTTGAAGTTCGTGGCGTCCCGGTCGCCGTCCTCCGGGGTCGCCTGCCCGTCGTGCGTGACCAGCAGGCCCTTGGGGAACGCCCCGCCGAGCGGGACGTTGACCACGGTGGCGCCGTCCGACTCCTGCACGCTGTCGGCCGCCGGGCCGTCGGTGATCTCGTACTGGCCCACGTAGGCGTTGCCGCCCTCGCGGCGGTAGACGGCGAAGGTGTTGTCGCCCTGGCTGGAGGCGAGGACGTAGCCCTTGCCGTCGGCCGCGTGGTACAGGGTGATGCCCTCGGCGTCGGCGGACAGGTGGGTGCCGCCGTAGCCCGGGTCGTTCGCCGTGTCGATCACGCACTCCTCCTCCGCCGTGTCGTACGTCCACGGGACGCCGTACTCGCGGACCTTGTCGAGAAGGACGGGCTTCTCGAACTCCGCGTCGTCCAGGGGTATCCGCCAGAGGCCGACGTCCTCCTGAGCCGCGTACAGCGTGTGCGTCTCCTGGTCGACGGCCATGCCCTCGAACTGGGCACGGTCACCCGGGTCGGCGCACGGCGTCCACCGCGTGCCGTCGGGCAGGGTGAACGAGCCGGGGATGTCGATGGTGTCCTCGGTGCCGTAGCCGACCTTGCCGTTGCCCGCGGACAGCTTCAGGATCTTCAGCCGGGTCTCGGAGCGGCGGCTGACCACGACGTACGCGTCGCCGTCCTCCACGTATGCGGCCAGGCCGTAGGCCGTGCGCTGCTCGTCCACGGCCGTCTCCGAGGCGGAGAACACCGGGGACACCGTGGCGGCGGTGACGTCGGTCAGCGGGGGGCGGCCCTCGGCCACGGCCTTCGGGTCGATGGCGTAGATCCGTATCCGGTCCCGGCCCCGGTCGCTCACGAGCGCCAGGTCGGTCTTCTTCCCGCCGAGGTCGAAGCCGTACACGACGTCGACGTTGTTGAAGCGCCCCGACTCGGCGTCCGGCCCCGGCGCGGCCGGGGCGGCGATGTGCTGCAGCCGCTGCCCGTTCAGGCCGTACACGTCGAGGCCGGCGTTCTTGAGCGTTCCCAGAACGATGCTGCGTGCGGGGGCGGCGGGGTCCACCCACACCGCCGGGTCATCCGCGTCGGCGTCACCGCCGGCCTCGTCGTCGTACACCGCCGGCGTCTCCACGGCCGCGGTGACCGCGACCGGCTGCGCCCCCGAGTCGGCCAACGCGACCGGGGCGGAGCCGGCGAGCAGCAGGGCGGCGAGTACGGCGGGGACACGGGCGCGGCCGGCCCGGTGGGACCGGGGCAGTCTGGAGGCTTCCATGCAGGGCTCCTCTGTCAGGAACAGGTCAATCACACTGTGGGTGAGGGCGTTCGGAAGCTAAGCCCCGCCGGTGAACTTCCGCCACCGGCCACATGCACAGCCATGACATCCCAGCGAAACGATCACGGCCTTTCGGCGTGCTTTCGGGGGCGGGACGGGAGGGGAGGCGCGGGAAATCGGGCGCCCCCGCTCTCCGCGATGCGGTGAACATCGCGCAGCGCCTCGGTCATTCGGGCCACCAGGAAACGGAGCTGTGCGGTGGTGACCTTCTGGTCGGCGAGCATGCCGGCGGCGTGGTCGAGCAATGGGTCCGTCAGCCCAGATGCGTAGGCGCGAACATTCGTAGCACCGCCGGCAGGACGATCACTGACGGGCCGGGTGTGGACAGGGCCTTGGACAGGTCTGCTTCGAGGGTTTCCGGAGTCGTACGGGCCCCCGGTACCCCGAACGACTCCGCCAGGGCCACATAGTCCGGGCGGGCCAGTTCCGTGGCCGTCTTCGTGGTTGTGGCCGTCGCCGTCGTCTCGCCGAAGGTGTCCGTCATGTACTCGCGGAGGATGCCGTAGCCGCCGTCGTCGATGATCAGCCAGGTGACGTCGAAGCCGTGTTGCTTCGCGGTGGCGAGTTCGGCGATGGAGTACAGGGCGCCGCCGTCGCCGGAGACCGCGAGGACCGGGTGGGTGGGGTCCGCTGCCGCGGCGCCCAGGGCGGCCGGGAAGGCGTAGCCGAGGCCGCCCGCGCCCTGGGCCGAGTGCATGGTGTTCGGGTGGCGGGGGTCGAAGGCCGACCAGGCCCAGTACGCCAGGATCGTCATGTCCCAGAAGGAGGGGGAGCGCGGGGGAAGGGCTCGGCGTATCGACGCCAACACGTCCTGTTCCAGGGTGAGTTCCTGGGAGGCGATGCGTGAGCGGACCCGCTCCAGGAGCATACGTACCCGTTCGGGGGCCGTCGGGTCGTCCCTGCGCTCGTCCACCGTCTCCAGCAGGGCGGAGAGCGCGAGCCTCGCGTCGGCGTGGATGCCGAGCGCCGGGTAGTTGGACTCCAGCTTGCCCAGGTCCGCCTCGATCTGGATCAGTCTGCCCCGCGGCTTGAACGTTCGGTAGTTCGAGGACATTTCGCCGAGGCCCGAGCCGACGACGAGAAGTACGTCCGCGTCCTCCAGGAAGTCCGTGGTGTGCCGGTCCTCCAGCCAGGACTGCAAGGACAGCGGGTGCTCCCAGGGGAACGCGCCCTTGCCGCCGAAGGTGGTGACCACGGGGGCCTGGAGCCGCTCCGCCAGCGCTCGCAGCTTGCCCGAAGCGTCCGCCCGTACCACCCCGCCTCCCGCGATGATCGCCGGCCGGGCCGCCCCCGACAGCAAGTGGGCTGCCACCGCCGTGAGTTCGGGGCGCGGGACCAACTCCTCGGGCGTCGCGTCGGCCGCCGTCACCTCCGGCAACTGCGTCTCGGCCAGCAGTACGTCCTGCGGGATCTCCACCCACACCGGCCCGTGCGGAGCCGTCAGCGCCGACTGCCACGCCGCCGCGATCGCCGACGGGATCTGTGACTGCGTACGGACCGTATGGACCGACTTGACGACGCCCCTGAACGAGGCTGCCTGGTCCGGGAGTTCATGGAGGTAGCCGTGACGGCCGCCGCCCAGGCCCGCCGTCGGGATCTGGCTGCTGATCGCCAGCACGGGCGCGCTCGCCGCGGCCGCCTCCTGGAGTGCGGCCAGGGACGTCAGCGCGCCGGGGCCCGTCGAGAGCAGGAGGGGGGCCGCCTCGCCGGTGATGCGGCCGTACGCGTCTGCCGCGAAGCCCGCGTTGTTCTCGACGCGCAGGCCGATGTACCGGAGCGAGGAGCGGCGCAGCGCGTCGAACAGGCCCAGCGCGTGCTGGCCGGGGAGACCGAAGACCGTCGTGGCGCCCAGGCCGGACAAGGTTTCCACGACCAGGTCTCCGCCGATGCGGCCGAGGGGAGGGTTGAGGGCAGCCGAGGTCTGCGCCTTTGTCGGGCGGAGTACCAGGTCGTGGTCGTGCGTCACTTGGCCTCGGACTCCTTACGGGACTCCTCGCGAGCCTGCGCGATCTGGCGGGACATGATCGTCGTCAGTTCGTACGCCGTGTGGGACGCGGCGACCGACGTGATCTCGGCGTGATCGTACGCGGGCGCGACCTCCACGACGTCCGCCGAGACGAGGTGGCACCCGGCCAGCCCCCGCAGAATCTCCAGGAGTTCACGCGACGTCATGCCGCCCGCCTCCGGCGTACCCGTACCGGGCGCGTGCGCCGGGTCCAGGACGTCGATGTCGATGGAGATGTAGAGCGGACGGTCGCCGATGCGCTGCCGCAGCTGGTCCGCCACCTCGTCGACGCCGCGTCGCATCACGTCCGCCGACGTCACGATGCCGAAGCCCATCTTCTCGTCGTCGTCCAGGTCCTTCCTGCCGTAGAGCGGACCGCGGATGCCCACGTGCGACAGCGCCGAGGTGTCGAGGATCCCCTCCTCGACGGCCCGGCGGAACGGCGTGCCGTGCGTGTACTGCGCGCCGAAGTACGTGTCCCAGGTGTCGAGGTGCGCGTCGAAGTGGAGGAGGGCCACCGGGCCGTGCCGCTTCGCGACCGACCGCAGGAGGGGGAGCGCGATGGTGTGGTCGCCGCCGAGGGTCATCAACCGGGCGCCGGTGCCGAGCAGTTCGTCCGCCGCCGCCTCCACCGTCTCCACCGCCTCGTTGATGTCGAACGGATTGGCCGCGATGTCGCCCGCGTCCGCGACCTGAGCCAATGCGAACGGAGACGCGTCCTGCGCCGGGTTGTACGGCCGCAGCAGCCGCGAAGCCTCCCTGATCGCGTTCCCGCCGAAACGGGCACCCGGCCGAAACGAGACGCCCGCGTCGAACGGCACGCCCACGACCGCGACATCGGTGCGGCCGACCTCGTCGAGGCGTGGCAGCCGGGCGAAGGTCGCGGGACCCGCGTACCGCGGAATGCGGGACGAGTCGACGGGGCCGCGGGGCGTCTCGTTGCTGCTCATGGTGGTTCTGCCTTCTTTCTTACGCTTCGTCGCGTATGTACTGCACGGCCGACTCTAGTGGGGAGCCGGAACGGCTTCGGACACGGGTTCGGGAGCCCGGCCCGCCAGTCGCTCGCGCCAGGCGGCGAGCACGGCGGCGTCGGTGGCGGGTGTGGCCAGCGAGACGATCACGTACGTGGCCAGCGAGGACAGCAGCCCGTAGTAGATGGGCTCGTTGGCGAGGATTCCGTACGTCGCCATCAGCGCGATGACCGCGAGGCCGCCGACCACGACGGAGGCGAGCGCGCCCTGGGCGGTGCCGCGCTTCCACAGCAGGCCGCCGAGGATGGGGACGAGGAGGCCGCCGACGAGGAGGTTGTAGGCGACGGTCAGGGCCTCGATGACGTTGTTGAGCGCGATGGCGGTACAGATCACAGCGGCGCCCATGATGAGGATGAAGGCCCTGTTGCCCCTGACCTCGTCGTGCTGCTCCTCGGACGGTCGGACGGCCCCTCGCAACCGCGACCAGATGTCGTTGTTCGCGACGGTCGCGCAGGCGATGAGAGCGCCCGAGGACGTCGACATCACGGCCGCCAGGGCCGCGGCGAGCACCAAGCCCCGTACGCCGATGGGGAGTTCGTCCTTCACGACGGTCGCGAAGGCGTCGTCCGCGCTGCCGAGCTTCGGGTAGAGGACCTTGGCCGCCGTACCGATGACGGCGCCGGCGAGCGCGTATGCCAGACAGTAAGTGCCCGCGACCGTGCCGCCCCATTTGGCGGTCCGGTCACTGCGCGCGGTGAACACGCGCTGCCAGATGTCCTGCCCGATCAGCATGCCGAACGTATAGATGAGTACGTACGTGAAGATCGTCTCGCCACCGATGCCCAGTGGATCGAAGTACGACGTCGGCAGCTCGTCCCTCATCGCGCCGAAGCCGCCCGCCTTGACGACCGCGATGGGGAGCAGCAGGAGCAGTACGCCGATCGTCTTGACCACGAACTGCACCATGTCCGTCAACGTGATGGACCACATGCCGCCGAGCGTCGAGTACGCGACGACGATCGAGCCGCCGAGGACGATCGCGACCGTGCGGTTCATGTCGAAGAGGACGTCGAAGATCGTGGCGTACGCGATGGTGGACGTGACCGCGAGCATCAGCGTGTACGCCCACATGACGACGCCCGAGATGACGCCGGCCCGTCCGCCGTAGCGCAGGTCGAGCATCTCGGAGACGGTGTAGACCTTCAGCCGGGCGATGCGGGCGGAGAAGAAGACGGACAGGGCGAGGAGCCCGAGGCCGATGGTGAAGACCATCCAGGCGCCGGAGAGCCCGTACTGGTACCCGAGGCCGACGCCGCCGATGGTGGACGCGCCGCCGAGGACGATCGCGGCCATGGTGCCGGAGTACATGGTGGGGCCGAGGCGGCGGCCCGCCACCAGGAACTCGCTCTTCGACTTGGCGCGGCGCATGCCCCACCACCCCATGGCCAGCATGCCTGCCAGATAGACGACGATCACTGCGTAGTCGACGGCCACGGGGCCCTCCTTCACTCGGTGTCGCCTGCGGGTGACGAGCACCGACACTAGGTGGCCGGAAAGTGACTGCGAAGTGTACGTTTCATCCATCGGATCCGCTTCCAGTGGAGGAAACGTCCACCATGCCGGACCCCGCCGTCCCTCCCACCCCACCGGTCCCACTGGCGGCCCTCCTGGCCCGCGAGGACCTCGCCCTCCGCCAGATCGCCGGGCCGACCGATCCGGACATCGTCATCCACTGGGCGCACACCTCGGAGATGGCGGACCCGTACCCGTACCTGCTGGGCGGCGAGCTGCTGCTGACGGCCGGAGTGCACATCCCGGAGGCGGCGGGCTCGGGGACGTACTTCGACGACTACGTGTCCCGGATCGTCGCGGCGGGCGGCGCAGCCCTCGGCTTCGGGGTGGCGCCGGTGCACGACACGGTGCCGCGGGCGCTGGTCGCAGCCTGCGAGGCGTACGAGCTGCCGCTGGTCGAGGTCCCGCCGCAGACCACCTTCTCGGCCGTGGCCCGGGCGGTCTGGCAGCTCATGGCCCAGGCCCGGCACGCGGAGCTGCGCCGCGTGACCGAGGCCCAGCAGAGCCTGGCCGCGGCGGCCTCCCGGCAGGACCCGGTGCCGTCCGTCCTGCGGCAACTGGCTCGGCGGGTGGGCGGCCGGGCGGTGCTGTACGGGACCGACAGGGCGGAAGTCGCGGTTGCGGGGCGCGAGTTGGGGCCGGGAGTGAGCGGTGCACTCGTGGAGCTGGCGGCGATCGTGCGGCCGGTCGAGGGCCCCGGAGCCACGCCCACGCCCGCCCCTTCCTCCGCCACCGACACCGTGGACGGCACCCACCTCGCCGCGTACGCCCTCGGTACGGAGCAGAGGTTCGTGCTCGCAGTGGCGGCACCCCGGCGTGAACCCGGCGACCACACCATCGCCTCCGTCGCCGCCGTACTCCTGTCCCTCCTCACCGGCGAGCACCAGAGCGGTACCGGCGCGGCCCGCTCCTCAGCTCTCGTACGCCTGCTGCTGGGCGCCGCGCCCGAGGACGTGGCGCCTCTCCTGGGCGGGAAGCGGTGGGTCGTGGTGCACGCGTGTCCGGACGGCCCCGCGCCGGATGCCGTCGCCGCGTCCGCGCTGGGGGCGGCACTCGGCTCGGCGCTCGTGGACGTTGACGGGGACGTCGTACGCGTCCTCGTGCCCGCCGACCGTGAGCCGGCCCCGCAGCCCGGCTGGACGTGCGGGGCGAGCTCGGCCGTACGCCCGCGGGAATGGGTGACCGGCGATGCGCAGGCCGCCCGCGCGCTGGCTCGCGCGCGGGCCACTCGTACGCCCCTGGTCCGCCACAGTGAACGCCCCGGTCTGGCCGCTCTGATTCCGCCGGCCGAGGCCGAGGCTCACGCCCGTACGCTCCTCGCCCCGATCACCACGAACATGGCCCTCCCCGAGACCCTCCGTACCTGGCTTTCCCTGCACGGCAGTTGGGACCGCACGGCGGTCGCCCTGTCCGTGCACCGGAACACGGTGCGGCAGCGGGTCGCGCGGTGTGCGGCCCTGCTGGGCATGGACCTCGACGATCCGGACGTACGGATGGAGCTGTGGTTCGCGCTCAGGCACGAGTGAGGCCCATGACAGGCGCGGGCGCCTGTCCTGGGCCTCTCGTTTCCTCAGCCGCTCAGCGCAGGGCCGAGCCGAACAGTGCGTCCGTGTACGGCGCGGACAGGTCCTTGCCGCCGAAGGCGATGGCGGACGTGGTGGTGAGACCGGTGCTCGTACCGCGCAGGAGCCAGACGGCGCCGTTGCTGCTGTTCTCGGCCGTGGAGGCCACGGCGAGGTCGCGGCGGCCGTTGCCGTTGACGTCCAGGAGCGCGGTGGTCGCGCCGAACCTGTCGCTCGTCTCGGCCACTCCGGGCACACCGGGGGTGTTCTGGTGGAACACCTGGGTTCCCGCACCCGTGACACCGGAGGCCGAGCCGGGCACCAAGGCGAACGAACCGGCGTTGGTGAGGCCGCTGAAGTCCTCGCCGGAGATGCCGAGCGCGATGTCCGCGTAGCCGTCGCCGGTGACGTCGGCCACCGAGACCGCGGAGCCGACCTTGTCGCCGGACTCCTGGGCGCCGTGGAAACCGGGCAGGCTCTGATCGAAGGCCTGCATGTTCGAGTCGGACAGGCCGGAGGCCGAGCCGTATGCGACCCGCACCTTTGCGCTCCAGCCGTCGGCGCCGACCACCACGTCGTCGTAGCCGTCGCCGTTCACGTCCCCCACACCCGTGCCCGCCGAACCGCCAGTGGTATCGCCGAGGGCCCGGCCAAGGGTGAAGCCCGAACTGCCGCCGTACAGCAGCCGGTTGCCCCAGGTGCCGTCGCCGGTGTAGACCCACTGGACGATGTCGTCCTTGCCGTCGCCGTTCACGTCGCCGACCTGGCCGGAGTAGACGGGGCCGGTGATCGAGTCGGGCCCGTTCTGGCAGCCGCCGTTGGTGGCGCAGGACGCGCCGTCCACGTCCCAGCCCCACCATTCGGACTCGTTGAGAATGTTCAGGGTGGCGGCGGGCTCTCCGGAGCGTGAGACCGGGCCCTTCCACAGGGTGGCCGGGGCACCCGAGGGGTCGTCGCCGCGGACGGACTGCTGGGAGAACAGGGCGAGGTCGGTCTCACCGTCCCCGTCGAAGTCGCCGGCCTGCGGGGCGGCCCCGTACCCGGCGATGTTCGTGCCGCCGGTGAGGCCCGAGGCGGAGCCCCACAGGATGACGGAGCCCGGGGAGCCGCCCGCGATCACGAGGTCGCCGAAGCCGTCTCCGTCCAGGTCACCCTTGGTGAAGGTGGACCCGAAACGCTGGTTGATGGTGGCAGAGCCGGGGACCCCGCTGGTGGAGCGGCTGACGAGCTTCCTGTGGGAGGTGGAGAGTCCGCTGGACGAGCCGTACATGACGGCCACGTAGCCGGCCTTGGCCGCGCCGGACACCGTGGCGTTCGGGGCGCCGACGACCAGGTCGGCGTAGCCGTCCCCGTTGAAGTCGTCCTGTACGTCCACCTCCGCCGTTTCTGCGGCGCCGGCGGAGGCCGCGGTGAGGGTCCAGGTGCCGACCCCTCCGGCGAGCAGCGCCGCGGCGGCCAGCGGTGCGGTCAGGCGCGCGGTGGTGGCGTTTCTTCGTCGTGCGTGGGACATGCACGTGCCTTTCGAGTCGGTCCGATGCGGCGCGTCGGTGTGCGCGTTCATGGAGTGCGACTCGGGCCGGGCATCACCAGTTGTACGGCCGAATGTCATGTATCTGTAACCGTGCGTTGGTGACTCGTTCGGCGGCTGGTTTGGACTCCCCCTTCCGGAGACGGGGAGTCCAAACCAGGACCACGCGACGTACGCCGCGCTACCAGATCGCCTCGACCCACTCCGGGTGGTCGATGAACGGGTTGCGGTTGTGCTGGTAGGTGTCGTAGATGATCTCGTTGCGGTTCTCCTCGAAGGCGCTCGGCGGGTCCTCGGTGTTCCACTGCTTCAGGACCGAGAGGCGGCCGTGGTACGGGGAACTGCCGTTGGTGACCGAGTCGTTGGGCTCCAGGTCCGCCCAGCTGTCGTCGCCCTCGTAACGCACGGCCATGTAGAGGATCATGCGCGCCACATCGCCCTTGACGGCGTCGCGCGGCTCGAACGAGTTCGAGTCGGTGTAGTTGCCGGCCGCGCCGCTGACCGCGCTGCCGCCGTTGTCGAAGTCCTTGTTGCCGCGGATGCTGTTGATCCGCACGTCCTCGGGGCGCAGGTGGTGCAGGTCGGTGCCGGGGCCCGCCGAGGTGCCGAAGTCGCCGTGGGACTGGGCCCAGACGTGCTCGCGGTTCCAGTCGCCGGTGTCGCCGCCGTTGAGGGACTTGCTGCGGGAGGTGCCGCTGTAGAGCAGGATCACGTTGTTGCTGTTGTTCGGGTCCTGGTCCGTGGCCTTGAGGGCGTTCCAGACCGAGGAGTACGAGATCCTGGTCTGGTCGCTGATGATCGTGTGCAGCGCGTCCTTCAGCGCCGGGCCCGTCTTGCCGATCGCGCCCTCGTAGTACGTGTCGTCGTACGCGGTGGTGGTGGCCACGGCGGGGCTCGCGGCGGCGGTCGGCAGGGTGATGCCGACGAGCACCGCGGCGGCGGTCAGCGCGAGCGGCTTCCAGCCACGTATTCGTCTGCCGGTCCGACTGCCTGTCTGCGTAACGGACATGGGGGTGCCCTTTCCCGGGGACGGCACGCGAGCCCGCCCGGAGCCTGACTCGAGCGCCGGGCGTTCTACGCGAGTTGACCGTACGGTCAAGCGGGAGCGTGGCACGGGAGGGGGGTCCGCCGTGTAACCGGGAAGGGGCGTTTGTGTGACGTTCCCGTATAGCTGCGTGGTGCGCGGGTTTTCCCCAACTGGCTGAGGGTTTGCCCCAGTTGACGGCTGACGGAGTCAGGCGGTAGGGCGATGCGGTGCCGGTCACCTGGGTGCGGCGGGCCGGGTCCGGTATCGCGCGGGGACGCCGCGCACCGGGGTGAGCGGCGCCCCCGGGATCCTCGCTCGGCGCGCCAAGCCCGGACGGCAACGGCCGCCGCACACGCCCCTCCGACGTGGTCAGGCACGCGTTGGTCGCGATCCGGTACAGCCAGGTCCGTACGGACGCGCGCGTGCTGTCGTCACGCTCGCGGAGCTTCCAGGCGCGCAGCATCGTCTCCTGCACCAGGTCCTCGGCCTCGTGGAACGAGCCCGGCATCCGGTAGCAGTACGCCACCGACTCACCCCGGTACGGCTCGAAGTCCACGGGCTCATCATGGCGTGCCCGCCGAGCGTTGGGTCCCTCACCGCTCAGAACTTCCGTGCGGGAAACGTGTGTGCAACTTTCGGCCACTCAAATGAGTCACAAGAGGCAGTGCGCCGCAGCGCGCTCGTGTTCTTCAAGGGGATGGGAAGCCTTCATGACTCACCGGATGTCCCGGCGTGCCCGTGTGCTGTGCGTGGGGCTCGGTGCCGGAGTGCTCGTGCCGTTCGTGGCGGGCGCGGCGCCCGCCGTCGCGGCGACGCCGCAGGTCAGTTGTACGTCCGCCAGGGCGGGCCTGGCCGCCAAGCTGCAGCGGGACATCACCACCGCCCTCGCCAACCGCAACGGCACGATCGCCGTCGGCCTCTACGACCGTACGACCAGGACGACTTGCACGCTGCGGTCGACCACGGCGTACGACTCGGCCAGCGTCGTGAAGGTGACGGTGCTAGCCACGCTGCTGTGGGATGCCAGGAAGCACAACCGGTATCTCACTCAGCGCGAGACCGATCTCGCCACCGCCATGATCACCAGGTCGGACAACTCCGCGACCAGCACGCTGTGGAGACAGCTGGGCGTGACCAAGGTGAAGGGCTTTCTCGCCGCCGCCGGGATGACCCAGACCAAGCCCGGCGCGAACGGCTACTGGGGACTCACCCAGATCACCGTCCGCGACGAGCAGAAGCTGCTCGCCCTCATCACCGCGAGGAACTCCGTCCTGAGCGACAACTCCCGTGCGTACATATTGAAGTTGATGGGGAGGGTCATCTCCTCGCAGAGATGGGGTACGCCGGCGGGGGCGCCCTCCTCCGTGTCCGTGCACGTCAAGAACGGCTGGCTGTCGCGGTCCACGCACGGCTGGCGCGTCCACAGTGTCGGTGCGTTCAAGGGCGGCGGCCGCGACTACACGATCTCCGTCCTCACCCACGGCAACAGCACGATGACCTACGGCGTCAACACGATTCAGGGCGTGGCGCGGGCGATCCACAAGGACCTCGTGCCGACGTCCGGCTGAGCCGGCCGAGCCGGCCTCCGCCCCACCCGCACCCTCCCCGCTGGACGAGTGTCAGCGCCTCCTCCAGGTTGTGTTCGGCGATGTTCTTCATGAAGGTGCGGTCGGGGAAGTCGCCGTCGAGGAGTCGTAGTGGGCCCGCCGTGAGGGAGAGGCGTTGCGCGAGTGTGTAGAGGGCGAGGCGGTTCTCGTCCAGGCCGGGCACCGCCTGGGGGCCGTACTCGTCGTTCAGGCGGATGCGCAGGAAGACGTGCTCCCACTCGACGTCGAAGTACATCAAGCCCTCGATGTCGATCAGTACGGGGTTGCCGTCCGCGTCCACCTGTACGTGGTCCGGGCCCAGTTCGCCGTGCACGACCGAGTACTCCGTGCGCGGCCGCACCTGCTCGGCCAGCACGTGCAGCCGCTCCTCCAGTTGGTCGCGGGCGGTCGCGATCCTGGGGTCGCGGGAGGCCGCCTCGGTGAGGTCCCGTAGCGCGCGATCGAGGACGACCGCCTCGCATGACGTTCCGCGCGAGGTCCCGCCGGCGTCGACCACGGCCACCTTGCCGTACGTCGGTGCCCGGTGGTGCCGCATGGCCTCCAGCGCTACTGCGAGGCGGGACATGACCGGGGCGGCCGCGCGTGGGTCGCGCGTTCCTCCAGGTTTTCGCCGGGGACGTCCTCGACGATCGCCAGGCCGGCCGGGTAGTGCGCGCCGTCGCGGTCGAGGAGGCGTATCGCTGGGACGCGGACGCCGAGCGCGGCCAGCCGTGTGTGGGCGGCCTCGAACAGGTCGAGACCGAGGCCGGGCGAGAACGGATCGGTGAGGTCGTCGTCGCCGTCGGCCGACGGCCAGTAGTTCTCGGCGGCGTCCCACACGTAGGCGATCGCCGTTGTCGCGTCGTCCATCGTCAGGCGGTACACGCCCTTCTTGCTGCCGCCCGCGACCCGTTCGACCGCATCCAACCGCCGTCCCGCTCCCAGCGCCGCCCGCGCCGCGCCTGCGAGCTGATGCCGTGTCACTGTCCCCGGTGCCATATTCCGGACCGCCTCTCCATCGCCACAGCCCGCGCACCTTACGGGAGTTGGGCCCGATTGTGGTTGTGCGAGGTTGTCATTCAGTGGAGGGCCAGGGGGAGAGCAGATCCCCTAGCAGGTCGGCGAATGCGGAGTCCAGGGTGGCCTCCCAGTCCTCGTCACCCACTGCCTGGGGGCAGAGGGCTGCAGGGCGGGCGATCCAGAGGATCTTCCAGGCTCTGGAGTTCAGTGCGCGGTCGGCCCAGATTCCGCCATGTGGGACGAGGGGGTGGAGCACGTCGCTGAGGCGCCTCGTCACGAGGTGTACCAGCGGGCCATCGGTCGCTGTGTGTGCGGCCGTGAGTGCTGTGGGGGAGGAGCGGGCGACGGCTGCCGTGGTGGGATGGCGGCGGACGGTACGTACGACGTGTGTCAGGTGGTCGATGATCCCCGGGACGGTGCCGTCGCTGGGGCGAGTGCAGGCTGCCTCGCTGAATGCCTCGAAGAGTTCGGCCGTGAGCGCGCGTAGGTGCAGTGCGGAAGCGGACTTCCAGTTGGCGTAGAGGAAGTTGCGTGACGTGCCGCAGCTGCGGGCCATGGCGGTGAGGGACACGTTCAGGCCGTCGGTGCGCATCAGCTTTTGGACCGTGGTGATCACGTGGCCTGTGCTGTGCGGGTTTCGCTCGTATCCGTAGAGGGGGCTCATGATCCCCAGGGTGCAAAAAGCGTGAACACCTAGGGACGCATTGCCCTTTGACCACTCAAATGAGCGACGTTTGAACGCAGCAGGGAGAACTGTTCACGCTTTTTCTGCCTGCCCCTCTACCACCCCGCCCTACGGTGATCCCATGCGCTTGAGATCCGTACTCGCGACCCTTACCGCCGGCCTGACCGCGGCCACCTGCCTCACCGCAGCCGGACCCGCCGCGGCCGGCGCCCCGGCCGCCGGAGCCGCCGCCGCTCCCCGGAACGCCTGTTCCCCCTCCGTGTCCATCGACGGGTTTTCCGACGCCCTCGACAAGACGACCTACGAGGGCACCTACGTCGGTAACTTCTCCGCGCTCGCCGTCGACCGGGACGGCAAGCTCGCCGCCCTCTCCGACCGGTCGTCCCTCTTCACCCTGGACCCGACGTCGCTCCAGCCCCGCTCCGTCGTCGCGCTCGCGGACGAGAACCAGGGCGCGCTCGACTCCGAGGGGCTGGTCGTCGAGCGGGACGGTACGCGGCTCGTGTCGTCCGAGGGGGAGCCGGCGGTCCGTCGGTATGGGCGGGACGGGGCGATCCTGGGGCGCCTCCCCGTGCCGGAGTATCTGCGCGTCGCCCCCGCCGGGCGTGCCGCCACCAACCAGACCTTCGAGGCCCTGACCCTCTTCAACGGCGGCCATACCCTGCTGGCCGGCATGGAGGGCTCCCTGTCCGGTGACACCCCCGGCATCGTCCGCTTCCAGACCTGGCACCGGCACGGCTCTCAGGACTTCCGCCTCGCGGCCCAGTACGGCTACCGCGCGGACACCGGACTCGGCGTCGTCGAGACCACCGCGACCCCGGACGGCCGCCTCCTCGTCCTGGAACGCGGCTTCACCTCGGGTGTCGGCAACACGGTCCGCCTCTACTCCGCCGACCTGCGCCGCGCCACGGACACGAGCGGTGTCGAGAACCTGACCGGCCAGAACGACGTACGCCTGATCAAGAAAACCCTCCTCGCCGACCTCGTGAACTGCCCCGCCCTCGGCGCCACCGCCAAGCAGCCCCAGCCCAACCCCATACTCGACAACATCGAGGCCATGACCGTCACCGGCCATCGCCACGGCCGCCTCAAGGTCCTCCTGGCCAGCGACGACAACCAGAACACGGTGCAGATCACCCGCTTCTACCTCCTGACCTTGCGCAGTGCTCCCCCGTTCGCGGGGGAGGTGAAGCGCATCCCAACCCTGCTCTGACCGGCATGTGCGCAGGGCTCCGCACTGTTGACCTCAGCCCACGGGGCGCTGCTGCCGCTCGATGTACTGCTTGACCATGGTCGGCGGCGCCCCGCCGCACGATCCGGCGAAGTACGAGCGGGATCAGAAGCGGCCGCCCCACAGGTACCGGCGTACGTGCGTGTCGTACTCCTTGCGCAGCAGCCGGGCCCAGACGCCCTTGAGGGAGCTGTCCAGCTCGGAGAGCCGGACCTTGGGCGGACAGCACCGGCAGGGGGTATCACGTTGGGTGGTCGGTGACGGGTTGCCGCATCACCGGGGCCAGTTGGGTGACCTTTGAGGGCTTCGCTCGTTTTTGCGAGTGTCGGACGAACTGTCGAACGGGGTGCGTCCTATGAGTCAGGGCATCTTGGTCAAGCGGCAGTTCGGGCACCGTGCCCGGCTTGCGCTGTCGCCTGCCGAGGTGTCGACGGCCGATGCCCAGGCGCACGCAGCCCGCACGCTGTGGAACCTGCTGCACGGGTGGTGGCAGATGGTGCCCAAGGACCAGCGGACCCTTGCGCACGCGGACGCCGCGATCCGCCAGGCCCGCCAGGACCTCGATTTCCCCTGCACCTGTACCGGATCGGCCACCTGGCGATCCCGGCTGCCGGGAGGGCAGTCGTCAGGCGCGCTCGCCGCGTCAAGCCCGCCGCCGCAAGGTAGGTGGGAATCTCCTTCCCGAGCTTGCGAAGGGAGGAGAGCACTTCAATCCCTGCGCGTACGCCTCTGACTATTGCGGAGGGATGAAATCCGGTTCCGATCGCGTTGGTGCCTTCCGGCGGACAAGGATCTCGGGAGGCACCGGCGTGGTAGCGCAACAGGGGGAGACGAGCAGCTGGGCGCGGCGGCTCGCCGGATACGCATGGCGGTATCCGAAGGACGTCGTGCTCGCGCTCGGTTCCTCGCTCGCCGGTATGGCGGTCATGGCGCTGGTCCCGCTCGTCACCAAGGTGATCATCGATGACGTCATCGGGGACAAGAGCCGGGACATGGCCCCGTGGGCAGGCGCCCTCATCGGTGCGGCCCTCCTCGTGTACGTCCTCACGTACATCCGGCGCTACTACGGCGGCCGACTCGCCCTCGACGTCCAGCACGATCTGCGGACCGAGATGTACAAGGCGATCACCCGGCTCGACGGACGGCGGCAGGACGAGCTGTCGACCGGGCAGGTCGTGGGCCGGGCGACCAGTGACCTCCAGCTGATCCAGAGCCTGCTGTTCATGCTCCCGATGACCATCGGGAACGTGCTGCTCTTCCTGATCTCCCTCGGGATCATGGCCTCGTTGTCCTTGCCGCTCACCCTTGTAGCGCTGGCCGTCGCCCCCGCCCTGTGGTTCATCGCCAAGCACAGCAGCACCCGGCTGCACCCCGCCACCTGGTACGCGCAGGGCCAGGCCGCCGCCGTCGCGGGAGTCGTCGACGGCGCCGTCAGCGGCGTACGCGTGGTGAAGGGGTTCGGGCAGGAGGACCAGGAGACCGGGAAGCTGAGGGAGGTCGGGCGGCGGCTCTTCGCGGGGCGGCTGCGGACCATCCGGCTGAACGCCCGCTACACCCCGGCACTGCAGGCCGTGCCCGCGCTCGGGCAGGTCGCGATGCTCGCGCTGGGCGGCTGGCTCGCCATACGCGGGCACATCACGCTCGGTACGTTCGTCGCCTTCTCGACCTATCTCGCCCAGCTCGTCGGACCCGTCCGCATGCTGGCCATGGTGCTCACCGTCGGTCAGCAGGCCCGCGCCGGCGCGGAGCGCGTCCTTGAGCTGATCGACACCGAGCCGTCCATCGAGGACGGCACGAAGCCGCTGCCGGCCGACGCCCCCGCGACCGTCGAGTTCGACGATGTGAGCTTCGGGTACGCCGACGCCTCGCAACCCGTTCTGGACGGGCTCAGCTTCGAGATCCGGCCGGGTGAGACCCTCGCGGTCGTCGGCTCCTCGGGGTCCGGTAAGTCGACCGTCTCCCTGCTCCTTCCGCGCTTCTACGACGTCACGCGCGGCGCCGTCCTCGTCGGCGGCCACGATGTGCGCGAGCTGACCCTCGAATCACTGCGCGCCGCGATCGGGCTCGTCCCCGAGGACTCCTTCCTCTTCTCGGACACCGTGCGCGCCAACATCGCGTACGGCCGCCCCGACGCCACTCAGGAGGAGATCGAGGCCGCCGCGCGGGCCGCGCAGGCGGACCGGTTCATCGACGAGCTGCCCGACGGGTACGGCACCAAGGTCGGCGAGCAGGGCCTGACCCTCTCCGGCGGGCAGCGCCAGCGCGTCGCCCTCGCCCGCGCGATCCTCACCGACCCACGCCTGCTGGTCCTCGACGACGCGACCTCGGCCGTGGACGCCCGCGTCGAGCACGAGATCCACGAGGCGCTCAAGCACGTCATGGAGGGCCGTACGACCCTCCTCATCGCCCACCGCCGCTCCACGCTCAACCTCGCCGACCGCATCGCCGTCCTCGACGGCGGACGCCTCGCCGACATCGGTACGCACGACGAGCTCCAGCAGCGCTCGCCCCTGTACCGGCGGCTGCTCACCGACCCGGACGAGCTGGGCGGCGTCTCGCCAGGGCACACCCAGCCCGCCTGCCCCGTCGAGGACACGTCCGTACGGGACGAGCTGGACGCCGAGTTCGATGCCGAGCGCGGGATCACGCCCAAGCTGTGGACCGGCGACCGTGAGCCCCGGGACGCGGCCATGGACGGGATGCCGGCGACTCCGGAACTCCTCGCCCAGGTCGAGGCGTTGCCCCCGGCGGACGACAAGCCCGGCATCGACGAGGCGCGGGCGGTCACCCCGGAGGAGTCGTACGGCCTGAGACGACTGCTGAGAGGCTTCGGGCTCCCCCTCCTCGTCAGCCTCGGCCTCGTCGCCGTCGACGCGGGCATGGGCCTGCTGCTGCCCCTCATGATCCGGAACGGAATCGACGACGGTGTCACCAAGGTCGCCGAGGGCGCGGTGTGGACGGCGTCCCTGCTGGCCCTGCTCACCGTGATCGTCCAGTGGGCGGCGCAGACCGGTGAGATCCGCATGACGGGACGTACGGGCGAAAGGGTCCTGTACGCGCTCCGGCTGAAGATCTTCGCGCAGCTCCAGCGGCTCGGACTCGACTACTACGAACGGGAGTTGACGGGCCGGATCATGACCCGGATGACGACCGACGTGGACGCCCTGTCGACGTTCCTGCAGACGGGACTCGTCACCGCCTTCGTCTCGGTCGTCACCTTCTTCGGCATCATGGTCGCGCTGTTCGTGATCGACATCCAGCTCGCGCTCGTCGTCTTCGCCACGCTGCCGCCGCTGATCATCGGCACGGTCTTCTTCCGCCGGGCGAGTGTGAAGGCATACGAACTCGCCCGTGAGCGCGTGTCCGTCGTGAACGCGGACCTTCAGGAGTCGGTCGCGGGGCTGCGGATCGTGCAGGCGTTCCGGCGTGAGCGGGGCGGCCGGGAGCGGTTCGCGGCAGGCAGCGACAGCTATCGCAAGGCGCGGATCCGGGGGCAGTGGCTGATCTCGGTGTACTTCCCCTTCGTGCAGTTCCTGTCGTCGGTCGCGGCGGCCGCGGTGATCATCGTGGGCGCGGGGCGGATCGACGCGGGGACGCTCAGCACTGGTGCGCTGGTCGCGTATCTGCTCTACATCGACCTGTTCTTCGCGCCCGTGCAGCAGCTCTCGCAGGTCTTCGACGGCTACCAGCAGGCGACCGTCTCGCTGGGCCGCGTCCAGGAACTCCTCCAGGAGCCGACCTCCACCAAGGCCGCCGACGCGGCACGCGAGGTGCCGTCCCTGCGGGGCGACGTCGCCTTCGAGGACGTCGACTTCGCGTACAACGACAACGAAGAGGCGCTCAGCGGGGTCTCCCTGCGCATCCCCGCCGGGCAGACCGTGGCCTTCGTCGGCGAGACGGGCGCGGGCAAGTCGACGCTGGTCAAGCTGGTCGCCCGGTTCTACGACCCGACGGGCGGGCGGGTGACCGTCGACGGCACGGATCTGCGTGCGCTGGACCTCACCTCGTACCGGCACCGTCTGGGCGTCGTCCCCCAGGAGGCGTACCTCTTCCAGGGCACGGTCCGGGACGCCATCGCGTACGGTCGCCCGGACGCCACCGACGCCGAGGTGGAGGCCGCCGCCCGCGCGGTCGGCGCGCACGACATGATCGCCACGCTCGACGGCGGCTACCTCCACGAGGTCGCCGAGCGAGGCCGCAACCTCTCCGCCGGGCAACGCCAGTTGATCGCCCTCGCCCGCGCCGAACTCGTCGACCCGGACATCCTCCTGCTCGACGAGGCCACCGCCGCCCTCGACCTGGCCACCGAGACCCAGGTCAACCAGGCCACCGACCGCATCGCGGGCCGCCGCACCACGCTCGTGGTCGCCCACCGTCTGACGACGGCGGCCCGCGCGGACCGGGTCGTGGTCATGGACCACGGCCGGGTGGCGGAGGACGGCACACACGAGGAACTCCTCGAACGGGGCGGACGGTACGCCGAGTTGTGGCGGATGTTCCTCGGGGAGCCCGCCGCAGCCCCGCTGTCGTAGCGTCGTAGTCTTTCTTCCGCCTTTCTCCCGCCACGCAACCAGACGGCCTACGTCATGCGTCCGTAGACGAAGTACGCCGATTGCTGCGGGAGGAACAACAGTGGACAAGAGCGCGATACGCCGTCATATGGCGCTCGGTGTGGCTGTATTGACCGCTTCCGGACTGCTGTCCCTCGCGGGCCCGGGCACGGGCACCGCGGAGGCGGCGGCGCTCTGCTCCGGCCGCAAGGTCCGTACGCTGCCCCTCTCCACCGGATCCGTCCAGATCTACAAGAAGCGCGGGTACGTCTGCGCGGTGACTCTCCGCAAGAGGCAGGGTGCCCCCACGTACGTGTCTGTGAGCGTACGGGCGTGGCGTGCCCGGCCGGCCGTCGACAGAGGGCTTTTCAGACACCATGCCGGACCGGTGACCGTGCACGTCGGCCACCGCCGCGTACTGGTGAAGGGCTCCGTCGGCTCAGCCTCGGTGAGCTCAGGCTGGATCCGCCTGTGAACCCGCGGCCCTGAAGGAGGCCGCCGGCCCCCGGCCGGCACCTTTCAGGGGCGCGGGGCTGTGACATATGCGGCTTCGCCGCGGGGCGCGACCAGCCACAACGAACCCGCAGCTCAGAACTGTCCGGAATGCCTCCAACATCCCCTGGTGTCAACGGAGTTGCTCCGCTAGGTTCCGGCGGACATCTGTGTTTTCCAGGGGAGAGTGCATGCGCA
Organism: Streptomyces sp. NPDC006365; assembly: GCF_042870755.1. NCBI lineage: Bacteria > Bacillati > Actinomycetota > Actinomycetes > Kitasatosporales > Streptomycetaceae > Streptomyces > Streptomyces sp. NPDC006365. The sequence goes on from NZ_JBIAHS010000002.1 coordinate 116,151, forward strand.
AGACGCTCAGATGGCTGCTGTCGCTCGTGGTGCTCATAGGCACGATGAGCACGGCCGGCGCGGCCACCGCCGCGCAGCCGGAGGCCACCGGCACCCGCACCAGTGCCATGACGGACGACACGGCCGACATCAAGGACCGCCTCCTCGCGATACCGGGCATGAGCCTGATCGAGGAGAAGCCCTACGCCGGCTACCGCTACTTCGTCCTCAACTACACCCAGCCGGTCGACCACCGGCGCCCGTCCAAGGGCACGTTCCAGCAGCGCATCACGGTGCTGCACAAGGACACGGCCCGCCCGTCGGTGTTCTTCACCAGCGGCTACAACGTCTCGACGACGCCGCGCCGCAGCGAGCCGACCCAGATCGTGGACGGCAACCAGATCTCGATGGAGTATCGCTTCTTCACTCCGTCCCGCCCCGACCCGGCCGACTGGTCCAAGCTCGACATCTGGCAGGCGGCCAGCGACCAGCACCGTATCTTCAAGGCGCTGAAGAAGGTCTACGACAAGAAGTGGCTCTCCACGGGCGGCTCGAAGGGCGGCATGACCGCCACGTACTACGAGCGCTTCTACCCGCGTGACATGGACGGCGTCGTCGCGTACGTCGCCCCCAACGACGTGGTGAACAAGGAGGATTCGGCGTATGACCGGTTCTTCGCGGGCGTCGGCACCAAGGAGTGCCGCGACAAGCTGAACGCCGTACAGCGCGAGGCGCTCGTACGCCGTGAGCCGCTGGAGAAGCGCTACGAGGAGTACGCGGCTGCCGAGGGCCTCACCTTCAACACCGTCGGCAGCCTCGACAAGGCGTACGAGGCCGTCGTACTCGACTACGTGTGGGGCTTCTGGCAGTACAGCCTGCTCGGCGACTGCGGCACGATCCCGGCGGACGCCGCGAACGCCACCGACGACGAGATCTGGAGCACGATCGACACGATCGTCGGCTTCTCCGCCTACGCCGACCAGGGCCTGGAGCAGTACACGCCGTACTACTACCAGGCGGGTACGCAGCTCGGGGCGCCCACCATCGAGTTCCCGCACATCGAGTCGGGGCTGATCCGCTACGGCTACCAGCCGCCGCGGAACTTCGTGCCGCGCGACATCTCCATGAAGTTCCAGCCGTGGGCGATGCGCGACGTCGACACCTGGGTCAAGCACAACGCCAAGCAGATGCTGTTCGTGTACGGCGAGAACGACCCGTGGGGCGCCGAGCCGTTCCACCTGGGCAAGGGCGCCCGTGACTCGTACATCTTCACGGCCCCCGGGGCGAACCACGGCGCCAATGTCGCGGGCCTCGTCGCCGACGAGAAGGCCCTCGCCACGGCCCGCATCCTGAAGTGGGCGGGCGTCGCCTCCGCCACGGTCCAGGAGGACCCGTCGAAGGCCAAGCCGCTGGCCAAGTACGACAGGAAGCTGGACAAGCACAGCGCGGAGCGCCAGCTGCGGCCGTAGAGCCGTAACTGCCCTGCCTGCTCCAACTTCCTTGCTGCGCCCGTCCGTTGATCACAGCGGGCGGGCGCAGCCCACCGGCTTCGGCCCGCCGAGCCGGACGTACAGGGCCGTCGACGCAGGACACTCGCCACGCTTCTCGACCGCCGAAGTCACCTTGTACTCCGGCGACTTCTCGCCCTTGCCGTCGCACGCCGTCTCGCGGACCTCGCCCTCGCCCGCGCTGTAGACGCAGTCGCCGACGATCGTGCGCGGGCCTCCGCCGCCACCAGGGTCGCCGGGGTGTGGCTTCTCCAGGTTGCGCATACAGGCGTACCCCTGCGGGACCGCGCCGTCGCCGTCCTCGTCCGCGGACGGCTTCTGTTCGCTGATGTGCAGCACGAAGTCCGTGGTGGCGGGGCACGCGGGGCCCTCGCTCACCTTGCCGTCGTGGCGCGCGACGACCCGCGCCGCCGCCCGCTCACTGCTGCACGGCACCTCGGTGAACGATGTGCGCCCGAACGAACTGCACTCGTCGACCCCCAGAAACTCCGCCCCGAACCCAACGGTCCTCGTCGGCGTCACCTGCCCGCTCTCGCCGAGCCGGCCCTCCCCGGAATCCGCGGATCCCGAAAGCCGCTCGCACCCGGTGAGCGCCGCCACCAGCATCAGCAGCGCGCACACCACCCACCCACACCGTGCCTTGTGCATGACGCTCCCCCCCGATACCCCCGCCCAGCGTGACCCGCCACAACGGGCCCACGCCAGACGTGCAGGGTGCTTTGCGTCTTTTGGGGGCGGTGCGCCGGGTGTGCGGCGTACGTGGCGTACGGCGGACTGTACAGCCGTACGTCGTCCGATGTCCGACAAGGGCCTGGTAACTCGGCCTGTTGTCCGACCAGGAGCTAGTAACTCAGCCCGTGCCCGATCGGATACAGCACCTGCGCCGGATCGTCCGCCCGCTGCACCGGCACCGGCAGCCTGCCCGCCGGTTCGATACGGCCCGCGATCACCCGGGCCGCGGCGCGCAGCTCGACGTCGGTCCAGGAGTACGTCGCCAAGTAGGCCTGTACCTCGGGTAGTTGGGCCACGTCGTACGGGTTGCGAACGGCGACCGCGACCACCGGGCGGCCGGTCGCGAGCAGCTCTCCGACGAGTGTCTTCTGCGAGCTGGTCGCCGTGACGTTGTACGTGCCGACGACCACCGCATCCGCGTCCCGCGCCGCCGCCACGGCCTGCGCGATGGTCGCCGCGGAGGGAGCCGTACCGGTGGAGAGCGCGGTGGCGGCGAAGCCCAGCTCCTCGAGCGCACCCGCTAGTACCGTCGTCGGGGGCCCGGTGGTCCCGGACGGCGAGGCGGGATCGGCGCCGACGACGAGCACCTTCTGATGCGTACGGCGCGAAAGCGGCAACAGACCGCCCGAGTTGACCAGCAGCGTCGTCGTACCGTCGGCGATCCGGTCGGCCGCCCTCAGGTGCGCCGGGATACCGACGACGCGGTCGACGCCGCGCGCGGACACGTACGGGTCCTTCAGCAGCCCCAGCTTCGACTTCAGCCGGAGGACGCGCAGGATCGACTCGTCGAGGCGGGCCTCGGTCAGCTCGCCGCCGCGTACGGCCGCCAGGACCGCGTTCCAGGCGACGTCCAGCTTCGGCGGGTTGAGCAGCTGGTCGACACCGGCCTTGAGCGCGAGCACCGGCACACGGTCGTCGCCGTACTTCGTGCGGACGCCCTCCATGCCAAGCGAGTCCGTCACCACCACTCCGTCGTAGCCGAGCCGTTCGCGCAGGATGCCGGTGAGGATCGGGCGGGAGAGCGTGGCCGGGTCGCCGGAGGGATCGAGCGCGGGAACCATGATGTGCGCGGTCATGATCGAGTCGATACCGGCGGCGATCGCGGCCTGGAACGGCGGCGCGTCGAGCTCGGCCCACTGCGCCTCGGTGTGCTCGATGACAGGGAAGCCGTAGTGGCTGTCGGTCTCGGTGTCGCCGTGCCCCGGGAAGTGCTTGGCCGTGGCGGCCACTCGGGAGCTCTGGTAGCCCTTCACCTGGGCGGCGACCAGGGCGGCCACGGCCTGCGGATCGGCGCCGAAGGAGCGTACGCCGATGACCGGGTTGGCCGGGTTCACGTTCACGTCGGCGACCGGCGCGTAGTCCTGCCGGATGCCCATCGCGCGCAGCTCAGCGCCGCCGATCTGCCCGGCCCTGCGGGCATCGGACCGCGAGCGGCCCGCGCCGAGCGCCATCGCGCCCGGCAGCAGCGTCGCGGGCTTGCCCACACGGGCGACGATGCCGTGCTCCTGGTCGGTGGAAATGAGAACGGGCAGACCGCGGGGCTGTCCGAGCGAGGCCCGCTGGATCCCATTGCTGAGGTCCGCGATCTGGTGCGGGTCACGGGTGTTGTGCGCCCAGGCGAAGTAGATGATCCCGCCCACGTGGTACTCGGCGATCAGCTCGGCGGCCGTCCGTACGCCGATCTCCTTCAGGTTCGCGTCGATGTCGGCCTGGTCGGGCGCGGTCGCCGAGTGCCCGTACACCCGCATCACGAAGAGCTGGCCGACCTTCTCTTCGAGGGTCATACGGGAGATGAGGGCGCGCAGCCGCCTGTCGTGGCCGTTCGCCCGGGCGGGGGTCTGGCCGATCGCGACGGCCGCCGCCGTGCCCGCCGTGGCGGCGAGCAGCGTACGTCTGGAGGTGCCGGACTTCCTCGTGCGTTCGTACACGTGCGCTCCTTCCGGAGAGGGCCCGGGGGGCCCGTGGAGGGGCGAGTATGAAGGAAACTTCCGAGAAGTCACGGATATCCGGGAACTTTCTGCCAGTCAAGAGCGCGCGGCACGAAAAAGGTCCGGTGCGGGTCTCCCGCCGTCAGGGCGCGGGGCTGTGACATATGCGGCTCCGCCACGGGGCGCGACCAGCTCCCACCGGCCCGCAGGTTCATCACTGCCCAGCGGACCGCTTGGGAGAAAGTGGCCCCGAGAGGGGCCGTCATCGGCGCTGTTGGAGGGGGCGCGCCGATGACGGCATGCTGCCGGCCGCAGGCGGTTGGAGAGGGTGGGTCAGCGATCGCAGCCAGCAGCGAGGGCCGACACCGCGCAGCGGAGACTCATCCGGCAGCCTGCGCCTTGGACGGGCGGTGGCGCGGATGGGTTCCCCGGATGGGGACGATTCCCGGAAATTGGTACGACGGTGCGCCACCGTGTCCGATGGGGTTGCTGCGGCGCTGTTTTGGGCCGGGGGCACCGCAGCGGACCTGTGAACTCGCCGAACTCGCCGATCAGCGCTTCTTGTCGTACGTCGCCGTCACCTCGACCTCCACGAGCCACCCCGGCACCGCCAGCGAGGCGACCTCCATCGTCGCCCGCGCCGGGCGGGCCTTGTTGGCGAGCAGTGGCGGCTTGGGGGCAGAGGTGCCCATGGGTACCGGCACGACCTGGAGCGACTTCAGGTCGATGTTGGCGAAGTACTGCCGGTATGCGCGGTTCCAGCCCGCGTAGTCGGCGATCCGGTCGCCCGGCGGCTTCATCAGGTAGGCCTTCATCGTGATGACGTCGGCCGGTTTCACGCCCGCGGTCTCGAGGTTGGTCTTGATGTTCCTCAGGACGACGAGTGCCTGTGCCTCGGTGATCGTGACGCCCTGCGACCCTTCCGTGAGGGCGGGGTCGGTGTAGCGCTCGGGCGTGCCCTCCGGCGCGGCCGGGTTCAGCGCGGACGGGCCGAGACCGCTGCTCTGGTAGACGGCGACTTCCCCGCCCGTCGCCACGCCGTTCGCGATGGCCGGGTTGGACTGCCCCTCGGGCAGCATGACCCGTACCTCCTGCGGGCCCGGCGACCACCAGCCCTTGGCGCCCGCCAGTGTCGCGGAGCCGGTCAGCAGCGCCCCGGTCAGGGCCGTACCGACGAAAACCTTCGTACGCCGCTTCATCCGGCCATCACCCTCTCGTGGATCCCGGTCACGACCTTGCGTGCCGAGGTGAACGCTCCGTGCTGCCAGGCGATGACATGGCTGAGCCAGTCACCGGCGAAGTAGACGTGTCCCGCGGGCTGGTTGAGCAGCCTGTACTCGGGGCCGGTCTGTGAGGGCCAGCCGACCCAGCCCGCTTCGATGTGGGGCGTGCGGTGCCAGGCGACGCTGAAGGAGTGGTCGAGTTCGGTGCGGTACTTGTCACCGTGGATCTTCACGCCCCGGCTCACCGCCCGCTTCAGCCGCTCGGCGTGGGGCAGAGCGCTGTACGCGACAGCGTTGTCACCGAAGTTGTAGTAGCCGATGAGCGTGCCGCGGCGGCCCTGATAGCCGTACGACGGGTACCAGATGGTGGCCAGGTCCGTGTCGGTCGGTGTGATGCCGCCGTAGATGTGCTCGTCCGTCTCCCACCAGCGGCTGCGGTACTCGAGCCCGATCTTGCCGACGGGGGTCGCGACGGGGTACTTCAGTGCCGCGGTGACGTCCGCTCCCAGGTTGTGCTTGATCCGGGCCATGACCATGGGCGGGACCGCCGCCACGACGAAGTCGGCGCGCCGGGTGCGGATTCGGCTCTCGGCGTCCTCGTAGGTGACCTCGGCGCCGTCCGAAAGGTTCTTGACCTCCGTCACCTTGGCGCCGTAGGTGACCCGGTCCTGGCCGATGGCCTTGGCGAGCGCGTACGGGATCGCGTCCATCCCGCCCACCGGCTGGAACATCAGCATGGCCTGGTCGTAGCCGAACTCGAAGGAGAAGCGCTGCCCGACGCCGCTCGCGACCACGTCCGACAGGGACGGCACCGGGCCGAGTACCGTGCCCTCCTCGAAGCCGGCGCCCGGTTCGACCGAGTAGCCACGACGGTCGCTGCCGGTGTACGCGAAGCCGTCCGCCTTGCCCTTGATGGCGCCGAAGTTCTGCAGGAAGGCGATGAGCCCTTCCTTGTCGGCGGCGGTGAGTTCCCTGTCCAGAGCGCCCTGGTCGGTGGCCTTGGCGAGCAACTCGGAGACATAGCCGTAGACATCGGCCTTCGCCGTGCGCCAGCGGACCGGCTTGCCCGCGAGGGCGGTGCTCTTCTCGTGGTAGATGTACGCGTTGGCGTTCTGGTTGGTGAACACCTCGAGGGGGACGCCGAGTTCGCGGCAGTACTCGAGTGTGACGTGGGTCTGCGGCAGCCGGGCCGGACCCGCGTTCATGTACTGGCCCCTGGAGAACGAGCTTTTTTGCGTGCGCCCGTCCAGGTCGGTCAGCGCAGTGCCGCCGCGGACCGTCCAGTTGCGTCCGCCCGGGCGGTCCTTCGCCTCCAGGATCCGGCAGTCGTAGCCCGCCTTGCCCAGCTCGTACGCCGTCGCCAGGCCGGCTATGCCGCCGCCGAGTACCAGGACCTTCTTGCGGCTCCGTCCGGTGAGCGCGAAGTCGCCGCTCCGGGGCGCCCGGTACTGCTCGGCCCTGGCTTCGGGGACCGGCGCGAGCCCCAGGGCCCCCATCGCCGAGTACAGCATTCCGGCGCCGCCCGCGACCCCGACCGATCTCAGAAAGCCACGGCGAGATGCCTCTGCAACCATCCAATTTCTCCTCGCCCACAGCCCACGGCCGTGCCGGGCCGGGGCCGCATCGTTGGGTCAACCCGGCCCGGTGGGAGGTGAGTTGCGGGTGAGGCCGGAGTGCCCTACGAGCCTCCGTCAGAGGTATTACAGGGGCATGCCAATGACGTATACGGAGACGATCAGAGGAGCGGGGTGCGGTCGGAGCCCTGGTTGCCCAGGCTCACGCCGACTCGTTGAGCAACCGTGAAAGGTGCTCCCGGCCCGCCCTCAGCAAGCCCTCCAGCGGCGCGGCCGACTCGTACCAGCGCTTCTCGTACTCCCAGCACAGCCAGCCGTCCCAGCCCTCGCGGGAGAGGAGTTCCACGCACTCGGTGAGGGGGAGGACGCCCGATCCGAGTGGCAGGGGGGTGGTGTCGTCGGCCGAGGCGATGTCCTTGACCTGGACGTAGCCGAGGTAGGGGGAGAGGGCAACATACGTCGAGCCGGGCTGTTCGCCGCCGAGCCAGGTGTGCATGACGTCCCAGAGGGCGCCGACGCGGGGATGGCCGACGAGGCCGAGGACACGGATCGCGTCCGCGCCCGTGCGGTGCGAGTCGTGGGTCTCCAGGAGGATGCGTACGCCCAGATCGGCGGCGTACTCCGCGGCCGTGCCCAGCCGCCGCGCGGCCGTCGCGTCCGCTTCCTCCGGGCTCTGGTCGGTACCGCCGCCGGGGAAGACACGGATGTAGGGGGCGCCCAGGTCGCGGGCCAGCTCCAGGAGTTCGCGGATCTCCTGGAGTACGGGTGCGTCGTCACCCGGTGCGGCCACGCGCGCGTACCCCGCAAGGCCCAGGATCTCGACGCCGGCCGCCTTGAACTCGGCGGCGACGTCGGCCCGCCGGCTCAGTTCGATACCGGGGTGGACCGGCTCCTCGGGGTGCGCGCGCAGCTCGACACCGTGGTAGCCGTGCGCGGCCGCGAGCCGCACCACGTCGGGGATGGGCAGTCCGGGAACGCCGAGAGTGGAGAAGGCCAACTTCATGCTGCGGACCCTACCTGCCGCCCCCGCATGCTGGGCAGAGTCAGTCCTGTGCGCCGTGCAGGTCCAGGCGCCAGTCCTGGCCGACCAGATCCACGCCGAAGGAGCGGTGCGGTTTCTCGGCGAGGAGGACGAAGCCGTGGCGCTGGTAGATCTTGCGGGCAGAGGTCAGTACGTCGTTCGTCCACAGGACCATGTCGCGGTAGCCGACACCCCGCGCGAACTCGATGCAGGCTCGCACGAGCCGGTCGCCGATGCCGAGGCCGCGGGCGTCCGGTTCGACGAGGAGGAGCCGCAGGCGTGCGGCGCCCGGCGCCTCGTCCCGTACGCACATCACGCAGCCCACCGCGCGGCCGTCCAGCTCCGCGATCCACACCCGCTCCAGGTGCGGGTCGTGATCCTCCGCGAAGTCGGCGACGATCCGGGCGACCAGGCCCTCGTAGTCCGTGTTCCATCCGTGCTCGGCGGCGTACAGCGCGGCGTTGCGCTGCACGATCCAGCCGAGGTCGCCGGGGCCGGGCTCCCGCAGGACGACGTCCTCGCCGCGATGGGGGTCCCCCCGCTCATGGGGGTCCCCCCGCTCGAGCGAAGTCGAGAGTGGGGGAGAAGCCGAGAGTGGGGGAGGCCGGCCGCCGGACAGCACGTCCCGAATCGTGCGCATCGCCTCTACGAGCCGGGGCCGCTCGCCCGCCGGAACGGTCGCCAACAGCGACCCGACCGCCTCCTGCGACCGCTCGTCGAGCAGATCGGCCGCCTCACACCCGTGCGGGGTGAGCGTGACGTGCCGCCGCCGGGTGTCCTTCTCGGACGGCACACGCTCGATCAGCCCGTCCTGCTCGAACTTCGCCAGGATCCGGCTCAAGTACCCGGCGTCCAAGGACAGTTCGCCACGCAAGTCTGCGGCGTCCGTACGGGGAGAGTGCGCGAGTTCGTACAGCACACGGGCCTCGGTCAGCGTGTACGGGGCGTACAGCTGACGGCTGTAGTCCAGCGCCCCGATGACGTTCGTATAGAAGCGGTTGAACGAGCGGATGTCCTGGATGGTCATGGCCTGACCTCAAGATGGTTGACTCAGTCAGAGATATCGCTTCTCCGAGAGTAGGCCGCCTCCGGCTCCCCGTCCATGGATCGCCCACGGGGGTGGTGGGTCCGGTTCTCAGGCGACTGCCGGTCCGTTGTGGCTTGTCGCGCCACGCGGCGGAGCCGCTGATGTCACAGCGGCCCCGCGTCCCTGAACGAGGCGCGACAGCCACAACGGACGCAGAGGCGAACCCGTCAACCCTTGGGCACCCCGGTGGACCCTCGCACCATCAACTCCCCCCGCACCGTCGCAATCCCCTCCTCAGGCGCCTCCTCCCGCCCCATGGCGATCCGCCCGGCCTGGGCCCCCGCCTCCGAGAGCGGCAACCGCACCGTCGTCAGCGCGGGCACCGCGTCCACGCTGAAGGGAAGGTCGTCGAAGCCCACAACGGAGACGTCGTCGGGGATACGAAGCCCGGAGTCGCGCAGAGCGGCACACGCGCCCAGCGCAACCGTGTCGTTCGCGGCGACAACGGCCGTCAACGACGGCTCACGGCGCAGGAGTTCGAGGGTCGCCTCGTAACCCGCCCGCCGGTCGTAGCGGCCGTGGACAGTCCACGCGGGCTCGTCGGGAATGCCGTGCGCGGCCAGCGCGGCCCGGTGACCTTCAAGACGGTGCCGCGTAGTCGTCCGCTCCTGAGGCCCCGCGATATACCCCATGCGCCGATGCCCGAGCCCGATCAGGTGCTCGGTGAGCTCCCGCCCGCCCCCGCGGTTGTCGAACGTGAGTGCCACCGCCTCGGTGTCGGAAGGCGCAGGCGGACGCCCGCACAGGACAACCCGCGTCCCCGCATCCGCCAGCTTCCGCAGCTTCGTCGCGACGGCCGCCGCATGTTCGGTGTTCTCGACGGCACCCCCGGTCAGTACGACCGCGGCAGCGCGTTGGCGCTGAAGGAGCGTGAGGTAGGTGAGCTCACGCTCCGGGGAGCCGCCCGTGTTGCAGACGACGCCCAGCCGCTCCCCGCCCGCGCGCCCGCCCGGCCCGCCGATCTCGGACTGGATCGCCGCCGCCATGATCCCGAAGAAGGGGTCGGCGATGTCGTTGACCAGGATCCCGACCAGGTCGGAGGTAGCGGCGGCCAACGCGCTCGCCGGGCCGTTCAGTACGTAGTCCAGCTCGTCCACGGCCCGCAGCACCCGCTCGCGAGTCGTCGCCGCCACGGGGTAGTTGCCGTTCAGCACGCGGGACACGGTGGCGGGCGAGACCTGCGCGCGAGCCGCTACGTCCGCCAGGGTCACGGTCATCTATCGTCCTCCGGTCAGGCATCTGCTCAGGCATCTTCGTCGCATATCTCATCACCGCGCGGGGTTGTCCGATCCGCTGCACAGAGGCTAGCTTCTTCACACATAGAAAGCGCTTGCTGCAACGCTCACCTGTTCGCTGTGGGGCGTACGCGGCGCAGGACGCGTACGAAGGGAATGACGTGACACGCAAGACGGTGCGCATCGCGATGAACGGCGTGACGGGACGCATGGGCTACCGCCAGCATCTGGTCCGCTCCATCCTCGCCCTGCGCGAACAGGGCGGCCTCGATCTCGGCGACGGCACCGTGCTGTGGCCCGAGCCGGTGCTCGTCGGCCGCCGCGAGCACGCGCTGAAGGCGCTCGCGGACCAGCACGGCCTCGAACACTGGTCCACCGGCCTCGACGCCGTACTCGACGACCCGACCATCGACATCTACTTCGACGCGCAGGTCACGTCCGCCCGCGAGGACGCCCTCAAGAAGGCGATCGAGGCCGGAAAGCACATCTACACCGAGAAGCCGACCGCAACCGGCCTCGAGGGTGCCCTGGAGCTGGCCCGGCTGGCCGCGGACAAGGGCATCAAGCACGGCGTCGTCCAGGACAAGCTGTTCCTGCCCGGCCTGCTCAAGCTGAAGCGCCTCATCGAGGGCGGCTTCTTCGGGCGGATCCTGTCCATCCGCGGGGAGTTCGGCTACTGGGTCTTCGAGGGCGACTGGCAGCCCGCCCAGCGCCCGTCCTGGAACTACCGCGCCGAGGACGGCGGCGGCATCGTCGTCGACATGTTCCCGCACTGGGAGTACGTACTCCACGAGCTGTTCGGCCGCGTCAAGTCCGTACAGGCGCTGACCGCGACCCACATCCCGCAGCGCTGGGACGAGCAGGGCAAGCCGTACGCCGCGACGGCCGACGACGCCGCGTACGGCATCTTCGAGCTGGAGAACGGCGCCATCGCGCAGATCAACTCCTCCTGGACCGTACGCGTCAACCGCGACGAACTCGTGGAGTTCCAGGTGGACGGGACCGAGGGCTCTGCGGTCGCGGGCCTGCGCAACTGCCGTGCCCAGCACCGCAGTTCGACGCCGAAGCCGGTGTGGAACCCGGACATCCCCGCCACCGAGGTCTTCCGCGACCAGTGGCAGGAGGTGCCCGACAACGCCGAGTTCGACAACGGCTTCAAGGCGCAGTGGGAGCTGTTCCTCAAGCATGTGTACGCCGACGCGCCGTACCACTGGGACCTGCTCGCGGGCGCCCGCGGTGTCCAGCTCGCCGAGCTGGGGCTGAAGTCCTCGGCCGAGGGCCGCCGCTTCGACGTACCGGAGATCTCGCTGTGACGATCCAACTGCCCGATGCGGACGGGGTGTTGAGGTCCTACACTCCGCGCACGGAACCGCTCGCCCTCACCAAGGGCGCCCCGCTCAGCTCCCGTACGGTCTTCTCCGCCGCACACGTCGTGGCCGACCCGTACGCAGACGTGTCCCCCGACTCGCCGGCGGCCGTCGACTGGGACGCCACGCTCGCCTTCCGCCGGCACCTGTGGTCGCACGGGCTCGGCGTCGCGGAGGCGATGGACACGGCTCAGCGGGGGATGGGGCTCGACTGGGCCGGGGCGGCGGAGCTGATCCGCCGCTCGGCCGCCGAGGCGAAGGCCGTCGGCGGACTGATCGCGTGCGGGGTGGGCACGGACCAGCTGGCCTCGGGTTCCTTGGCGGAGGTCCAGGCGGCGTACGAGGAGCAGCTCGCGCTCGTGGAGGGGACGGGCGCGCAGGCGATCCTCATGGCGTCGCGGGCGCTGGCCGCGGTGGCCCGCGGCCCCGAGGACTATCTCGCCGTGTACGGCCATCTGCTGCGCCAGGCGTCCGAGCCGGTGATCCTGCACTGGCTGGGCCCGATGTTCGACCCGGCGCTGGAGGGCTACTGGGGCTCGACCGACCTGGACGCGGCGACCGACACCTTCCTCGAGGTCATCGCCGCGCACCCCGACAAGGTCGACGGCATCAAGGTCTCCCTCCTGGACGCCCAGCGGGAGATCGACCTGCGCCGCCGTCTGCCGAAGGGAGTCCGCTGCTACACGGGCGACGACTTCAACTACCCGGAGCTGATCGCCGGCGACGACCAGGGCTTCAGCCACGCGCTGCTCGGCATCTTCGACCCACTGGGCCCGCTCGCGGCGGAAGCGGTACGGGTCCTCGACACGGGTGATGTGAAGGGTTTCCACGAACTCCTCGACCCCACGGTCGAGTTGTCCCGCCACCTCTTCCAGACCCCGACCCGCTTCTACAAGACGGGCGTGGTCTTCCTTGCCTGGCTCGCCGGCCACCAGTCGCACTTCACGATGGTCGGCGGCCTCCAGTCCGCCCGCTCGCTCCCGCACTTCGCCCGCGCGTACGAACTGGCCGACGGGCTGGGCCTGTTCCCGGACCCGGCGCAGGCTGCGGCGCGGATGAAGAACCTGCTGTCGCTGTACGGAGTGGAACAGTGAGCGAATCCGTGAGTGCACCAGTGACGGCTGAGAGCCTTTCCCGTTTCTCGATCAACCAGATGACGGTGAAACAGCTGTCGTTGCCCGAACTGGTCGACGCCTGCCTGGAGTTGGGCGTATCGGGCGTGGGCCTGTGGCGAGAGCCGGTTCAGTCGTACGGCGTGGAGGCCACGGCCAAGCTCATCCGTGACGCGGGCCTGACGGTCACGACCCTCTGCCGGGGCGGCTTCTTCACGGCGATCGAACCGGGCGAGCGGGCGAAGGCGCTGGACGACAACAGGGCGGCCATCGACGAGGCGGCCACCCTCGGCACGGACACCCTGGTCCTGGTCTCGGGCGGCCTCCCGCCCGGCTCGAAGGACCTGCACGGGGCGAGGGAGCGCATCGCCGACGCGCTGGCCGCACTGGGCCCGTACGCCCAGGAGCGTGGCGTACGGCTGGCCATCGAGCCGTTGCACCCGATGTACGCCTCGGACCGCTGCGTGGTGTCGACCCTCACCCAGGCCCTCGACCTGGCGGAACGCTTCCCGGCGAACCAGGTCGGCGTGACGGTCGACACGTACCACATCTGGTGGGACGACCAGGCCCCCGCCCAGATCGCCCGAGCGGGCGCCACCGGCCGTATCCACACCTTCCAGCTGGCCGACTGGACGACCCCGCTCCCGGAGGGCGTCCTCACCGGCCGCGGTCAGATCGGCGACGGCGCGATCGACATGCGCGAGTGGAAGGGCTACGTCGAGGAGGCGGGCTACACCGGCCCCATCGAGGTCGAGCTCTTCAACACCGGCCTGTGGGCAAGGGACGGTCGCGAGGTGCTGGCGGAGACGGCGGCACGGTTCGTGGAGCACGCCACGTAAGGGGTGTGCGTGGACTGACGTGCTTGGGGCGCCCTGCGAGGGAAGGGGCGCCCCACGTGACGTCCACTGCCGATGGCTGCTCCTTGCGGTGGATAACCTGCCTCCATGGTTGCGGGCGAGGGGGTCGATCGCATCGGTGCGGAGCCTGACGGCCGGGGCTGGGGTTCGACGCGGGCCTGGGTGGAGAAGGAGCTGTCAGCGGTAGAGCGCATCGATGGTGTGGTGCCGTTGCGTGGCGGGTGGACTTCGGAGATGCGGCGCCTGGACGTTTGCGGGCCGGGCGGTCGGCGTTCGCTGGTTCTGCGGTCCTTCGTCAAGCCCTTCTTCGCGCGGCACGCGGAGGGGCTGCTGAGCCGCGAGGCGGACGTTCTGCGTCTGCTCGGCAATACGGACGTGCCCGCGGCCACGCTGGTGGCCGTGGACGCGACGGCGCAGCACTGCGATCACCCCTCCTTGCTGATGTCCCTGCTGCCGGGGGCCGTGCGCCTGGGTGAGGAGGGGGCGGACCGGCGTTCCGAGCTGCTGGCCCGTCAGTTGCTGCGTATCCACCGGCTGCCGGTGACCGCGGAGGAACGGCCCCGGTCCTATCAGGCGTGGACCTCTCCCGAGCGTGTGCGCCCGCCCGGGGACACCGAGCGGCCCGAGCTGTGGCAACGGGCCGTGGACGTCATCCGTCGCGAGCCGCCGGAGTTCCGGGCCTGCTTTCTGCACCGGGACTTCCATCCCGGCAACGTCCTCTTCACGGGCAGCGGCAACGGCGGCGGCGATGATCTGCGGATCAGCGGCGTCGTCGACTGGGTGGAGACCTCTTGGGGGCCGGCCGATCTGGACGTGGCCCACTGCTCCACGGCACTGGCGCTGCTGCACGGCGTGCCTGCGGGCATGCGCTTCGCCGACCGCTACGTCGCCGCGGGAGGGACGCTGTCGGAGGACCCCGCCGCCCACCTCTACTGGCGACTGCTGGACGCCTTGGCCTTCGCTCCGGATGCCGAGAAGGTGGCTGTCCCTTGGCGCGAACTGAACCGAACCGATCTGACTCCCACCGTGCTGACCAGCCGGCTGGAGGATTACGTCCAGGCTTTGTTCGACCGTTACTGAACGGACCCCCAGAAGGGACGGTGCGGCCGACGGGCGGCACCCCGGCGACGACGTCGACGGTGACCAGCACAGAATTTTGTCGCGTTTGTCTGCGTTTGACGAGAGTCCGCCCTGGGGCTGGACTGGAATGACGGGCGCTGCGGCCGGACTCCGTTCTAGGGAGAGCAGCGATGACGACCATGGAAACTTTCAGCCTTCTGCAGCCGTACCGGATCGCCGAGGAGACGTTCGTCATCCCGTGGGCGCTGGAAGCCCCGCCGGTCGGCCACTTCCCGATGAATTCGATGGTGATCCGGGGATCCGAACCGGTGCTTGTGGACACCGGGGCACCGGCGGTGCGGTCCCAGTGGCTGGAGGCCGCGTGGTCCGTGGTGGATCCGCTGGACGTTCGGTGGATCTTCCTCACTCACGACGACCGTGACCACGCCGGCAACCTTCTGGCGGTTCTCGCTGAATGCCCGAACGCGACACTGCTGACGACGTGGTTCTCGATCGGGCGCATGGCCGAGGAGTGGGAGACGCCCATCAACCGGTGCCGCTTCATGATCGACGGCGATACGGTGGATGTGGGTGACCGAACGCTGGTGGCCAAGCGACCGCCGTTGTACGACAACCCCACAACCCGCGCCCTCTTCGACCCGAAGACCAATGTCCTGTGGGCGGTGGACACCTTCGCGACGAACGTGCCCACTCCAGTCCCCGAAATCGCCGACCTGTCCGCCGATGAATTTCGCGACGGCCAGTTCTTCGGCGGACGCCTGGTCTCGCCCTGGGTCGCGCTGCTCGACGGCCAGAAGTTCCGGGCGGTGGTGAACGGCTTCCAGCGGCTGGACGCCGAGGTTGTCGCCGGCTGCCATTCACCGGTGCTTCGCGGCCCGCAGATCGCGGAGGCGTACGACCTTCTCCGCCGGCTTCCCGAGATTCCCGCATGGCCGGAGTTCACGCAGGCCGACCTGGACCAGTGGATGGCGGCCGCCGAGGGGTTGGGAACTGCTGCGTCTTGACTGAGTACGGGTGAGTTCTGGCGTGTATGAGTGAGCATCAGCGTCCCGGGTGCGGCACCCCCACGAACGGCCGGGATAGGAACGGGCTTTTCTGCGTCGAATGCGTGACCTTTGCGGGTGGTGTTCGTTGAGCGTGGCGGCGGGGATCTTCGGGGTGCCGGGCGGGGGTGACGGGGTGGGCGGGCTGCGCAAGGTGGCGGCATCGTTCGTGGCGCCCGGCCCGTCTGGGGTGGCGATCCGGGCCCGGCTGCGGTTGTCCGAGGCGGGCGCGGTGGTGCTGGCCGAGGTGGGGGTGTACCTCGGTTCGCTGGCTGCCAGTGATCTGGCGGCCCGCTCCCGGCAGGGACTGGATCACGATGCGGCCGGGTGGGCGGTGCGCAAGCGGGAGTTGACCGGGGCCTCGTCGGCTCGGTGGGCGGGAAGTATCACCAAGGCCACGCACGATCAGTGGGCGCTGGCTCGGCGCGGGCAGGCCGCTGACATGGCGTGGCTGCGCGGGCAGATCGCGTCGATCGAAGCGCGACTGGCCCGCCCGCTCGGGGCCAAGGCCAACAATCGGGAGGGGCTGGTACGCGGCTATGCCTCCCGGTTGGAGTGGCATGCCAAGTCCCGTCGACTGCACGCTCTGTGCGACCGGCTGGCGGCGCTGGAGGCGGACTGGGCCGCGGGAAAGGTGCACGTGGTGCGCGGCGGCAAGCGCCTCACCCACCTGCGCCACCACCTCGACGCAGCGGGGCTGGACGAGCCGGGGTGGCGGCAGCGGTGGCGGGCGGCGCGGATGTTCCTGGCCGCGGACGGGGAGTCCGGCAAACGCTGCGGCAACGAGACCATCCGTATCACCGACACCGGGCAGGTCTCCATCAAACTCCCGGCCGCGCTCGGGCATCTGGCCAATGCCCCGCACGGCCGCTATGTGCTGGACGCCACCGTGGAGTTCAAACACCGGGGCGAGGAGTGGCGCGACCGGATCACGGCGAACCGGGCGGTGGCCTACCGCATCCACCACGATGTACTGCGCGGCCGCTGGTACGTGACGGCCGCCTGGCAGCGCGCCGCCACCCCGGTGCTGCCGCTCAAGGCGGCGCTCGCCTCGGGTGTGGTGGGGGTGGACATGAACGACGACCACCTCGCCGCCTGGCGGCTGGATGTGCACGGCAACCCGGTGGGCGAGCCCCAACGCTTCTTCTATGACCTGTCCGGCACAGCCGCGCACCGCGACGCGCAGATTCGGCACGCCCTGACAAGGCTGCTGCACTACACCCGGCACTGCGGGGCCGCGGCGATCGCGCTGGAGGACCTCGACTTCACCGACGGCACGTCCCGGGAAAAGCACGGCCGCAACAAGCGTTTCCGTCGCCTCATCTCCCGCTTCCCCACCGCAAAACTCAAGGCCCGGCTGGTCTCCATGGCCGCCGAGCAGAACATCGCTGTCGTCGCGGTCGACCCGGCCTACACCTCGAAGTGGGGCACTCAGCACTGGCAGCAGCCCCTCACCAGCACAAACCGCAAGACCACTCGCCACGACGCTGCCGCCGTGGCAATCGGAAGGCGCGCCCTGGGGCACCCGATCCGGCGACGGACGACACCGCCCCCACCCGACCAGAGCGATCGTGTGGGGCATCGGACCGTCCAGGCCCGACCGGACACCCGAAGGCGTGAGGAAGCCCGCCCCCGCATCCCCGGACCACGCACCAGATGCGTGCCGCCCGGACGCGGAGCGAACGCGGGCGACCAGCGTGCCCAACACCGTTCGGGACACGCGGCTGAGCAGCAGTCCTGGCACCAGGACGCACTCCCCCTCAGTCCTTAGGAACGGTCGGTCCCGCCGGAACAGCCACGGCCATCGGGCACGTGACTACAGGCCGAGAGACGTCTGCGTCTCCCGCGTCTCCTGCTCCTGGTCGTCGGTGAAGGCACCCGAAGCCACCGCCCCGCCGAGCAGTGCCGTGACGAGCGCCGCCGCACCGACGAACGCCCAGCGTGGCCGCCACGAGCGCTTGGTCCCGCCGTTGCGCGCCGGTGGGGCGTTCAGGTGCCCGCAGGCGATGGTGGTGCGCGCGTCCGCCCACGCCTCCGCCTCGTCGTCCCACAGTCCGCAGGCCGTGACGAACGCGACGACCAGCTCCTCGCGGGGCAGCCGTTCCCTGCCGAGCATGGTCGCCGCCGTGGAGTAGGGCAGCGTGTGGCCCGCCTCCGTCGCGCGGCGTTCCAGTTGGCGGTAGCTCAGGCCCGACCATGCCTTGAGGCGTCGTAGCGCCGCCATGAAGGCGGCCGGGTCGGTGTCCGGCGGTGTGGGCGGTGCTGTGGTCATGGTGGTGGTCCCCCCTGTTGAGCTGGACGTACACGAGTTCGCACAAGCTCGAACACCCTGACAGCTTGAGGAACGGCGAGAGCGGCGGTCAACCTCGGCGCAGATTCCTGACGTTGGAGGTCATATGGGCAAGGGTCTGCGTCTGCCTCACTGTCGCCGTACGGGCGTCGGCGCCACGGTCCTCGCGGTTCTGGTGATGCTGGGCGGATGTGCCGAACGGCCGGCCGCCGGGCGCGCGGCACCGTCCGGCGCCGCGTCCCCGACGGCGCGCGACGGGGAGTCGGTCGCCGGCTTCCTCCGCCGCACCTTGCCCGCCGGGTCCGGCGGCACCGTGATCGCCGCACGCGGCGGCGAACTCGCGTACTGCGGAGGGTTCGGGACGGCGGACCGCGCCTCCGGTACCCCCGCGAGCTGCCGCACCGTGTACGACGTCATGTCGATCACCAAGCAGTTCACCGCGGCCGCGATCCTGAAGCTGGAGGTGATGGGGCGGCTGCGGGTGAGTGATCCGATCGGCCGGTACCTGGGGCGGCCGGTGCCCGGGGACAAGCGCGGCATCACGATCGAGCACCTGCTCACGCACACATCGGGCCTGGTCGAAGGGCTCGGCGACGACTACGAACGCGTCTCGCGCGACGAGTCGGTGCGGCAGGCCCTGGCGTCGAAGCTGCGGTCCGTCCCGGGCGCGGAGTTCCACTACTCCAACACCGGATACAGCCTGCTCGCCGCGATCATCGAGGAGGCGTCCGGGGAGGGCTACGAGCCGTTCCTGGCCCGTCACCTGTTCGCACCGGCCGGAATGCACCGGACCGGATACGTGCTGCCCCGGTGGCCGCGGAACCTGGTCGCGGTGGAGTACGACAGCGAGGGGCGGAGCAAGGGCAGGCCCATCGACCATCCCTGGGCCGCCGACGGGCCGTACTGGAACCTGCGCGGCAACGGCGGCATGCTCTCCACCTCGGGCGACATGTTCCGCTGGCACCGCGCCCTCTCGGGTGACGAGATCCTTCCGGCGCGGGCCAGGCAGAGGCTGTTCGCGCCCCACGTGCGGATCCCCGATTCCGGCGAGCTGCTCGGGCCCGGCCCGTCGTACTACGGATACGGCTGGGTCGCCACCGGCACCCCCGAAGGCCCGCTCGCCTGGCACAACGGCGGCAACGACTGGTCCCTGGCCTATCTCGCGTGCTGGCCGCGCGACGGCGTTCTGGTGTTCTGGGTGAGCAACCACGCCTACCAGGACGGGAAGTGGGACCTCCAGGACAGGGCGGAGAAGCTGACGCTGGGCATCGCCGACCGCGTACGGGCGGAGGGCCACTGAGGTCTCGCCATTGAGGTCCCGCAAAAAATCTTCGGAGGCCGTGCAACCCTCCGCCCACCCTGCGGGTCGTACTTGGCATCAGAGCTTCTGGAGGGGGGATCTGGGGGGATCCGCGGGGGTTCTGATGTTGGGGGAGGGGTAGAGCGAGGGGCCTGGTCGACGGACCGGGCCCCTCGAAGCCTTCCGGGCCCGGGTGCTTCTCAGAAGAAGACTCCGCAGTGCAGCAGCACGTTGGCGTACGGGCGGGCCTCGCCGGTCCGTACGATCAGGCGCGCGTCCGCAGACAGGACCTTGAGTTCGTCGTGCGAGACATGGGTCAGGGCGGCCGGGAAGCGGTCGGTCAGCAGGGCGGACGCCTCCTTGTTCGCTTCCCGTATTTCCTTTGCCGCCGTGGCGCCCTCCACGACCAGTTCGTCCCGCAGGCCCTCCAGGACCTCCGCGAAGGACGGGACGCCGGCGCGGAAGGCCAGGTCCACGACGCGGGGACCGGCCGGGATGGGCATGCCGGCGTCGCAGATCAGTACGCCGTCGCCGTGGCCCAACTCGGCCAGGGCCCCGCCAGATGACGGTTCAGGATTCCAGCTCTCTTCACTGCGACTCGCCTCGCGGGGACGCTCCGGGCGCGGTACCCGACCCGCCTTTCCGGCCGGGGGTCCGGCCCGCGCCGGAGCCGCTGTCGGATGCCGCGTCCCCCGGGATGGCACAGCACAGGGCGGCTACCTCCGACGCGGTGGGGAACGAAGCCTGGGCGCCCTCCCTGGTGACCGCCAGGGCACCGACACGCGTCGCATACCTCGCGGCTTCCGCCAGGGACTCCCCGAGCCCCAGTCGCCAGGCCAGGGCCGCCGTGAAGGCGTCGCCCGCACCCGTCGTGTCCACGGCGTGGACCTTCACGGAGGGGACGTGAGTCGTGCCGGTGGCGTCCGCGACCAGCGCGCCGTCCTCGCCGAGGGTGACGACCACCGAACGCGGGCCGAGGGCGAGGAGCGCCTCGGCCCACTGCGCGGGCGTCGAGCCCGCATCAGCACCCAGCACGACCCGCGCCTCGTGCTCGTTCACGATCAGCGGATCGCAGGCCGCGAGCACCTCCTCCGGCAGTTCCCGCGGCGGCGACGGGTTGAGTACGAAGCGGGTGCCTGGCCCCAGGCTCCGTACCACCTCCACGACCGTCTCCAGCGGGATCTCCAGCTGGGCGGACACCACCCGGGAGGCTGTGAGGAGGGCAGCGGCGGCTCGTACGTTCGCGGGCGTCAGGCGTGCGTTCGCGCCCGGCGACACCACGATGCTGTTGTCGCCGGACGGGTCCACCGTGATCAGCGCGACCCCGGTGGGCGCCCCGCCCACGAGAACGCTGGCCGTCTCGACGCCGGCGTCCCGCTGCGAGTCGAGCAGCAGACGGCCGTGCGCGTCGTCGCCGACCCGGGCCAGCAGCGCCGTACGCGCCCCGAGGCGGGCGGCGGCGACCGCCTGGTTGGCGCCCTTGCCGCCCGGGTGGACGGCCAGGTCGGAGCCGAGCACCGTCTCCCCGGCACCGGGGCGCCGCTCGACGCCGATCACCAGGTCGGCATTGGCCGACCCTACGATCAGGAGGTCGTAGTCGTACATGAACTTCTCCCTGTACAAGCCGGTTGATACGGCAAGACGCTGAGTAGCCCTGAGAAGAGCCCGTCCGGCCGCCTACGTCAGTCGCCGAATTCGGCCACGCTCAGGTGACCACCTTCACAGGCTCCTGCTGCTCTTCACGCGTGAGGTACAGCCGGAGCTTCATCCCTCGGCCGACTTCACCGGTCTGCATCACTTCCTGCTTCGCCTTCTTCGTCTTGCTGTGGCGGTTTCGCTTCCTGGACATCAGGCCTCCCCCTTGTCCTTGAATCCAGTTGGCCCGCCGACGACGGTGCGGAAGTCCGATCATGGTGCGCACGAATTCGAAGATGGATCACTCATTCGGATGATGGTGGGGTGGATACGCAGCCACCTGCTGAAAGGTTCCCTATGAGCCGGGAGTCGGATGCGCTGGCTCGGTAGTGGTTGTCCACAGGCCTTTCCGTACTGTCAGCGGCGGGCGGTAGCGTCGGATCATGTCGAATCTGGCGGGGAACCAGGCGGGCACCGGGGCGCGGAACCTGGCGGTTCTCGAGGGCGTGCTGGAGCGGATCACGTACGCCAACGAGGAGAACGGCTACACGGTCGCCCGGGTGGACACCGGCCGGGGCGGCGGCGATCTGCTGACGGTCGTGGGAGCGCTGCTCGGTGCCCAGGTGGGGGAGTCCCTGCGGATGGAGGGGCGCTGGGGGTCCCATCCCCAGTACGGCAAGCAGTTCACCGTGGAGAACTACACGACGGTGCTGCCGGCCACCGTCCAGGGCATCCGCCGCTATCTGGGCTCCGGCCTGGTCAAGGGCATCGGTCCGGTCTTCGCGGACCGCATCACCCAGCACTTCGGGCTCGACACCCTCCAGATCATCGAGGAGGAGCCGAAGCGCCTCATCGAGGTCCCCGGCCTCGGCCCCAAGCGGACCAAGAAGATCGCTGACGCCTGGGAGGAGCAGAAGGCGATCAAGGAGGTCATGCTCTTCCTCCAGACCGTCGAGGTGTCGACGTCGATCGCGGTCCGCATCTACAAGAAGTACGGCGACGCCTCGATCTCGGTGGTCAAGAACCAGCCGTACCGGCTCGCGTCCGACGTCTGGGGCATCGGCTTCCTCACCGCCGACAAGATCGCCCAGTCCGTGGGCATCCCGCACGACAGCCCGGAGCGCGTCAAGGCCGGTCTCCAGTACGCCCTGTCGCAGTCCACCGATCAGGGCCACTGCTTCCTCCCGGAGGAGCAGTTGATCGCGGACGCGGTGAAGCTGCTCCAGGTGGACACCGGCCTTGTCATCGAGTGCCTCGGGGAACTGGCGGCGCCCCAGGAGGACGACGGCGACCCCGGAGTCGTAAGGGAAAAGGTCCCCGGCCACGACGGCGGCGACCCCGTGACGGCCGTCTACCTGGTCCCCTTCCACCGGGCCGAGCTCTCCCTGTCCGCCCAGCTGTTGCGTCTCCTGCGCACCGATGGGGACCGGATGCCGTCTTTCCGGAACGTGGCCTGGGACAAGGCCCTGGCCTGGCTCAAGGACCGTACGGGAGCGGAGCTGGCCCCCGAGCAGGAGGATGCCGTCCGTCTCGCGCTCACCGAGAAGGTCGCCGTGCTCACCGGAGGCCCCGGTTGCGGCAAGTCCTTCACGGTCCGTTCGATCGTGGAGCTGGCCCGCGCCAAGAAGGCCAAGGTCGTGCTGGCCGCGCCCACGGGCCGGGCCGCCAAGCGGTTGGCCGAGCTCACGGGCGCGGACGCCTCGACCGTGCACCGGCTCCTGGAGCTCAAGCCCGGCGGGGACGCGGCGTACGACAAGGACCGCCCGCTGGACGCCGACCTGGTGGTCGTGGACGAGGCATCGATGCTCGACCTCCTGCTGGCCAACAAGCTGGTGAAGGCGGTGCCTCCGGGGGCGCATCTGCTCCTCGTGGGCGACGTCGACCAGCTGCCGAGCGTCGGCGCCGGCGAGGTCCTGCGCGACCTGCTCGCCGACGGCAGCCCGGTCCCGGCCGTCCGCCTCACCCGTGTCTTCCGGCAGGCCCAGCAGTCGGGGGTGGTGACGAACGCCCACCGGATCAACGCGGGCAAGCAGCCGGTCACCCAGGACCTGAAGGACTTCTTCCTCTTCGTCGAGGACGACACGGAGGAGGCGGGCCGGCTCACGGTGGACGTGGCGGCCCGCCGCATCCCAGCGAAGTTCGGCCTCGATCCGCGCCGCGACGTCCAGGTCCTCGCCCCCATGCACCGCGGCCCGGCGGGCGCCGGCACGCTCAACGGACTGCTCCAGCAGGCGATCACACCCGCCCGGCCCGACCTCGCCGAGAAGCGCTTCGGAGGCCGGGTCTTCCGCGTCGGCGACAAGGTCACGCAGATTCGCAACAATTACGAGAAGGGCACGAACGGTGTCTTCAACGGCACGGTCGGCGTGGTCACCTCCCTCAACCTGGACGACCAGCGGCTGACGGTGCTGACCGACGAGGACGAGGAGGTGCCGTACGAATTCGACGAGCTCGACGAGCTGGCGCACGCGTACGCGGTGACGATCCACCGCTCCCAGGGCAGTGAGTACCCGGCGGTGGTGATCCCGGTGACAACCAGTGCCTGGATGATGCTCCAGCGCAACCTGCTCTACACGGCGGTCACCCGCGCCAAGAAGCTTGTGGTGCTGGTCGGTTCACGCAAGGCGATAGGCCAGGCGGTGCGCACGGTGTCGGCGGGACGGCGATGTACGGCCCTGGATTTCCGGCTCTCACCCCGGCCTCTCGACCCGTGAGCGAGATTTGATCGATCAAATGAGTCGCGAGGGTCACAGAGCACTTCCGGAAGCAGGGCGAAGGGGGGCAGGATGAGCAGGGTGACGGCACTGAGTGCCGCCAATAGGCCCCATGGTCGACCCCGAGTGCACTCTCCTGCGCCAAATGGGGGATGGTAGAAGCAGTCAGGGCACCTCGAAGAAGAGGCACAACGTCGGTGAGGGATGACGTGAGCGACAACTCTGTAGTACTGCGGTACGGCGACGGCGAGTACACCTACCCGGTGATAGACAGCACCGTCGGTGACAAGGGCTTCGACATCGGGAAGCTCCGTGCTCAGACCGGTCTGGTCACGCTGGACAGTGGTTACGGCAACACCGCCGCCTATAAATCCGCCATCACCTATCTCGACGGTGAGCAGGGCATCCTCCGGTACCGCGGTTACCCGATCGAGCAGCTGGCAGAGCGCTCCACCTTCCTCGAGGTGGCCTACCTGCTGATCAACGGCGAACTGCCCACGGTCGACGAGCTCGCCACCTTCAAGGGCGACATCACGCAGCACACCCTGCTGCATGAGGACGTCAAGAACTTCTACCGTGGCTTCCCGCGCGACGCCCACCCGATGGCGATGCTGTCCTCGGTGGTCTCCGCGCTGTCCACCTTCTACCAGGACAGCCACAATCCGTTCGACGAGACGCAGCGCAACCTCTCCACGATCCGCCTGCTCGCCAAGCTTCCGACGATCGCGGCGTACGCGTACAAGAAGTCGATCGGGCACCCCTTCGTCTACCCGCGCAACGATCTCGGTTACGTCGAGAACTTCCTGCGTATGACCTTCTCGGTCCCGGCGCAGGAGTACGACCTGGACCCGGTCGTCGTCTCCGCGCTCGACAAGCTGCTGATCCTGCACGCGGACCACGAGCAGAACTGTTCGACGTCCACGGTCCGCCTGGTCGGCTCCTCGCAGGCGAACATGTTCGCCTCGATCTCCGCCGGCATCTCCGCGCTCTGGGGTCCGCTGCACGGCGGCGCCAACCAGTCCGTGCTGGAGATGCTGGAGCGCATCCAGTCCTCCGGCGGTGACGTCGACTCCTTCATCCGCAAGGTGAAGAACAAGGAGGACGGCGTCCGCCTCATGGGCTTCGGCCACCGGGTGTACAAGTCCTTCGACCCCCGCGCCAAGATCATCAAGGCCGCCGCGCACGACGTCCTCTCGGCTCTCGGCAAGTCCGACGAGCTGCTGGACATCGCGCTCAAGCTGGAGGAGCACGCGCTCTCCGACGACTACTTCGTCTCGCGCAACCTCTACCCGAACGTGGACTTCTACACCGGTCTGATCTACCGCGCCATGGGCTTCCCGACCGAGATGTTCACGGTCCTGTTCGCGCTCGGCCGTCTGCCCGGCTGGATCGCTCAGTGGCACGAGATGATCAAGGAGCCGGGTTCCCGTATCGGCCGCCCGCGCCAGATCTACACGGGCGAGGTTCTGCGGGACTTCGTCCCGGTCGAGTCTCGCTGACGCCTGTACGCAGTACGTAGCAAAACGGAAGGCGCCCCGCTGCCGGTCCCCCCACGGGCCGGAGTCGGGGCGCCTTCCTTGTCCCGGTTCGGATTCCCCCCACGGGATCCGGCCGGGCGCCTGAGGACAGCGCCTGAATCGCTGTGATCTAAACGAGCAGAACTCGATGTACCACGTGTGCTGCTGAACCATCTGTACTGCCTGTACTGCAGCGAGTGCGGTCTGCCGGGACCCGTACGGGAGGGCCGCTCAAGCTCCCCGTGTACGTGTCCCGGCAACGCAGCTCCGGGAACGTCCCCCAAGACATCCCCAGATGTCAGTCACGCCCCCCAAGACGCTTCTGACATCGCCAACTTAGACTCACGAACTCCTTCGAGGGTTACGTTCACATCACTGTGATCTGCGTCTCTTGCATATGTCCTGAAGATGCACAAGCGACCCGATATCGCTATCGGAGCCCAAGAGTAAGGAAGATGCGCGAGCCTTGTGAAGAGCTTATGTGAGGCTCGCGTCGGACTCCAGAGGGGTTCTTACTTCGACATCACCGAAATGCCCGGAGTCGGAGACTGTTCGTCACCACGAACACCGAGGAGAACGCCATCGCGGCGCCCGCGATCATCGGATTCAGCAGCCCCGCCGCAGCCAGCGGCAGCGCTGCCACGTTGTAGCCGAAGGCCCAGACGAGATTGCCCTTGATCGTGGCAAGGGTCTTCCGCGACAGCCGGATCGCGTCCGCGGCCACCCGCAGATCCCCGCGTACGAGCGTCAGATCGCCCGCCTCGATCGCCGCGTCAGTCCCCGTGCCCATGGCAAGCCCCAGATCGGCGATGGCGAGCGCGGCCGCGTCGTTGACGCCGTCGCCGACCATCGCGACGGCCCGGCCCTCGGTCTGGAGCCGCCTGATCACCTCGACCTTGTCCTGCGGCAGCACCTCGGCGAAGACGAACGCGTCGTCGATGCCGACGCGGCGCGCCACGGACTCGGCGACGGTCCGGTTGTCCCCGGTCAGCAGCACGGGTGTCAGCCCCAGGGCACGCAGCTCGCGGACCGCCTCGGCGCTGGTCTCCTTGACCGCGTCGGCGACGGTCAGGACACCGCGTGCCACCCCGTCCCAGGCGACGGCCACGGCGGTACGCCCGTCCGCCTCGGCCCGCTTCTTCAGCGCGGCCAGCTCCTCCGGCAGCGCGACACCGGCCTCGTCGAGCAGCCGCGCCCGCCCGACCAGCACCTCGTGCCCTTCGACCGTCCCGCGCACGCCGAGCCCGGCGACGTTCTCGAAGTCGGCCACCGCCGGGAGGGTTCCCGTGCCTTCCTCCGCGCCCGTCGCGACGGCGCGTGCGATCGGGTGCTCGGAGGCGTGCTCCAGGGCGCCGGCGAGCCGCAGTACCTGCTTCTCGTCGGCGCCGGCAGCGGCGTACACCTCCTGGAGGGTCATACGGCCGGTGGTGACCGTGCCGGTCTTGTCCAGGACGACCGTGTCGACGCGGCGCGTGGACTCCAGGACCTCGGGGCCCTTGATGAGGATGCCGAGCTGGGCGCCGCGGCCGGTGCCGACCATGAGGGCGGTGGGGGTCGCGAGGCCGAGCGCGCACGGGCAGGCGATGATCAGCACCGCGACGGCGGCTGTGAAGGCGGCGGTCAGCTCGTCCGTCATGCCGAGCCAGACGCCGAAGGTTGCGACGGCGATCAGCAGGACGGCGGGGACGAAGACGGCGGAGATCCGGTCGGCAAGACGCTGCGCCTCGGCCTTCCCGTTCTGCGCGTCCTCGACGAGCTTCGCCATCCGCGCCAGCTGTGTGTCCGCGCCGATGCGGGTCGCCTCGACGACGAGCCTGCCGCCGGCGTTCACGGTCGCGCCCGTCACGGAGTCGCCAACGGCCACGTCCACCGGCACCGACTCGCCGGTCAGCATCGACGCGTCGACCGCCGAGGTGCCCTCGACGACGGTGCCGTCGGTGGCGACCTTCTCGCCGGGCCGTACGACGAAGCGGTCACCGACCTTGAGATCGGCGACGGGGACGCGTACCTCAAGCCCCTCCCGCAGTACGGAGACGTCCCTGGCGCCCAGCTCCATGAGGGCCCTCAGGGCGGCGCCCGCGCTCCGCTTGGAGCGGGCCTCCAGATAGCGGCCGAGGAGGATGAACGTGACGACTCCCGCGGCCACTTCGAGGTAGATCGTCGACGAGGCGTCCGCACGCGACACCGTGAAGTCGAAGCCGTGCCGCATGCCCGGCATCCCCGCGTGGCCCCAGAACAGCGCCCACACGGACCAGCCGAAGGCGGCCAGCGTGCCGACGGAGACGAGCGTGTCCATGGTGGCCGCGCCGTGCCGGGCGTTCGTGAACGTCGCCCGGTGGAACGGCAGTCCGCCCCATACGACGACAGGCGCGGCGAGCGTGAGGGACAGCCACTGCCAGTTGTCGAACTGGAGGGCCGGGATCATGGAAAGAAGGACCACGGGGAGGGCGAGCACGGCGGAGACGGTCAGGCGCTCGCGCAGGGAGGCGAGTTCGGGGTCTTCGCGGGGTGCCTCTGTCTCGGGCTCCGGCTCCGGCGGCGCCGGCTCCTCGGCCGTGTAGCCGGTCTTCTCCACGGTGGCGATCAGGTCGGCGACGCGTATGCCGTCTTCGTACGAGACCTTCGCGCGCTCCGTCGCGAAGTTCACCGTGGCGGTGACGCCGTCCATGCGGTTGAGCTTCTTCTCGACGCGGGCCGCGCAGGAGGCGCAGGTCATGCCGCCGATGGTGAGCTCGACCTCGGCGTTCTCGTGCGTGGCGGGGGGTGTTGCCGTGCTGCTCATGTCGGGCGTCCGTCGGTGTGGTCAGACCTTGCCGGCGAGTTCGAACCCGGCCTCGTCGGTCGCGGCACGTACGGCGTCCTCGTCGAGCGGGGCGGCGGAGAGGACGGTGACCTCACCGGTCGAGGCGACGGCCTTCACCGAGCTGACACCGGGAATCTCGGAGATCTCGCTGGAGACGGAGCCTTCGCAGTGGGCGCAGCTCATTCCGGTCACCTGGTAGGTGGCGGTAACGGTCTGTGCGGTCATGTCGTTGCTCCTCTGGGGCTCAGGTGGTCCGTTCACTCCCCACTGTACCCCTAGGGGGTATTCCTCCCAAGTGCGGGTTTGTGGGTGGCTGCTCGCCCCCCGCGGCGGAGCCGCAATTGTCGCAGCCCCGCGCCCCTGGGGTCCGTGCGTGGGTCGGGGCCGCGGGCCGGTGCGTCAGCCCGCCGCAGGCGGGGTGTACAGGCTTTCGTCGGGGCGGCGCAGGCTTTGCTTTCAGGGGTGCGGGGAACTGGGCGACCAGCCACGACGCACCCGCAGCCGCGACGCGACTGTCACCTCCCACCCCCTGGCGGGGTCCCGGGGCGCAGCCCCAGGGGTGGGGCGGCTAGGGGCGGCGGGGGTGAGGAAGCCCGGGGGTCAATCGGCCCGCCGCCTCTTGTTCCCCGGTCGGGAGGCCACCCACGCCCGGATGGTGTCCGCATACCAATACGGCTTGCCGGACTCCACATGGTCCGGCGGCGGAAGCATCCCGTGCTTGCGATAGGACCGCACGGTGTCCGGCTGCACCTGAATGTGCGCCGCGATGTCCTTGTACGACCAGAGTCTGCGGTCGGTCATCAGTAGCACCTCTCCGCGCGCGCCGCGAAGGCACTGCGCTGGCGATCACCTTGCTGTGACCGTCCAACGACATTGCGTGACCGCGGGCCTGTGCCTGTCGCGCGGGTGTGACGCAAGCCCCGCGAGACCGGGACACGTGTGACAGAACGGCGGTATCTGTGACACAGGTGACGCGCCGCAGCAACTGAGACCTAGTCCGAATGTCCGGACAACCAATTGACAGGCATCACGCAGCGCCGCTAGACCTGGGAGCAGCCGAAGCGAAGCGAAGGGAACCCGATGGACGAGTCCGCGGTGTCCGATGCCCTGGAATCCGGTGCGCCGGAGTCCAGTAGCGAGGACGCGCCGAAGGCGGGGCGGTCCGGTGGACAACGGCACCCGTACCGCCCCAGCAGAGGCCACACCACTTGAACTCCCGGGCAGGAAGGGCGCGTTCAGCGGAGTGACGGACTTCGCGTACGCCCCTTTCGACGCCCGGGTGCAGATCGCCTCCGGCGTGGGAGGCCGCTTCGCCCTGGCAGGAGCGAAGTGCGAGCGCCGACTCCCCGCCCGCTACGGCCCCGCGCCGGAGGTTCCCGTCCGACCCACGAGCGAACGGATTCCGCTGCCGGCGCGTATTTCCCTCGCGTGAGGGCGGTTCCGATGTCCTCACGGGTTCCGCACCGGCGATGCCGGCGGGGCCTTCCTCGTACTCGACGGATTGCACGGCCCGTCCATCGCCCAGCCCGGTCACGCGAGGTACTACTTGAACGTGACGGCCGGCCCGGGTGAGGACAGGCGGGGCGGATCTGCTTCCACCCGGGACACGTAGAAAGCACAGAGGGCTTCCGATGACAGAGCCGAAGACGTCAACGGCGACGACAAGGCTGACGGTCGCGCAGGCACTGGTGCGGTTCCTGGCCGCCCAGTACACGGAACGGGACGGGGTGCGCCGCCGGCTGATCAGCGCCACCTGGGGCATCTTCGGGCACGGCAACGTCGCCGGGCTGGGGCAGGCGCTTCTCGAGTACGCCACTGTGCCTTCCGGGGGGACGCCCCCCGGACCTCCCGTCATGCCGTTCCACCAGGGCCGCAATGAACAGGCCATGGTGCACGCGGCGGTCGGCTACGCACGTCAGTCGCACCGCCTGAGCACCCACGCCGTCACGACATCCATCGGCCCGGGCGCCACCAACCTCGTCACGGGCGCCGCCCTCGCCACGATCAACCATCTCCCCGTACTGCTTCTGCCCGGCGACATCTTCGCGACCCGCCCCGCCGACCCGGTCCTCCAGCAGCTCGAGGTCCCGTACGCCGGCGATGTGTCGGTGAACGACTGTCTGCGCCCGGTGTCGAAGTACTTCGACCGCGTCATGCGTCCCGAAGCCCTCATCCCGGCCGCCCTCCAGGCGATGCGCGTGCTCACCGACCCGGTCGAGACGGGCGCCGTCACGCTCGCGCTGCCGCAGGACGTGCAGGCCGAGGCGTACGACTGGCCGGAGGAGTTCTTCGCCGAGCGCGTCTGGGCGGTCCGCCGTCCGGGCGCGGACCCGGAGGAACTTGCCGCCGCCGTCAGGGCCGTACGTAACGCCCGGCGCCCCTTGGTCGTCGCGGGCGGCGGAGTGCACCACAGTGAGGCCGAGGACGCGCTGAAGGAGTTCGCCGACACCACCCGCATCCCGGTCGCTTCGACCCAGGCGGGCAAGGGCTCGCTGGCCTGGGACCACCCGGCGGACGTCGGCGGCATCGGGCACACCGGCACCGCGACCGCCTGCGAACTGGCCCGCACCGCCGACCTGGTGATCGGCGTCGGCACCCGCTACACCGACTTCACCACCGCATCCGGCACCCTCTTCTCCGCCCAGGGCGTCCGCTTCCTGAACCTCAACATCGCGCCCTTCGACGGCCACAAGCTGTCCGGCCAGCCGCTGATCGCGGACGCCCGCACGGGGCTGGAGGCTCTCACCGAGTCGCTCGCGATGCACGGCCACCGTGCCGAACCCGCGTACGTCACCGATTACACGGACGACAAGGAGCGCTGGGAGCACCGGGTCGACGCGGCCTATGAGGCGGACGAGCCGGACACCCGGCCCACCCAGCCGCAGGTCCTCGGTCTGCTCGACGAGCTGGTCACCGGGGACGACATCCTGATCAACGCGGCCGGCTCGCTCCCCGGTGATCTGCACAAGCTGTGGCGGACGCGGTCGAGGGACCAGTACCACGTCGAGTACGGCTACTCCTGCATGGGCTACGAGATCCCGGCGTCGATCGGCGTGCGCATGGCGGCGCCGGACCGTCCCGTATGGGCGCTGGTCGGCGACGGCACGTATCTGATGATGCCGACGGAGATCGTCTCCGCCGTCCAGGAAGGCGTCGCGATCAAGATCGTGATCCTGCAGAACCACGGATACGCCTCCATCGGCGGCCTCTCCGAGACCGTGGGCGCCGAACGGTTCGCCACCGCCTACCGCCACCGGTCCGAGGACGGCACGTTCACGGGGCGCCCGCTGCCCGTCGACCTCGCCGCCAACGCGGCCAGCCTGGGCATGCGAGTGCTGCGCGCGAAGACCGTACGCGATCTGCGGGCCGCTCTCGCCGAGGCGCGGGCCGCCGACACACCCATATGTGTCCACGTGGAGACCGAGACGGCGGACACGGTCACGGGCGCGCCCCCGGCGCAGGCCTGGTGGGACGTGCCCGTGGCTGAGACCGCGACCCGCTCGTCGGCGGTCAAGGCACGCGAGGTGTACGACCGGCACGCGGCCACTCGCCGCCGCCATCTGTGAGCCGTGTCCGATCCCCATGGGAGCCGTCCACATCGTGGACGGCTCCCATGCTTTACGGGTCCACCGCGAATTCTCATGAACTTGACAGGAACCTAAAGGCGGGGCCGCAGTGCCGGATGCAGGAGCCGCGTCCGGACCGCGGTTGGTGCTGGAATTCGTGGTTCCGACCGGTTGGGATACCGCGCCCGCAGTATGAGAGGCGGGACCCGTAATCCCGGGGATTGACATGTGATTCGGGCTTTGGGCGGCCTTCGCCGTCGGTGGCGGCCCTTACCGTTGACGCATGGATCTTCGACTGCCCCGACTGCGCGGGGCCGTGCTTCGGAGGCCGCGTCGGCTGATCGCCGCCGCGGCCGCCGTGGTCGTGCTCGCCGGCGCCGGTACGTGGACGGCCGTCGCCTCGGACGAGGCCGCACCTGTGGACCGAGCCGACAGAGTCATGGACATGGGCAGCGGGGTGAAGATCGACACCTCGTACTTCACTTCGGGCTCCGGCCGCCGCCCCGCCGTCCTCCTCACGCACGGCTTCGGCGGCAGCAAGGACGACGTACGGTCCCAGGCGGAGGACCTGGCGCGCGACGGGTATGCGGTGCTGACCTGGTCGGCACGCGGAATGGGCGAGTCCACGGGCAAGATCGGCCTGAACGACCCCGAGGGCGAGGTCGCCGACGTCTCCAAGCTGATC
The DNA here is from genome assembly GCF_042870755.1 of Streptomyces sp. NPDC006365. Lineage (NCBI taxonomy): Bacteria > Bacillati > Actinomycetota > Actinomycetes > Kitasatosporales > Streptomycetaceae > Streptomyces > Streptomyces sp. NPDC006365. The sequence goes on from NZ_JBIAHS010000002.1 coordinate 148,407, forward strand.
GACTGGCTGGCCGAGCGCCCCGAGGTCGAGCTGGACCGGGACGGCGACCCGCGCGTCGGCGCCACCGGCGCCTCGTACGGCGGCGCGGTCTCGCTGCTCGCGGCCGGTCACGACCAGCGGGTGGACGCGATCGCCCCGGCGATCACGTACTGGAACCTCGCGGACGCGCTGTTCCCGAACGGCGTCTTCAAGAAGCTGTGGGCCGGGATCTTCATGAACACCGGCGGCGGTTGCGACCACTTCGAGGCCACGCTGTGCGAGATGTACCAGCGGGTCGCGGAGTCCGGCGAGCCGGACGCCGAGGCGCGGGAGCTGCTGGAAGCCCGCTCCCCGTCCGCCGTCGGCGACGAGATCAACGTGCCGACGCTCATCACCCAGGGTCAGACCGACTCCCTGTTCCCGCTCGGCCAGGCCGACGCGATGGCCAAGGCGATCCGGGCCAACGGCGCGCCCGTGGACGTCGACTGGATCTCGGGCGGTCACGACGGCGGCGACATGGAGGCGGCCCGGGTGTCCTCGCGCGTGGGCGACTGGTTCGACCGCTATCTGAAGGACGAGCCGGGGGTGGACACCGGCCCCGCGTTCCAGGTCACGCGCAGCGGCGGCGTCGATTCACAGGAGGGCACCACACGGCTGACCAGCGTGACCTCGGACAGCTATCCCGGCCTGACGAGCAAGACGCGTCCGATCGCACTGTCCGGGCGTGAGCAGAGCTTCGAGAACCCGGCGGGCGCCAACCCGCCCGCCGTCTCCGCCCTGCCCGGCCTCGGCGGCGCCGGCGGCCTCTCCCAGCTCTCCTCGCTCGGGATCGGTGTGTCCCTCGACTTCCCGGGCCAGTTCGCCGCATTCGACTCCGAGCCCTTCGTGGAGGACCTCCAGATCACCGGCTCGCCGACGGCGACGGTCCATGTGAAGTCGACCAGCGAGGACGCCGTGCTCTTCGCGAAGGTGTACGACGTCGGACCGGACGGCGGCGCGCAGCAGGTACTGCCCGCCCAGCTGGTCGAGCCGGTCAGGGTGCAGGACGCGAAGGCCGGCAAGGACGTACGGCTCACTCTGCCGGCGATCGACTACGAGGTGGACGACGGCCACCGGCTGCGCCTGGTCCTCGCCTCGACGGACCTCGGCTACGCCTCACCGACGGCTCCGGCGACCTACACGGTCTCCATGGCGGGAGACGGCGGCCTGAGGGTGCCGATGCCACTCGGCGACTCGGAGGCGACGGCACCGCTGCCCGCATGGGTGTGGTGGCTCCCGCTGGCCGGCGCGCTCACGGCGCTTGCCCTGCTGCTGACGGCCCGCCGTCCCATCGCCGCACCCGCCCCCGACCCGGAACTGGCCGATGTCCCGCTCCAGATCACGGACTTGAGCAAGAAGTACGCCAAGTCGAACGACCGTTACGCGGTCCGGGACCTGTCCTTCACGGTGGAAAAGGGTCAGGTACTGGGCCTGCTGGGCCCGAACGGCGCGGGCAAGACGACGACGCTGCGCATGCTGATGGGCCTGATCAAGCCGGACGGCGGGGAGATCCGGGTCTTTGGCCACGCGATCCGCCCGGGCGCCCCGGTGCTGTCCCGCGTCGGTTCCTTCGTCGAGGGCGCGGGCTTCCTGCCGCACCTCTCCGGCCGCGAGAATCTCGAGCTGTACTGGCGGGCCACGGGCCGCCCGCCCGAGGACGCGCACCTGGACGAGGCCCTGGAGATCGCGGGCCTCGGTGACGCCCTGTCCCGCGCGGTCCGCACGTACTCCCAGGGCATGCGCCAGCGCCTCGCCATCGCCCAGGCCATGCTCGGCCTGCCCGACCTCCTCATCCTGGACGAGCCGACCAACGGCCTCGACCCGCCGCAGATCCGAGAGATGCGCCAGGTCGTGATCCGCTACGCGGCCGCCGGCCGTACGGTCATCCTCTCCAGCCATCTGCTGGCCGAGGTCGAGCAGTCCTGCACCCACATCGTGGTCATGGACCACGGCCGCCTGGTCCAGGCGGGCCCCGTGGGCGACATCATCGGCAGCGGCGACACCCTGCTCATCGGCCTGGCCTCCGACATCGCCGACCCGGTGGTGGAGAAGGTGGCGGCCCTGCGGGACGTGGAATCGGCGGTACGGACGGATGACGGCCTGCTCGTACGGCTGACCCCGGCGACGGCACCCACGGCACCCACAGAGGCCGCCGCCGTGCCCGAGACCGCCGGCGTGGGGGCTTCCGGTGGAGCGGACCGCGGCCGGGGCACGGTGACCGTCTCCGGCGCCCCGGACACCGAGGACTCCGGAGACTCCGAGGGCGCGCCCGGCGTCACGGAGCGGAGCGCCGCGCTGCTCGTCGAACTCGTACGGCTCGAAGTGCCCGTCGCCTCGATCGGCCCGCACCGTCGCCTGGAGGACGCCTTCCTCACCCTGATCGGAGACTTCGAATGAGCACCCTCGAAAAGGCCGAGAAGGTCGAGAAGGAAGAAGTGGCGGAGGGCTACCGGGCGGGGCGGACGCTGCCGCTGCGCGTCGAACTCGTACGGCAGCTGAAGCGGCGGCGCACGCTCATCATGTTCGGGGTCCTGGCCGCCCTGCCGTTCATCCTGGCCATCGCCTTCCAGGTCGGCGGCGAACCGGGCGACGGCAACGACCGGGTGAACCTGATGGACACGGCCACGGCGTCCGGCGCGAACTTCGCCGCGGTGAACCTCTTCGCGTCCGCGGGCTTCCTGCTCGTCGTCCCCGTGGCGCTGTTCTGCGGAGACACGGTCGCCTCGGAGGCGAGCTGGTCGTCTCTGCGCTATCTGCTCGCGGCGCCCGTGCCCCGCGCCCGGCTGCTGTGGTCCAAGCTCGTCGTCGGACTCACGCTCAGCCTGGCCGCGATGGTGCTGCTGCCGGTCATCGCCCTCGCCGTCGGCACGGTCGCGTACGGCTGGGGCCCACTCCAACTGCCCGTCGGCGGCACCCTCCCCAGCGGCGACGCCGCGCGGCTTCTGCTGATCGTGATGGCGTACATCTTCGTGTCCCAGTTCGTCACCGCCGGGCTGGCGTTCTGGCTGTCGACCCGGACGGACGCCCCGCTGGGCGCGGTCGGCGGCGCGGTGGGCCTGACGATCATCGGCAGCGTCCTCGACGAGGTGACGGCTCTCGGCGACTGGCGCGACTTCATCCCCGCGCACTGGCAGTACGCCTGGCTGGACGTCATCCAACCGGATCCGGACTACAGCGAGATGATCCAGGGCACGGCCATCTCCGTCACATACGCACTGGTGCTGTTCGCCCTGGCCTTCCGCGGGTTCGCCCACAAGGACGTCGTCTCGTAGGCCCCCGGTGGGTTTTTCCGGGCCCGGAGGGAACGCCTGTTCCCGACTCGAACATCCGGGACGTATTCGCCACGGTGCGCCACCCCTCCCGCAGAGGAGAAAGATCCATCAGCATGAGCAGGCAAGGGTCCGACCAGCCCTGGCGATGAGGGGGAGAGCGCTGTCCCGCATGTGCGGGGCCAACGGATCCGGAGGGGCACCATGCAAACAGTCACCAAGCAGGCCACGGAGTGGCTGGCCGCCGCCGCGACCGACCCGCGCGACTGCAAGCGGCGGTGGCAGGGATACGAGGGGATCGCGGTACTGCCCTGCGGACGGTTCTGGGACGTGCTGAGTGTGCCGGAGGAACTGGGTGTGCCGGCCCTGGACGCCCTGCTGTGCATCCCGCAGGCGCCCGGCCCCGTACTCGCGGACACGGGCGCACGCAGGGTGGGCTTCTTCCTGCCGCCGGATCCCGAGGGCCGATGGGTCGGCTCGGATGTCCGGTACCTGGGCAAGGGAGCCTGGATCACGGTGCCGGCGCCGGATCGGATGCCAGGGCGTTTCCGATGGCTGGTACCGCCCGACGGCACCGGGACGCTGTTCGTCCCCGCCGCAGTGGAACTGGCCCTCCAGCAGGCCCTCGGCACCCTCGCCGCAAGGGCCTCCACAAAGGCCGCCGCACGGCGCCGCTGCCCGACGTGCGGAACAGCGACCGCGGCAACGAGTTAGGCAAGCCGGGTGACAGGACCGCCGCCTCATGCGAGGCGGCGGTCCTCTGCACGAGCGACGGCACTCCGCGAAAGGCGCCCGCCACGCACCCCACCGACCCGCAGACCGTTGACTCCCCGCGACTGCCCAGACGGCCCTTCATGCGCGTATGCCACCCGCCCATGAACCTGCCCCTGCCGGAACTCGCCCCGCTGGTCTGCCGCTGAGAACACGGGGCTGTAAGGGCCTACGGACACTCCCAGGTCTCCGGAAGATCACCTACCGGTCTCAACAGGCGTCCGCCGTGCCCGCTTCGAGATCGATCCGCAACGCCCCATGCCGCACACCTCGGCCCTCTCCGGCGTCACAGTCACAGACGTCGACGTCAACTCAGAGGGGGCCCACATGGGCGAGTACCGGACGACACACCGAACACGGCGACCGCGCGGCGCACTTGCCGCTCTGATGGCCGCGGGCTGCCTGCTGCTCACCGCATGCGGCTCGGGCGCCGGCGAGTCGTCGTACGACGGCAGCAACAAGGCCGGCGACACCGAACGCTTCCCGGCGCCGGCCCCCGCGCAGCCGACCGGCCCCGCCGGCACCGACGAAGGCACCACCCCGGGCGAGCAGCAGGGTGAAATCCGCGAGAGCACCCCGCCTCCCGCCGACTACCTCTCCACCTTCGCGCTGGACGTCGACACCGCCTCGTACGGGTACGCGCGCCGCACCCTCGCCGACGGCCGTCGACCGGACCCGGCGACCATACGGCCCGAGGAGTTCATCAACAGCTTCCGCCAGAACTACGAGCGCCCCGACGGCGACGGCTTCTCCGTCACGGTCGACGGCGCGCGTACGGACGCGGGCGGGGAGAGCGACGACTGGCGGCTCGTGCGCGTCGGTCTCGCCACGCGCCCGGCCGAGGACAGGGGAGAACGGCCGCCCGCCGCCCTCACGTTCGTCATCGACGTCTCGGGTTCCATGGGTGAGCCCGGCCGGCTCGACCTGGTCAAGAAGTCCCTCGGCGTGATGACGGACGAACTGCGCGACGACGACTCCGTCGCGATCGTCACCTTCAGCGACGAGGCCGAGACCGTACTCCCGATGACCCGCCTCGGCGACAACCGCGACCGCGTCCACGACGCCGTCGACACGCTGGAACCCACCCTCTCCACCAACCTCGGCGCGGGCGTCGACACCGGATACGCCACCGCTGTCGAGGGCCGCCGCGAAGGCGCCACCAACCGTGTCGTCCTGCTCTCCGACGCCCTCGCCAACACCGGTGACACCGACGCCGACTCGATCCTGGACCGCATCTCCGACGCCCGCCGCGAGCACGGCATCACCCTGTTCGGCGTCGGCGTCGGCAGCGACTACGGCGACGCCCTGATGGAACAGTTCGCTGACAAGGGCGACGGCCACACCACCTACGTATCGAACGAAGAGGACGCCCGCACGGTCTTCGTCGACCGACTGCCCCGCAACATCGACCTGACGGCCCGTGACGCCAAGGCGCAGGTCGCCTTCGACCCGCAGACGGTCGAGCAGTTCCGGCTCATCGGCTACGACAACCGCCAGGTCGCCGACGAGGACTTCCGCAACGACGGCGTCGACGGCGGCGAGATCGGCCCCGGCCACACGGTCACGGCCCTGTACGCCGTCCGCACCAAGCCCGGCGCCTCCGGCCACCTCGCCACCGCGACCGTCCGCTGGCTCGACCCCGACACCCGCACACCGCACGAGGAGTCGGCCCAGCTGGAGTCCGAAGCCCTCAACCAGCCCTTGTGGAGCCGCGACAACGCTCGCAACGGACTCCAGGTCACCGCCATAGCCGCCTATTTCGCCGATGCCCTCCGCTCCGGCGACTCCCGCTGGTCCCGTCTCCCCGGCGCCCCCGGACTGCCCGAACTGTCCGACCGAGCCGAGGAGTTGGCTGACACCACGGAGTCCGAGGAGGTACGCCAACTCGCCGAGACGATCGAACAGGCCGGGCGGTCGGCAGGGCGCTAGGAAGGCCTGAGCCGGTAGGCGTACGTGTACGACCGGCCGGAGTGCAGCAGGTACTTCTCCAGCGGGGCCGCACCCCACGAGTCGATGCCGCCCACACCCATCTGCCGGTGGTTGACGCCCAGCACGGTCTCGTCGCGCCGCTTCAACTCGTACGGATGACGCGGCCCGTCGAGGTCGAACGGCGAGTAGTGCAGCGCGCTCGCCTCCAGCAGAGGCTCACCTTCCGCCGGATCGGCGACCACGGTGAGCCCGTCACCGGCACGGTCGGTCAGCGACAGGTGGCGTACGTCCGTCATGTTCCCCGTCTGCTGGGGACGGACGTACGGCGCCACCTGATCGTCGACCGTGGACCGCCAACGTCCCACGAACGCGGACGTCTTGCGGTCCCAGTAGTTCTCGTGCGGCCCACGCCCGAACCAGTCGAGCCGCTCGAAGCCCCGGGGAACCGTCAACAGGGCGCCCACCATGGGCAGATCGGGCAACCCCGAGGCCGCCTCAAGTGTGTGCCGCACCCGCACTTCGCCGTCCCCGCGTAACCGGAATTCGGTACGCCACGTCGAGGCGCTCGGCGAGGTGGGCAGCGTACAGCCGACCTCGATGACGACCTCGCCGGGTGAGGGCTGCGAGGCCTTGACCGACGTCACGGTGCGCTTGGCTCCCGCGTCGCGCCACGTGCGCGCCGTGTTCTGGAATCTACGGCCGATGTCGTTATCCGTCGGTGCCCGCCAGAAGTTCGGCACGGGGCCCTCGGCGAGCAGAAGCCGGCCGCGGAAGACGTAGGAGGAGAGCGTGCCGGAGGCCTTCGACAGCACCACCTCCACGTTGCGGCCGCTCACCTTCACCTCGCTGTCGGTCTCCGTCAGCGTGAGGTCGCCGCGCGGTGCGGGTTCGGTGGGCGCGGGTGCCTGCCAGTCCAACGCCAGCTGCTCGGCTGCCACTTCGTGCCCGGCGTCGGCCCAACTCGTCTTCTTCCGCAGCACGAAGGAGAGGTTGAGGAAGTACTCCGCGCCGGGTTCGAGCGCGGGCGGCTTCCGGTACGGGATGCGTACGGTGCCCTCCTCACCCGGCGCGACCTTGGGGGCCGCGAGCGTGCCGTGCTGCACGCGTGCGCCGTCCCGTGTGACCGTCCACCGCAGTTCGTACGCGTGCAGGCCGCTGAACAGGTGCTTGTTGCGTACCTTCACCACACCGGCGGCGAGATCACCGGCCGTGATCCCCACCGGCTGGTAGACCTTCTTCGCCTCCAGCAGCCCCGGATGTATGGCACGGTCACCCGCCACCAGGCCGTTGCAGCAGAAGTTCCCGTCCGTCGGATAGCCGGGCTTCCAGTCGCCCCCGAACGACAGATACGTGCGTTTCGGGTCGCCGGGCACAGGCAGCCGTATCGTCTGGTCGGCCCAGTCCCAGAAGAACGCGCCGTGCAGGTTCGGATAGCGCTCGATGATGTCCCAGTACTCGGGGAGGTTGCCGCCGCTGTTGCCCATCATGTGCGTGTACTCGCAGAGCATGTACGGCTTCGGGTTGCCGGACTTGCCGTACCTCTCGACGCCCGCCGGACTGGTGTACATCTCGCTGTGCACGTCGGCCACGGCGTTCATGCCCTCGTAGTGCACGGGCCGCGAGGCGTCGCGCGCGTGCGCCCAGTCGGCCATGACCTTGAAGTTCGAGCCCTGTCCCGCCTCGTTGCCGAGCGACCACACGACCACGCACGCGTGGTTCTTGTCCCGCTCGACCATCGACCGCATTCGGTCCACACACGCGTCGGTCCACTCGGGCAGCGAACCCGGCACGGTGTCGCGTACCCCGTGCGTCTCCAGGTTCGCCTCGTCGACGACGTACAGCCCGTATTCGTCGCACAGCTCCAGCCAACGCGGATGGTTGGGGTAGTGCGAGGTGCGGACGGCGTTGATGTTGTGGCGCTTCATCAGCAGGATGTCCCGCACCATCCTCGCCTCGTCGACGGCCTGCCCACGGTCCGGGTCGTTCTCGTGCCGGTTGGTGCCGCGGAACATGATCGGCTTGCCGTTGACGGTGAACTTGCCGGGGCCGTAGTCGACTTGCCGGAACCCGATCCGCTTGCTGTGAATGTCGACGGCCTTACCTGAGCCGTCCTTGAGTGTGACGACCAGGGTGTAGAGATTCGGCTGCTCGGCCGACCACAGAGCGGGCCCCCTCACCTCGCCCTTCAGCGTCACCGCGTCCTCGACCGCGTCCGCCAGCTTCAGCACACGCCGTCCGCGGGCGTCGAACAGCTCGGCCACGATGCGATGCGTGGTGACCGACTGGTCGTCACCCCGGTCGCGTAAGGCCACATCGACGCTCAGTACGGCGTCGCGGTACGCGGAATCAAGTTCCGTGCGCAGGAACAGGTCGTCGACGTGCACCTGCGGAACCGAGTACAGATACACGTCGCGGAAGATCCCGGACAGGTCGATCATGTCCTGGTCCTCCAGCCAACTGCCGTCGGACCAGCGGTAGACCTCCACGGCGAGTGTGTTGCGCCCGGCCTTCAGATACGGGCTGATGTCGAACTCGGCGGGTGTGTAGCTGTCCTCGCTGTAGCCGACGCGCTTGCCGTTGACCCACACGAAGAACGCGGACTTCACGCCCTGGAAGGAGATCAGTGTGCGCCGCTTCTTCCAACCATCGGGGACGGTGAAGGTACGGCGGTACGAGCCGACGGGGTTGAAGTCGTGCGGGATCCGCGGTGGCGCCGGGTTCTCGTAACCGATCCACGGATACTTGATGTTGAGGTAGATCGGCTCCGGGTAGCCCTCGATCTCCCAGTTCGACGGGACGGGAATGCGGTCCCAGGTGCTGTCGTCGAAGCCGGGTGCGTGGAACCCGGTGGGCCGCTGGTCGGGGTTTCTCGCCCAGTGGAATCGCCAGCTTCCGTTCAGGGAGCGGTGGTACGGCGACTTCGCGAACTGCCCGCGCCGGGCGTCGGCGGCGTTGGCGTACGGCACGAGGCGGGCGGCCCGGGCCGGCTCTCTGTTGACCTGGAAGACTCTCGGACTCGCGTCCCACTCGTCCCCCTCGGCGGCGAACGCCCGCTTCTGCGCGGCGAACGCGGCTGACCCTGCGAGGGCGGCTCCTGCGACGAGGACGTTGCGGCGGCTCGGACGGTATGTGCTCATGCGGCGGCTCCGACCGGAAAGGCAACAAGAAGCTTCAGCGTCGAACGGAACCGCGCATCGCGCAAGACCTCCGATGGTTTGGGCGGGGCGCCTACGGGGGTGGTTGGTTCGGTGCACTTGGCGGCTCCGCCGCGGGGCGCGACCGGCCACAACGAACCGCAGTCGGCCACGAACCGAACCCACCCGCCCGGTGGGCGCCCCGCTCAGCCGCCGGAGGCAACCGTGCAGACTGACGGAAGTGCGCGTTCAAGCCCCTTCAGATGGAGTACGTCCAGACGGTGAACGTACGCGGACAGCGCGGCGGCGGCGCGAAGCCGCGGTTGGCAGAAGGCGTCGTCGCGCACCGACGCTGTCTCCTGGAGCGCGGCCAGGAGCCGCGTGGTGATCAGGTCGAGCGCCGGGCGGACCTCCTTCGCGAGGTCGGGGCGCTCGGTGGGCCGCTCATCGGGATGTGCGTCCCACCGTGCGTACAGCCCGCGCTGCACCAACTTGTTCGCCTCGATCTGATCGCGGAAAACGGCGGCCACGACGTCCGGGTCGAGCCCGACCGCCCGAGCGGCAACGTCGTCCAGAATCTGCCGCTCACGCACCGGATCGTCAATCGGCGTGTCGGTCCCGTACTTGGCAGCCGCCACCTTGTCGGCCAGCAGCAACCGCTCGGTGAACAACCCGGTCAGCGATGCAAGGCTGTTGGTGGAGGCGGGGGCGGCGTGATCGGCGGTCTTGGCGTCATGGGCGACGGCGGGCGCCGTACCGGAGAGAGCCATGACCGAGACGACGGCGGCAACCAGGACGGACCGGAAGCGGTGGGGGCGCACAGGAAGATCCCTTCGAGGCGTTGTCGGACGGCGCCGGACCGTCGCCCCGCGCCGTCAGCACCGTATCGACGACCACCGCGACCGAGGCGCCAGGCATCCGGCCTATGCGGTCACACGACCGAACACAGCCGAACAACCGATTGAACTTCTGCTACGCACGAGTAAGTTGACGCCCGGGTTAGTACGTATCGCATCGCACCGCACCACCGCACCACCGCACGTGAGCCGCGACCGGGAGCCGTCATGGGCGTACGCAAAGATCTGAAACAGGCGAAGAAACGTACCGACCTGGCGAACCGCACCAAGGTCGAGATCGTCAGGGACCACCAAGGCGTCGTCCGTGAGGCCCGTATGCCGCCCCTCGCAGCGAGGGCCACCACCGGCAGCGTCGCCGACCTGCCCTACACCAACGCGGCGGAGGCTCCGGACGCCGTGATCCTCCGCCGCAAAGTGAACGGCACCTGGCGCCCCGTCACTGCGGAAGCCTTCGCCAGCGAAGTCACCGCTGTTGCCAAGGGGTTGATCGCGGAGGGCCTCGAACCAGGCGGCCGAGTCGCGCTGATGTCCCGTACCCGCTACGAGTGGACGGTCCTCGACTTCGCGATCTGGGCGGCCGGCGGCCAGTCCGTTCCCATCTACGCCACGTCCTCGGCCGAGCAGATCGAGTGGATCGTCCACGACTCGGGCGCGCGCTTCGTCATAGCCGAGACCCCCGACAACGCGGAAGCGGTCACGGCCGGCACGGCCGACCACTCCGACCCCCCGCGCGTATGGCAGATCGACGAGGGCGCGATCCCCGAACTCACCGCCCGGGGCCGGGGCATCCCCGACGAGGAGATCATCAAGCGCCGGGAAGCCCTCACCCCCGACACACCCGCGACGATCTGCTACACCTCCGGCACCACCGGCCAGCCCAAGGGCTGTGTCCTGACCCACGCCAACCTGCACGCCGAGGCCGCCAACACGGTCGAACTCCTGCACCCCATCTTCAAAGAGATCACCGGCCAGGTCGCCTCGACCCTCCTCTTCCTGCCCCTCGCCCACATCCTGGGCCGCACCATCCAGATCGCCTGCCTGATGGCCCGTATCGAGCTGGGACACTTCCCGAGCATCACGCCGAACGAACTCCGGCCCGCGCTCAGGGAGTTCGGCCCCACCTTCCTGGTCGGCGTCCCGTACCTCTTCGAGAAGATCCACGCCACCGGCCGCGCGACCGCCGAACGGATCGGCCGCGGCGCCTCCTTCGACCGTGCGGACCGCATCGCCGTCCGCTTCGGCGAGGCCCACCTCAACAGGTTCCTCGGCCGCGGCCAGGGCCCGAACCCCGGCTTGTACGCCGCCTGGGCCCTGTACGACCAACTGGTCTACCGCCGCATCCGCAAGGAACTGGGCGGCCGCATGCGCTACGCCATCAGCGGCGGCTCCCCCCTCGACCGCAACCTCAATCTCTTCTTCTACGCGGCCGGAATCATCATCTACGAGGGCTACGGCCTGACCGAGACCACAGCCGCCGCAACGATCGTCCCGCCCCTGAAACCCCGCCCCGGCACGGTCGGCCTCCCCGTCCCCGGCACGGCGATCCGCATCGGCGAAGACGGCGAGGTCCTCATCAGGGGCGGCATCGTCTTCAACGCGTACTGGAACAACCCGGCCGCCACAGACGCCGCCCTGACCGACGACTGGTTCGCGACCGGCGACCTGGGCGCCCTGGACGACGACGGCTACCTCACCATCACCGGCCGCAAGAAGGACATCCTCATCACGTCGGGCGGCAAGAACGTCTCTCCCGCCATCCTGGAGGACCGCCTCCGCAGCCGCCCCCCGGTGGGCCAGTGCATAGTCGTCGGCGACAACCGCCCCTACGTAGCGGCCCTGATCACCCTCGATCGCGAGGACGTGGCCCACTGGCTCCACGTCCGCGCAATGCCCGCGGACACTCCCATGGCCGACCTCATCCGCGACCCCGCCATGCGAGCCGACGTCCAGAAGGCCGTGGACTACGCGAACCAGGCGGTCTCCCGCGCGGAGTCGATCCGCGAGTTCATCCTCGTGGAGGGCGAGTTCACCGAGGAGAACCGCTTGCTCACTCCGTCCTTGAAGGTCAAGCGGCATGCGGTGACGCGGGCGTACGCGGGTCAGATCGAGGCGTTGTATCGGGGCTGACACCAGGGCTTCGGTGTAGTCGCCGGGCGTCCGGTTCATGACGGTCTGCCAGGTTGACCGGTCAGGGACAGCGGAACAGGCACGACTTCCAAGATCATGGAGTTCTCGAAGCCCCGCGACCTGTCTGAAAGAACGTGCCTGCCGAAGCATCATCGATGATCCCGCCTGCCCTTGACCAACCCCGCGAGCATCCAGAACTCGCTCGGCCTCAAGGGATCACGAAACGGACGCCGGCCGACTACGCCGAAGCGGATCCATGCTTGGCAAGGACGTGGATGTCCGCCTCAGTCGAGGCCGCTCCACGGCGGCTCGGCTGCCGTGCCCTTGGTGACCTTCGCCGCTGTGTGGCTGCGGACGAAGGTCGCCAAGGGCAGGTACGCGGCTGGCCTGGCCGTGGCGTACAGCTGGCCGAGTCCGCCCGGACCGAGGGAGGGCTGAGGACGCCTCCCTCCTCGTCACCTCTCGTCAGGAGGTTGCGATGGCCACGCCAAACGGGCTGTTGCCGGCGGGGATGGTGGCGGTGACGGTGTTGGTGGTGGTGTCGATCACCGACACGGTGTCCGAGTCGAGGTTGGTGACGTAGGCGTGGGTGCTGTCCGGGGTGACTGCCACGCCCATCGGGCTATCGCCGGTGGGGATGGTGGCGGTGACGGTGTTGGTGGTGGTGTCGATCACCGACACGGTGTTCGAGACGACGTTGGTGACGTAGACGCGGGTGCCGTCCGGGGTGACTGCCACGCCCGCGGGGTTGTTGCCGGTGGGGATGGTGGCGGTGACGGTGTTGGTGGTGGTGTCGATCACCGACACGGTGTTCGAGCCATTATTGGTGACGTAGGCGTGGGTGCCGTCCGGGGTGACTGCCACGCCCACCGGGCCATTGCCGACGGGGATGGTGGCGGTGACGGTGTTGGTGGTGGTGTCGATCACCGACACGTCCGAGCCACCAGCATTGGTGACGTAGACGCGGGTGCCGTCCGGGGTGACCGCCACGCCATACGGTCCTGAGCTGACGGGGATGGTGGCGGT
>NZ_JBIAHS010000002.1:161636-386344 GCF_042870755.1 Streptomyces sp. NPDC006365
AGACGGTGTTGGTGGTGGTGTCGATCACCGACACGGTGTTCGAGCCGACGTTGGTGACGTAGGCGCGGGTGCTGTCCGGGGTGACTGCCACGCCCGACGGGCTGTTGCCGACGGGGATGGTGGCGGTGACGGTGTTGGTGGTGGTGTCGATCACCGACACGGTGTTCGAGCCGACGTTGGTGACGTAGGCGCGGGTGCTGTCCGGGGTGACTGCCACGCCCGCGGGGTTGTTGCCGGTGGGGATGGTGGCGGTGACGGTGTTGGTGGTGGTGTCGATCACCGACACGGTGTTCGAGTCAGAATTGGTGACGTAGGCGTCCTCCGTCTGGCTGGGGGGTGGTGGCGTGGGCGACGGCCCGGCTTCCGCTTCCGATAGCCCGGTTCTCGCACTCGACACACTGTCCGAGCGATTGTTGGAAGCGTTGTCCGAGCGATTCTTGGAGACGTGGACAATCGGTTCCGTCTGGCCGGGAACTGGCGGCGTGGACGACGCCACAGCCATCGATGTCGACAGCCCGGCCGCAACGACTACTCCGAGCAGCGTAATTCCGACCCGAAGCCACCAGCCCGCGGTGGTAGGTGCGATTCGTCTCTTCCGCAACCGGACCTCCATCTCATGCGACGCACGCCAAGGCGGCAGCGCTTTCATAGTGATGTCGCGAGCATAGGAATGCCCCGTCTTTCCGACGCGAGCATTGGACCGTCTGTGGCGAGTCGCCCAGCACTCACACCCTCCAAGCGGCGGAATGGTCACACCAGGTCATGCCCAACCACCGTTATGGCCGTGTGTTTGGTCCCACCTGAGCCGAGGGCTTCGGCGTAGTCGCCGGGCACCGGTTCATGACGGTCCCGGGCGATGGCCACCTGGGCGCAACCTCGCCATCGGAGCCCTGCGGCTGGCCGGCGCGACCAGCGTCGCCGCCGCTCTGCGACACAACGCCCGCAACGAGGACCGCCGAAGCCCTGCGGCTGACGCACTCCGGTTGCCAGGACGGTGAGTGGGTCAGAGGCCCGGCCTTGCAGCCCGCACCGCGACCGCAACTCCAGCACAGAGAGTGATAGCTGCCTGAGTTGTCCACTGCGTTATCGCCGTAAGTCGTAGGCGAGGGCGTATTCGGTGATCTCCACCAGCTCCCCGGAGTACGACTCTCGGTGTAGGCCACGGCGGGGCCCCGCTCAAAGCTCAGGAGTTCAACGACCCGTCTTCGGACCGGGTGTTCGCTCTGTCCGAAGGGCAGTACCTGTACGACACGTGCGGAGTCCGCGCCATGCGGAGCACATGCGCCAGCTGCTCGCTCATCACTGCGTGGCCTCCGACGGGGCGGCGAATGACCGCCTCATCCAGGATGCACTACAGCAGTGGCGGAGCGCTGCGTCGGAGGATGGCGTGCCGCTCAAGTCAGGGGCCCCATGGCGCCGCTGGGCTGGCAGGTCGAGAACCTGCCATGTCTGGGCTGGGCGGCGCATCCGTGTTGCAGGCTCCCCAGGGGCATGATCATATCTTACCTAATGCCGCAAAGGGGACATTCCGTAGTGGCAGCGAGAGCAGGCCGCTACCTGACCCGGCCTGCCAAGCCCGTGGGAGGACCAAATGTCTCACCTCATACTCCGTTCAGCCGCCACCCCTGTGCTGACTGCCACGCCCCTCTTCGCGGCCGTGCCCGCGCAGGCCGTTCCCCAGCAGCTGCCCTGCCAAGCCGACATCCAGAAGACCGACGGTGACCTGACCAGCACGGTCACCCTCACAGTCATTTATGACGTAGACGAGAGTGCGGAGGCGAGGAGACCACGACGGTCCGCACCCACTGACAGCCGCGCCGGCAAAGGCGGCTCCAGGCCGGGACGACAGCGTCGGCCGCACCCGAGCAGCAAGACCGGTGCGACCTGCCAGCCCGGATTTTCCGCCCCGGACAACAAGTGCCGCTCGCGCGATGGCCATACCTGCACCGGCTCGCTGTTGTCCCGTCACCTGCTGGTGCTTGCACTGCGTTTCATCCCGCAACCGCAGAAGGAGAACAGACGGCGGCCGTCGCTGTGGCGGAGGCTGACGGGCTGGTGGCGCAGCCAAGGACCCCGGTTCGCTGCCTGAGAACGGGTGAGGCGATGTCCAACTGGTCCCACCACGAGGAGATCGTCGGAAGAGGAATCGGTTCCAGGGCTGTCTTCGGCCGGGCGCTGCTTCCACCACACCGACGACGAGCCTCCTGGACTGGCTGGGACGCCGGCAGCCGCCCGTTCGTACCGTTACTTCCCTCGTCCTGGTGGGTGCCCTCATCGCCTTCATGGGCCTGCGCAGGGCGCTGCGGCGGCGGTGACCGCCCAGCCTTCTCTTTCTCGCCGGGCTGCACGGGAACGCCTGGGCGCGCTGGTGTTTGCGGCAGGTCCGCCCCGCATCGACGCCAAGAGACGGTCCGGTCCGAGTCACCGCCCCTCTGCACCCCATGTGAACGGAGATGCCTGCCGTGCGAATGACCGACATCCAGCATTGCGAGGCCCGGCCGGGACTCCTCGTCGAGTGGACGCTCGATCAGGAGGCCATCGAGACAGCGACCGGTCTGCCCGAAGATTCCCGACCACCGGCGTATGTCCAGGAGTCGCACATCCGGACGGCCAAGTCGGTACGCGAGGACGGCCTGTTCGTTCCGACCTGGCTCGGCACGGCGTTCGACATCCCGGGCATGGTCGACCTCGACGTACTGCAGGACGCACTGCGGGCCTGGACCCTCCGGCACGAGACGCTGCGCAGCGGCTTCCGCTGGGCCGGCGACGAATTGCGCCGGTTCACGCTCGATGCCGAGGCCGTCGTACTTCATCGCGAGGTGGTCGGCGAGTTCTCCGACGTGGAGAGACTCGTGCAGCGCCTCCAGGACCGCTTCGACGTCGCGGCGAACGCGCTCAGCTGGCCGAACTTCATCTACGCGGCGATCGTCCGGGACGACGGCACGAGCGTGTACATGGCCTTCGACCACAGCAACGTCGACGGGTACTCGATCCAACGGATCCCCGCCGAGATCCACGAACTCTGCGCGGCGGCCGTCGAGGGCCGTCCCATTCAATGGGAACCGGTCGGCAGTTACGTGGACTTCTGCGAAATCGAGCGGGCAGACGCGGACCGGATCGACGACACGCACGAAATCGTCGCCCGCTGGCGAGAGTTCATCGATCTGTGCGGCGGGGACCTGCCGAACTTCCCCGTCGATCTCGGCCTGGATCCCGGCGGCGCTCTGCCCACGCAGAAGCTCATGCACGACATGCTCGTAGACGCCGACGACATCGCCGCGTTCGACGAGGCCTGCCGGCCCTTCGGCGGGGTTCCGGTCGGCCTCCTGGCTGCCACGAGCCTCGTCGTCCACAAGATCGGCGGCGAACCCGCCTTCCGGACAGTCGTGCCGTTCCACACACGCGCGAAGACCGAATGGCAGGACTCCGTGGGCTGGTACGTCGGCGGCGCGCCGATCGAGATTCACACGGCACAGGCAGTCGATTTCCGGTGCATCCTGGAGATGGTCCACACCGCGGTGCACGCCAACAGGCCGATGGCCCGCATGCCCATCAGCCGGGTGCTGCGCCTGCTCGGCTCGGACTTCCGCCCGACGTCGCCCGACCTGTACTCGATCGTCTCGTTCATCGATGCCCGGCATCTGCCCGGATCAGAGCGCTGGACCGAGCTGAAGGCGTACGGCCTGGTCAGAGTGTCCTACGGGGACAGAGTGTGCGCCTGGTTCAACAGACTCCACGAGGGACTGTACTTCGCCGGCCGCTACCCGGACACAGACATCGCCTACAAGAACATGCGGCTGTATGTCGAGCAGATGCGGGAGGTCATCCTCTCGGTGGCCCGGAACGGCCCCGGCGAGCCCGTCTGACGGGACCGACGTCGGGTATCGCCGCCGGCGGTGGTGATCACGGCCGGACAGCGGGTCGATTCCCCAGGCGAGCGACACCGGCGACTTGACCCACCGCCTCGTGGTGTCGGTCGTCAACCAACGATCGGACGGGCTCGTCACAGCCGATACGCCCCTGCCTCTAGGGCGCGCCGTACTGCAGTTGTGCGGGGTGCGGCGGGTTGAAGCGGAAGTCCTGAACCGCTCGAAGGAGCTCGTGCAGGAGTTCCTTCCCGCGCACACCCACCTGTTCCCCGCAGACCGGGCTCAACCCGCCCGCCCAACCAGGCGGCCGACGCGCCGAACCGATCGGTGCCTTCCGCGATCCGCGAGCAGCTGCTGGCACAGGCCGTAGACCGTCTCCCAAGGGCCGTACCGCTCGGGCACGTACCGCCAGGGAGCACCGGCGCGGGTGCGCCAGCGTATGCCGTCCATCAGCTGCCGCTTGTGTGCACCGGCGGCCGCCCGGGCTTCTTCCCGACCGGGAGCAGCGGCTCCAAGCCTCGATCGCCGAGCCGTCATCTCCCTTCTTCGGCGCCTGCGTACGACGAAGTCCTGGCCACCGCGATCCTTGACCGCCTTCTGCACCACTGCGAGGTCGTTCCGATCAACGGCAACAGCTACCGGCTCAAGAACCGCCTCCAGGCCATCGAGTGGGACACTGACGTGGCCTGAGCGCTGGTGCAATAACTCCGTACTCGGTGGTGCACCCAGACGAGTACGCGGTCAACCAGCCTGACAAGGCGGCGCGCCGACGACGTGGCAAGACCGACGCCGTCGACGGGGAAGCCGCGGCCCGCCCCGTGCTGTCCGGTCGCGCGACCGCGAAGACGAGCGACGGCCCGGCCGAAGAGCTGCGGTTGCTCAAGCTCGCGAAAGGGTCCGCGATCAAGTCCCGGACCCAGGCCATCAACCAGCTCAAGAGCGTCCTGGTCTCGGCCGACACCGCCTTTGCGCGAGTCGCTGGCCGGGCTGAGCAACCTGCGTGTGGACCTCGGGCGCTGCAACCCGGATACGGCCCGCAAGCTGGCGGCCTTGTGGGACGGCCGCCGATGGCTCGCGTAGGGCGACGAACGCGGAGAGGCAGAAGGCGGTTTTGAGCTGCTTGTCACCGCGTCGGTCACTCGGATGCCGGTTCCAAGTGGTCCTGTGCTCTGTTCGGTTTGAAGATCGGATGGACAGCGCGTTTCGCCTTGACATAGGGAAGGAGGGTGACATGGACGGCATCATTGACCTCCTGGTCAGTATCAGCCTCGGCCTCGGCGGCATCCTCTAGTAGATGCCTTTGGCCGATTAGCTCCAATGTGGCTCAGTGGTCGTAGGCGATCAGCGACATCGGGTCGTGCCCATGATGAGGGTGCTGGTTCCGAGGTCATCGCCAGAGGCCGCTGGGCCACACGCTTGCCTACGCCTTCGATGGTGCGGGCAGCCTGCTGTTCGAGGTCGGCGGCGATGCAGACCTTTCGGACCCAAGTACAGTCGGCCGGGCCTGGCCCCCAGAGACTGACCTCGGCGGCGTCTTGGACGAGACAGAGCCGGTACCGTCCGCCCACGGCCAACCGCGTCCGCGCGATCACTTCAGCCAGTGCCGGATGCGGCGGTGTTGTGATATATCACGCCCGGTTCCTGTTCCCGAGGCGTCTCGCGCAAGGCGGCTGCGATCACCCCCGGCCAGCAGGTTCAGCCCTGTGAGGGCCTCGGACAGCTGTACACCGCGCGCTGCCAATGCCCGCGGTGAGCAGTCCCGATGCGATTCTCGCGCGGCGGAGCGTGCAGATGGTCGGGCGACTTGCCGGCGGATCTCCTGCCACACCTACGGGCGTGGCAGGACCAGTACATCCCCGTTCCCAGTTGGCGCGGGTACCGGTGGCGGCCTGCGGGGATGCGTTCGTGGGGTGGTTGGTTGGGAGCAGGCGGTCGTGGCAGGGAGCATCAGGCATCAACACTCTGTTGTGCCTGCAAGCCTGGAGCCCGGTGTGTCCGGCGCACCGCTCGGGAGGCGGTCTGTACGCTCCGGAACGAAAAATCCCGGAACTGGCGCGGCTGCCAAGCGGACCAGTCATGATCCCGATGGGAGAACGGCCATGATCCCGATGAGCCTGCAAGAAATCGCGACCGTTGTCGGCGGCAGACTCCACAACGTGCCGGACCCTGGTGCCTTGGTCACCGCGCCTCCCACCTTGGATCCGCGAGAGAGCGGCCACGGGCTGTTCGTCCCTCACGTCGTTGAACGCCCCGACGGCTCGCGGGCTGATTCTCACCCGTTCGCCGCCCAGGCCGTCAGGTCGGGCGCAGTGGCGGTGCTCACCGAGCATCCGGCCGAGGAGCCTGCCGTTGTTGTGCCGGATGTGCAGGCCACTCTCGGCGTCCTGGCCGCGCACCTGGTCGGCCGGCTCTCCAAGACCATGGTGATCGGTGTGACGGGCTCGTCAGGCAAGACCAGCACCAAGGACCTGACAGCTCACCTGCTCGGACACGCGGGACCGACGTTGGCGACTCCAGGCAACCTCAATGACCGGATCGGACTGCCACTGACTATCACCATGGCCAACGCCTCCACCCGGTACCTGGTTCTGGAGGTGGCCCATCACGGCCCCGGCGACATCCGGTACCTCGCTGGGATCGCCCGGCCGACGGTGGGTGCGGTCCTCAACGTCGGCACTGCCCATATCGGCAGGTTCGGCAGCAAGCAGGCCATCGCCCAGGCCAAAGGTGAGCTGGTCGAGTCCCTGCCTGCCGACGGCCTCGCGGTCCTCAACGCCGACGACCCCCTGGTGCGCGGCATGGCTGACCGTACCAAGGCCTCGGTGGTTCTTGTCGGCCGAGCGCCGGACGCCGAGGTCCGAGCCGAGGACGTGCGCCTCGACAGGTTCGGCCGTGCGCACTTCACCCTGTGCACGCCCGAAGGGAGGGCGCCGGTCACCCTTCGGCTGGTCGGTGAGCACTTTGTCACCAATGCGCTCACTGCCGCTGCCATCGCACGCCACGTTGGTCTGTCGGTCGACTGGATCGCCGCCGCGCTCGGGGAGGTTAAGGCCGTGACCCCCGGCCGTATGGAGGTCTTCGAACGACAGGACGGTGTCACCATCATCGACGATGCCTATAACGCGGCACCCGAAGCGGTGCGGGCGTCCCTGACGGCTCTGGCTGCGATGGCGAACGGCCGGGACACCATCGCGGTCCTCGCCGGGATGCACAAACTTGGCGACGCTTCCAAAGAGGCGCACGCTGAAATCGGCCGGATGGTTGCCGAACTC
Source organism: Streptomyces sp. NPDC006365 (assembly GCF_042870755.1). Taxonomy (NCBI): domain Bacteria; kingdom Bacillati; phylum Actinomycetota; class Actinomycetes; order Kitasatosporales; family Streptomycetaceae; genus Streptomyces; species Streptomyces sp. NPDC006365. The sequence continues at coordinate 168,778 of NZ_JBIAHS010000002.1, forward strand.
GGGATCTCCGCACTGATCGTCGTCGGGGGGCAGGAGGCCCCATGGCTGGAGGAAGGAGCACGATGGCTCGAAGAGTCAGCGCGCTCCCACGGTGCGGACAGCGTCCTGGTACCGAGCCGGCAACAGGTGCGAAAGATGCTGCAAATGCTTGTGGAGCCCGGCGACATGGTCCTGCTCAAGGGGGCGCGCGACGCCGGCCTGCAAAAGCTGGCCCGGGAACTGCGGAACGACACCACGGCATCGGCTCAGCCGTCCTTGGGTTGAACTGTTCGAAACTCAGCGGGCAAGGACCGCTCTCGTCGACACCTCATTGACATTGATGACGTGTGTGCGGCTTGCCACCGTCGGGGCAATCAGCGACAGCTCCGTGCAGGCGAGCACCACAGTCCGGATCACTGTGACGGCCGATCTCCAGTCGCTCGACCCTGTGGGTGAACTTCTCCTGGTCGGGAACTGGGTCTCACCTCGTTTGACCGCTCGATGAAATCGCTCGTGAGGCCGGAGCACCTTTGCTGGCCGAGGCGGTGGGGAAGTGGCCGGGCTTCACCTTGGAGGGCGGCGTTTGCAGCCTGGCGCGTCGCGATGGTCTGGCCACCGTGATGTACACGGCGTTGGAGGAGATGGGCGAACTGCCCGAGCACTACTTCCAGGCAGTGGGCAGCGCCGCCGGGGCGATCGCGTCACACGAGGCCGCCAAGCGTGTGCGCGAGGCGACGGCTTCCCGGAGGACTGCGCTGCCCCGGCTGTCTTCTCTCACAGAGCTCTGGCTTGGCCCTATCCAGGAAGGCGAGATCCCACGCGATTTCGCCGTGCTGCTCAACCTCACGCGTGGAGGACGGGCTCGGCTGTCCCAGGACGGCGTTCTTCAGCAGGCCGAACCGATCTGCGTGTGCGGTCAACATCACCGTCGTGCTCTGCTGGCTCGCGCTCCTGCTCATCCGCATAGCCGACGACAGTGAGGCCCTCATCAAGGGCGGCATCGTCTTCGGCACCTACTGGAACGGCCAGGCCGCTGCCGACGCCGTACTCACCGCCGACTGGTTCACCAGCGATGACCTGGGCCGCCTCGACGTGGATGGCTACCTCACCATCACCGGCCGCAAGACAAGAGGGGCGTCATCATCACCTCCGTCGGCAAGAACGTTTCCCCGGCCGAACTGGTCTCCGACCCTCGCATGCGCGCCGATGTCCAGAAGGCCGTGGACGCCAACCAGGCGGTCTCCCGCTCCGAGTCCATCCGCGAGTTCCGCTTCGTGGAGGGCGAGTTCACCGAGGACGACGGCCTCCTCATGGCGTTCCTGAGGATCAAGTGGCACGCGGTGACGGCGGCGTACGCGGCTGAGATCGATGCGCTGTACGGAAGCTGACACTCCCGCACACGGAAGTGGTGGGCATGCGCCGCTGTGGCCGCCGAGCCGGGGGATGCGGGGCTGCAACGAAGCGTGATCAGCTGAATGGAGCAACGCGTTTTGCGTGATTCATGTGCCCGTGGTCACATCTTCCCGAAAAGGCGCGTAAGGGAATTTGCGCGCCACGGTCGTGGGTGACCGTCTGTGGCGGCCTGCCCCCCCAGTGACACTTGAGAGGACCTCATGCCTCACCGCATGCTCCGTTCGGCGGCCACCGTGCTGCTGGCTTCCGCACCGCTCTTCGCCGCCGTGCCTGCGCAGGCTGCCGTGCAGCAGGGCTTCCCCTGTGACGTCGACATCGAGAAGGAGGATGGTGAGGTGACCAGTAAGGTCACCCTGACCATCGCATGCGACGAGACGCGGACCGTCGATACGAGAATCGCCGTCGGCAACTCCGTCCTGAAGAACCGACAGACCGTTCAGGCCGGCATTGAACAGAACTTCACGGTCACCGTGAACAAGGTCCCGCAAGTCTGCGCCACGTTCGAGACCGAAGATGAGGCCACCACGATCTGCACCACCTGACGGTGCTCCGTTAGCTTCGTCGTGGCCTCAATGAGGGCCTCCTGATTCCCGGGCCCGGTATGACTGTTGCCCTCTGTCGGGCGGATGACCTGTGGCGGTTGTGTCGCCGGGCTCGGGGGCACCGACTGGCCGCTGATGACAGACCTGACCGTTGTTGAGTCCGACGCAACGCCGGGCGGCTCGCGGGAGACTCGTCTGCGTATCGTTGGATGTGCGTGTGCGGTGCCGACGCCTTCGGGGCCGGGATGACCACAACCACCCTCGGGGGTGCGGTGTTCGACGCCAGCGGGTTCGGGCCTACCTGAGCCTGGACGTTGGCTGGGCGACAACCGCGGTCGCCCTCTGAAGCCGGCCGGTAAGACTGTTTACGACAAGCGACCGCCCAACAACGAGCCGAACGTGCAGGCCGTTTTCGATAAACTGCGTGCCAAGCTCGGTGCTGATCCGGCCTCGAGTTTCTTAGAGTCCGGGGGATTTCTGAGAACAAACATAGCCGCCGCCTATCCAGCTGTCCGCAAGGGCCTGGGTGGGCGGCGGCTATTGCTGTATTGGCTCGTAGTGCCATTGCCGAACGGTGGACCGTCAGTCCCTTTGGTTGTAGTGCGTGTGTCAGCGGAATTAGAGAACCGCTGCTGAGTGCTGACTAATGACCCGCACATTCGGGCTGGGGTTCGAGATGGCGGTGATTCAACTGCACTGAACTTGTGTGTCGTTGCTCTATTGGGTGGCCGACCCGATGTGACCTGGGCATTCGTAACCGATGTCACCTGCAGTGCAGGGCCATGTGGATGAAGTTCCGGGCACAAGGCCATTTGAAGTTGTGTGGCCTTCCGCGTCAAGGCAACATCGATTGCGTTCTTCCAACGGGGAAGAAACAGAACGGAGATACCAAATGCGCAAGTCCATGAAGCGCGGTGCTGCCTCGACCGTCGCGGCGGTGGCCCTCCTCGCGGGAGCTGCCTCGGCTGCCAGCGCCTCCGAAGGGGGTTACGACGACGACCCGTCCATCGTCATCGTCAACGAGAACACCAACACCAACACCAACGCGAACGAGAACACCGCCACGGCCACCGCCGCCGCCGACGCCTCGATCGTCGAGGAGATCGTTGAAGCGGTGGCGGGCTGAGCCCTCGCTTGATCGTTCGAGTCTAGTTCGGCGGTCAGGGGCACCCTTTCTCGATTCTCTTGGGGATCGTGTCCCGACCTGAAAGCGTCTTTCCCTGACGGGCGGATGAGGTGACATCCCCATCCGCCCAGGGAGAAGCGTTGCTCATAGGCTCCGCATCGCAGGCGCTGTTATGCCACCCTTGACAGGGCTCCTCTCGTCGGCGCCCGTCTGAGGCACGTAGCCGCCGCTCATCCCGCTGCCCACAGGGCCTGGGTGGGCGGCGGCTATTGCTGTATTGGCTCGCAGTGCCATTGCCGAACGGTAGATCGTCAGTCCCTATGGTTGAAAGTAGTGCGTGTGTCAGCAGAATTGGAGAACCGCTGCTGGGTGCTGACTACCGACCCGCATATTCGGGCTGGGGTTCGAGGTGGCGATGATTGAATTGCACTCAACTTGTGTGTCGTTGCTCCGTTGGGTGGCCGACCTGATGTGACCTGGGCGTCCGTAATCCATATCACCTGCTTGTGCAGGGCCATGTGGATGAAGTTCCGGGCGCAAGGCCATTTGAAGTTGTGTGGCCTTCCGCGTCAAGGCAACATCGGTTGCGTTCTTCCAGCGGGGAAGAAATGGAACGGAGAAATCAAATGCGCAAGTCCATGAAGCGCGGTGCTGCCTCGACCGTCGCGGCGGTGGCCCTCCTCGCGGGAGCTGCCTCGGCTGCCAGCGCCTGCGACGAGAGCAACAGTGGTGACGAGCCGTCCATCGTCATCGTCAACGAGAACGAGAACACCAACACCAATGAGAACACCAACACCGCCACGGCCACGGCCGCGGCCGGGGTTGACATCAGCGAGCTGCTGGGCTGATCCCCCTGGAGCCGGATGGTGATCGTTCGATTGCAGGCCGGCGGTCAGAGGGCATCTTTTCTCAATTCCCTGGGGGATCGTGGCCCGACCTGAAGGCGTCTCTCCCTGACGGGCGGATGAGGTGAAATCCTCATCCGCCGAGGGAGAGGCGCTTTCCCTTTCCTTGGGTTGATCAACTGAAAAGGCGTCATGCCGCAGGTGATCGCACGAAGTAGCGCACATCGGAGGGGACATGAGTGACACGATCATCCTGCCGCGTTGTCCGGAAACGGGTAAGGCCTCGTTCCGTACTGAGGACGAGGCTCGTGTCTGGATTGTCAGGCAGCCGTTGATCGAGAGGATTCCGGACCGGATCTATCGGTGCCCCGGGTGCCGGTACTGGCACTTCACCGGGTCGCATCATCTGACCAGTCAGAAAATCCAGTCGCGGCGAAACTATGGCAGGCGTGAAGCCGCTCCCCGGCGCAGTCGTAGGAAGAGAGGGAGGAACTGACGAGAGAGCCAGTTCATTCGCCCCCACCGTGCCGCTGTCGGAAGACCAGCCGAACGGCTGAGGCACAGGTCGGCTTGGACCGGTTCCTTCGGTTTCAATGCCGGCTTCTCCCACTTATTTCGAGCAGGAAGACGACCAGATTGCGACAGAACCTGAGCAGGGGAATGGTCGTGGCAGCCGCCGCGACGAGCATTCTGTCCCTGTACGGCGCCCCGGTGTTCGCGGACTCGCGTGCCGAGGGAGCCTCCGGGGCATCGTCCGGCGCCCTGTCGGGCGGCGACGTCGAGGCTTCGGTGGACATTGACGCGGACGACGACGACAATTCCGTCGGTGTGAGCGCCGACGTCGACGCCTCCGTCGAGTACCCCCGGAACAGTGGCCCGGACGAGCGCGGATCGAATGGCGCTTCCCGCGGCGTCGATTACGGCGATGACAGCGGCTACGGGGACGACGACGTCGGCTACGGGGACGACGACAGTGGCTATGGCGACGACGACAGTGGCTATGGCGACGACGACGTCGGCTACGGGGACGGCGGCGACGACTCGCACACGCCGCCCGACGAGCCGTCGACGTCACCGCCTGCCACCACTCCGCCGGAGGTGACGACGCCCACGCCGCACCCGTCCACTCCGGCTGCCGAGCCTCCGGCGTCTGAGCCCCCGGCGGAGCCGCCCTCGCTCGCTGAGACCGGTGGTGATGAGCAGGTGCTCCTGGCCTCGGGTGCTGCCGCGCTGATGCTGACGAGCGGCGCCATTCTGTACCGGCGAGGTCGAGCCGCTTCGCTGAGGTAACGGGGATTCACGCGGGAGTACTTCCCTCGGGGGCCGGACGGAGACTCGTCCGGCCCCCGAACTCGTCCTCGGCCAGGGCTCACTCGCGTGGGTGGTCAAAGGGTGGCCAGGCAAGGGACTCCGCTGGCGGGGTCGCCGTATATGTGACTCGATGTCGGGAATAGCTCAGAGGAATGGGCGGCAGTGCAGCCGTTACGGCCGCCGTTGATCAGGCGGAGGCGGGAGCACCATGGCCGCACGGTATCGGTGCCTCAGACGATGGCCCGTGTGTGCGGCGGCCGGCGTTGTTGCGGCGGCTGCCCTGTTGGCGGGACCTGGACGCCTCGTGGGCAGCGGAGGGGAAGAGGACGCCAGGACGCCGGGGTCGGTACCGGCACCAGGACCGCCACCGGCCCCGGCGCCGACGGCCACGGATGCAACCCCCACCGCTTTCCCCGTCTGACTCGGCCAACTCCCGTACCAGCGGTCCGTGTTCACTGACCGGGCCGACGAGGAGCACGGACCGTACGCCGTTCTGGACGACGGCCCGCCGCACCTCCTCATCCGTGCTGAGCACGGGCAGTCCTGCACTGCCTGCCTGGTCGCCGGCGAAGATGCCCACCGGTCTGAGGCCGCATTCCAGGCGGCGCAGGAAGGCGGCGGCCACGCGCTGGGCGGTGGCGGCCGGGCCCACGACGAGCGCGGCGGCGTGCCACGTCCGCCTCGGCCGAGTGCCGCACGTCGTGCGCGGTCAGTATGTGGCGGCGCCCCTGGCGGCCGAGCGACTCGCGCAGCGGCGGATCGAGCAGCGCACGGGTGAGCGCGTCGGTCAGCGGACCCGGCCGGCCGGGGGCTACCAGGCAGTGCGTCCCGTGACGGGGCGGCAGACTCTCGCGCGCCCCAGCCACGTCCGTGACCAACGCTGTGCCCGCACCAGCTCGGTGACGACGTGGGCGACGCCACCGTCCACCGGCTGGGTGACGTGGAGGGCGCGCGGCGAAGTCCCCCGCCCCGTCGCGCCGCGCAACGATCCGGCAGACCGGCTGACCATCACCGTGCGAGTCGAAGGGCGGCCGCCCCGCCCTGATGGGCCATGGGACGGACGGACCTCCGTGCGAGTCGCAGTGGAAAGACCCCGGGCATGACGCATGACCGGCGTTGCCCTTTCACGAGGAACGTCAAAATCGGCTGACGGTGCGTCACCCCATTCCGGAGTACGCCGTACATCAGGCAAGGGTGACGAAATGCCTAAAACACCCGTCCCGTGTCGGTGGCTGCGCAGCCGGTTTGTCGGGGTGCTGCGCCGAACGGGGCGTGGCGTCCGGAGGGGGTCGGCATGGCTGCTCACCAGCGATGATGCCCGGTCGCGAGGAGCTGGATGGTGACGCCATGCGTCTGCTCGGTTGCAGTGTGTGGCGACCAGTTTAAGGGTGGCCCCAAGACCCCACGCACCCTTGCGAAAGGAACCTCCATGCGTGCTCTTTCGGCACGGCGCATCGCGACCTCTGCACTCTGCGCCACGTTTCTGCTCGGTGTCATAGCTCCCACCACCCTGGCGGCCGACACGGCGCGAGAAAGCACTCGCCAGTCGGCCCCCGCCGACGACCCGGCCACGCTCCAGAGCCAGGTCCAGCGGCTGGGCGCCATCAGCTCCGTGGTGGCCCCGGTCACCGAACTTCAGAACGCCGTGCTCAAGGCCGAGAACTCTCCGCTCTCCGCCGCGGAGGTGACGAAGCTCGGCGACGCCGCCAAGGCGGCCATCGCCGCGGCCGCCGCGAACCCTGTGACTCCCGCAGTCCCGTCGACCCCGTCCACGCCGGGGGTGACGACTCCCACCGCGCCCCTGGCGCCCGTGACGCCGGCCGACCCGGCGACGTCGGCTCAGCTGCCCGCTGACGGCCTGCAGGATGCGCTCGCCGCCCTGCAGCAGGCCGTGACCGACTTGGTCGCCGCCGCCACCTCCGGTGACATCGAGGACGCCGTCGACGCGGTCGAGACCGTGTCGGAGAAGCTCGTGGCCGCAGTGCTCGCCCTCCTGGGCGGACTTCCCGGCCTGCCCATCCCGGGCCTGTCCCTTGAACAGTCTTCCTAAGAACGGGAGTTGTGCCTGAGGCGAAGCAGGCACAGCTCGGCCCCGGACGCCGTACCGACGCCGTTGCGGATCGGTACGGCGTCCGCTGCTGCGGTCGGACTCCTGTTGTCCTGTGTAGGTAGTCGCGTTCATAGGAGGATGAGAAACGCGGATAAAACGCGCCCTTCATTCGGGTGACCTTCTCTGCGGCGGGCCGGAATTTCCGGTGTTCGGGGTTTCCGTGGTGTCCGGGGCTCGTTGGCTTCGGTGAAGCAAATCCCGCTGGCGACTTACGGGTTGCCGAAGAAAGGAACGCGATGAAGTCTCTGAAGGCTGCCGCCATCGTTGCCGGTTCCCTGGTCGTGGCTGGTCTCGCCACCCCCGCTGTCGCCGCCGACGTCGTGGGGGGGCAGCCCGCGGACCTCAACGGAAACGTGCGCAACCTCACTCAGGGTGTCAAGGCGCCGGGGCTGGACGGCCAGAAGTTGCTCGACACGGAGACGGGCCTGGCGCCCAAGGCCGTCGAGAAGACGACGGGCACCGTGGGCAATGGCCAGCTGGGGCGCTGAGAACTCGTGCGGAAGTGAATGGCTGGAGCGCACTTTCGTCTCAGGCCTTCGCTGGGATTTTCCGCCCGGGTTCCTTTCCGGATCTGTGTATCGGTGCTTGTGACCGTCCCTGGGCTACCTGGGCTCCCTGGGCCGATTCCGCCGCATGCGGGATCGGCCCTTTGACCGTGTTCAGCGTGTTCCGTGCGTTCAGCGTGTTCCGCACAGGGACGAGGAGGAGGCAGATCGTTGTCGAGCAGCAGACCATTGAGGTTTCCACCACTACGACCGGTGCGCGGTGCGGCTGAGCCCGCGGGGCGGCGGCGTGTGTTGCGGGTGGCGTTCGCGACGCTGGTCGGGATGGCGTCCGCACCGTTCGTGGTGGCGTCGAGGGCGGCCGGGGTGCAGGAGACGCGGTTCGAGGAGACGTATCGCGGACGCCGGATCGTCGGTGTCTGGCACGACGACGGGCGGTCCGGGGGCGGTGGCTCCGGCACGTGGCACATCGCCGTGGACGGCCGACCGCTGCATCTGATGCGCCGAGCGGACGGCAGCTGGGTGAGCATGGTCGACCACTACCAGTCGTACGCGACTCCGCTCGCCGCCACGCGCGCGGCCATCGACGAACTCGGCCCCACCGCAGGGCTGGGCGCACCGGAAGGCGCGCCGGATGACGCGAGCGGCCGCACGCCGGGCGGGGACACGGGAACTAAGAAGGGGGAGCACCGCTGTGGTGTACACGCGTAAGGACGTCAGCACGCTCACCCTGTCCGAGCGGCGCCGGTTCGTCGACGCGCTGCTCGAGGTGAAACGCCGTGGTGAGTACGACCAGTTCGTACGCACGCACATCGAGTACTACCGCTCCGACGGTGAGCCCGGGCTGCGCGTCGCCCATATGGCGCCCTCCTTCCTGCCCTGGCACCGCAAGTTCCTGCTGGACCTGGAGGAGGCGCTGCGCCGCGTGGACGACTCGGTGACCGTGCCGTACTGGGACTGGACGCGTAACCGCACCACGACGGCAGTGCCGTGGACCGAGGACCTGCTCGGCGGAACCGGGCGGCGGTCCGACCGGCAGGTCATGACCGGCCCCTTCGCTTACCGCAACGGCGCGTGGACCATCCGGGTTGGGGTCACCGACACCGAGTTCCTCGCGCGCGATCTGGGCCGCCGGCAGGATCCGATCGCGCTGCCCACGGCCGCGGATCTGGAACTGGCCCTTGAGGACCCGGTCTATGACACGGCTCCTTGGAATTCCACGTCGGCCAAGGGCTTCCGTAACAAGCTGGAGGGGTGGGGGCCGGGGCGGGGCGTCGTCTCCTGGCGTACCCACAACCGGGTCCATCGTTGGGTCGGCGGCCAGATGGTCGGCGGCGCCTCCGTCAACGACCCCGTCTTCTGGATCCACCACGCCTTCGTCGACCTCCTCTGGTCCCGCTGGCAGCGGCGGCACCCGAACGCCCGCTATCTCCCTGCCAAGCCGCTCGCCCGGGGTGACGCACAGCGCGGCCGGGTCGCCGCGCGGAATGAGCGGATGCCGCCGTGGGACGTGACGCCGGGGGAGGTGGAGGACGTCAGCGGGATCTATCGGTACGCGTAGGCCGCACGACGTGCCGGTCCTTGCCTTGGTGGTGCTGCCGTTGTGGGTACTGGCCGGAGGAAGAGCATGGCCCGCGTAGTGGTCGAGGGCGCCGACATCGTCGTACGCCTCGCCTGGTGGGAGAAGCTGGCAGCGCGCCGCCGGGGTCTTCGCGTACCCGTTGCCGCGCTGCGTGGCGTGTATGTCGAGCCCGACTGGTGGCGCGCTCTTCGCGGCGTACACGGGAGTGGCGTCTGGATTCCCGAAAAGCTGAACGCGGGGGTCCGGCAGCTGCCGTACGGCAAGGACTTCGCGGTGGTCCGAGGAGGGGGAGCGGTGCTCTGCGTCGAACTGAGCCGCAGTGCGCCGTTTCGCCGCCTGGCTCTCTCGGTCCCCGATCCCGAGGGTGCCCTCCGCGCCCTGCGGCCCCATGTTCCCCGAGGTCGCCCGGGATGAGTGCCCACTACACGGGACCTCGGCATGCGCGTTACTCCGTTCAGCCCCACACTGAGGGGGACCCGGCTGTTTCACGCAGGAGGTGACTGTGCGGTGACCCTCAGACGCGCGGCTTGAGGGGCGGCGTTCTCGCGAGCGCGTCGAGCGAGAACCAACCAGCCGCAGAGCCCGATCACACTTCCCTCGGGAGGCTCCGTGATCTTGATAGCCCTGCTCCTACCGGTCTTCATGATGCTGTTGATGCTCGGGCTGGAGGCCTTCGAGGACTTCCTGTTCCGCTCCCCCGAGCCCCGTCGACATCCCCCCGGCCACGATGAGCGGTCCACGCAGAAGTAGACAGTCGAGAAGGTCGGCGATGTTCAGGCAGTCCACCGCCCGGAGTCGGGCCGAAGGCGGGCGGGACCGGTCATGCCGACCGGACGACGACAGCCACCTGATCGAGCAGTCCCCTCAACTGTGCGGTTTTCTCGAAACCCAGTTTCTCGGCGATCTGCGGGCCTCACGCCGAGAACCGCTCAGGAAGCGTTGCCGGGATTCGTTCCAGGACGCCGCCCGCGAACACGTCGTACAGCGGCAGGGTTTCCAGGTGGACGTAGCCGATGTGGCAGTCGCAGGCTGCCAGTGGGCAGGCGCGGGGACGCAGTGCGCGCCGGTAGGAGCCGTCGTACAGGTTGCCCAGCTCCGACCGGACGAAGTGGCAGCGGTGCACCGTGCCCTCGCCGTTCACGGATATGACGGACTCGCCCGTCCGGCAGGGCAGGCCCGCGCTGCGGTGCGGGTGGCGGCTGTACGGGAAGAGCGGGTCGAGGGCGGACCACTGCTCGGCCTCGGCGTCCGTGTACGTGTGACCCTCGGCGGCGTTGACCCAGAGGTATACGTGGGCGGGGAGGTCGGCGCGGAGGCGACGTGCCTGCTCCAGGTGCTCGGGAAGGCCGACGACGCCGACGCTGTGGCGTACGCCGCGGGTGGCCAGGTCGTGGCATTTGGCCCGGAAGCGGTCGTACGGCGTCTGGGCGGGGTGGAAGGTGCACCACAGGGCGAGGGTGTCCAGGTCGGCGGTGTCCAGCCAGTCCGTGCGGCAGCTGAGATTGGTCTGGATCGCCACTCGGCTGATGTGCGGCAGTCGGCTCAGCTCCGCGAGCGTACGCCGGTACCAGGAGCGCACCAGGCCCTCGCCCCACGGCGTGAACAGCAGGGAGAGCCGGTCCTCCCGCTGTGCTGCCGCCCAGGTGGCGAAGCGCTCAAGGGCGGCGCGGTCCGCTGCCAGTTGGGCGCGGGTGTCCCGGCGCTTGGCGAAGGGGCAGTACGGGCAGTCGTAGTCGCACGACGCCAGCGGGCCACGGTAGAGGATCGTGAGTTCCATGCGGCTCCGTCACTTCGCTTCGTACGTGGCCATGCGCTCCCGCACGGCGGCGGAGAACAACTCGGGGCCCAGCGCGTCGGAGTGGGCCAGGCCCTCGGAGGAGAGCCGCAGGAGGTCCAAAGAGGCGGAGTCGTCCAGCCAGCCCCGGTCTCGGAACCGGGCCAGCTCGGTGGCGAAGTCGTCGCCGGGCGCGGTGCCGAAGCGGGTCCGGTAGTCCGCGACGGGCATGCCCTCGGTCTGCAGCAGTGACTGCAGCAGATGACGGCGCCGGGCCTCCTCCGCGCCCATCTGCCAGCCGAAGTCCGCGTGGCGGAAGTCGTCGGTCGCGCGGCCGGTGTAGTCGTCGATGATCCCGCGAATGCGGTGCATGTCCACGGCGTAGTCGAAGGAGTAGTGCAGCGTGGAGGTGTACGAACGGGCGCCGCAGCCGAGGCCGACCATGCCGTCGGTCTGGCACGCGTAGTCCTCCCCACCGGTGGTGGGGGCGCCCGCACGGCGGAACATGCGCATCGACACCTGCTCGTAGCCCCGCGCGAGCAGGTGGTCGCGGCCGTGGCGGTACAGCCGCAGCCGCTGCTGGTCCCACTCGGCGTCGCCGAGCGCCGGGCCGTGATGCCGGCCAAGACCAGTAAGCGGGCGCACGTAGAGGGGGTAGAGATACAGCTCTTCCGGCTGCCAGGCGAGGGCGGCGTCGAGGGAGTGGCGCCAGGACTCCTCGGTCTGGCCTGCGATGCCGTAGATCAGGTCGATGTTGAGGACGGGGATGGAGGCGTCGCGGATCCGGGCGAGGGCCGCCTCGACGTCCGCCCGGCGTTGGGGGCGTACGGCGGTTCGCGCCTCGGCGTCCACGAAGCTCTGCACGCCCAGGCTGAGCCGCGTGGTGCCGCGCTCGGCCAGCACGGCGAGCCGGTCGGCGGTCGCCGTGGCCGGCGAGGCCTCCACGGACAGCGGGATCGCGGTCAGATCGGCGCCGAGGCCACGCTCGGCGAGATCGCACAGCCGCTCCAGCTCCGCGGCCTCGAGGAACGTCGGAGTGCCGCCGCCGAAGGCCGCGTTGGCGAACCGAGCCCCGTCGCCCAGTGCCTCGCGCACCGCGGCCGCCTGACGTTCCAGCGCGTCCAGGTAGGCGGCGGTCAGGCCGTCGGGCGCCCCGATCCGGGTGAAGAGGTTGCAGAAGCCGCAGCGCACCTCGCAGAAGGGGATGTGGAAGTAGAGCGAGAGGGCGTCCTTCGGCTCGTCCGCCCACAGCTCACGCAAGGACGCATGCTCCCGGCTCAGCGGGCGGTACGCCGTCTTGTGCGGATACGCGTAGACGTAGTGCTGGTACGGGCGGACGGCGGGCGGGGCCGCCGTTTCGGTGAGGGTCATCGGGCAGCCTTGTCGGTGAAGTCCAGGAAGAAGTGGGCGTAGGGCACGGTCCAGACGACGTCATGGCCGATGCGGTGGCCGGTGTAGCCGTCCTCGCCGTAGGCGGTGCCGTGGTCGGAGCAGACGATGGCGAAGCACGGACGGCGGCTGCAGGCGGCCGCGAAGAGTCGTCCCATGTGCCGGTCCACGTACTCAAGGGCTGCGGCGTGGGTAGCCCGGCTGTCGCCCACCTCACGGGTGGCACCGGGCAGATGGAACCAGTTGGGCTGGTGCAGGGCCGACACGTTCACGAAGAGGAACAGACGCTGCTCCTGGGGGAGGCCGGCCATCACCCTTTCGGCGCAGGCCACCTGCGCCTCGAAGGACGTCGGGGAGGGCACCCCGAACTCCGGGTCCCAGTGGCTTTCCTGGAACATGCCGGGCAGGACGGAGCCCAGCGGCCCCTGCTGGTTGAAGAAGCCCACGCCGCCGATACAGACGGTGCGGTAGCCGACGTCGGCCAGACCCGACACCAGATCGGGAGTGTCGTAGACGAAGGTGCCGTTCGCGGTGGTCTCGCTGCCCGCGAACTGGGCGGCGAAGAGCCGCGGATGCGGACCGGGTGTGGCCGGTGTCGGCAGGAAGCCCGCGAACATCGCCTGGTGGGAGGCGTAGGTGAAGCTGCCGGGGGCGTGCCGGCGCTCCCAGACGCCGCCGGGCAGATGTCGGGCCAGGTTCGGGATACGGCCTGCCGCCGCCAGTTCCTGAGCCACGTCGTAGCGGAGCGTGTCGAGGGTGACCAGCAGGAGGTCGTGGCTGCCCACGACCTCGTTCATGTCAGGCGGTGGCGTCATGGGCGTGTTCCTCGCGTTCTGTGCGCCGTACGGCGGCCGGTACGGCGGCCACCTGCGCGGCGTAGGTGTCCAGGCCCTCGGCGCCGCTGCCGGGCAGGCCGGTCAGCCGGGGCAGCAGGTCCCCGAATGCGTTCACCTCGCCGACGGTGAAGCGGCGCCATCCGGTGGCCGGCAGGATGTCCACGCCGACACACAGCGTGCCCGGGAAGCACGCCGCCGCCCGCTCGGCCACCTCCAGCGCGTCGTCGAAGCCGCCGCCCGCGGCCCGGATTGCCTCGCGTGCCGTGTCGAGGTCGCCTCGGGCGCCGCCGAGGTGCAGATTCGTCATGGGGTGCCGACTGGTCCGTACGACGGCATGCGTGGCGCGTCCGGCGACCACGACCACCCGCAGATCGGCGGCCCGGCCGCCCTGCGATGCCTTGGGCAGCCACCGCTCGACGTGGATCCCGTCGGGGGCCAGCGCGTCGACGAGGGCCGCGACCTCGGGCTCCGAGGTGTAGTGACGCACCCGGAGCGAGTTGTACAGGCGGCCGTCGGGAGCGGTCTCCACGGAGGTAGTCGCCTTCACCCGGCTGGGGCCCGCCATGGTAAGTGCCACGACACCGGAGGCCGACGAACCGTGTGCCGGCTTCACGAACGCCCGCGAGATACGGGCGGCCTTCAGCTGCTCCCTGAGCTCCTCCCAGCCGCCGACCGGACCCGTCAGGGCCGGGGGCACCGGGACGCCCGCGGCGACGAGCCGGGCATGGCAGCGCCGCTTGTCGAACATCACCGCGACATCTTCCGGGTCGGCGGAAGGCACCGCGCCCACACGGTGCGCCGCGCCCGTCACGTCCCGGACCGCAGCGGTGAAACGTCGGTGCCACAGAGCCGTTCCTTCGACCCGGGCGGGATCGTCGGTGCCCCGGAGCAGCTGGTCGACCTCGGCGTTCTCGCCGGGGGAGTCGATCCGTACGAACTCGCCCGGCGTGAAGGCGTACCGCCCGCGCAGCACGTCCCGCCACGCGAGCACGCGTGGTGCCGGGTGGCCTGCCGCGCGGACGGCGTCGGCGAACATCGTCGTCCGCCGGTTCTCGGGATTGCCGACGACGGCGAACCGAAGGCCGGCACCGGGGACGGGGCGCCGCACCCGGGAACTACTCGGAGACAGCGACATAGCGCCACTCCTCGTCCCGCCAGCGGTGCGGCGTCTGATGTCCCGACAGGTCCACCTCGGTCCCGGCGGAGCCGAAGGCCGCATGGACCCGGTCGGCCACGGCCTCGCTCAGGAAGTGGTGGTGCAGGTCCAGTCGCTTGAGATGGGTCAAGGGCTGGCCCTGGAGCAGGGCCTCGGCGCCGGTGTCGGTGAGGGCGCCCATGGACAGACTCAGCGACTCCAGTTGTGCCACGACCGGTGCCGAGGCGACCGCCGCCGCGATCTCGTCCTGCAACTCGCTGTCCTGCAGGCCGAGATGGCGCAGCGCCGGGAAGCGTCCGCCGGCCAGGAGCGGCGCGAGGTCGGCGACCGTCGTGTCGCCGCCGTACTGCGGCACTCCGAGCCACAGCTCCAGACGCTCCAGCGCGGGCAGTTCGCACGCGCCGACCGCCCGCACCACCTGCCCGGGCAGGCCACCCGACTCGAACCGCAGCACACGCAGCGCCTCGTGGCGCACCGGGCGCAGCGACAGGGGCTCCTCGCCGGACCCCTGTGAGTCGCCGCCGCGGACGCCGAACTCCTCCAGCAATGGGAAGGCATCCAGGACGGGAGTGACATCAGTGAGTTGCAGCCAGGAGATCTCGCACTCCTCGCCGGTGACGTCTGCGAGGAACAGCGCGCGCAGCGCGGGGAAGCGCCCCGCGTCGGCCAGCATCAGTTCCAGTGCCGGACGCAGGTCGCTGTACTCGTCGTCCCACCAGGGTCCGATGACCAGGGCTCGCACGTCCGTGCTCGGCACCCGGTCGGTGAAGCTCCGCCACAGCTCGTCGAACGGCAGCTCCCCCGCCTCGTAGCAGTCCAGTCGCCAGGCCACGGCGTCCGCGTCCGGCAGCTTCTCCTCACCTGGTTCGCGCAGTTCGGACAGTTCGGGCAGGGTGAAGACGGGCAGGCCGTGGAAGGTCTCGAAGTGATCGGCGAAGGTCATGACGGCCTCATTCCGCGACGGCGGTGAAGCGGTGGACGACGCCGTCGTCTTCCCAGGTCTCGCCGGGCTCGGACACGTCGACCTCGACGCCGGACGGCTCCAGTGCCGCCCGGACGCGCTGGGTCACCGGCTCGGTAACGAAGTTGTGGTGGAGGTCCAGCCAGGTCAGGTGGGTGAGCGGCTGGCCGCCGAGCAGCGCCGTCACGCCCTCGTCGGTGAGCACGCCGAGGGACAGGTCGAGCGACTTCAGCTGGGCGACGACCGGGGCCCCGGCTACGGCGGCGGCTATCTCGTCCTGGATCTCGCTGTTGCGCAGGCCGAGATGGAGCAGCGCCGGGAAGCGTCCGCCGGCCAGGAGCGGCGCGAGGTCGGCGACCGTCGTGTCGCCGCCGTACTCCTCGACACCGAGCCACATTTCGAGGTATTCCAGCCCGGGGAGCTCGCTGGCGGCGACACCGCGCACGACTTCGCCGGGCAGGCCGCCGGCCTCGAAGCAGAGCGTGCGCAGGTGCTTGTGCCGGACCGCCGGGAAACGCAGTCCGGTGCCGCCACGGATCCCGAACTCCTCCAGCAGCGGATAGGCATCGAGGACCGGCGTGACATCGGACTGCTCGATCCAGGAGATCTCCGCCTCCTCCATCTCCAGGTCCCCGATGAACACGGCCCGAAGCGTGGTCAGCCGGTCCCGCGCGTCCACGAGGCGCTGCACGATGCCGCTGGAGTCGTTGTCGTACGGCTCACCCCATTGACCCACGACGATCGCGCGGACACCCGTGGGGTCCACGGAGTCGAGGAAGCGGTCCCACAGGTCACCGAACCCCTCCTCCGAGGAGTCCCCGTACGGATCGACGGCCAGCCGCCAGGCCACGGCGCCCGCCTCCGGCAGCTCCCGACCCGCTCCGGGCTCGGGGAAGTCGAAGGCCGGGAGGCCGTGAAGTTCCTGCAGATGCTCGACGTGGGACATGATCGCGGATCTCCTGAGGTGGACGGGCGCTGCTCGTGCGGAGAGTTCTACCAAGTCGCTCTGACAACACCGCCGACGGGCCGTGCGGGCCCTGGTCCGAGGGGCGTTGTCAGACCCCCGGCGTAGCGTCGTGGTCATCGGTCGGCGAGGCGCCGACGGCGAAGGGAGACATGCATGTACCGGCAGGGGGATGTCCTGATCGTGCCCATCGCGGAGGCGGCCGTGCCGCCGGGCACGGACCGGCTGCCGCGACAGCCGCGGGACACGCGGGGGAGGCTCGTGCTGGCGCTGGGTGAGGTCACCGGGCACGCCCACGCGGTGGTCGGGCCAGGGACTTTGGTCCGGGAGTCCGGGCCGTTCGGTGCCTCTTACCTCCATCTCCCGGACGGTGGGCGGGTGGTGCACGAGGAGCACGCGGCGATACCGCTGGTCAAGGGCTGGTACCGGGTGGTGCGGCAGCGTGAGTACGTGCCTGGCGCGGTGCGCGTCGTGGCGGACTGAGAAAACAGGGGAGCGGCACGATGACGACGCAGATGGAGCCGGCGCAGGTGGACACGATGATGCTGTGGCGCGAGGTGGTTGCGGCGACCGGCCCGGCGGACCGCGCGGCTGCCGAGGGAGGCGTGCGCCTGGCCTACCGGCTGGCGGGCCTGCCCGAGCCGGAGCGCATCGTATGGGCGGGCTCGCCCCGCGAGGGCGCGGCACTGGCCGTACGGCTCACGGCGGAGGGCACGGCCGGCCGAAGCGTCCGCGACGCGGTGCGCACCCGGCCGTGGGCCGCCGCGCGGGAGCGCGTCCTCGACCGGCTCGGGCCGATCGGCTGGGCCGAGCGCTGGGCCCTGACGGGCGCTCAGCTGTGGGACACCACGGTCATGCTGACCGAGCGCATACGGGCCGGCGTGGTCGAGGCCTTGGCCGGTGTGCCGGGAGATGAGCAGGCTGTCCGGCTGGTGCTGCTCGACGCGGTCCTGGGGCAGCATGACGCGGCGTGGCTGGCATCCTTCGACAGCCAGGACGGCGGGGAAGAGCTCGACGGGATCGCTACGGTCGCCCGCGCCGCGGGCTGGTGGTGGCCGTACGAGAAGACCGCGGTCGTCTGCGAACGCCCCGTGGAGCTGCACCGGGACGAGGCGGGTCGGCTCGACCGCGGGGACGGACCGGCGCTCGCCTTCCCCGACGGATTCGCGCTGCACGCCTGGCGCGGCATGCCGGTCCCCGCCGAATTCCTCGGCCAACTGGGCGGGCTGACCCCGCGACGGATACGCGAGGAGGAGAACGCCGAGCTGCGCCGCGTGATGCTGGAGCACTACGGCTACGACCGCTATCTGGAGGAGTCCGGGGCCGAGCCCGTGCAGCGGGACGAGGCCGGTGTGCTGTGGCGGATCGAACTCGATGGAGACGAGCCGCTGTTGATGGTCG
Source organism: Streptomyces sp. NPDC006365 (assembly GCF_042870755.1). Classification (NCBI taxonomy): domain Bacteria; kingdom Bacillati; phylum Actinomycetota; class Actinomycetes; order Kitasatosporales; family Streptomycetaceae; genus Streptomyces; species Streptomyces sp. NPDC006365. Next base: position 186,670 of record NZ_JBIAHS010000002.1, read on the forward strand.
AGGTGGTCAACTCCACCCCGGAGCCCGACGGCACCCACCGCACTTACTGGCTGCGGGTGCCACCGCGGACCCGGACCGCCCGTCAGGGCGTCGCCTGGACCTTCGGACTGGAGGAAGCAGACTATGTACCGGAAAGGGAGACCTGAGCCGACTCCAGCGTGTCCGCGCCGATGAGAGCGCGACCGACCGCCCTCGGCTGTGCGGGCGCGGGCACCCGGGCGGCATCGGGGCGGCGCCGAGGCAGGCGCAGTCGGCGAGGCTGAGACGTGCCGAAGCGTCGCCCGCACCGGCGGGGGCGATCACTGGAGCAGGCGGAGCGCTGACCGGGACGAGTCGTGGCGAGCCCCCGGCGTCACGCGAGCCGATGCGCGCCACTCGCGCGGCGGTGGTGAACACCGCCTCGGAGCGTCCGTCGCGCACGGCGCGGCCCGGATGGCCGACCTGGAGGTGTGCACGACTGGCGGACCAGGCACTCGGCCCCGGAAACCATGAATTCGTGCAGGTCAAAGCGCTAAGCGTGCCCTGACCGGACAAGGGCGGTCCCGGCAGGACTCGAACCTGCGGCCAAGCGCTTAGAAGGTGTCAGAGCCTTAGCGCCTTAGCGATGAGCTCACCGGCGTAAACGCAGATCGCTCGCGAACGAAAGCCGTCAAGGCGCCTGCTGTCACTTCCTGCGCTCATTGGCTGGGAACTGCCCCGGCTTACCACGGCGCCGGAGTCGCAGCAGGGCCCCGCGGCACTCCGGACGCGGGAGCGCGCCGCTCGCCGATGTCGGGCGGATCGAGGTCGCGTTGCGGCGGTCGCTCAGACGCGGTCCTACCGGTCGTGCAGGCTTTCGGGCCGCCGTTACGGGCACGATTGTGATCAAGTCGTCGAGACCCTTGAAGTCGTCGGGGTTGGTGGTAAATAGGGGCAGTTACTCGGCGGCCGCGACGGCGGCGATCATCAGGTCGGCCAGACGGCGACGGGGCTTACGGCCTGCGGAGACGACGGCCGGGCAGATTCTGGCCGCCTCCACGTCGAAGGGGATGGGGTCGAATTCGTTCTCGGCGCGCTGCACGACGTCCATGCGGCGGGCCCGCTCGGCGTGTTCGTCGTAGTCGCTCTGCTCGCTGCCGCCGCGTACCTGGTGGGGGCCCGCGGAGAGTTCCGCGAGGGTGATGGTGCTGATGGCCATCTCGGCAACCTGCTGCATGTCGTCCCGCAAGGCGGTCGATGCCGCGGTGCGGACGAGCCGGGCGTTCGCTGGCCAACCGTATTGAGGACGCATCTGCTCGGGCGCCAGCAGGCAACGCTCGTCGCGCGTGTCGCGGCCTTGCCGGCACCAAGCCGTCGAACGGCACCGTGATCAACTGGCTGCGCGAGACCGGAACCACGACGCGCACCCCTGGGAAACTACAGGACGCCTGAGGACAGCCAACGGGGACCGGCCCGTCACCAGTCGCCACCCATCTGCACCGCCCTTACGAGAAGGAGGGCGCGGCCCTCCAGGTGCCGGCCGCAGCCGGAGCCGAGTCGATTCGAACGGCCCGCCGGCCTGTTGCCCAGGCCGGCGATACCGTGCGCACCACCAGGAAGTGCTCCAGATCCGCTCAGCAGCTGCGACCGCACGACGTCACCTCATGAAGTCGCTGACGGCCGGGTACGAAGCCGGAGCCACCGAGCCGGTAGGACTTGGCTCGCGGTTGACGAAGGCGGATGTTATCCGGTCCGCATGGGCGCGACGATCCGCTCCACAACCTCCTCGATCTGAACCAGGCACTCATGTACTTGTTGTGGAGGCGCGCCAAGTGGGTCGTTCACGTCTACGTCACCCGTGCGTGTCGACACGGCACCACGGCGAGCAGCCGCGCCCCGGACGAGGGTCACAAACCGTTCGGCCGGATCCACCACTCCTGCGGCGTCCTCTGAACGCACCAACCGGGCGAATTCGCGGAAGGTGAAGGCACGGGACAACGCACGCACAGGGGACAGCCGTACAGCAGCCTCTCGATGTTCCGTCGCAGCGCCCAGCACCAGGTCCGCGTTTTCGACCATCTCCTTGGTCAGTCGGCGGGAGCCCATCACGCAGGGCTGCACGCCACGGCCGAGGAGGAAGGAGGCAACAGCAGCCGCCATGGGCATACCCGCGACGGCGCGGGTGCCGGCACTGCTCAAATGGACCACCTGCCGGTGCTCGAGCAGCCGGTGTCGCAGCAGGCACTCGGCAAGCGGAGAGCGATAGAGGTTGCCGGTGCACACCACGAGTACGCGGAACGGGGGCACACACCCTCCAGGAGGGAAGAAGAGAGACCAAGACGTGCGACGCGGCGCCAGTATTCACTCGACACCTCCTCCGGACGGGGACGCCAAATAGCGTTTCTTCCCGGCTGTGATGTTGGACCGAGGTTCGGGATCGCGCCAGTTGGGGCGGGTTTACTTCGGACGGCTTGCAGCGGTTGCTTGACGGCAGGTCTGGGCAACGGAGGCGCTGCGCGACGCTGCCCGTGCTTGGCTGCCAGCCTGCCCGTCACCTGGGTCACCGCTGACGAGGCCTATGGGCGGGGGTGGATGCCAACACCATCGCGCCGAAGCTGGGTAGCGGAGGTACATGCCAGACCGCGGGTTCCCCGGCCCATGGTGCACCGCATGGCTGGCCACTTTCTTCCTCGAGCGGAGTGCGCCGAGCGCATCGCTGCCCCTCGTGCCGTGCGGGCACTGGCAGCCGACCCAGTGATCTACATAAGCCATACAGCGCCTTATCTCCCGAATGCGCTTAACAAGCGCCATTCAGTGCCATCTATGCACATACCGTACTCGCGGGTCGCACCATGCCGTCGGCCTGATTCCACTTGAGGAGCGTGAATGCGATGACGGCCTCATCGAGGTGGCGTGCCGCCTTCGCGGCCACGGCAGCCTCTGCTGTCCTGGCCGCAGTCCCACTTGTAGGGGCGCAGCCTGCCCACTCCCAGCCGTATCCACCCGGATCCCCGGGCCTGACCCTCAGCGCCACCACCGCAGATGCAGGAGACGACCTCAGCTTCACAGGAACCGGATTCGATCCGGGCGAGGGGGTGGGTGCATTCCTCCTCTCGAAACCGATCAAGCTGGGCCGCTTCACCGCCGACAGCAACGGCACAGTGGAGGGGACCGTCACCATCCCCAAGTGGATCGACCCGGGCCAGCACACCTTCCGTCTCAAGGGAGAGGAATCGAAGCGGACCCTCTCAGCCGAGATCACCGTACGCTCGCACAAGCCTCACCTCGCCAAGACCGGTGAGGACCGCTCGACCGTTCTGTTGGGCGGAGCGGCAGGGCTGCTCCTGCTCGGAGGCGGCACGATGATGGCCGTCCGGCGACTGAAGCGCAACTGACCACTCGGCTCCATCGGGCAGCTGTGAAGCCAAGTAGCAATACCGGCGGCCGACGGCGGATCACCCGACGCATGACCTCATGGCGTCGACAGGTGCCCGCTGTCGGCCGCTGCCGCTCGGACCGCCTCGAAGCAAGACCTCCGGGACAGGCGGTCGAAGCCCAGGCAGCCGGAGCCCAGTGCGGCACAACAAGCAGCCTATGTAAGTGCATGGCTGACAGACAGTCGGCTACTGCAGTTGCGTATTGTCGGCTGCTGTCGATCCAGGCCCCCTGCGTGCGCCGCACCTGGCCTTGCCTGAGCCGGTAGCCCGTGCCTACACGGCTGCAACGGGGGCGTACGCGAAGCTGATCATCCCGCTGAACGAGCTGGGATCTACCTCTCCCTGCCCAGGGTGGGGCCGATCACCGGCGCCCGGATGCTCCACGAGTTCCGAGACGCCCGCCCCCGCTACGCCAGCGCGAAGACCCGCAAGAACTACCCCGGCACCAGCCCGATCACCCGGGATTCTGGCAAGAGCCGCACCGTCCAGGCCTCTCTGACCGGCCGCCACTTGCTGCCGAGGCTGGGCCGAAGTGTGCCGTAGATCTACTACGGATGCGCACCGCACGGGTGATTCGCCTCCGGCCCCCGACCCCGACGCGGGCCACGGAGTCGGTCAGTGCCGCAGCGTGCCGGACTCGAGATTTTTCACGTACCAGGCGTACGTCTGGGAGATTCCTTCCCGCAGGCCGATACGAGGAGCCCAGCCGAGCGCGGTGAGCCGGGACACGTCGAGGAGCTTGCGCGGGGTGCCGTCCGGCTGCTCTCTGTCCCACTCGATGCTGCCCTGGTACCCAACGACATCCGCGACCAGCTGCGTCAATTCATGGATGGTCAGGTCCGTGCCGGTGCCGACGTTCACCGGACTGTCCGCGTCGTAGTGCTCCAGCAGGTGCAGGCAGGCCCGGGCCAGGTCGTCGACGTGCAGGAACTCACGACGAGGCGACCCGCTTCCCCAGTTCACAACACTCCGCGCCGCCGACTCCTTCGCCTCGTGGAAGCGCCGGATCAGAGATGGCAGCACATGGGAATGCTCGGGGTGGAAGTTGTCGCCGGGCCCGTACAGATTGGTCGGCATCGCGGAGATCCAGGGCAGACCGTACTGGCGTCGTACCGCCTGCACCTGCAGGATGCCGCCGATCTTGGCGATGGCGTAGGCATCGTTGGTCGGCTCCAGGTGTCCGGTCAGCAACGCCTCCTCGCGGATGGGCTGCTCGGCGAACTTGGGGTAGATGCAGCTGGACCCCAGGAACAGCAGCCGCTGGACTCCGTGCTTCAGGGCCGCGTCCAGCACGTTCACCTGAATGCGCAGATTCTCGGACAGGAACTCGGCAGGCCGACTGGCGTTCGCCTTGATCCCCCCCACCCGCGCGGCCGCGACCACGACCACGTTGGGCCGCGCGGCCGCGAACCAGCCGAGGACTGCGCGGCGCTCGCGCAGATCCAACTCCGCCGACCTGGGCCCGACCAGATCGCTGAACCCCTCCCGCCTCAGGCGCCGCCACACCGCCGAGCCGACGAGCCCGCTCTTCCCGGCTACGAAGACGCGTGCCGAGCGGTCGAGGGGGCGGTGGATCCTCCCGTCCCGTGCCGTACAGGCATCGCTCAGTGCCGAGGAGGGCGGGTCTGTGACGTCGTGGTCATCTCTCGTACCGGTTTTCATGGGTGTGGCTCCTTCCTCATGGGCGCCTGTGCACAGGGGCTGATGAGAGTGAACGCATTGCGAGCTCAATGGAAGTCACAGCACGTCGGTAAATGCGACACACCGTCATGATGCAGCCTCCTGAGCAGATTTCCGTATGCTGACCAAAGCGTCTGAGCGCCGTGTTTGGGCGGTGTTCTCGCTGTGTGACAGCTCTGTCGGTGAGGAACCCCCGTTTTGAAGCAACGAGACCTCAAATACGGCGCCGCGCGATATGCGAACGGCGAGGAACCACTATGCTGAAGAAGAATGTCGCCGACCCGATAAGGCCTGGGACCCTCGCCCACAAGGCTCGCGCCAAGCGCTGGGACGAACTGCTGCGTTGCTTTCCCGACCTGGGCGACATGCACGTACTCGATCTCGGTGGCACCCCGGTCGCGTGGCGTCACGCGCCGGTCCGGCCGGCGCACGTGGTGACCGTCAACCTCGACCCGCGCACCGCCCGGCAAGCAGAACCCGGGATCACGTCGGTCGTCGGGGACGCATGCAGCCTCTCCCTGCCAGGACATCTGTCCACCAAGCGATTCGACCTCGTGTACTCGAATTCCGTCCTGGAGCATGTGGGAGGACACTATCGGCGAAAGCAGTTCGCAGACATGGTGCACGCCCATGCGGGCCACCATTGGGTACAGACCCCCTACCGCTATTTTCCCGTCGAGCCCCATTGGCTGTTTCCGGGGATGCATTGGCTCCCGTTCCGGGCTCGCGTCGCCATTTCGCAGCACTGGCCGCATGGGCACATCCAACGCGCGGAGCGAGCACAGGCAACCCGCGACGTCCAGGAAGTCGAGCTGGTGTCCGCAACCGAGATGCGGTCCTACTTCCCCGGTTCCAGCATCTGGTTCGAACGTTTCGTCGGACTCCCCAAATCACTGGTCGCGAGAAGATGACATGCCTGGTGGGGCGGCGGCCCAACGAGGAGAGGCCAGCGGGCTGGGCCCGCCCGGAGACGCAAGGTTAGGAAGGGCTCAGTAGCCGCGTTGCGGCCACTGAGCCCCGGGTGATGAGGAAGTTCGCATAGCGAGCCGGTGGGACGAGGTCCGCGGTCACGGGCACCGGACCCGTGCTGCCGAGATGCTGAATGTGACGGTAGCCGAGGTCGAAAGCGGTCTCGCGGAGCCTGCTCAGGGCCGCCTTGTCGAGACACTCAGCGATGATGGCGGGGTGGTGGGCGCGGATGGTCTTCTCCAGACCGCGCAGCACCTGTGGCTCGAGTCCCTCCACGTCGATCTTCATGACGTCGACGGGCAGTCCGCCGAGCACGTCGTCGCCCGTTGTGACGTCCACGTCGATGACATGTTGAGCGGTCCGCGCGGCCAGGAGCGAGGCGGCCGTCGCGTCTGCGGGGATCCTCAGCCGGGTGCGCCCGGGCGTGTCCGAGAGTGCCTTGTCGATGATGGTGACGCGGCTCTCGAGGCGGTTCGCCGCAACGTTGCGGCTCAGCATGCGCGCTGCGACCGGATTGGGTTCCACAGCCACGGCAGCCAGTTGCGGATTGGCGTTGCAGGCGAGGAGGGTGTAAATGCCGGAGAAGGCGCCGATGTCGACGAACCGCCGTGCGCGTCGGGAGAGTTGGTGGACGAGCGGGTGAGTGGTCTCTTCCCAGTGCCGCATGTTGGTCCAGATCAGGCTTCGGGCCAGAATGTCCGCGTCGCTGCTGACATAGCGGAAAGTGCTTCCGTCGGGGGCCCGCAGGCCCCACTCCCCTGTGGGATGCAGGCGTCTCCACACTGCGCGAGGGACCAGGCCGCGGAGGGCTGCGGCGCGAAGAGCCCTTTGGCAGCCCGGAACGCGCAAGAACAGGTCGCATGTGCTGTGCAGGAAGTCTGTGGGAGGCACAGACGGCAGCATAATCAGGACATATAACGCACAACTTGCCCGTAGGGTGTGTTGTGTACGTGAGAGCCCGAGTTCACTCCGGCGCCGTACTCGAGCAGTCCACGACTGATGGCCGCGGTTGCGTACCACTCAGTAATCCGTACACGAGGCTTCTTTCAACAGCAGGTCGAACCGATCCAGCGGTACGACGCCCCCTCCCTCGCCTGCGGGCGAGGCAACGACGTACTCGTAGTCGATGCCGAGGTTGCGGCTCAAGCGGGCGTAGCAGTCGTTGAACCAGCCGACAGGGAACACCTCGACCACACGCTGGGCCGGTTGAGCCAACACCAGGTTGGCCAGACCGGCCCCGTGCGGAGGGATGACCATACGGGCGCCGGCAAACAGCGTGCGCTGCTCCTCGAAAGACAGTTCCTGGGCGTAGACGACGGTGACGCCCGCATCCCACATCATGTGCTCGACGTCGGCTTCGTTCGACAACGCCCGCACCGACCGGACGCTGACGCGCAGGTCCTTCGCGATCGCCGAGCTCGCCTCACCCTAGTGCTCTGACCGGGAAGGTTCGCAGGGTTGGTGGTGGGAGCGGTTGGATGGGCGGTGACGTTCGTTCCGACTGCTGGAGGTGTGGTGGCCGAGCCTGTGCGGGTGCGCAGGCTGACCGATCAGGAAGGGCAGAAGCTGCAGCAGATCGTGCGTCGGGGCAATACCAGCTCGGTGCGCTATCGGCGGGCGATGATGCTGTTAGCATCCGCCGGCGGAAACCGGGTGCCGGTGATCGCGCAGCTGGTCCAGGCCGACGAGGACACCGTCCGGGAGGTGATCCACCGGTTCAACGAGATCGGCCTGGACTGCTTGGACCCTCGGTGGGCGGGAGGCCGTCCCCGCCTGCTCAAGCCTGACGACGAGGACTTCGTCGTCCAGACGGCCACCACCCGCCCCACCACGCTCGGCCAGCCCTTCACTCGCTGGTCGATCCGCAAACTCGCCGCCTACCTGCGCCGCGTGCACGGACGCGTCATCCGCATCGGCCGGGAAGCCCTACGGTGCCTGCTCCTGCGCCGTGGCATCACCTTCCAGCGCACCAGGACATGGAAGGAGTCCCCCGACCCCGAGCGAGACACCAAGCTCGACCGCATCGAGCACGTGCTGGAACGCTTCCCGGACCGGGTCTTTGCCTTCGACGAGTTCGGGCCGTTGGGGATCCGGCCCACCGCGGGCTCCTGCTGGGCGAAGCAGGGCAAGCCCAACCGCCTGCCGGCGACCTACCGCCGCACCCACGGCGTGACCTACTTCCACGGCTGCTACTCCGTCGGCGACGACCGGCTGTGGGGCGTCAACCGGCGTCGCAAGGGCACCGCCAACAGCCTGGCCGCGCTGAAGACGATCCGTGCCGCCCGGCCCGACGGCGCCCCGATCTACATCATTCTGGACAACCTCTCAGCCCACACCGGCGCGGACATCCGCCGCTGGGCGAAGAAGAACAAGGTCGAGCTGTGCTTCACCCCGACCTACGCCTCCTGGGCCAACCCGATCGAGGCGTACTTCGGCCCGCTGCGGCAGTTCATCCTGGCGAATTCGAACCACCGCAGCCACCCGCGCAGACCCGGGCCCTGCACGGTTACCTGCGTTGGCGCAACGCCAACGCCCGCCACCCCGATGTACTCGCCGCCCAGCGCAAGGAACGTGCCCGCATCCGCAGCGAGAAAGGCATCCGCTGGGGCGGCAGACCGCTTTCAACAGCAGCTTGATCAGACAGGAACTTCAAATATGAGTTCGAGGCCGTCCTCCTCGTCCCATTGCTCTCCGACCTCCACGAAGCCGAACCCGGAAATGGTGGCCAGGGATGCGGTGTTGTCAGGACTGATCGTCACCCGCACGGTCTTGACTCGGGCTTCGGCAGTGGCCCGATGCACCAACGCGGTGAGCATCGCCCTGGCGTAGCCCTGACGACGGTAGACAGATTGCGGCCCCATCCACTCGTCCCTACCTGCACCCCGGTGAACCTTCCCGGTCAGAGCACTAGGCGAACCTCTCGGCCGCCTTGAGCCGTAACTCTTCGCGGAACTGCTGCCGTTCGGCGGTCAGCCCGCCCCCCTTGTGGATACCGCATGCCTTTGGCCGCCAGGCAGCCAGGTGAGCCCGCTGTGCGGGTTCACCAGTACATCCTGGAGCCGGTATGCATGACGCTCACCGAACGCCTTGAACCGGCGGAACTGCGGTGGGAAGTCGGCGGGGAAGTCGTACCGCCCGACCACGGCGTCGGTCCTGATCAGGATTCGCTCACGTGCCTGGCGATCCTGGGCTCGTGCATACGCTCTGAGATGGAGCGCACGTACTTCGCGGCACGCCTCCTGAGATCGGTCCGAGAAATTTGCTGTTGGCGGTACTTGCCAACAGAACTCGGCTTCGGGCCATCAAGTCTCGCAGTTTGCGGGCCATTCTCTTCACGTGCCGATCGAGCGTGGACCGCTCACGGCGCCCATCGCTGCCGAGCCGACATCCCTCGCACTGACCACGTCCGGAACGCAAAGGCTGGGCAGCGACGGTTCTTCGGTTGCGCGCCCGACCTCACGGATGGATTCACCCACTGGAACTCCGTCGTAACTGGCATTGGACCCCGGTTGCTGAATCAGAGTGATCCCCGAAGGACACACGGAGGGAGGGTGAAATCAAAGCGGCCAGGAGTGCGACGTTGGCATCGTAGTACTCGATTCCTGAAGATCCGGGGTGATGAGTGTGGGTCAACGCCCATGCCGAGACCAGCGCAAGCTGACCGTCGTCGGTCAGGGATATGTAGGTCTCCCACTGGCCGTTCGTGCGGTGGAAGCGGGATTCTCGGTTGTCGGCGTGGACACGGATGAGTTGCGGGTCAAGCGTCTGGGCTCCGGTGACTCGTTCATCGGGGGAGTCAGCAACACACGTTTGATCAGCGCTCTGGACAGCGGCCGCTACAACGTGACCACCGACTACAACCGGATCTCCGACTTCGACATCTGTGCGATCACCGTGCCGACGCCTCTGCGCGACGGTGTGCCCGATCTGAGTTCCGTGGAATGCGCCGCCCGGAGTATCGCTCCCCACATCACCCGCGGGGCAACCGTGATTCTGGAGTCGACGACATACCCGGGGACCACGGAGAGTCTGCTCCAGCCGCTGCTGGAGGACGGCAGCGGGCTGAAGGCCGGTGCGGATTTCCACCTCGGCTACAGCCCCGAGCGTATCGACCCGATGAATCCCCACTGGAAACTGGAGAACACCCCGAAGGTGATTTCCGGGATCGGCCCTGCATCGCTGAGCAGCATCGAACGCTTCTACGAGCGCGTTGTTGAGCGCACCGTGCCCGTGTCCTCCTGCCGTACTGCAGAGCTGACCAAGTTGCTGGAGAACACGTTCCGCCACGTCAACATCGCCCTGGTAAACGAGATGGCCACCTTCTCCAGGGGGCTGGGGGCCGACATCTGGGAAGTCATCGAGGCCGCCGATACGAAGCCGTTCGGTTTCATGGCTTTCAGGCCAGGCCCAGGTGTTGGTGGGCACTGCTTGCCGGTGGATCCCTCCTACCTGTCGTGGCAGGTCAAGAGAGTGCTGAAGCAGGAAGTCCGGTTTATCGCGCTGGCGAACGAAATCAACGATCACATGCCGGACCACGTCATCCGGCGGATCAGCCGGGGCCTGAACGAACGCGGTAAATCGGTAAATGGCTCCCGGGTCCTGCAACTGGGCCTGGCCTACAAGAAGAACACCGGCGACATCCGTGAGTCACCGGCCATCGTGCTAGCCCGGTCACTGCAAGGTCTCGGTGCTCATGTCGCCGCCGTGGAGCCGCACACCGATCCCTATCTCCTCCCTCCGGACATCATCTGTGTGGAACTGACCGAAGCTGAGATCAGGGCGGCCGACGTCGTCGTCGTGGCAACCGACCACGATGATTTCGACTATGCGCTCGTCAAGCAGGCCGGCACGTACATTTTTGATACCCGCAATCGCTGCCGAGGGGATCATGTCGAGGTCCTGTGATCCCGTCTTCCTCTGTACAGCGCCAAGCTCGGTATGGGAAATGCGGTAGGAAAGGATCATGCAATTGCCGCCGGTGATGAGGAGCGGCGATCGTCGGGAGTCAAATCGGCTGAGACCGTTCGGATCAGCGCCCGGTCTGGTTGAGCGCTCATGGGAAATTCATCCGGCAATGATGAGGTGCTCGAGTTTGAGGAGTCCCGCGTGCCACCAGTCTGGATCGCCGTACTGATGACCAGTCACAACCGCCGCAACAAAACACTTTCCGCGCTCGCCGCGCTCGCCGGACAGCGCGGGCTGCCGGAGGACACCACCGTACGCACCTACCTGGTCGACGCCGGCAGCACCGACGGCACACCCGAGGCCGTCCGAGTGGCCCACCCCGAGGTGGACGTCACCACGGTCGGCACCGACGTCTACTGGAGCCACGGTATGCGGATCTCGAGCCGCATCAGTCGGCGAACCGGCGAACCGGCCTGGGACTACCAGCTCTGGCTCAACGACGACGTGACGCTGGAAGCGGACGCACTCGCAGTACTGCTCGACACCGCACACGAGGTCGGACCCGGTAAGGTCGTCGTCGGCGCGGTACGCGCCTCGGATGGCGGGCGCACCACGTACTCGGGGCGGCGCGGCCGTGCGCTCGCGCTGGTCGAGCCAACCGGGCGCCCCGAGCCCTGCGACACGTACAACGGCAATGTGGTGCTGTTGCCCAGGACGGTATGTGAACGGGTCGGCGACATCGACAAGGTGTTCCAGCACGGCATGGGCGACTACGATCACGGATTCCGCGTCCGCCGGGCCGGCATCCCCGCTTATGTGACGCCGCACCACGTCGGCTTCTGCGACCGCAACCCACCGCACACGGGATCCCGTGAACCGGGCATCGGCGTACGAGAGGCGCTGCGCCGGATTACCTCGCAGCGTGAACTGCCGCCCCGTCAATGGTGGATCTACTGCCTGCGACACTCCTGGCCGTGGGCTCCACTGCTGATGTTCTCGCCCTATGTGAAGACCGCGGTGCGAGCGTCCGTTCGTCGCTCCCCCGCGGGGGGATGATCCCTTGCTACGCGATCCGACGACACTGCTGCTCGGTTGCGCCGCGCTCATCGTCTGCGCGGCGCTCATCGCGAGTTTCGTCCGCTGGCCCGTCTGGGGAATCGGCCTCTACACCGCCGTCCAGCTCTGGCAGTCGCAGCAGAGCGTGCGTCAGGTTCCTCAGAGCGCAGGTCTGGATCTGAGGCCCACGGACGTGCTGACGGTGTGTCTGCTGACGGCCGCGCTCATCCTGCTCCGAAGGAATCGAGGCCGCAGGGCACCGGCCGAGCTTCTCGCTCTGCTGGCCCTGACCGCCTATGCGCTGATCCGCGGCTTCGGACTCTTCGGCGTCCAAACGGCGGGCAACGAAGCCCGTACTACTTTCGTCCAGTTCTTGTGCGTCGCGTTCTTCGTCGCTGTCCTTCCCGGCCGGGACCTGGTGCGCGCGGTCGCCCGCATCTGGGTCACAGCTGCCTGTGCCCTGTCCTGTCTTGCCCTGCTGTGGTGGCTGCGAACAGGCATCGGCTCCAGCTCCGACTGGATCACGGTCGACGGAGTGCTCACCAACGCCCGCCCGGTGGATGCCGCCCAAGCCCTGATCATCAGCCAGGCGGCCGTGATGCTGCTGTGCGGTTACGGCTTCGTGCGGGCCAGAGCCCTGGCCTGGCCGCTCCTGGTGGTCGTTGTCCTGGTCCAGCACCGCACCGTCTGGCTGGCCACCGGCATCATGGTCATGGGGTGGCTGCTGTCCCGTCGCAGGCAGGTCGGATCCCGAGCCGCGGCACTGACCGTTCTGGGCTCCCTCGGCGTGCTCGGTCTGCTGGCCGTTTCCTGGGGAGCCGCCAAAGAGGCCACCTCGACTCTCGCCGCCTCCAGTGAGGACGACAGGACGTTGGTATGGCGCATGGAGGGCTGGCAGGCGCTGCTGCGCCAACTCGAAGGGCCGCCTGACTGGCTACTGGGCTTGCCCTTCGGATCCGGGTACGACCGGGTGGTCAACGGAATGCTCATCACCGTGTCACCCCACAACCACTACCTGGAGGTCCTGCTGCGCCTCGGCCTCCTCGGCGTCGCCGCACTCCTCCTGATGTACGCCACGGCCTGGCGCGCGGTCGGCGCGGATCGCGATGACAGATTGCTCCTCCGGTTGCTCGTCTGCGGCCACTTGATCTTCATGACCACGTACGCGCTTTTCCCCGAACAGGCTGTGATCCTCGGCCTGCTGGCGGCCTGCGCACAGCCGCGCAGCGCACGTCGTCCCTACACCCCCCAGGAGTCGCCGTGTCCGACAGAACCGCGCTCATCACCGGCATCACCGGCCAGGACGGCTCGTATCTAGCGGAGCTTCTGCTCTCCAAGGGCTATCTGGTGCACGGCCTCATCCGCCGCTCCTCGACCTTCACCACCCAGCGGATCGACCACCTCTACCAGGACCCGCACGAGCCTGACGCTCGGCTCCGCCTGCACTACGGAGATCTGGCCGACGGCTCCCGCATCGCCGCCCTGCTGGAGGGCATCCAGCCCGACGAGGTCTACCACCTGGCCGCCCAGTCGCACGTCCGGGTCTCCTTCGATGAACCCGAGTTCACCGGGACCACCACGGGCCTGGGCACCACCCGTCTCCTCGAAGCCATCCGGATGACCGGGCTGCCGTGCCGCTTCTACCAGGCCTCCAGTTCTGAGATGTTCGGGGCGACCGTGCCCCCGCAATCGGAGTTGTCGCCCTTCCACCCGTGCTCGCCGTACGCGGCCGCCAAGGTGTACGCGTACTGGATCACCCGCAACTACCGTGAGGCGTACGGCGTCCACGCCGTCAACGGGATCCTCTTCAACCACGAGTCCCCGCGCCGCGGCGAGACCTTCGTGACCCGCAAGATCGCCCGCGCCGCTGCCCGTATCGCCCGCGGCGAGCAGGACGTCCTCCATCTCGGCAACCTGGAGGCCCGCCGCGACTGGGGCTACGCGCCCGAGTACGTCGACGCGATGTGTCGCATGCTCCAGCAGGACGAGCCCGGCGACTACGTGGTCGCCACCGGCACCAGCTACAGCGTCCGCGACTTTCTGAGCTTCTGCTTCGAGCACGCGGGCCTCGATTGGGAGAGGCACATCCGCTTCGACGAGCGTTATCTACGCCCTTCCGAGGTTCCCGACCTGGTCGGTGACGCCTCGAAGGCCGAACGCGAACTGGGCTGGCGGGCCACCGTGCACGCTCCGGAACTCGCCCGGATCATGGTCGACGCCGAGCTGGCCGCTGTCCCCAGCCCGGCCCGCGAGCGTTCGCTGACGGGAGCCTGAGCGATGACCGCCCCCGTAGTGCTGCATCTGAGCAACGACCGCAAGCTGGGCCCCGAGCTCTCCTTCGGCCGCGCCTTCGCGGCCCTCGCCGCCGATGGGCGGCTCATCCATGTGCCGCTCGTCCCGGCAGCGCTACTCGACGCGGGCCGCGAGGCCGCACTGCGCGAAGTCCGTCGCGCCGCCCAGGAGGCCCGCCCCGACCTGTTGTTCGTGCAATCGCCGGGTAACTTCCCCTGGACCGAGGACGATGTGGCGGGTCTGCTGCGCGCTTTGGGTTCCCCGGTGGTCGTCCTATGGGAGGGCGATGCCTGGGGCGGCCGCAAGCCCGTGCCGTCTTCCATGATCTACTGGCTCCGGCATGCGGACACGGTCTTCACCTCGGGCCTCGGGGTGCAGGCCGAGTTGCTCGGCAGATACACCGCACGGGCCGTACAGTATGTGGCGCAGACGGTTCCGCAACGGCTGTGGGACACCGGGCCCGTGCCGCCACCCGATGACGCCTTGTACGACGTGATGCACATCGGCAACTGCTTCGTACGGTTCAGGGTGCTGGAGCGGCTCGACGGCGCTCGGGAGCGCAGACGGTTCGTGCGGTCCCTGCAGCGGCTGCCCAACTGCCGGTTCGCGGTGCACGGTCATGGGTGGACCGGCCACGGCGTGCTCGGCCCCATTCCTTTCGACCGACAGGTCGAGGCCCTGCGTACCGCCCGGCTCAGCGTGAGCTGGGAGCATTGCCCCGGTCGCGACGGCTACTTCTCCAACCGGCTGCCGATCAGTCTCTATGCGGGGCGTCCTCATGTCACCACTCGGCCGTTGAACACCCCCTGGCTGCCAGGACCAGAGCAGGGCCTGTACCTCGCGGACACGCCGGACGAGGCGGTAGGCCTCGTCCGCGAGCTGCTGCGCGACGACCCGGCCACGCTGCACAGGGCAGGGATCGCCGGACACAACTGGGTGCGCACCCGGCTCACCAACCTCAACGCGCTGCGTCACATGCTCTCTTGGCATCTCGACGTGCCTCCACCACCCGCCGATCCCTGGGCGGCAATCGCCGCCATGGAGGCAGCCGTGCCGTCGGTGACGGAGGTGCACGTATGACCGTGAAACCCGTGCTGCGCGGTGTCCGTGACCTGCTGATGCGATCGCACACCTTTCAGCGGGTGGTACGGGCGGGAACCGTACGCGGCCATGTGCCGCTCACCGTCTGGGAGCATCTGCGCCCCACCGGCGTCTGGCAGCTGCACGCACCTGACGGCAGCACATTCCGGTACGACTGCGCCCCGGACGACGTACTCGCCGGGCCGGTGGTCTGGACGGACCTACGGCTGTGGGAAGAGGCCACCCATCCGCTCTTCTACCGGCTCGCCCGCACCGCGCGCGGTTTCCTGGACGCCGGGGCGTACGCCGGCCTGTACACCCTGCTGGCCTGTCAGGCCAACCCGCGGCTGCACGCCGTCGCGGTCGAGCCCAACCCGGTCGCGGCCCGGATGCTGCGCCGCAATCTTGACGTCAACGGTTTTGGACCCAGGGTGCACGTCGTTGCCAAGGCTCTCTCGCAGGAGCCTGGCCGGGCACGTCTCACCGTGCCCGAGCGCATCACCACAGCCACCCTGCGCGAGGAAGCCGACGCCCCCGGGCGCAGCGCCGTCGACGTGGAAGTGACCACGGCGGACCTCGCGGTCGGCGACCGGCCCGTCGACCTGGTGAAGATCGACGTGGAAGGTCTCGAACCGGAAGTGCTGCGCGGCATGTCCCGGATTCTGGACGCCCGCCGTCCGATCGTGATCGCCGAGTGCCTCGACCGGCCCGCCCTGGAACGGCTGCGCTCCGCGGCCGCCGAGTTTGGCTACCACCACGTCCACCACATCGCTCCGCGCGGGCCAGTCGCCGTGCCTCCCGGGTTCGTCCCTCCCCGACGCCACCAGAACTTCCTGCTGACGACCGCCCCCTTCACCCCCTCATGACCGATGCCCCGAAATCCGCAGGCCGAGTCCTGTCCGTGCTGGGCTGGAGCTACGGCGGCGCCGCCGTATCCGTCATCCTCCAGCTCGGCTACACCGCCTGGACCGCGCGCGTGGCGCCGCACAGCGCCTTCGGCGCCTATGCGATCGCCCTCACGGTGACCCAGTTGCCCGGGCTGATCGCCACGGCGGGCCTGGCGACCTGCGTCCTGCGTGCCGAGCAACTCAGCCGCGCCCTCTTCCACGCCGCACTCCGGCTCTCGCTGCTGACCGGCGTGGCCTGCTGGGCGGTCGTCGAGGTCGCCGCCCCGTGGTGCGCGGCGCTGTGGGGGATGCCCGAACTGACGCTCTTTCTCCGGCTGTTGGGCTGCCAGTATCTGGTGGCGCCGACAGGCTGCGTGCTGGTGTCCGCGCTGCGCCGGGTCGGCCTGCCAGGCTACGCAACGGTCGCCGAACTCACCGGGCAGGCGGCCGGCTGCGTGGTGGCGGCCGTCGTACTCACCCGCACCGGCTCTCCGGCCGCCCTTGCCCTGGCCCTTCCGGTTGCAGCGTTCACCACCTTCGGTCTGTCCGTGAGCGGAACGGGGGCAAAGCTCTCTCTGTCCCGCAACTCGGATGCTCCGTCCGGTTCGCTGCTGGGGCTGTCCGGGTTCCTCACCGGCTTCGCGCTGCTGCGCACGCTCGGGGCCAGTGCCCCACTGTGGGTGGCGGGCCGACTGCTCGGTCCCGGCATGGCCGGGCTCTGGTCCCGTGCCCAGCTGCTGTCCGACGTACCGGTGAACGTCCTGATCAAGGGGCTCAACCAGGCAGCCGTACCGTTGCTTGCCGACCGCCGCAGCCAGGGCCTGCCCCTGACCCGGCCCGCGCAGCATCTGCTGTACGCCGCCTCCGCCGGCTTCGTCGCTTTCGGCGCCCTGGCCGGTGCCGGACCCGCTGCGCTCGCCCTGTTGCTCGGCCCCGGCTGGGAAGGGGCCGTGGCGCTGGTGCCCGCGTTCGCCGTGAGCGCCGCGCTGCAGGTCGTATACGCAGCTGGGTGTGCGCTGGACCTGGCCCGCGGGGCCCGGCGCGATCTCATCCGCACCCAGCTGGTTCTGCTCGCCGTCACTGGGGTGGGGCTCGTCGGCGCCGTCGGCTCGCGCGAGCCACTGTCGTTCATCGCGGCCGCAGCGGCCGGGCTGGCCGTCGGCCACGCCGTTCAGCTGATCCGCTGGCACGGGACGGACACGCTCGGCGCCGGCGCGGTGGTCCGCGCCCACCTCACGCACCTTGCGGCCGGGGCCTGTCTGGCCGTAGTCGGCAGCTGGGGCAACTCAGCGCTGGGCGGCCTGCCCGGCGCGGTGCTCGCCATGTCTCCGGTGCTGCTGGGGTGTCTGCTGCTGCGCAGTCGGCTCTCGTCCTACCGGGCGGTCGCCGAGATCGGACTGCTGCGCCGTCCAGGTCTCGAGCGAAGCGGCCCATGACTGTGCCGGTGTCCCCGCCCTGAAGGGGGCTCCCATCGGCCTCGCACGCATCCCGGAGCGGACCCGAAACCGGTCGGTGCCAAAACCCGCCGATGAATCGGGAGCTACCCGGATGGTCGAATTTGGCAGGGCGTTGCGTGGCAGACAAAGGAATTATGCATAGCGACATTAGCATGGTGCCAGAGCCTCTTGCTGTGCGACTCATCCGGCCCCGATGAAAGCGAAAATCATGGAATGGGTAATTCGGTAGTGAAATCGGTGAAATCCAGCCTGAGGCTGGATCCGAGGACGATTTTTCAGCTCAAATACGAAACCACCCGTGCTGTGGCCCGGTTGCGCCCCGGGCCGAAGCTGTCGGTGGAGGCGACTCACCGTGTGCACCTTGGATGCGGTATGCGGCGGGTTGAAGGGTGGCTCAACTGCGACATCTCCCGCTCGGATTTCGATATCGATCTGCTGGCACGTCGGCTTCCGATGCCCGACAACTGCGCCGAGGTAATCGTCTCGCAGCACGTCATCGAACACCTCGAACTGCACGAGCAACTCATTCCGCTTTTCCGTGAGATGCGCCGCATCCTGAGGCCCGACGGTCAGGTGTGGCTGTCGTGCCCGGACCTGGAAAAGGTCTGTGCCGCATATGTGCAGGACAAGGGGGCGGAGCTTTGGAAGGATCGCTGTGAGCGGTTTCCTAATTTCACGCTGAATGGGGCACCCGTCCAGCACCTCATCAACGACTTCTTTCATCAGAGGGGTCAGCATCGAAATCTGTTCGATCTCGAACTCCTCACATGGGCCCTGGGGCAGGCCGGGTTCCGGATTGTACGCCGAGTTTGTGAGGCTGATCTGCTCGCTGCATACCCAGAATTCCCCGAGCGCAACGACGATGTCCAGTCGCTGTATGTGATGGCGAGCCCCGAGTAGTTCCACATGATCGAACTTCTTCGTTCGGTCCGCTCGGGGACGTGTGGCTGCGCACCGGTGCCTCTGCTGCGAAGAAGCCTTGGAGGAATTCCTATGCACATCGGCCTCACCGGCCCGGTGGACCTCAGTCCTCTGCGCCCCGCCATGGACTGCGAGGTTCCCGCAGTCCCACGGGGGCCCTCCACCGGCTGGCTGGCCCGCACTTGGCTCGACCAGGGCCACCGGGTCACCGTCTTCGCGATGAGCGACGAAGTGACATCTCGCGCGATGTTCGGCTCGGGGCGCCTGCAACTCGTTGTCACACCGATGCGCCCCTCCCACCGGGCACGCGATCTGTTCAGATACGAGCGACGGCAGTTGGCAGCCGCACTGCGCGAGCATCCCACCGATGTGGTCAGCGCCCACTGGACGTACGAATACGCGCTCGCCGCCATCGCCAGCGGCCGTCCCGCCTTCGTCACTGCGAGGGACACCCCTCTGCGCTACGCCTGGGAGATGCGCAGCACCTACCGCTGGGTGCGCCACACTCAGGCCTTGCCCGCCGCGCACCGTGCCACTGCACTCAGCGCCAACAGTCCGTACACGGCAGAGCACCTGAGGCGGTGTCTGGGGGTGCGCCGACCGATCGAGGTAATCCCCAATGGAGTACGGACCGACGCCCTGCCCCTCTCCTCTGCGTCGCCGCCCGGTGACACCCCCGTGTTCGCCGCAGCTCTCCAGGGCTGGGGACCGATGAAGAACACCAAGGCGCTGCTACGGGCCTTCACCCTGGTGCGCATACGGATCCCGCGCGCCCGGCTGCTGCTTCTGGGCTCGGACCACGGTCCCGGCGGCCCTGCGCGGGCTTGGGCGGCGGACCGGGAACTCACCGCAGGGATCGAGTTCGCCGGACAACTGCCGCACGCCGCGATGCTGGACCGCCTCGCCACCGAGGTGCATGTGCTCGTCCATCCGTCCCGTCTCGAGTCCTTTTCCATGATCTGCGCCGAGGCCATGGGCATGGGGCTGCCGATCGTGGCCGGTCGGCGCAGCGGAGCTGTGCCCTGGGTGGTCGCAGACGCGGGCCTACTCGTCAACATCGACAGCCCTGTCCGGATCGCGGAGGCGATGATCGCACTGGCCCGCGACGACGAGCAGCGGATGGCTCTCGGCGCAGCGGGGAGGGTCCGGATCCGTACGCACTTCTCGCTGGACGATATCGCGCGCGCGTACACCGACTGGTTCACGAGGGGAAGTTAGTTCATATAGGGCGAAATGTCGGATATGTCGCCATGGTGTGTCAGACTGTCGCGGGTCTCGTGATGACTGCGGAAGTACGTGGTGGAGTGGCTGTTCTCTTCGTGCAGAGAACCACGGCTGCCATGGTGTCGGACCGTTTTCCACCCCTCTTTCTGTGACCGTTTGCATAGGAGCTCCGCTGTGACCATCCTGCACCGGATGCGTAATGCCGGACGCCGACTCGGCATCGATATCGCCCGTTACCCGGCCACTTGGTCCGGCCCTCAGCTCGTGCAGCTCATGGAGGCCCACCGCGTCGACGCGGTGCTCGACGTCGGAGCGAACTCCGGCGAGTACGGGGGCATGCTGCGGCAGAGCGGCTACCGGGGGCGCATCGTCTCCTTCGAACCGCTGGCCGGCCCGGCCGAGGCACTGCGCCGGCGGGCCAAGTCGGACCCCCGGTGGATCGTGCTGCCTTACGCGCTCGGTGACGAGTCCGGCACGGCCACGGTCAACGTCGCCGCGAACGCAGGCGCCAGCAGCTCACTGCTGCCGATGCTAGACCGTCATGCTGACGCGGCGCCGCACGCCCGCTACAACGGAACGGAGAGCGTGCCGCTGCGGCGGCTCGACGAACTCTGGTTCGAGGTCACCAAGCCGGGGGAGCGGGTCTTCCTCAAGCTGGATGTGCAGGGCTATGAGGCGCATGTGCTGCGCGGCGCGGGTCCGTACGCCAAGGGCTGCGTCGGTCTGCAGGTCGAGACCTCGTTCGTCCCGCTCTACGAGGACGGCCTGCTCATCAGCGAGGCACTCACGCTCACTCAGCAGGAGCTGGGATTTACCCTGATGGCCACGATCCCCGGCTTCACCGACCCGCGCAGCGGACAGATGCTCCAGTGCGATCTGGTGCTGTTCCGCAGTGAGGAGGCGAAGCGGCCATGAACCGACGGCCGCGCGTCACCGTCGTGCAGCCGTATCTGCACAGCTACCGGGTGCCGTTCTACGAGTGCCTTCACGCGGACATGGCATCGCGCGGCATCGAGCTGATCCTGGCCCTCGGATCCCCCATCGGGCAGATCGCACATCGCTCGGACGCCTGTGCTCTCGCCGACGCGGTCCAACTGCCCCAGCAGGTCCTACGGTTGGGCCCCAAGCAACTGCTCTGGCGGCGGCTCGGCGAGCTGGCTCACACGTCCGACGTCCTGGTGCTGCAGCACATGCTGCATTGCACGGAGTCGTATGCGCCGCTGCTGCGGTCCCGTCTGGATAAGGGACCACCGGTGGCACTGTGGGGGCAGGGCAAGGCGTACAGCTACCGCCCACTGCCGTTGGCGGCAGCCGTGAAGACCGCGATGACGCGGCTGGCGGACTGGTTCTTCGCCTATACAGAGCAGGGCCGCCGGGACCTCGAAAGCTGGGGCTTCCCGAGTGACCGCATCACTGTAGTTCGCAACTCGACCGACACCCGGGCGGTGATGGCCGCCGCTGATCTCATCGCGCCCGCTCAGCTCGCCGTGCTGAACGAGCGGTACGGCCTCATCCCGGGCCGTACCGCACTGTTCATCGGTGGTCTCGACGCCCCCAAGCGCATCCCCTTTCTGCTCCGCGCCGTGGACCGGATCGCCGCACGGGTGCCTGGCTTTCGGCTGTTGGTGGCCGGTGACGGGGTGCAGCGCGGCCTCGTGGAGGAGTCACGCCCCGCCGTATGGGTGGGAAGGGCCTCCACCGAACAGAAGGCGCTGCTCGGAGCCGCCTGCGAGGTGATGCTGATGCCGGGTGCGGTGGGGCTGTGCGCGGTGGATTCCTTCGCACTGGGCACGCCGATCGTGACGACACACTGGCCCTTTCACGGCGTGGAGTTCGGCTATCTGGAACACGGCCGCAACGCCCTGGTCGTACCGGCCGAGGACGACGAGAGGTATGCCGATGCAGTGGTCGGACTGCTGAGGGACCGTGAGCGGCTGCGGCGGCTTCAGGACGGCTGTCGGGCGGCGGCTGAAAGTTACTCTGTCGAGGAGATGAGCAGCCGCTTTGCCGACGGTGTGGAACGGATGCTGGCGCGGTCACGCTGACGGGAGATCAGCCTCTCGTGCGCAGCGATTTCCCCGTCGGTGAAGCGTCGTCCCACAGGCCGGGCCGGGTTCCCGGCGACGATCTCATACGGCTGCACATCACCGGTGACCACCGCACCGGCTGCGACCACCGCGCCTCGCCCGACCGTGATGCCGCTCAGCACCACGGCACCGAAGCCGATCCAGACGTCGTCTTCGATCCGCACCGGTTTGCTGAGCCTCTCCGGATGGTGGCCCACCCAATCGGCGTCACAGATGAGTGAGCCCACCTGTCGCAGGGCGTGGTCGGTGCGGCCGACGATCCCGACGCGGTTGGCGATCAGCACGCCGGTGCCGATGGAGCCGTCCACCTGGATGGTGCAGCCCTTGCCGATGTGTACGTTGCCGTCGACGGTCAGCTGCCGGGGCGCCCAGAGCACCGAGCCGAGACCGATGTGCACATCAGGGCCCACACGGACATTGCTGCGCACGGCATAGCAGCGGTGGAGCCGCTGCGAGAGGCGCGTAAGGAGCCCTGTCATGCGCGGGCTGCCGGAGCGGAGACCTTGTCCAGACGGTTTCAGGACGGAATGCATGCGCGCAGGCCTTTCGGATAGGAGCCACAGCGGCTGAGTCCCGCGGATAAAGGGGCGGCACCCTCGGCGGGGTCGAAGGGTGTACGGACCTGGACGTCGTTTCAGTTGGTGAGTCGGCGGTGACAGATGAGGGCGGCGGCTACGCCGGCGAACGCGAGGAAGTGCTCGGTCTTGCGTTCACAGCGGCGGTGCAGGCGTCAGCATCCACAGCCGGGAGACCGTCCTCTCGAGCACCCAGCGGTAGCGTCCCAACCGTGTGGAGGACTCGATGCCCTTGCGGGCAATGCGGTGACGGAAACGGCGTTGGCGAAGCCATCGGCCCAGGTGATCGTAGTCGTAGCCCTTGTCCGCGTGGAGCTTCGCCAGCCGTCGACGGCGAATGAATTCAGCACCGCAGAAATCCGGCGACGAATCGGCCAGCCCCAAACGTGCGGTAGCCGTGGGTTTATCACCCCGCGCCGGATCCATTCATCGTGTCGGCAGCTCTGACCCGAGTCGCCTGCCGTACCACCCCACGCAGAAAACGGGCGTTGCCGAACAGATACCGCCGCCACAGACGACGTGGCTCGCAGCCGAGGCGGAACATCCATTCCAGCCCATTGCTCTGCATCCAGGACGGAGCCTGACGTTTGGCACCGGCGACGAAGTCGAACGCCGCGCCCACGGCCACGGCCACCACGGGTAGTTGGGTACACAGGTCGGCGGCCCAGCGGTCCTGTTTCGGGGTGCCGAGGCCCACCCAGACGATGTCCGCGTCGGCGGCACGGATTTCTTCGGCCTGGCGGCGCAGTTCATCGGCGCTAAGCGGGCCGAACGGAGGGGAGCACGTGCCGACGATCCGAGCCTTGGGGAATCGGCGGCGCAGTTCCCGGTGGAGCCCCTCCAGCACATGAGGTGTGGAGCCGAGGAGGAAGTGGCGTACGTCGGTGTTCTGGCCAAGGGCAAAGACGTCCAGAAGCAGGTCGGGCCCGTACACGCGAGTGCTTGGCAGTGGTGTGCCGCGGTGGAGCAGTTGGTTGGCCCAGACGACTGACTGACCGTCGGGGAGGTTCAGAGAGGCCGAACGAAGGACGCCGCGAAGCTCGGTGTCCCGGTCCGCCAGGGCGAGCGTGTAGGCATTGGAGAGGTGGACGTCGCTGCCCTGCCTGGCGGTGACGGTCTCTGAAGGGTCGGGCTGCGCATGGCGCGACTCGCGGATCCGCCGAGACAGGTGCAGCACATGGCGGGCCGCACTCTCCCGGGTGTGCGCCGTGATGGGCACGCCCAGACACTCGACCACGGGCGCGGCGGGCGTCGCAGGGGTCCGCTGGATGGGGGTCGGAACCGTCATGAGCGGGCTTGCGGGATGGGCGACGAGGAGAGAGGGCGGTTGCACGGTTCGGTGAAGTCTCCTGAGACATGCCGGCGCCGGAAGTAGGTGATCGTGTCGCACAGCCCTCGTTCCACCGGGGTGGTGGGTTCCCAGTCCAGCAGTTCGCGGGCCTTGGTGATGTCCGGGCGCCGCCGCTCCGGGTCGTCCTGGGGGCGCGGGATCAGTGCGATGTCGGGGGCTGTCCTGGCCAGTTTGCCGATCCACTGGGCCAGCTCGAGCATGGAGACCTCATGGGGGTTGCCGAGGTTGACTGGGCCGCCGTGGTCACTCGCGAGCATGCGCAGCAGTCCGTCGACCACGTCGTCCACGTAGCACAGCGATCTGGTCTGGCTGCCGTCGCCAGTGACCGTGATGGGCACGCCACGCAGTGCCTGGCTGATGAAGGTGGGGATGGCCCGCCCGTCGTCCGCGCGCATCCGCGGGCCGAACGTGTTGAAGATGCGCACGATCTTGGCATCCACGCCTCGGCATCTGCGGTAGGCCATCGTCAGAGCCTCCCCGAAGCGCTTCGCCTCGTCGTACACCGAGCGGGGGCCGACCGGGTTGACGTTGCCCCAGTAGCTCTCCGGCTGGGGGTGGACCAGCGGGTCTCCATACGACTCGGATGTCGAGGTCAGCAGGAAGCGGGCGCCCTTCGCGGCGGCCAGGTCCAGGGCGTGCCAAGTGCCGGCCGACCCCACACGAAGCGTCGCCAGGGGCAGCCGCAGGTAGTCGGCGGGCGAGGCGGGGGAGGCCAGGTGGAACACGGCGTCCACCTGGCCCGGCACCTCCAGTCCCTGGGTGATGTCCCAGTCGTTCAGCTGGAAGCGCCGGTCTTCCGTGAGGTGTTCGACGTTGTCGGGGCTGGATGTCAGGAAGTTGTCCACGCAGACCACCTCGTGGTCCTCACGGAGCAGCCGCTCGCACAGGTGGGAACCGATGAAGCCGGCCCCGCCCGTCACTACCGCACGCATGCGCGTCCTCTCGGCCGCCCCGCCCCAGGGGGACGGGTGGCAAGTAGCAGTGTCATTGCCGAAGCTCAGGTTGGTGTCGTGTTTCCATCTATTACTCAGTTATGCGTCGATTACCGCCTTTCTCCGTCATATGTCACCTGGTCAGATTGCGTTTCACCCGTTCTGTGGCAAAAGAGGTATGGAATGTTCGTATCTACCGGAGAGACGGCACACCATCGGCCGAGCCAGCGGCGGCAGTCGGCGCGGGGAGGTCGCGCGGCCAAACGTGTCATTGACCTGGTGGGGGCCAGTGTTCTGCTCCTGGTGCTGGCGCCGGTTCTTCTGGCGGCCGCCGTCGCCGTGAAGGCCGACACTCCGGGCCCCCTGCTCTTCCGGCAGCGACGAACGGGCTGGCGGGGCGAGGAATTCCGCGTGCTCAAGCTGCGCACGATGCGGGTCGGGGCCGAGAGGATGCGCGAGGCCATGGCGGCTCGCAACGAGGCCGACGGGCACCTGTTCAAGATTCGTGAGGATCCGCGTGTGACCGCGGTCGGGCGCTGGCTGCGCCGCTACTCCTTGGATGAGCTGCCGCAGCTGATCAACGTACTGAAGGGGCAGATGTCCCTGGTCGGTCCCAGGCCGCTGCCAGTGGAGGACTCGGCGTTCAGGGGGGAGGCCCGACGTCGCCTTCAGGTCCGGCCGGGGCTGACCGGGCTGTGGCAGGTCAGCGGCCGGTCCGACCTGGGCTGGGAGGACGCCCTGCGCCTTGACCTGGAATACGTTGACGCGTGGTCCATCCGACTGGACTTGGCGATCCTCTTGCGGACCTTGCCCGCAGTGCTGCGCGGTAACGGTGCCTACTAGGGGCAGCGTGTGAAAATGCCCCGCTTGAAGAGCCCGGACCTCCGGACTGTCAGCCGTCTGCTTCGCCATCGCCGCGTCCTCCTGCCCGTGTGCACCGTCGTGGGCCTGCTGTTGGCAGGCGTCGGCTGGATCGCCGTTACCGCTGTGCTCGCGCGCAGCGAACTGCTCGCCGCCCAACGGAGTCTGGAGACTCTGCGGGGGCAGGGTGCCGCCGCCCCGACCTGGGGTTCCGCCCCGCACCTGAGGACTGTCGAGGCCGCCGTGCAGCGCGCCGCGGGACACGCGGCCCGGGCACACCGCCTCACCACCGGGCCGGCCTGGTACCCCGCGGCCCATGTGCCTCTCCTCGGAGGACCGCTGCGCACCGCACGCGGTATCGCCGAAGCATCCGACCGGCTGACCCACGAGGTGCTCCCTCCACTGACACGCACCGCCGCCCACCTGGGAGCCACCACGGGAGGCGACAGCGGACACCTCGACCTCGCCGCGCTGGGCCGCGCGGCTCCCCTTCTGACACGGGCCGCGCGTAACGCCTCGGAAGTGCGTACAGAAGTCGACGAGCTGCCCAGCGGTACGTGGCTGCCGGCCGCTGACACCGCCCGGGCCCGACTCGCGGAGCAGCTCGGCTCGATCAGCACCGTCACGGACGACGCCGCCATGGCGGCCAGGGTGGTTCCGCCCATGCTCGGAGCAGACGGGCCGAGGCGTTATCTGGTGGTGTTCGAGAACGCCGCCGAGGCCCGGGGCACCGGCGGGCTTCCCGGGGCGTTCGCGGTGCTCACCTCGGAGGGGGGCCGGCTGCGCTTCGAGGACTTCGGCAACGACACCGAACTGTCCGACATCCGTGCCGCGGTCGATCTGCCGGACGAGTACGCCAGGCTCTACGGCCCCAACGCTCCGACCAGCACGTGGGTCAACTCGAATCTGAGCCCGCATTTCCCGTACGCCGCCCGTATCTGGGCCGCCGCCTGGCGCGCACACGCCGACCAGCGACTGGACGGCGCTCTCTCCCTCGATCCCGGTGCGTTGTCCGGTCTGCTCGCGAAGTCCGGATCCGCCTCGCTGGCCGACGGGACCGTCGTTTCCGCCGCCAACGTGGTCGCTCTCACTCAGCGCACCAGTTATGCGGCATACGAGAGCATCCCGGAGCGCAAGGCGTTCTTCCTCGATGTCGCGCGTGCCGTCGCCGATCGGCTGATGGGAGCCATGGACGATCCGGCGCGCCGCCTGGCACTGTTCACGGCCCTGCGAGAGCAGATGAAGGATGGGCGGATCAAGGTGTGGAGCGCTCACCCCGACGAGCAGCGTGAGGTGCGGAAGCGTCCTTTCGGGGGTGCTCTGCCGGACGCGCCCGCACCGCTCGTCGGGCTGGTGGTGACCAACGCGGCGGGCACCAAACTGGACTACTACCTGGATCGCAACCTGGTGTGGGAACCGGGCCGGTGCACGGCGGAAGGCCGTGAAGTCACTGTGACCGTACGCCTGTCCAACCGGGCACCGGCCTCAGGACTGCCCACGTACGTCACCCAGCGAGTGGACAGGCCGCCCTACCCGACCCGGCCCGGCGACAACCGGCTGCTGGTGTCGTACTTTGCCAGCGAGCAGGCTCAGCTGATCAAAGCCACCCTGGACGGTCGGCCTGCGCAGCTCCATCCCGCCACCGAGCGGGGACATCCGGTCTATACCCTGGATCTGGAGCACCCTGCGGGTTCCACCCGCACCCTGGTGCTGCGGCTGCGGGAGCCGCGCAGCGACCTCGCCCCGACCGTGCTGCGTCAGCCGCTGGTCCGTCCGCTGCGCGCCACGGTGCGGCCGTACGGTCCGTGTGAGGGCTGATCGCCCATGGTGTGACGGCCCCTCAGGCCGGGTGGTTGTCATGTGTTCGAGCTGTTGGCCCGTCAGCGAATCAGCGCGCCCTGGGCTTTGCCGGGACGAACACGACGCGGAACGTCTTGGGCCACAACTTGCCGGTGATCAGGAACTGGTCGGTACCGGGGACGGCCGCGATACCGTTCAGTACGGATCCGTGCACGCGTTCGTCCTCGCGCAGCAGGCCCGAGGCGTCGATGCTCGCCGTCACCGCACCGGTGGTGGAGTCGATGCGCACGATCCGGTTGGTGGGCAGGATGTTGGCGTACACGGCCTCGTCGACACACTCCAGTTCGTTCAGCCCTGTCACCGGGAGGCCGTCCTGAGTGACGGTGATGTCGCCCGTTTTCGCAAGCGTCCTCGGGTCCCGGAACGTCAGCTGGGACGATCCGTCGCTTGTCGCCAGCCGGTTCCCGGGCCGCTGGTGGCACACCCCCCAGCCCTCGTCGGGGTACGGGACACGGCGCACCTCCGACAGCGTCCGCGCGTCGCGTTCGATGGCGATCCGGTTCCGCCAGGTGAGCTGCCAGAGATTCCGGCCGAGCACGGTGATCCCCTCGCCGAACAACGGCGCGGGCAGCGCCGTGTGGACAGTCGGGCGCCCGCCGGGCGGGCCCGCCCGCACCGAGGACCGACCGGCCAGGCCGGTGCCCTCGTACAGCGTGCTGCCGGCCATCTCCAGTCCCTGGGTGAACGCCTGCGGATCATGCGGAAGATCCTCGAGCACCTCGACCCGCAACTGCTCGACGTCGTCCGCGGGGACGGACTCGCTCTCCGCTGCCCTCCTCCCCGCGGACGCGGGGTGGTCCATCGCGTCCTCCGCCGCGCAGGAGGTGAGCAGCACCCCCGAGAGCACAGCTGCCACAGCGACTCGTACGCGTTCAAACACCGCATGCACCCGCATCAGCGGCAGGATCCGGGGCACGACGGCCGCACCGGTCATGGACGGCGTGACGCGGTCGAACTGCCGCCAGAGCCGCACACCGGTCCGGTCGGCCGCCGGCAGCCCGGATGGCACGCGACAGCCGACGGGGCTCGGCCTGCCCCCTTGCTGTGATGCAGGGGGCTCGCTCCGGTTCCGGAGCGAGCCTCTGCAACGCCGAGAGACCAATAAGACCTTGAGGCTCGCCGCCTGATGTACTCGCCGTGAGGGAGGCAACGGCGCCCATCAGTGGCGCCAGCACGTCGCCGGCGGGCCATTCCGCCGCGTGTGCGGTACCGCGCACGGTCCGGATCGGGCCACCGAGGAAGGGAGGCCGCGAGCAGTTCGAAGCGGGCAAGCGATCCATCTTCTTCACTCTCCCTGGTCGTGTACGGGCCGGGCGGCGCGGCGTCGGCCTTTGACCAAGACTGGATACACGGGCGATCAGCGCGCATGACTGCCGAACGGTGCGGCGTTGCCCAGAAACCACCAGATGGTGTAGCACTCGCTTTCCCGCGGCGTGCGCACCGCTTGTGACGGGCGGACAGGGGCCGCCGACAGACATGGGTCTGCCTCCAGAGCTGTTTGTCGGGCCGACATGGGGTGGCTACCCGGACTGACGTGCTCGAGCACCTATCTTCAGCAGTGCATATAGGGAATAAAACGTCACCATCGGGGCATTTTTTCTCGGTTTTGTGAGGGGTGCAGGTTGGATCTCCACGGATTTATGAAGGTTCTTGCCAGACGCTGGCCGACCGTGTTGGTCTGCCTGGTTCTCGCGGTCGGGGCGGCGCTCGCCGCCACTAACCTGACCACCCCCGTCTACGAGGCCAGGACTCAGCTCTTCGTCGCCACCCGCACTGGTGAGGACACCACTCAACTGAGCCAGGGGCAGACGTTCTCGCAGGCCCGCGTGCAGTCTTACGCCGCCATCGTCCCGACCCGTCAGGTGACCAAGTCCGTGGTGCGCGGGCTGAAGCTGCGCACCACACCGGAGGAGCTGGCATCCCGGATCACCGCCGAGGCCCCGCTCGACACAGTGCTCATCAACATCACCGTCCGGGACACCGTCCCCAGTCGAGCCGCCAGGATCGCCAACGCCGTCGCCGCGCATTTCACGGCCGTCGTCGAGCAACTGGAGAGGCCTGCGCAGATGAATCCGCAACGCGCGGCACGCCTGCCGTACCAACCGGATGTGTCTGTCTCCCCGGTCTCGCTGGGGATCACCCAGCAGGCGGTCCCGCCTGCCGATCCCGTCTCGCCACGCCCGCTGCTCAACCTGACTGCCGGAGTGCTCGGCGGACTACTGCTGGGTGCCGGACTCGTCGTCCTGCGCGAGAACCTTGACACCAGCATCAAAACCAGCCAGGCGCTGAGCGAGTCCACCGGGCTGCCAGGCCTCGGATCCATCCCGTACGACAGGAACGCACCCAAACAGCCGCTCGTCACCGCCGACGGGCACTCCTGGCGCGCCGAGGCGTTCCGTAAACTGCGCGCGAATCTGCAGTTTGCGCAGGTCGACGACCGCCCCCGAATCATCATGGTGACCAGTTCGGTGCCCGGCGAAGGCAAGACCACCACCGCGGTGAACCTGGCTCTCTCCCTCGCCGAGGCGGGCATGTCCACCTGCCTGGTGGACTGCGACCTGCGTCGCCCGGCTGTAGCCAAGGCCTTGGGCCTCGTCGAGGACGCCGGACTGACCACCGTGCTCATCGGGCAGAGCCGCGTCGAAGAAGTGATGCAGCAGGTCGGCAGTTGCCTCTCCGTGCTCGCCAGCGGCGCCGCGCCCCCCAACCCCACCGAACTGCTCGCCTCCGCCCGCATGGGCGAGGTCCTGGGCGAACTCGCAACCACCTATGAAGCGGTGATCGTCGACACCGCCCCGTTGCTGCCGGTCGCCGACACGGTCGGACTCGCCCCACTGACCCAGGGCTCGCTACTGGTCGTCCGTGCCTCCAAGACCAGTCGCGACCAGGTTCGCACCGCCACCGAGGCGTTGGAACGCGTCGGAAGCCGCATCCTCGGCACCGTCTTCAACATGGCTGCGACATCCCAGAGCGACTGCTACGGCGGCTACATGACGTACAGCGAACTGCCCACGCCCCGTGTGTCGGCTCACCAGAAAGTGGCGACCATGCTTTCGGTAACAGACCTGACAAGGAAGAAATGAACCGGCGGTGTCTTGGTGGTGCGCTGTTGCCGGATCTGGCTGTGGCCGGCGGCACGGACCGTGAGCGCCCCAACGCCTCGCGCTCATCGGCTGTACGGCGACACCTACGGCACCCTCCTGGTCGATGCCGAGACCAGACTCCCGCTGACGCTCTGGGAAGGCAGAGACGCCGAACGGCTCATCCGGTGGCTGCGTGAACACCCCGGTGTTGAGAGCGGCCGCCGCGACGGCTCGCTCACCCATCGACAAGGCGCCGACGGCGCCACACAGAGGACTCTGGAACAGGCCAGGTCACATAGCCCGTGACCTGGCCTGTTTGCTTGGAGCTTGGGGCGGTCGGCGTCAGGCCAGATGTACATCGGGGACGTACAGGATCCACTTGCCGCCCGCTGCCCGGAACTCCTGCTCCCTGGACATGATCTCCTCGGCGTGGTTCCAGGCGAAGAGCAGCGCGTAGTCCGGGTGCGGGTCCGCGAAGCGTTCCGGGCCGACCACGGGGATGTGCGAACCGGGGGTGAGCCTGCCCTGCTTGGCCGGAGTGGTGTCGGTGACGAAGGAGATCAGGTCGGGGCCGATGCCGCAGTGGTTGGCGACGGTGGCGCTCTTGGCGGTGGCGCCGTAGGCGGCGACGCGGCGGCCTTCCTCGCGCAGCTTGTGCAGCAGCGCGGTCAGCTGTCCGCGGATGGCGGTGACGCGTTCGGCGAAGGCCGAGAGTGTGATCGGGTCGGTGAGGCCGCGGCGGACCTCTTCGGCGAGGAGCGCGGCGACCGCCGCCGAGGCGGTTCTGGCGCCCTTGCGGGCCAGTGTGTAGCGGACCTGGCCGCCGTGCACGGCCAGGCGTTCGGCGTCGACCAGCTGGAAGCCGTGCCGTTCCGCCAGGGCGGAGACCGAGTGGGCGGTGAAGAAGTAGAAGTGCTCGTCGTAGATGTGGTCGAAGGAGGTGCGCTCGATGATGTCGCCCAGGTACGGGTCTTCGAAGACGAAGACGCCGCCGTCGGTGAGAAGGGCGTCCAGGCCCCGGAAGATCGACTCCAGATAGGGGATGTGGCACAGGGTGTTGGCTGCGTAGACCACGTCCGCACGGCCGTCCTCGGCGGTGATCTCCCGTGCCGTCGACTCCTCGAAGAAGGCGGTGCGGACCCGGATCCCCTTGGCCCGCGCGACCTCGCCGACGCCCGCCGAGGGCTCCACGCCCAGGTGCCGTATCACGGCCTCCCGTACGGTGCGCAGCATCACCCCGTCGTCGCAGCCGAGTTCGACGATGAGCGGGTCGTCGCCTGTGAGTTCCCGGGTCAGGAAGTGCTGTGCCGTACGGGCGAAGTGTTCGCGCATCACCGAGGAACCCCGAGGAGTGGTACGGGTGGTCGGCGTGGAACATCTTCTCCCGCAGTACCTCCTCCATCAGCCGGACCACGGCGCATTTGGTGCAGTGACCCACCGCGAGGCGGAAGAAGAACTCCGCCTCCGTGGCGTCCGGGGCGCGGAGTGCATCAGAGACCGGCTGTCGCCCGAGGTCGAGCCTCGACCGGGCCCGCGCAGATGCGGCAACGAGGCGAGACGGAGTAATCCGGCCGCCTGACGGCGACACCCTGTGATCTTGTAAGTCGAAGGCGACAGCCCTTGTTTGACCTTGGGACGCCATCGACTTACGAATCCAGGAGTGGAAGGCCGCCGGGGATGACTGGCAGGAAACGGGCCTCGTCTTCA
Organism: Streptomyces sp. NPDC006365; assembly: GCF_042870755.1. Lineage (NCBI taxonomy): Bacteria > Bacillati > Actinomycetota > Actinomycetes > Kitasatosporales > Streptomycetaceae > Streptomyces > Streptomyces sp. NPDC006365. The sequence continues at coordinate 218,992 of NZ_JBIAHS010000002.1, forward strand.
CCACCAGGCGGGGGGACTCCGATCGAGCCCCGGAACCTGAACCGGCGCTTCTACCCGATCCGCGAACGGCTGGGCCTGGAGATCCGCTTTCACGACCTCCGGCACACCTGTGTGACCCTGCTGCTCGGCCTCGGCATCCCGCCGCGCATCGTCTGCGACATCGTCGGGCACAGCGCGCTGGACGTGACCATGAACATCTACGCGCACGCCGACATGACGGAGAAGCGGGCCGCTCTCGACAAGCTGGGGGGCCTGCTGACTGTCGAATGACGTGGCCGTTGCCGTCAGCGCTGCCGTCAGAGACGCGAAACGCCCTGGAGGGGTCTGACCCCTCTGGGGCGTTTTTGCTGGTAGGAGTGGGCGCCCCCGGCAGGACTCGAACCTGCGGCCAAGCGCTTAGAAGGCGCCTGCTCTATCCACTGAGCTACGGGGGCCAGGTGTGGTGGCCTGTGGCACTGATGCCCGGGTGTGGGCGGATCCGTGACCTTGCCGGGGACAAGGATAGGGCTCCCTTGCCCTGGTCCCCGGTGCTTCGCCTCCGTGGCTCAATGTGGAGGTTCGGTGAAGCGGTCCTGATAATCGCAGGCAGGTGCGAATCGTGCATCGCTTTTGGCGTCTGGCGCCCCTGGTGTTGTGCACTCGTTATGCCTGCGCCCCAGTCGTCCCTTCCGCCCCCTGTGTCCGATCGGCGCGCAGATGTAGTCATATGCTTCAGAAAGCATCCAAAATTGGGCATTCTTCACATGTGGTGACCTTGGACGTACGGCCTCAGCTGCTCGACGCACTTTCCGCCCTGCGCGACCGTGTCGCCGCCGCACGCTTCCCGCTGCCCCTGGCGGGGGCCCCACGCGCGCGTGCCAACCGCGACGAACTGCTCGCACAGCTCGACGACTATTTGGTGCCCCGGTTGAGGGAACCCGAAGCGCCATTGCTCGCCGTGGTGGGGGGTTCCACCGGCGCCGGAAAGTCGACACTCGTCAACTCCCTTGTGGGGCGTCGCGTCAGCGAGGCGGGAGTGCTGCGGCCCACGACGCGCACTCCGGTGCTGGTGTGCCACCCGGAGGACCACCACTGGTACAGCGGGATGCGCGTACTACCCGACCTCACACGCGTATGGAGGCCACAACCGGACCCCAAGGGCGACGTGCTACAGCCGGACGGTCCACGCGCGCGCGTGCTGCGTATCGAAACCGCCGACACCCTCCCGCGCGGGCTCGCACTCCTCGACGCGCCCGACGTCGACTCCTTGCTGGCCGACAACCGCGTCCTCGCCGCGGAGCTGATCTGCGCTGCTGACGTCTGGATCATGGTCACCACGGCCGCGCGGTACGCCGACGCCGTGCCCTGGCATCTGCTGCGTACCGCCAAGGAGCATGACGCCACCCTTGTCACCGTCCTCGACCGCGTCCCGCACCAGGTGGTCTCCGAGGTGTCGCGGCAGTACGGCGCTCTGCTCACCAAGGCAGGACTCGGCGACGTGCCCCGCTTCACCGTGCCCGAGCTGCCCGAGTCCGCGTGGGGCGGTGGGCTGCTTCCTGCCACCGCCGTGGCGCCGCTGCGCACCTGGCTCACCCACCAGGTGCAGGATGCCGGGGCCCGGGAAGAGGTGATGGCGCGTACGGCGTACGGAGTGCTCGACTCGCTGAAGGCGCGGATGCCCGAACTGGCCAGTGCCGCGGCTGCGCAGTACGCCGCCGCGCTGCGGCTCACCGCGGCCGTCGACGGGGCGTACAACAGCGAGCACGCGCGCGTGCGGGGTCGTCTGCAGGCAGGAGCGGTGCTCGCCGGGGACGCGTTGAAGCGGTGGCGCAGTTACCCGCTGGACTGCACCGCCGGCGAACTGCTCGACGCGCTCGTCGAGAGTCTGGCCGCACTGCTGCTGTGCGCCGTCGCCGCAGCCGACGAACGCATCGACGAGGCCTGGCGCCGCGAACCCGCCGCGAATGCCCCCGGCCTGACGAACCGTGATCCGGATGCCGAAGACGCCGAGCACCGGATCGGGCTGGCCGTACGGCGCTGGCGGCGGGTCATCGAGGAGTACGCCGAGGACGAGGTACGCAAGCTCGACAGGAGCATCGCGCCCGACGTCGAGGTGGTGGCCGCGCTGGTCGCCACCTCGCTCCTGGGTGGTCGCCGGGCGCGGTCCGCGGGCGAGAGCCTCGCGGAGCGGATCGGTGCGCACGGCGCTCTGCGGTTGCGCGACCGGGCCGGGCGACTGCTCACGGACTACCTCGAAAAGACGCTGCACACCGAACGAGAGCGGAGGCTCGCCCCGCTCGACGCCCTCGACGTACGCCCGGAACCCCAGGCCGAACTCATCGCCGCGCTGTCCGTACTGCAGAAGGAGAGGTGACCGAGGTGACCGCCGCCACGGATCACAGGGATCACTTCGACCACTCCGGAGACGACAAGGGACACGGGAACGAGGGAGACGGGAAGGGTGAGCACGCGCGCGTGGATGATGCCGAGGACACCGCCCCTTTGGAGGCCGTGAATTCCATGGAGTCCGCGGATTCCACCGACACGGACGCGGACGCGGACCAGGACTCCGAAGACTTCTGGGACGACGGGCTGATCGCACGCCGCGTGTCCGCGACAGACGAGGCGCAGGGGTACGGACAGGTCGTACGGGAGCCGGTCGGGGAGGCCTGGTCGCCGCCTGTGCCTCCTCTCGCGTACGACAGGACGCTACGGTCGCGTCTCGACGCACTGCGAGAGCTGGTGGGCCTGTCCCGGACCCGGCTCGACAGCAGGACGCTCGCCGAGGCGGGGCGGGTCCTCGACGCGGCTGCGGCACGGCGCCGTCTCTCCGGGCAGCACACCGTCGTCGCCATCGCCGGAGCCACCGGCAGCGGCAAGTCACAGCTCTTCAACGCGCTCGCCGGAGTGGCCATTTCGGAGACCGGAGTACGCAGGCCGACCACCGCCGCGCCCATCGCGTGCAGCTGGAGTGACGGCGCCGCGACGCTCATCGACCGGCTCGGCATCCCGGGGCGGCTGCGGCGGCGCCCATTGCAGAGCCCGGAGGCCGAGGCGCAACTGCGCGGGCTCGTCCTCGTCGACCTGCCCGACCACGACTCCGCGGCCGTCCAGCACCGCGAGCAGGTGGACCGCATCCTGGGGCTCGTCGACGCGATCATCTGGGTCGTCGACCCGGAGAAGTACGCCGACGCCGTGCTGCACGAGCGCTATCTGCGGCCCATGGCGGGCCACGCGGAGGTCACCTTCGTAGTGCTCAATCAGATCGACCGGCTGCCGGGAGAGGCCGCCGACCTCGTCCTCGACGACCTCAGACGACTGCTCGACGAGGACGGGATCGCGCTCGGCGAATACGGTGAACCGGGCGCAAACGTGCTCGCGGTGTCCGCCCTCACCGGCAAGGGCATCGGCGAACTCCGAGAGGCGCTCGGGCACTTCGTGGCAGAGCGGGGCGCCGCGGCACGCCGGATCTCCGCCGACCTGGACTCGGCGGCGGCGCGGCTGTGGCCCGTCTACGCCAACGGACAGTGGGCCGGGCTCAGCGAGGAGGCGCGCGACGAGTTCGCCGACCGGCTCGCGGACGCGGTGGGCGCCACGGCCGCCGGAGAGGCCGCCGAGCGCGCCTGGCGCCGCCACGCCAACCGCGCCTGCGGCACGCCCTGGCTGCGGCTGTGGCGCTGGTACCAGGACGTGCGTGAACCTCCGACCGGGCGCCAGGCCGTGCGGGCGCACGCCGAGGAGGAGGCAACGGCGCGCCAGCGCGTGGAGCAGGCGGTGCGTACGGTGGCCGAGCAGGCGTCCGGCGGACTGCCGGCGCCCTGGGCGCAGGCGGTGCGCGAGGCGGCCGTACGAGGATCGCAGGGGCTGCCCGAGGCGCTGGACGAGCTGGCGGCAGGAGCCGGGTCTCCGGCCGGGCGACCGCCGCGGCCCGGCTGGTGGCCGCTGGCCGTGCTGGCGCAGGCCTCCATGACCATCCTCCAAGTCATCGGCGGAATCTGGCTGTTGGGGCAGGTCATCGGCTTCATGTCACCGAATCTCGGGGTGCCCGTGCTGCTGATGGCGATCGGCATCGTCGGCGGTCCGGCCATCGAGTGGGCCTGCAAGCTGGCGGTACGCGGGCCGGCGCGACGGTACGGGGACGAGGCGGAACGGCGATTGCGGGAGGCAGCCGCAGCATGCGGCCGGGCGCGGGTGCTGGATCCGGTGGCGGCGGAGCTGCTGCGATATCGGGAGGTACGGGAGCAGTACGTGCGGGTCACGGGTGTCGGAACCCCGATCGGGTGACCGAGTTGTCCACAACCGGGCGGTAGCCCACAGCGCTCAGCGGGCTCGGGCCGGCGGAGGCAGTCTGGGACCGCGGCGATCACAGCGCGATCGTCGCGACAGACGCAGCCGTACGGGACGAGTCCGTACGCATGTGGACATGGGAGGAATCCGGCCATGAACGAGATGACGGTGTGTGCGGTGGGGAACGTCGCTACGCAGCCGGTGTACCGGGAGACCGCGGCAGGGGCGTCGGCGAGGTTCCGGCTGGCGGTGACGCAGAGGTACTGGGACCGCGAGAAGAACGCGTGGACGGACGGCCACACCAATTTCTTCACGGTATGGGCCAAGCGGTCGCTCGCGAGCAATGTTCAGGCTTCTGTGACGCTGGGCGATCCGGTTGTCGTCCAGGGCAGGTTGAAGGTCCGCACCGATCAACGCGACGGCAAGACATGGACGTATGCCGACATCGAGGCGTCCGCGGTCGGCCACGATCTGTCGCGCGGCTCCGCGATGTTCCGGCGGGCGAACAGGGGTGAGATGGCATCGGCCGCGCCACCCCTGCCGGAGCCCAGCTGGGAAACGGAGCCGGGAGGCCGGCCGACCGTGACTGCGCAACAGCAGGCGGAGCCAGCTCTGATGACGTGATGTCAGGTGCGTCGGTCGAAGTGCGGCTTATCGGCGAATGTGTCCCGGACGGTCCACCGTAGATTTGTCGACACCTCCAACTCGGATGCGATCTTGGCGATAACAATTCCGAGTCGGATCGGTTATCCGATGGGATGCCTGGGGAGCGTGGTCCGCCTCGTACCTAGGATGCCGGGCATAGCTCTCGGGGCTTCTGATTCTGCTGGTGGGACCGCAACCCCCCACGTCAACGGGTCCTGCTCGAAGGGGAATTCTGTGCTTTCTTCGTTCTCTGCGTTGTCCGTACGCGGGCGAGGCGTCGCCCGCCTCGCGGCGGCGACGCTGGTGTCCGGGTTCGTCGTGGTGAGCGCGATGGCCACGGCGGGTACGGCGGCTGCCGCCGACGACGAGATCCCGCAGAGCCGGGGTGGCGCGACCGCCACCATCGGTGGGCTCAAGACGTCCGGGTTCGCCGTCATACACGACAACGGCGAGGACAGGCAGGTGCCTGCGGGGCTGTTCGAGATGTCCGTCGACAACGGCGGCACTCTGCAGACCTACTGCGTCGACATGGACCACCCGACGCAGATGTCCGCCAAGTACCAGGAGACGCCCTGGAGTGGTACGTCGCTCAGCGGCAACCCGGACGCGGGCAAGATCCGTTGGATCCTGCAGAACTCCTACCCGCAGGTGAACGACCTCTCGGCGCTGGCCAAAAGAGCCGGCGCGAGTGGTCTGACCGAGGAGGACGCGGCGGTCGGGACGCAGGTGGCGATCTGGCGGTACTCGGACGGTGCCGACGTGGACGCGGTGAACCCGAAGGCGGAAAAGCTCGCCGACTACCTGCACAAGAGCGCGCGCGACGTCGCGGAGCCCGAGGCCTCGCTGACCCTGGGGCCGTCGGCGGTCTCCGGGCGCGCCGGTGACGTACTCGGCCCCGTCACGGTCCACACCAACGCGGACAGTGCGCGGGTGACACCGCCCGCCGACGCGACGAGCGGGGTGAAGGTCGTCGACAAGGACGGCCGGGCCATCACCTCCGCGGTCGACGGCAGTCAGCTGTTCTTCGACGTGCCTGAGGGTGCCGCGGACGGCTCGGCCGCGCTGACGGTGCAGGCCTCGACCACAGTGCCGGTCGGCCGGGCCTTCGCCTCCGAGAACAGAAGCCAGACGCAGATCCTCGCGGGCTCCAGCGAGTCGACGGTCTCCGCGACGGCGACCGCGAACTGGGCCGAGGAGGGCGCGATACCCGCGCTGTCGGCCGAGAAGAACTGCGCCAAGGGAGCCGTGGACATCACGGCGGCCAACGCGGGGGACGAGCCGTTCACGTTCGAGCTGATGGGGGCCCAGCACACCGTAGAGGCGGGCACGTCGCAGACCGTGACGATTCCGCTCCAGGAGGACCAGGCGTACGACTTCACGATCAGAGGGCCGAACGGCTACGAGAAGCGGTTCAAGGGCGTTCTCGACTGCCAGACGCAGAGCAGCGCGGGCGGTGAGGCCACACAGACGCTGAGCGAACCGAGCCCGGCCACAGTCGGCGGCACCTCCACCGGCGGCACCGACCTCGCCGAGACCGGCAGCTCCAGCGTCACCCCGGTGATGGTCGAAATCGCGATCGCCCTGCTCGTGATCGGCGGCACCGCGCTGCTCCTCGTCCACAAGAAGAAGCCGACTCAGGACTGAATGCCTCGGGACTGAGCGACGAATGACCGCACCTTGACAACTGCACAGTGAGCGATCGCGCGCGTCAGCGGCACCGGTTGGTGTGGCTGATGTCGACGACGAAGCGCTCCGGGGAGTGCAGCTTGAAGGTCTTGTATGTGGGCTTCGTGTGGAAGGCGGCTCCGAACGTGACCGTGCCCTCGAAGTCGCCGGTCAGGGCGAGGCCCTTGAGTTTGGGCAGGTGGATCTTCAGCAGCTTGGGACCCTGGTAGACCGACCGGCCCGCTTCGTTGTGCGCGGCGGCGGGGGAGAGCCTGATCTCCAGGAAGTGCTTGCCGGCGAGCGGGACCTTCGCTCCGGTGCCGTCGTAGCGCAGCTCCCTGACCGGTTTCACGGTGACAGGGGGCATGGTGCCCCGGACGTCGATGACGATCCGGTCGTACGAACAGTGCCCGCCCCAGCGGGCGTTGACCACGAGGGGGGTTGCGGGAGTCTGCCGGGAGGCCTCGGCCTGTGCGGAGGCGGAGGCAGAGGCGGGAATCGTGGTGCCGACTGCGGCGGTGAGAAGGATGCCTGCGGCGATGGCCGCGCGGCGTGGATGATGTTGCATGACGCCCCCGATTTCTCCTGGTGAGGGGCAGCGATTTCATTATGTGTGACATCCGACAGAGTCATACGGTTGCATCGCTTGTGATGCGATTCGCCGGGTTTTCTGCTCCCGGATCTCTGAGCCCCGGATTTTCTGGGCGTATCAGGTGTCTCAGTCGTCCGCTGCCAGCTCCGCCGGTGTGGCGATGACGTCCACGAGGGCGTCGCCGCGTAGCGCGGTCAGCGCCAGTGGCCGTCCGATGGCGTCCTCGAGCATCAGCCGCTGCAAGGTCTGTGCGCTGGTGACCGGCTCGTCGTGGGCGGTGAGCAGCAGGTCGTCGGCGCGCAGCCCGGCGCGGGCGGCGGGTGAAGCGGGTACGACCTCGACGATGCGCAGGCCGTTGCGTTGGCCAAGCCGTGCCCGAAGCGGCGGCGGGATCGGTGCGGGCGTACCGGCGATGCCGAGGTAGGCGCGGCGGACTCGGCCGTCGGCGAGCAGGGCGGCGACGATCCGCCGGCTGGTGTCGTTCACCGGGATCGCCAGGCCGAGGCCGATCTCTGCGATGGCGGTGTTGATGCCGACCACCTTGCCGTCGGCCGTGGCGAGGGCTCCGCCCGAACTGCCGGGATAAAGGGCGGCATCGGTCTGGAGGACATCGTCGATGACGCGCGTCGTGGAGCCGGTGCTCGCCGGCAGCGACCGTCCCAGGGCGCTGACCACGCCCGCTGTGACGCTGCCGGCCAGCCCGAGTGGGTTGCCGACCGCGACCACCAGCTGGCCCACGCGCAGTGCGTTGGCCTCGCCGAGCCGGGCCGGCGGCGGGGTCGGCCCGTCGGCGCGGACCACCGCGAGGTCGGACAGCGGGTCGGCGCCGATGACATGGAAGGGGGTGGTCGTACCGTCCGCGAAGGAGGCCGTACCGGCGTCGGAGTGCCCGACGACATGGGCGTTGGTGAGCAGGAAACCGTCGTCCGTGAACACCACCGCGGAGCCGGTGCCCATCACGAACCGCCCTCTGTAGCGCCGGTGCGCGACGTTCAGGGCCGCCACCTTCGGAGTGAGCTCGGCGGCGACCGAGACGACGACCTGGGAGTACGTGTCGAGCGCCGCCTGCTCCCCGCGGGAGCGGTCGGGCTCGGAGACTGTCTCGGCCACGAGTCGACCCTTTCGGCTTACCCAAGGTTTGTATTACATGATTACAACCTGGCGCGGCTCAGTGGGCCGGACTTCGCTGTGGGCGGAGCGGACGATGGTGTGGTCGCTGACGTGAGCCTGAAACCGCCCAGCCGCAGCCGTCCCACCGCCTAATCGTCGAGTTCGGTGAAGAGGGTCAGCTGGAGGGCGGCCGGGGCCTCGAGCCGGGAGTTCAGGGAGTTCCAGGGGGTGCGGGTCGGCTCGGCGAGCACCTGGGCTCCGGCGGCGGCCAGCTGCGACGTGGTGGTGGCGGAATCGTCGACCTGGAAGGCGACCCGGATGTGGCCGGCGACCCGCTGCCCGACCTCGACTTCGTCGATGAAGGCGGCGTGGTTCGGATCCGTCAGTTCCAGCGTGGCCCGGCCGGCGTCGAGGATGGTGACTCGTCCGCCGGGGGAGGAGAACGCGCCGCGCTCGGTCAGACCGAGGACGTCGCGGTAGAAGTGCAGCGCCGCGTCGTAGTCGGCTGCCGTGACCACCAGGCGGAGTTCGCGTACGGCGGGTTCGTCGGGCATATCGGCTCCTTGGAGATCTCGAATGCGGGCCAGGGTCGACCCAGCCTGCCGCTCCGGGAGGGGGCCCGGAGCCTCGGCGGTACAACCGTCCTGTGTCCATCCGGATTCCAACTCGCCGCATCGAGCCCGGCGGCACGCGCCCGGCACCGTACCCGTACGGCACCGGCCGCCGCGGTGTGCGTGGTGGCCGCCGTCACGGCGGGAACGTTCGCGCTCACCGACGCCAACGACCCTCAGCCGGCAGGGCACAGCGCCGCACCAGCCCAACAGGCCAAACAAGCCAAACAGGCCAAGGATGAACGGGTCGCCCAGCGGATCGCAGCCGATCGCGAAGCGGAACTGGCACGGCAGCGAGCACGCGAGCAGGCCCGCAAGACCGAGGCCGCCGACGCCCTGGCCCGAGCGCTGCGAGCCCCGGGCCTGCGCCCCGCCCTGCGCGGCAGCTAGGTGGAAGTCGCCTTCAACGAGGGCCTGTTCGCCGAGGGCGACGGCTCACCCCCACCGGTGCCCGCCAACTCACCGGCTCTGGAGGCTGCCTGACCGACCGCAAGGCGCGCGTCGAGATCCACGGCCACACCGCCACCGTCTTCGGCGCCCCCGAAGTGGCGGTTCCGTCCTCGCCCTGTGGCGCGCCCTCGTGGCCGCCCGCGAACTCGGCGCCGCCAGCGGCAACCCCTCACCGCGTTGACCACCACCAGCGCGGACCAGCAGGACGCCCCGTGCGACAGCGCCGCACGAAACCGAACGGTAACCGTGGTGATCACACCCGAGTGGAGAGTGGTACGAACAGGCCCCGGCTCGGTCGCAGTCAGCCACAGACTGGCTAGACTCGCACCCCCGTGCACACGTGATCGCGCCACGCACGGGCCATGCCGTTCCCGAAGGGTTTCGACGCTTGATAGCCATCGAAGAGGTCAGCAAGCGATATGCCGACGGCACGGTGGCCGTCGATCGCCTGTCCCTTGAGATTCCGAACCACTCCATCACCGTGCTGGTCGGGCCTTCGGGGTGCGGCAAAACCACCACGCTACGCATGATCAACCGCATGGTCGAGCCCAGCAGCGGCACAATCCGGGTTAACGGCGAGGACGTCCAGCGGCAGCCGGTCAACGCCCTGCGCCGTTCCATGGGTTACGTCATCCAGAATGCCGGCCTCTTCCAGCACCGCACCATCATCGACAACATCGCCACCGTGCCGCGGCTGCTGGGCTGGTCCAAGCAGCGCGCCCGGGCACGGGCGGCCGAGCTCATGGAACGGGTCGGCCTCGACAAGGACATGGCCCGCCGCTACCCGTACCAGCTTTCCGGCGGTCAGCAGCAGCGTGTCGGCGTGGCCCGTGCGCTGGCCGCGGACCCGCCGATCCTGCTGATGGACGAGCCGTTCTCGGCGGTCGACCCGGTCGTCCGCCGGGGTCTGCAGGAGGAGTTGCTGCGCATTCAGGGCGAGCTCGGCAAGGCGATCGTGTTCGTCACGCACGACATGGACGAGGCCATCACGATCGGCGACCGTATCGCCGTGCTGCGCACCGGCGGCCGGCTCGCCCAGTTCGCCGCGCCGGACGAACTGTTGTCGTCGCCCGCCGATGAGTTCGTGGAGGAATTCCTGGGCGGCGACCGGGGCATCCGCGGACTGTCGTTCCTTTCCACGCGCGACCTCGAACTCGACCGCTCCCGGGTCTTCCCGATCAGCACCGACCGGCAGCGGATCGCCGAGGCCGCCGACTCCCAACCCGCCTATGCCCAGCCGGTTCTGGTCACCGACGCCGAAGGCAAGCCCCTCGGCTGGACCGACCCCGCGGCCTGGGACGGCGACGCCGTGACTCTGACGCCGTACGGGCAGAGCTTCGAGATCGGCCGGGACTCCCTGCGGGTCGCCCTGGACCGGGCGGTGCTCTCGCCCACCGGTCACGCGGTCGCTGTGGACCGGTCGGGACGAGTGCTGGGTATCGCCGGTCAGGAGACGATCGCCGCGGCGATCCGCGCCGCCCGCCGGCAGCGCGCCGCCAGCCCCTCGGGCTCCGCGCAGGGCACGGACTCTCCGCAGGACCCGCCTTCGGTGAAGGCCACGCGATGAACGGTTTCTTCGACATCCCGAGTGACCTCCAGAGCAGCTATTTCGGCCTGATCTCCACGCACCTGCAAGAGGCCCTGATCCCGGTGCTGGTCGGCTTCCTGCTGTCGCTGCCGATCGGCCTGCTGTGCGTCCGGGTCCGCTGGCTCTACCCGCCCGTGCTGTGGACCACCACGGTGATCTACGCGATCCCGTCGCTGGCCTTCTTCGTGGTGCTCATCGACTACACCGGGCTGAGCAAGCTCACGGTGATGATCCCGCTGTGCCTGTACAGCCTGGTCGTCCTCGTCCCGTCGGTCGTCGACGGCATCCGGTCGGTTCCCGAGGAGACGAACGCCGCCGCCCAAGCCATGGGTATCGGCCTCGTACGCCGCTATCGCCAGGTCCAACTGCCCATCGCCGTACCCGCGATCATCGCCGGACTTCGGGTGGCCGCCGCTTCCAGCATCAGCCTGGTCAGCGTGGGCGCGCTGATCGGCAACCAGGGCGCGCTGGGCAACCTGCTGACCACCGCGCTGCTCTACCAGCGCCCCGCGCTGGCCCTGAACTCGGTGGTCACCACCGCCGTACTCGCCGTGCTCGTCGACGCCCTGCTCGTCCTCGCGCGCCGGCTGCTCACCCCCTGGCAGCCGCCGTCCGACAGCAAGGCCAGGCGCACTGCCCTGCGTACCGCCGCGGGCCCCTCGGCGGGGGACTCGTCCACAACGGCGGGCGCCGCCCGCGCACCGGAGCGCGTCTCGTGAACGTACTGAACTTCATCGAGTCCTTCTTCAACGACAGCGCCCACTGGAGCGGGTACGACGGCATCCCGCAGCGCGTGTGGGAGCACCTTCAGTACTCCGCCGCGGCGCTCGCGATCGCCGCGGCGATCGGCCTGCCGATCGGTCTGGTCACCGGGCACACCGGCCGCGGCGGCAACGCGATGGCGTTCGTGGCGGCGGCGGCCCGCGCCCTGCCGACGTTCGGGCTGCTGGTGCTGATGTTCGTGTGGCTCGGGCTGAGCGTGCTGCCCGTGATGATCCCGCTGGTGGTGCTGGCGATCCCGCCGATCCTCATCACCACTTACGAGGCGGTGCGCACCGTGGACCCCTCGCCCGTCGACGCCGCCCGCGGAATGGGCATGTCGCAGTCGCAGATCCTGTTCCAGGTGGAGGTGCCGGCCGCGCTGCCGCTGATCTTCAGCGGGCTGCGTTCGGCGGCGATCCAGATCGTCTCCACGGCGACGATCGCGGCGTACGTCTCTCTGGGCGGCGTCGGCCGGTACATCGTGGACGGCCTCTACCAGCGGGACTACGAGAAGGTGGTCGGCGGCGCCACTCTCACCGCCGCCCTCGCCCTGCTCGTCCTCGTGGTGTTCTGGGCCGCGGGCCGCACTGCGGTGTCCCCGGGGGTGCGCAGGCGCGGGGCGGCCTGACCGCGGGCCTCCCCCCGCCGGATCACCGCCGTTCGGCGGTGGCCAGGGCGTGTTCGAGGACCACGAGCAGCGCGTCCCGGACCGAGCCGCGTTCGCGGGCGTCGAACACGGTGAGCGGCACGTGGTCGCCGACGTCGAGGGCCCACCGTACGTCGTTCAGGTCGTGCTCGACCTTGCCGTCGAAGGCGTTGACGGCCACCGCGAAGGGGATCTGCCGGTGCTCGAAGTAGTCGACGGCCGCGTAGCAGTCGTCGAGGCGGCGGGTGTCGACGATGACGAGCCCGCCCAGTGCGCCGTCCACCAGGTCGTCCCACATGAAGCCGAACCGTTCCTGGCCGGGCGTCCCGAACAGATAGAGCTTCAGCGTCGGGTCGAGCGTGACGCAGCCGAAGTCCATGGCGACGGTGGTCGTCATCTTCTCCGGGGTGTGCGAGAGGTCGTCGACGCCGGCCGCGACCGAGGTTATGGACGCCTCGGTGGTCAGCGGCTCGATCTCGGAGATGGCGCCCACCGTGGTCGTCTTGCCCACGCCGAAGCCGCCCGCGATGACCATCTTCACCGGCAGCGGCGGTCGCGTCCCCTGGGCCTCATCGCTCACGGACCCGACCCCTGGAGTCGGGGATGTCTCGAAGACCATCGATAACCCTTCGCAATACAGTGGCGTCGCGGGCGGAACCGTCCTGCGGTACGTACAAGGCCAGTTGACCGTCCGCGCGCAGATCGTCGGCGAGCACCCGGATCACATTGAGGTGCATCCGCAGTTTCGCCGCGATCTCCGCCAGCGACTGCGGCTGACGGCAGATCATGATGATGTCGCGGTGCTGGTCGAAGGCGAAGGCGTCCAGCGTGGCCAGACCCACGTCGGTCGCGATCACCTGTGTCTCGATCGGAATCGGCGGTACGAGACTGTCGCCGCCGGCGATCCGCCCCGCCGTCAGCAGGAACGGCCTGACGAGCGGCGCGGGAGGCTCCGGCCCCCACGCGGCGTCGTCGGCGGCTGGTGACTCACCGGCCGTCATCACGTTCCCCCCTCACCTTAAGGGCGTCATGGTCGGGCAACGCCCCGGTTCTCGGCCGTCCGTCACCCGGCCGGCGCGATCCCCACGGTGTTCTTCAGCTCCATGACCAGCTGCGGGCTCAGCGCGGCACCGGCGCGATTGGCGAAGAGAGTCATCTCGTACGCGATGTTGCCGAGCTTCGCCTCCTTGGACGCGACCACGCCGAGCACCGCGCCCGCGCCGAGCGCCGACACCAGGACGTGTCCTTCCTCGAGGTCGATGATGACCTTGTTCAGGCCGCCGAGTCCGTAGTTGCCTGACGCCCCCATGGCGAGGCTGGTGATACCGGAGACGATCGCCGCGAGCCGTTCGGAGTCCGCCTGGCCACGCAGTTGGGACACCGCGATCAACAGCCCGTCGGAGGAGACACCGATCACGTCGACAACCCCGGCGGTCTCGGTGGCGAAGCGGTTCAGCAGCCAGTTGAAGTCGGCAGCGGCGGTCTTCACATCCGTCACCGGCTCGACGGCCCCGGATTGCGGTCCACCTGTCCACATCATCACTTGCTCATGCCTTCCGGGAATGGGGATCTATAGGTCGCGGGTCTATGGGTCTTGATGCTGTACTCGGCCGGGTCTCGGCCGCGGCCTCGCGGTGGGCCCGCTGGACGGCGGCCTCGAACTCGTCGAGCTCGGACCGCGCCGCCTCCGGGTCCACGGGCTGCCAGGCGGACGGCCGCTGGTTCGTCGGCGCTCGCTTGGGCTGGCGGCTGGAGGCCGTGGTGGCGCCCAGGGTCGCACCGCGCACCCGGCGCCGCAGGGGGCCGGGAGCGTCGGGCCGCGCCGGGGCCGTACCGGAGGATCCGTTGTTGCCGCCACCGGCACCGCGCCCTGCGGCCTCGTGAGCGCCGACTCCCGTACCGGCTGCGGGCCTTGGCGAGGGGACGCCCCGCCGGGGCAGCGGGGGAGTGCCGGGGCCGTACGGAGTGTGGCCCATGGTTTCCTCGCGCCCGCGCCCGCTCTCCGCCGTGGCTTCCAGACGGCGCGCGTGGCCGGGCGACCGGGGCTGAACCGGGGACACGGTCGGGGATTGGGCCGGGGGCTGCTCCGGTTGGCTCCGCGCGGGGATCCGGCGGGGCAGGGACGAGCGGCCGGGCGCCGCCTCCACCATCGCGGGACGCGGCTCGGTCGGGCCCGAGCGGCGGGCGGGCGGCAGGATCTGCGCGGGGCGTGCCGCGGGCGCCGTCGGGTCGGTGGACAGCAGATGGGCCGGGGGGACCGCGACGGTGGCGGTGACGCCGCCGCCCGGGGTGCGGGAGAGCACGACCTCGATGCCCCAGCGCCGGGACAGACCGCCGACCACGAACAGGCCGAGGACCTCCGTCGGCGCCAGGTCGAGCCGTTCACGGCGGATCAGCCGGGCGTTCTCCTCGTCCAGTCGCTCGGCGCTCATCCCCAGCCCGTGGTCGATGATCTCGACCACGGCACCGCCGGAGCCGAACCGGGGCCGCAGGACCACCTCGACGCTGGTGTGCGCCGGCGAGAACGTCACCGCGTTCTCCAGCAGTTCGGCGAGCATCAGCGTCAGATCGCCGACGATGTCGGGGGCGACGGTGACATCGCCCTCGGCGTGCGGAGTGACGCGCTGATAACCCTCGATCTGGCCGAGCGCGGCCCGGACGATGTTGCTGAGCCGCATGGGCCCGGTGTTCAGGCCCGTCTCGCGGATCCCCGCGAGCAGCATCAGGCTGTCGGCGTTGCGCTGGAGACGTACGGCGATGTGGTCGATGCGGTAGAGCCGTTCCAGCACCTGCGGATCGGTCTCGCCGCGCTCCACCGAGTCGATCAGGGCGAGTTGACGTGCGGTGAGGTTGCTGACGCGGCGGCCGACGTTGCCGAACATCTCGGCGATGTTGCGACGGCTGACGACCTGGCGCTCCAGCAGGGCGGTCGCGGTGACCTGAACCTGGTTGAAGGCTTCGGCGAGTTCACCGATCTCGTCGCGTACGGGCACGGGTACGGCTTCCAGGCGTGGCGGGCTCGCATCGTCGGCGTCGTCGTCGGCGACCCGGGCCAGCTCCGTCTCGGCCGCGGAGGCCACGTGCTTGGCCGCACCGGTGAGGGTCCGCACGGTCCGCACCACGGAGCGGCGCACCAGCACCGAGAACAGCAGCCAGGCACCGAAGGCGAGCAGCGTGCCGGCAACCAGCCAGGCCACCTGCCACCAGGCGGTGTTCGACGCGGACTGGGTGTCGGCGGCGATCTGGTCGATGAGCGACTGGGTGATCTTCAGCCGGTTCTGTGCCTGCCGCTCGTAGGTGGGCTCGGCCTGCAACGCCCCGCCGAGGGCCCTACGCAGCTGGGTCGCGTTCTCGGCGACCAGCGCGCCGGGGTCGACCTGGAGCGCGACATAGTGCTGGGCGATGACGCTCTGGTACGGGCTCTGCTCGATCCCGGCCAGTTCCGCGCCCTGCTCCTGGCTGGCGAACCGGGTGAACCGCTCAGCCTGGTGGGTGTACTGCTCGAGGTCGCCGACGGCGGCGGTGAACTGAATGAGCGCGTTCGGGTCACGGGTTCTGGCGGCGAACACGCTGGTCTCGAAGGACGCGTGGGCCGTGTCGGCTCGCAGCAGCGCGTCGAGCAGATTGCCCGCGGACGAGGAGGACTCGGCACCCGTCTCACCGAGCTCGAGTCCGCTGATCAGGCCCTCGATCACCGATCCGTACGCGGGGTCGATGTTGTCGGCGGGGATGGGCCCCTGCTCCACGGTCTGCCGCAGGCTGTCCAGGCCCTCCAGCTCCTTCAGCGCCTGGGCTTCGCCTTCCGGCAGCCGGTCCCCGTAGGTCCTCCGGACCGTCTCTATCTGGGAGTTGACCTTCTGCTGCGCCTGGAGATAAGCGGAGGTGTCGGGCGGCCCTTCCTCGGGGCCGGCCGCCTCATGGCGCAGGGAGATGAGCAGGGCCTGCCGGTGCTCGGTCTGGACAGTGTCGATCAGCCGGGTCACCTGCGAGCTGTCGCGCACGAGTTCAGCGGTGGAGGCGGCGGAACGGGCCTGGTCGACCTGGGCGTAGACGACGTAGGCGAGGATCGCCGAGACCACCGCAAGCGGAACGATCACCAGAACGTTCAGTTTGCGTCGGAAGGGCCAGCGGTCCAGGAGGGGCGGCGTCGGGCCGGTGCGGGGAGCCGCGGGGGATTGTTCCCGGGCAGCCTTTCTGTGCGCGGGCACCGAACCTCCTTGCTGCTTGCATCACATGGGAAGTCCGCTGTCCGAAACTCATGGGTTGCAGGGTCGCGACAGCGCGCTTCGACCGACAAGTGGAACCAGGTGGAACAGGACCCCCGACGCGGCCAACATTAGCGGCTGGCGCAACAGTACGGCCATGATCAACCAAAAACTGGCACGGAGATACGCCGGATTCATTCGTATATTGACCCCGTTGTGCACACGGGACGAAGCCGTCCGGTGCCCTTCGGTGATCTATTCGTGTCTTGACGGTCCGTGACCGGGCTCGCTTGGATCGTCGCGACGCCGCAACCACGGCCGCACCGCCCACACCTTCGGCAAGTCTGGATGACGAACGTGACCATCGCACGAAGCACCAGAAAATCCGCAACGTACGCCGTTTCCCTGCTGGTTGTGGCCACGGCCGCGCTGGCGGGATGTGGATCCTCCGACGACTCCTCCGACAGTTCCGACCCCTTGCAGGAGGATGCATCCAAGGGCGGGACCGTCGTGGTCGGTTCCAACAACTTCCCCGAGAGCATCCTGCTCGCCGACATATACGGCGAAGCCCTCAAGTCCAAGGGCATCAAAGTCAGTTACAAGCTGAACATCGGCAGCCGGGAAACGACCTACGGTCTGATCAAGAACGGCACGATCACGGTACTGCCCGAGTACAACGGGGCGCTGCTGGCGTATCTGAACAAGGACGCGCACGCGACGACGCCCGAGGAGACCAACAAGGCCATTGCCTCCGAACTCGATCCAAAACTGACCCTTTTGGAGTCCTCGGAGGCCCAGGACAAGGACGCCGTCGCGGTCAACGAAGCCACGGCCAAGAAGTACAGCCTGACGGAGAAGTCGACGCTCGCCGACCTCGCCGAAGCGGCTCCTGAGCTGGTCGTCGGCGGTTCTCCGGAGTTCCAGACCCGTCACCACGGGCTGCCGGGCCTCAAGGAGGACTACGGGCTCGAGTTCAAGTCCTTCAAGGCGCTGGACGCGGGCGGTCCGCTGACGGTGGCGGCGCTCAAGGGCAACAACATTCAGGCCGGGAACATCTTCACGACCGACCCCGGTATCGAAAAGAACAAGTTCCTCATCATGCAGGACCCGAAGAATCTGTTCGGCTTCGAGAACGTAACTCCGTTGGCATTCAAGAGTGATCTCCCCGCAGAGGGAGTTTCCGCACTCAACGCCGTATCGGAGAAGCTCGACACGGAAGCTCTGATCAGCCTCAACGGTGAGGTGCAGAACGAGAACAAGGACCCGCTGGAGGTGGCCAAAGCCTGGCTGTCCTCGAACGGACTGACCTGACGGGTACGGGGCCGGGGCGGACCTCGGCCCGCCCGGCTGCTTCGGGGGAGGGCCCGGCGGCCGAGGGCCCGGCAGCCGCGGCACCGCTCGACGGCCGGGGCCTCGATGCCGCCACCGTCGCCGGGATCGCCGACGGAGCGTTGCCTCCCGCCGTGGACCCGGCCGCGCTGGAGGCGATGGAGCGCTCCCGGCAGGCCGCGTGTGCTCTGGCGGCGGAGGGCGGCCGGGTCTATGGGCGCAGCACCGGAGTTGGAGCGCATCGCGGCGCCGCTGTCGAGGAGCGGGACGGCTACGGCCACGATCTGCGGCTGCTGCTCAGCCATGCGGACGGCATCGGCGAGCTGCTGCCGGTACGCCAGGTGCGCGCGATGATGCTGGTCCGGGCCGGCCAGCTCCTCGCCGGGGGCTCGGGGTTGCGCCCCGAGATCGCCACGGCTCTGCTGGGCGCGCTCCGGGCGGGGGTGCATGCACCGGTTCACGAGTACGGCTCGGTGGGCACCGGCGATCTGACGGCCCTGGCCGAATTGGGCCTTGCGCTGTTCGGTCACTCCTCCTGGGAGTCCGACGCGACCGCCGACGAGGAACCGGAGCCCCTGAGCATCCAACGTGGCGACGCGCTCGCGCTGTTGAGCAGCAACGCCCTCACCCTCGGCCAGTCGGCCCTCGCCTGCCACGACCTCGGCGCCCTGCTGCGCGCGGCGCACGTGGTGGCGGCGCTCTCGCTGTACGCGGTGGACGGGCCCCTGGAGGCGTACGCACCCGAGGTCCACCGCGCGCACCCGCATCCGGCGACCGTTCGCGCCGCGGCTGAGGTACGGCAACTCCTGGGCGTAACGGTGCAGTCGACACCGGTCCAGTCGACACCGGTCCAGTCGGCACCGGGCGAGTCGATACGGGCCGTACGAGACCTGCCGTCATCGCCCGTACGACAGCTGCCGTCGCCCCCGCCGCCCCGCGTGCAGGATCCTTACGGCTTCCGCTGCTTCCCTCAGGTGCACGGCCCCGCGATGGAGGCATGGGCGAACCTGGAGCGAGTGCTGTCCATCGACCTCAACTCGGCGACCGAGAACCCTCTGATCGGCTGGGACGAGTCCACCGGCACCCCGGTCGCACACCACCACGGCGGCTTCTTCGCCACCCCGCTCGCCCTCGCACTGGACCACCTGTGCCTCGCCGTCCTCGGCACGGCCCGCCTCTCGACCGTCCGCCTTTCCGCCCTCGGCCGCCCCGAACTGACCGGCCTGCGCTCCTACCTGTCCGACGAGGCGTCCGCGGGCTCGGGAATGATGATCCTCGAGTACAGCGCAGCTGCCGCGACCGCCGAGATCCAGACGTACGCCACCCCCGCCGCCCTCGCCCACGTCGTGCTCTCCCAGGGAGTGGAGGAGGCCGCGAGCTTCGCCACCCAGGCGGCCCGCAAGACCCTGCGCCTGACCGACGCCTACCGTCAGGTCTTCGCCTGCGAACTGGTAACCGCTGTCCGCGCCCTGCGCCGACGCGGCACGCCGCCCCCGCCAGGAACTCCGGCGGCCCGGGCCTACACCCGCGCGGCGGAGGTCCTGAACCCGGCCATGGAGGACCGCCCGCTCACCGGCGACGTGACGGCGGCGGCAGCACTTCTGACGGAGTTCACCCAGCTCACTTGAGTCCCGTCAGCCGCACGCCCGGGCGCGACAACGACCGAAAAGCGCCCCGTTCAGCCCAATTCCCCAGTTGTGTTGCGTATTCACGCCGATACAATCCGTAGTGAATGAATGCGCAACCATCTCAAGGGGGAGACGGAATTGACCCGCGCCTGGGAAGCAGACCCGTCCGCGTTATTCAAGCGACGGCTGGGAAAGTCGGCCAAAGAGCTCGGCAAGAGGGACGGCCGTGACGACTGCCCGGACATCTGGCAGCTCGACAACGGCGATATCGCGGTCATCGGCCGGGACCTCACGGCCGTCTACCGCCCCCGCCTCCCCGACGGCGTGACGCTTGCCCCCGACGAGCGGTTGGTGATCATTCCCGGCAGCATGCTCAGCGCGGCAAAGGCGGACATCCCCGATGCTTGACCTACTCGCCCCCCTCCTCCGGCCCGACCAGGGCGAACGACTCACGCGCGACGCCTACAAACGGGACTTCCGTGAACGTGACGCGAGGATCCTGAACGCGGACTCCTGGAAGCTGGAGCGCCGCCAGCACTTCGAGGAGCAGGGCAGTCCCAGCCGGGACGCGCTGCGCCGCGGAGAGTGGCAGGAGGCCCTGCGGCTCCTCGGAGACCGGCGTGACGACTTGCTCGCCACCGCTCGGGACGACGCCCGCAAGGGACATCACTTCCACCGGGTACGGGTGGTCGAGCAGCCGCTCACGCCGTACGTGCAGTGGGAGCTCCACTCCCATCGGCAGCGCGCGGAGTACGGAGAGCGGATCCGCGTCGTCAGCGCCGAACAGGTCGCCGCCGCCGAGCGCGAGCACCTGCTGCCGGAAGTCGTCGTCCTCGGCCACGACACGCTCTTCCAGGTCCTCTACTCCCCGTCCGGAGCCACCGTCGGCGCCGTCCGCTACACCGACCGCGAACTGATCGACAGCTGGGAGAGCTACATCCGCAAGCTCTACACGGCCGGGGACGACGTACGGGAGTACTTCGAGCGCGAGGTGGCACACCTCCCCCCGCCCCAGATCAGGACGGAGTAACCGATCACAGAGCCTCGCCCCGATGACAAGCACCCCGGCAGTACGCACTCCGAGCTGTCGGGGTCGTCCTCCCATGACGTCGTACAGGCCAGGGACGTCACCGGAGGAATCCACTTCCACGAACAGTCGAAGGCGGACCACGGCAGCGGATCGGCGAACCCCACCCCCCGGCAACTCCCGGCGAACGTACGCGGTTTCGTCAACCGCACCGACGAACTCGACCAGCTGAACGCGGTCCTGACCGGTGAGGGGCACGACCCGCTCGTCGTCTCGGTGTACGTGATCGCCGGCACCGCCGGCGCCGGGAAGACCTCCCTCGCGCTGCGCTGGGCCCACCAGGTCCGCGACCGCTTCCCGGACGGCCAGCTCTACGTCAATCTGCGCGGCTACGACCCCGGTCAGCCGGTCACCGCCCAGGAGGCCCTGCACCGCTTCCTCGCCGCCCTCGGGGTGGGCGCCCCCTCCGTACCGCGGGATCTGGACGCCGCCGCGGCGCTGTACCGCTCGCTGCTGGCCGACCGCCGGGTACTGGTGGTCCTGGACAACGCGGCCACGGTGGGCCAGGTCCGTCCCCTGCTGCCCGGCAGCGCGAGCAGCCTGGTCGTCGTCACCAGCCGCAGTCGGCTCTCCGGACTCGCGGTCCGGGACGGGGCACGCCGGCTCACCCTGGGCACACTGCCGGAGCGCGAGGCCATCGCCCTGCTGCGCACCGTCACCGCCGGGTACCGGCCCCAGGACGACGAACAGCAACTCGCCGAACTGGCCCGGCTCTGTGCGCGACTGCCCCTCGCGCTGCGTATCGCCGCCGAACGCGCCGCCAGCGACCCCCATATGCGGCTGGCCGATCTGACGGCCGACCTGCGCGACGAATCCGCCCTGTGGGACGCCCTGAGCACCGGCGACGACGAAGAAGCCGAAGCCGTCCGCACCGTATTCGCCTGGTCCTATCGCGCCCTGCCCGACCAGGCCGCCCGTCTCTTCCGGCTGCTCGGCCTGCACCCCGGCCCCGAGTTCGGCCTGAACGCCGCGGCGGCCCTGACCGGCGCGACCACGAGCCGGACCCGTCAGCTGCTGGACTCCCTGGTCGGCGCCCATCTGCTGGAGCAGACCGCCCCGGACCGCTATCAGTTCCACGACCTGCTGCACGCCTACTCCATCGACCAGGCCCAGCACGAGGAGCCCCCCGAGGAACGGGGCGCGGCGCTGCACCGCATTCTGGAGTGGTACCTCCATTCCGCCGACGCCGCACAGAGCTGGATCGCTCCCGCCGAGGACCACCTGGACCTCGCAGCGCCACCGGAGGGCGTACGTCCCCTGTCCTTCGCCGACTACGACGCGGCCGTGGACTTCTCCGAGCGTGAGCACACCAACCTCCTGCGGGCGGTGCGCACCGCGGCAGCCGCCGGAGCGGACCGGCTCGCCTGGCAGCTGTGCGCCGTCCTGTGGAACGCGCAGTTCCCTTCCGCGGCGGGGGCCGACTGGCTGGGCGTGGGCCGTACCGGCCTGGAAGCGGCACGCCGGTCCGGCGACCGGGCCGCCGAGGGCCTGCTGTGCACGGACCTGGGCATGGCGTACGCGCGGGTCAACGATCTGGACCGAAGCCTCGAATGCCACCGGAGCGCACTGGAAATCTGGACCGAGTCGGGCGACCGTCTCAACGAGGCTCACTCGCTCAACCTGATCGGGCTGAACCATCTGCGCCGCCGGCGGCTCGACAGCGCTGCCCGCCGCTTCGATCAGGCCATCGCGGTCTTCCAGGAGCAGGACTCCGCACTCTGGGCCGCCACCGCGCTGTCCAACCTCGCGACCGCCCACTACCGGGCGGGACGCCTCCAGGACACCGCGACCGTCATCGAGCGGGCCCTCACAGCACACCGGGACCTCGGCAACCAGCGCGGCGAGGGCAACATCCTGAGCCTGTTGAGCGGCCTGAAACGTGAACAGGGCGATACCGAGGCGGCCCTGGCCGCAGCTCAGTCCGCGGTGGACATCGCCCTGGCACTCCGCAACCTCCGCATGGAGGGCTACTGGCTGCTCACGCTCGGCGATGCCCAGCAGGCGGCCGGGCAATTCGCGGACGCGCTGACCTCATACCAGCGGTCTGCCACGCTGCATCAGCGTCTCGGCGACCGCACCAGGCAGGCGTGCGCCTGGCACGGCGTGGGCGAGGTCTACCGCCGGCTCGACCGCCACCCGGAGGCGGCCGACTTCCACCGCCAGGCCGCCGCCACCCACCACGACATCGGCGACGTCTGGCACGAGGCCCTGGCCCTCGACGGCCTCGCCTCGGCCCTGTTGGACAAATCCCCGGACGCGGCTCGCCGGCACCGGACGGAGGCACTGAGGCTCCTCGCCGACTTCGACGATCCACGGGCCACGGCAACGCGCGACAGCCTCGAACACCGGCTGGCCGAATCCGGCTGACCGAGCGGATACGTCACTTCAGCCCGGTCTGTACGCCAATTCCGCGGCGGCCGGGGAACGGGGAACGGCCCACCCGGCGAACCGTCCCCTCGCTCCTCTAGCCTGTCGCCCATGAACGCACCGGGGGACATGATCGACGGCCGCTTCGAGTTGATCGACCGGCTCGGGAGCGGCGGGATGGGGACGGTGTGGCGGGCGCGCGACAGCGTGCTGCACCGGGAGGTCGCGCTCAAGGCCGTACGGGCGGACGCGGCGACGTCGGACGCCCTGCGGGAGCGGGTGTTGCGGGAGGCGCGGGCCCTGGCCCGGATCAGCCATCCGAACGTGGTGACCATCCATCACATCGTGGACCATGACCCGCACCCCTGGCTCGTGATGGAGCTGGTGAGCGGTGTCTCCCTCCACGAGCGGCTGGACGACGGCCCGTTGCTTCCCGCGGAGGCCGCACGCATCGGCCGTCAGGTGCTCGCCGCCCTGCGGGCCGCGGACGCGGCCGGCATCCAGCACCGCGACGTCAAGCCCGCCAACATCCTCCTGCGCCCCGACGGCGCCGCCGTGCTCACCGACTTCGGCATCGCGGCCCTCCAGGGCTCGACCTCCCTGACGGCCACCGGCGAACTCATCGGCTCCCCCGAGTACATCGCCCCCGAGCGGATCCGCGGCAACAACGACGACCCGGCGTCCGACCTCTGGTCCCTGGGCCTCGTGCTGTACGTCTGCGTCGAGGGCGTCAGCCCGCTGCGCCGCGGGACCACGCTCGCCACCCTGGCCGCGGTGCTCGACGATCCGGTACCGCCGCCGGTGCGCTCCGGCCCCCTCGCGCCCGTACTCCAGGCGCTGCTGGTACGGGACCCGGCGGCCCGCCCCGACCAGGCACGGCTGGACGCGATGCTCGCGCAGGTGGAGCACGGCGCGACTCCGCACTGGGCGCCGCCGACGCTGACGACGACGGGACCGCCGGCCCCGGCCCCGGCCCCGGACCCGGTGCCGCACCCGCTCACCCAGCTGGACACGCCCCGCCCGACGACGCCGCACCATCGCCCCGACCACGCGCCCGACCACCCGCCCGGCCGCGCGCGCAGCCGTACGCCGATCGTCATCGCGGTCATCGCGGTCGTCCTCGCGGTCACCGCCACCACGGCCCTCGCCCTCATGCTCGGCGATCGGAACGGCACCGAGGCCCGCGGCGGTACGTCCTCCACTCCGGCTGCGCAGCAGCCGAGCCGGAGTCCGGAGCCGAACCGGCAGCCGACCCCCGTACAGACCCCGACGCCGACTCCGCCGAAGCAGACCGCCGGCTCGGCCGCGCCACCCGCCGCTCCCAAAGGCGGCCGCTGGATCGCCCAGCTCTACTCCGAGCCCGTCAGCGCGGGCACGGCCGCCAGAGACCAGAGGCTCGCCCGGATCCGCCAGTCCGTGCCCGAGGCGATCTACGTCCGCAGCGACAACTTCGCCTCACTGCGCCCCGGCTTCTGGGTCATCTACGCCCCCGGCCCCTTCCCCAACGGCCGAGCCGCCCTGACCTTCTGCCGCGAACGAGGCCGCACCACCGTGAACACCTGCCTGGGCCGCTACCTGAGCAAGAAGGCCTCCGACTTCGACTTCCAATGCCGTCCACCGGCCACGAATCCGACGGGCCGCTGTACCCGACCGTGAACAGGGCCTTCCCGGCAAGCAGTGAAACCGCAGGTCAGAGCCCCTCGGTCATATGAGTTTCCCCCCAGGGGTAGCCGTCGGGCAGTATGGGGTGTATCTGCCCACTGCCGATTTCAAGCGTCCGGACGGTTTCTCTTGGCTGAGTACATTTACACCATGCGCAAGGCGCGCAAGGCGCACGGCGACAAGGTGATTCTCGACGACGTCACCCTGAGCTTCCTGCCCGGAGCGAAGATCGGTGTCCTCGGCCCGAACGGTGCCGGTAAGTCGACCGTCCTCAAGATCATGGCCGGCCTTGAGCAGCCGTCCAACGGTGACGCGTTCCTGTCGCCCGGTTACACCGTCGGCATCCTGCTGCAGGAGCCCCCGCTGAACGAGGAGAAGACCGTCCTGGAGAACGTCCAGGAGGGTGTCGCCTCGATCAAGGGCAAGCTCGACCGGTTCAACGAGATCGCCGAGCAGATGGCGACCGACTACTCCGACGCGCTCCTCGACGAGATGGGCAAGCTCCAGGAGGAGCTCGACCACGCCAACGCGTGGGACCTCGACGCCCAGCTCGAGCAGGCCATGGACGCGCTCGGCTGCCCGCCCGGCGACTGGCCGGTCACCAACCTCTCCGGTGGTGAGAAGCGCCGCGTCGCGCTCTGCAAGCTGCTGCTCGAGCAGCCCGACCTGCTGCTCCTCGACGAGCCCACCAACCACCTCGACGCCGAGTCCGTGAACTGGCTGGAGCAGCACCTCGCCAAGTACGCCGGCACCGTCGTCGCCGTCACCCACGACCGGTACTTCCTGGACAACGTCGCCGGGTGGATCTGCGAGGTCGACCGTGGCCGTCTGCACGGCTACGAGGGCAACTACTCGCAGTACCTGGAGACCAAGCAGACCCGTCTCAAGGTCGAGGGCCAGAAGGACGCCAAGCGTGCGAAGCGTCTGAAGGAAGAGCTCGAGTGGGTCCGCTCCAACGCCAAGGGGCGGCAGGCCAAGTCCAAGGCGCGCCTTGCCCGTTACGAGGAGATGGCCGCCGAGGCGGACAAGATGCGGAAGCTGGACTTCGAGGAGATCCAGATCCCGCCGGGCCCCCGCCTGGGCAATGTCGTCGTCGAGGTCGAGAACCTGAGCAAGGGCTTCGGCGAGAAGCTCCTCATCGACGACCTGTCCTTCACGCTGCCGCGCAACGGCATCGTGGGCGTCATCGGCCCGAACGGCGCCGGCAAGACCACGCTGTTCAAGATGATCCAGGGCCTGGAGGAGCCGGACTCCGGTGCCATCAAGGTCGGCGACACCGTCAAGATCAGCTACGTCGACCAGACCCGCGCGAACATCGACCCCAAGAAGACGCTGTGGGCCGTCGTCTCGGACGAACTGGACTACATCAACGTCGGCCAGGTCGAGATGCCGTCCCGCGCGTACGTCTCGGCCTTCGGCTTCAAGGGCCCCGACCAGCAGAAGCCGGCCGGCGTCCTCTCCGGCGGTGAGCGCAACCGCCTCAACCTCGCGCTCACCCTCAAGCTGGGCGGCAACCTGCTGCTCCTCGACGAGCCGACCAACGACCTGGACGTCGAGACGCTGTCGTCGCTGGAGAACGCGCTGCTGGAGTTCCCGGGCTGCGCCGTGGTCGTCTCCCACGACCGGTGGTTCCTGGACCGGGTGGCGACGCACATCCTCGCGTACGAGGGTGACTCCAAGTGGTTCTGGTTCGAGGGCAACTTCGAGTCGTACGAGAAGAACAAGGTCGAGCGGCTCGGCCCGGACGCCGCTCGTCCGCACCGCGCCACCTACAAGAAGCTGACCCGGGGCTGATCTTGCGGCACATCTACCGCTGCCCGCTGCGCTGGGCGGACATGGACGCGTACGGCCACATCAACAACGTGGTCTTCCTCCGGTATCTGGAGGAAGCCCGTATCGACTTCCTGTTCCGCCCGGACAAGGATTTCCAGCAGGGATCCGTGGTGGCACGCCATGAGATCGACTACAAGCAGCAGCTGGTCCACCGGCACACACCGGTGGACATCGAGCTGTGGGTCACCCAGATCAGGGCTGCGTCGTTCACGATCTCGTACGAGGTCAAGGACCCGGACCAGGTGTATGTCCGTGCGTCGACGGTGATCGTGCCGTTCGACTTCGAGGCGCAGCGACCGCGCCGTATCACCGCCGAGGAGCGCGCCTTCCTCGAGGAGTACACGGAGTCCACGGAGGCCACCGAAGGCGACGAAGACCCCTCGGAGGCCGTCGCCGCATGACGGCCCTGCACCTCGCCGACGCTGGGGAGGCGGCGGACCTCGCCGCCTTCCTCGCCCGGCTGATCCACTACGACCGCGCGGCAGCCGTGCGGTTGCAGGGGTCCGGGACGGCGCTCGCCGTGTTCGGCCGGCCCCCGTCGTTCGAGGTGCTGGCGATCCGTACGGCGCGGCTGGCCAAGCCGTACGAGAACGGGCTCGGGCTCGTCGATGGATCGCTCGATGTGACCGTCTCGGCCGGTGAACTCCTGGAGTCCATCGACGAGTCGGCGGCCACGGCGCTCGTGCCCACCGCCGTCACCGGTCCGCCGTGGGCCGGGGTGCTGCCGCCGCGCGGAGGCTGGCGCCAGGAGCCGGGGCTGCCCGCGCTGGACACGGTGCGGGCGATGGTCGCCTCGGCGGTCGCCGAGTTCCGTTCCCAAATCGGTGAGTTGGTGCCCGAGCGGCGTACGCGCGCAGAACTGGACCGGATCGGGCGGGAGATCTGGTCCCGGCCGATCGGCGACACCGAACTCCCGGTGCGGGCCGCGCACGCGGCACAGTCGCTGGGCTTCCTGCGGCCCGCACGCCCGTCCCTGCCCGACGAGCCCGCCCTGGCGCTGCTCTCCTCGGGCGCGTGGCTCAGGCTGCGCACACCGTACGGCTCGATCGCCGTACGCAGGGCGGGGCTCGGCGCGCTGGATGTCAGCGTGCGCTGACCCTTCGCGTCAGCGTGTGCCGACCCGCTACCGGGCTGCGCCGGCTGCGGCACCGTCCACGACCGGGACATCAACGCCGCGATCAACGCGAAGACGGCCGCCGGACTGGCGGTATCGGCCTGCGGAGAGCCGGTAAGACCAGAACTCGTTCTGGCACAGCGCGAAGAAACAGGAAGCCACGGATTCCCGACCGAACCCCGTGCCGCTTAGCGGCACAGCAACGATCGAGAAGGCCAGAATCCTCGGGCTTCAGCCCGAGGTGCAAGTCAAACGAGCGGCCAGAGCGCGCGCCGATTGCTGTTCGGTTACGGCACCGGATCCCTCTGGTTCGCCCTGGGGCCACTCTGGATCACTCGTCTTCGCTGTCGTCGGGCCGGACGGCGATGTGGTCGGGCTCCAGTTCCAGGGCGACGCGGTCGCGCATACCGAGGGCCTCGGTGTACTCGGAGGGAAGCTGGAGCCGCCCCGCGCGGTCGAGCATCGCGTACTCGCGGGCCACCACCCGCTCGTGGCCCGTCGTGGCGTCGACCTCGGTGCGGCGCAGCACCTCCGTGGAGGTGCGGCCGTCGCGGATGGCGACCGTGCGACGGACCTCGCCGGCGACCGCCTGGTCGTGGGTGACGATGACGATGGTGGTGCCGAGGTGCTCGTTCGCCGTACGGAAGGCGGCGAAGATCTGCTCGGCGGTGTGGGAGTCGAGTTCGCCGGTGGGTTCGTCGGCGAGGAGCACGGCGGGGGAGTTGGCCAGGGCCACCGCGATGGCGACGCGCTGTTGCTGGCCGCCGGACAACTGGTGCGGGTGGCGGGCCCGGCAGTCGGCGATGCCGAGCAACTCCAGGAGTTCCGATGCGCGTTCGGCCTTCGCCCGGCGGCTTCGGGTGCCGCGCAGCTGCATGGGGAGGGCGACGTTCTGGGCGGCGGTGAGGTAGGGGAGGAGGTTGCGGGCGGTCTGCTGCCAGACGAAGCCGACGGTCTCGCGGCGGTAGCGGAGGCGGTCCTTCGCGTTCATGGTCAGCAGATCGCGGCCGGCGACCCGGGCGGCGCCCGCCGTGGGGGTGTCGAGGCCGGCCAGGATGTTCATCAGGGTCGACTTGCCGCTGCCGGACGCGCCCACCAGGGCCATCAACTCGCCCTCGCGGACCAGGAGATCGAGGCCCTGGAGTGCCTGCACCTCCACACCGTCCGTGGAGAAGACACGGACCAGACGGTCACAGGTGATCAGCGCGTCGTGGCCGTAGGCGGGACGATCACGGCGGGCGGCGGCGCGGTGTGCCAGGTCGGCGAAGGTCGGGTTCGTGGCCGTCATCGGGCGACTCCTCCGGTAGTGGTCAGCCGGCTGTCTCCCGTACGGGGCTCCGTGCCGTCCGGTGTCATCGGGCATCCCCCGCCCGTAGTTCCGTGACCGAGCCCTTCCTTCCCGTCCACCACGCCTGGGCCGCCGCGATGCCCGTCGAGAGGAGGAGCACGGCCACGGCGGGGAGCAGCAGGGACGCCGGGTCGGTGTGCAGCGGGGCGGTGCCCGGTGGGGGCTCGCCGCCGGGGGTGGCGAGGGCGATCGTGGTCAGGTCGATGCCGGGCGCCAGGAGGCGGACGGCTGCCCAGCCGGTCAGGGCGCCGCCCGCCGCCGCGAGGAGGGCCCCCGGCAGCGCTTCCAGTACGAGCAGGCGGCGGCCCTGACTCCGGGTCAGGCCCATGGTGCGCAGGCGGGCCAGCAGGGCGGCGCGCTCCGGAGCGGCCCGGACCAGGGCGAGCAGCAGCGCGAGTACGGCGTATCCGGCGCCCGCCGCGACCGCCGCCGTGTAGACGCGCTCGGCGCCGGACTGGAGAGGGGAGTCCACGTACCGGGCCCGTTCCTCGGACCGCAGCCGTACGTCCGTGCCGGCGCCCGCGGCATTGTGCAGCGCGCCCGCGTCGAGGTGGTCGCCGGTCACCAGCAGGGCGGTCGGGCGCGCGGCTTCGGTGCCGAGACCGGAGCGGTCCACGACCAGGAAATCGGTGCCTGACACGGCCGGCGTCAGGTCACGTACGAGGACGATACGGACGGTGATCTCGCTGCCGTCCTCCAGGCGTACGAGGAGGGGACGGGTGCCGTAACGCTCGGCGACGGAGGGGGAGGCAAGAGCGGGGAGCACCCGCTTCGCGGCAGTGTCCGGGCGGCTCAACTCGCCCGCGGGGAACGTCCCAAGACCAGTCCGGCCCGCCAGCCTCGCGTACTCCTCCGGCTCCACCCCCGCGAGCGGCACCGTCACCGGCCCGACCTCCGGCTTTGCCAGGTATGTGATGCTCAGCGCCGTCACCTCGCCTGCGCCGGACGTCGAACGGACCTTCTCGGGCAGACCGGCGGGAAGCGGACCGGTGGCTTCGATCCGGGCGTCCGCGCCGAGGGTGAGGAGCGCCGCCCGGTCCCGCGCGTCCGCGACGCCCGCCAGCACGGAACCCCCGAACGCGGCGGTCGTCAGCGCGGTCAACAGCGCGAGCAGGGGCAGCACCGTGGAGACGGAGGTGCGGCCGGCGCGGGCCAGGGAGAGATGGCCGACGGCACCGCGCAACCGGCCCGCGGGGCGGGCAAGGCGGCGCAGGGGCAGCGGGTAGACCCGGACCAGCACGAGTGCGGCGATGACGCCGATCAACACCGGGGCCAGCGACACCAGTTGGTCGCCGGACGCCGCCCCGCGCCGCCGCAGGGCGAACACCGCGGCCGATGCCAGGACGAGCAGGGTGAGCTCGGCGACCGTACGGCGGCGCGAGGGGCGTACGGACGTCAGGTCCTCGCGGGCGCCGTGGACGCGTACGACCCGATGGGCCGTCGCGGCGCGGAGGGGGAGCACGGCGCAGGCGAGGAGGGTGACGGCGGCGGCGGCCGTCACGGCGTACGACAGGCGGCCGTACGGGACGGCGAGCAGGGCGGCCGTCAGGCCGAGCGCGCCCGCCGGAACCGCCACCACGGCCGTCTCGGTGAGCAGCCGCCCCATGACGCCGCGCAGGGAGCCGCCGCGGGCGCGCAGCAGGGCGAGTTCGGTGCGGCGGCGGTCGGCGGCGAGACCACCGGCCATGAGCAGGACGATCGCGGCGACCGTGCCGGTGCCGAAGGCGGCGACGGCGACGAGCGGGGAGATGCCGGAGCGGAGTCCGGCGTACGAGGTGAGAACCTCGTCGAGGTCGGTGGTCGCTTCGGTCAGCGGGTCGGTGAAGTCACGTACCTTCAGCAGGTCCGGGCCGGATTCGAGCGCGGCGACGGCGCTGTGCAGCCGGGACAGATCGCGCGCGGTCAGGACTGCGGGGTCGGGGGCGAGCTGCCAGTAACGCAGCGGGTTTCCGGGCGTGCCGAGGAGGGCCGGGGCCGCGTCCGGCGGCAACAGCAGGGCGCCCAGCCAGTACGTCTCCTCGTTGCCGATCGAGCCGGGGATCCTGGCGAGGGAGGGGCGGCGCAGCAGTGGCTGAGTCGTCCAGTACGCGCCCTCGGGATCGCGGGGGGCGACGATGCCGGTGACACGGACGGCCAGCGGGGCGCGCTCCACTCCGGGTACGTGGATCACCGAACCCGCCTTGATCCGCAGCTTCTCGGCGGTCTCCGTGGTGACCGCCGCCTCCACCTCGGCCGTCGCGGCGGTCACCGTGCCGTGGGTGCGCGGGAGGCGACCCTCGCGCAGGCGGGCGTGGTCGGCGAGGCCGTTCGGCGCGGCCAGCGACATCTGCGCGGGCAACCCGCTCGGCCTCGGCAGCCAGGTCTCGGGCGCCTCGAGGGGTTCGGCATTGCGGACGCCGTACGTGGACTGCTCGCGGTCGGCGACGAGGGGGCGCCGGACCACGTCCAGCAGCCTCGCGTACTGCTTGCCCAGCGTGTCCGGGAGCAGGGCCCACTCCCGTTCCTCCTGCGGGAGTTCGGCCGCGGGCTGTGGGGCGGAGAGCTGTACGGAGGTCCACTGGGCGGTCGCCTCCTCGACGGCACGGCGCAGGCCGGCGTCCTCGTAACGGTCGACGGCACGCGGGAAGACGGCGGCCAGCGACGCGGTCAGCGCGACGAGCAGGGCGAGGGCAACGGCGGCACCAGGGGCGGCGCGCAGGCGGGTACGGGTCCAGGGGGCGACCGTGTCACGAGGTGCGGCCATCTCACTCACCCCCTTGGCTGCGCAGCGAACTCGCCGGGTCCTGGCGGCGCAGCGCCAATACCGCCGTGACGAGCAGCGGCATGATGACGACGGCCGTCAGCAGGGCGGCCACTTGACCCGGCGGGAGCTCCACCAGCACCTTCGGCACCGGTTGCGTGGCCCGTGGGGTCAGGACGATCAGCGGGATCACCGCCCGGGTCAGCACCGCCCCGAGGGCGACGCCCACCACCAGCGCCAGGGCGACCAGGACGCCCTGCTCGGCGGCGATCAGCCGGGCCAGCTGGCGGCGCGGGGCGCCCAGGGCGCGGAGGATCGCGAACTCGGCGCCCCTCTCCCGCAGCGACCCCGCCGTGCTCACCGCGAAACCGACGGCGGCCAGCGCGGCGGCCACCAAGGCCGCCGCCGCGAACGCCGCCTGTGGCCCCGCCCCGAAGGGATCGTCGCGCAGGCCTTCGGCGAGTTCGTCACGGACGACCACCTGCGACGGCTCGACATCGGGCCGCTCCCGCAACTGAGCCGCCACCCGCGCCGCACTGCCCGGTGCGGCCCGCAGCCACCACTCGGTGGGCGTCACGCTCTCGCCGTACCGTGCCTCCAGCACCCGGTTCACGGACCGCAGGTCGACCAGCAGTGAGCCACCACTGGTCGACCCCGCGTCCTCGGTCGTCGGCAGCGCCCGTACGTTCCCCACGATCCGCACCGGCACGGTCGAGCCGCCGAACGGCACGTCCACCCGTTGCCCGGTGCGCGCGCCCGCCGACTCCAGGAAGCGGTCGGTCGCCAGCGCCGCGACCTCCTTTGCTGCGGGCTGACCGACCTGCATCCGGATCGTCAACGGCGAGGGCTGCCAGGCGTACTCGCGGGGCAGATAGCCGGTGCCGTAGCTGACCGTCAGCGGTTGGGCGGACTCCACGCGCGGACGTTTCGGGGCCGCGTCGCCCTCGGGGTCCACCATGGTGCTGTCGGTACGGGACTTCGCCTTCCAGGGGGCGGGCTGCGGCAGCGCCTGCCGCCGGCCGTCGGCTCCCGTGGCCGTCAACTTCTCGACGGAAAACCGGTGTTGCTCGGCCCTGCCGACCGGCTGGGTCATGTCCAGCTGTATCCCGGTGAGCGTCAGCGGCTCGGCCGGGGCCGCGGCGGCCCGCGCGAGGTCCAGGGTGAGGGTGTGCGCCCGGCCGTCGGCGGGGAGTTCTCCGACGGTCACCCGATACGGCACCCCGTACCGGTCCTCCAGGGTCACCGCGATGTCCGCGGTCACCTCTGAAGGACCGGCGCCGGAAGCGTCACGGAGTTCAAGGCCCAGGCCAAGACGAGTGGTTCCCTTCGGCAGCCTTGTGCCCTCGGCAGTCACCTGTCCCGGCCCGAGCCCCGCCAGCAACCGCCCCATCGGCTGGTCCGCCAGATCCCGCCGCATCAGGAACCCGCCACCCCCGGAGCCCTCCGTGTCGCTCGCGTCTCTCGGGTCTCCCGCGTCTCTCGCGTCCCCCGTGTCCGCCGTGTTCAGGGCCAGCACCGTGGCCGTCCGGTCACCGGACAACGGCAGCGTCGTACGCACGGCGGGTGCGGCCTCGCGTACGCCCTCGACCTCGGAGTAGACCCCGGCCGCACCCAACCCGCCCTCGCCGGCACCGAGTACGCGCACCGACGTACCGGCCTGGAAGTCCGCCTGGTCGTCCTGCGAGCGGTCCCAGGAGGCACCCTGGCCGATGGCGAGCATGCCCAGGGCGATGGCGAGGACGAGCAGCAGTACGGGGCCGGCGCCGCGCATCGGACGGCGGCTGAACTGCCATCCCGCGAGCGCCGTCGGCAGTCCGCGCCCGCCCGCCGCGCGGCGTTCGGCGAGGCGGGCGACGGGCGGAAGCAGCCGCAGGGTGAGGACGGTTCCGGCGAGCAGGGCGAGCGCGGGTGCCGAGACGAGGAGAGGGTCGATGCCGAGGGTGCCGGAGGTGTCGTGGGTGACGGCTCCGGAGGTCTGCCGGTTCAACTGCCAGTACGCGACCGCCGCGATCACCAGCAGCCCCACGTCCGCGCCTGCCCGCACCGGCGCGGGCAGCGCCCGGGCACGTCCGCGTTCCGTCCCCTCGGTCAGCGCGGGCACGGTCACCGCCAGCGCACACCCCAGCGCCACCCCCGCCGCCACCACCCACACCGCGCCGCCCGCCGCCGAGGTGTCGAGCCGCAGCCCGATCCGGGACAGCGCCCCCTGACCGGCCAGCAACCGCGTCAACGGCCCGGCGAGCAGCGGTGCGCAGGCCGCCGCGGGCACGGCGAGCAGCAGCGCCTCGAGCGCGGCGAAGCCCGCGACCCGGCCCCGCGAACCACCGCG
This sequence comes from Streptomyces sp. NPDC006365, assembly GCF_042870755.1. Taxonomy (NCBI): domain Bacteria; kingdom Bacillati; phylum Actinomycetota; class Actinomycetes; order Kitasatosporales; family Streptomycetaceae; genus Streptomyces; species Streptomyces sp. NPDC006365. The sequence continues at coordinate 252,969 of NZ_JBIAHS010000002.1, forward strand.
CGCCCGCAACAGCCGCGTCTCACCCGCCCGTTCGGTACTCAGCAGCCGGGCCACGAGCAGCAGCGCGTAGCCGGCGAGCAGTGCGAGCTGGAGCGCGACGATCAGCAGCGTCGAACGGGACACCAGCAGCGAACGTTCGACCCGGTCCAGCTCCTCCGGCAACGATGTCGTGACGGCCGTGGTGCCGTGCATCGCGGGTGACTCGACCAGCGTCTTGGGGCCGGCGCGCGCGGCGTCCCGCAGGGCGTCGATCCGGCCGGTCGTCAGCGTCGAGAAGTCGGCGGACGCCAGCCAGGCCGAAGGCCCCTCGCTCACGCGCCCGTTCGCGCGCAGTACCGCCGGATCGGCGAGGAGCGGCCCGTACGTGGTGAAGTCGACCTTCTTGATGCCACGGCCGCCGAGCTCGTCCAACTGCCAGTAGGACGAGGCGACTTGGGCGGGCCGGTACACACCGCTGACCCGGATGCGCGCCTCCGGTCCGTCGAGCCGGTCGACGAGCGTGAGTCGCGCGCCCGGCTTCAGTGACAGCGCCCGTGCCGCCGCCTGGGGGAGGGCCACCTCGATCTCGTGGCCTGCCGTATCGCGGGGCAGCCGCCCTTCCACGAGGCGGACCTGTGAGCGGTCCAGCGCCGCGAAGTGCGTGAGATCCGGGTCGCCGGACCGTGCGGAGGGCGGCTGGAGGGACCGCGGCAGCGCGTACGGTCCCGACCGCACCAGCGTCCGCAGCGTCACCGGGAGCCCGTCGAAGGTACGCCGGGCCCCGTCGCGTACGGCCTTGTCGGCGGCCTCGCGCTCGCCTGCCGGTACGTCGGCCTCGACGATCAGGGTCGTGGCCGCGGCGCTCTCCGTGTCCGACGAGCCCGACGAGCCAGAGGTGTCAGAGGCGCTCGACGTGTCCGACGTGTCCGACGTGTCCGACGAGTCAGAGGTGTCAGAGGTGTCAGAGGCGCCTGACGCGCTCGACGTGTCCGAGGCGCGGACCGGTTCGAGGAGCGAGTGACGCAGGGCCGCGTCGCCGATCGCACCGGAGTAGGCGGTGAGGGTCGCCAGGACGGCGGTCGTCAGGAGGACGGTGAGCAGCGCGGCGGTCAGCAGCAGGCGGTGTGCCCGCGCACGCGATAAGACGAACTCCGTCACCCGGCTCCCCCCGCCACTGCCCCGGACCTCCGGGCGATGTTGTCAGAGGGGACGGGTGACGGGTAAGCGCTTGTCGTCCGGGCTTGACCGGATTGTGATCGAAAGGTGGCGTAGCCCGTCGGGCGCTTCAGGCCACGATCTGGATCAGCCCGCCGTGTTCACCATCGACGCCGCCGCGTACGTCAGGTAGTTCCACAGCGTGTGCTCGTGCTCCTCGGAGAGGCCGAGCTCGTCGACGGCGACCCGCATGTGCTTCAGCCAGGCGTCGTGCGCCGCGCGGTCGACGGCGAAGGGGGCGTGGCGCATCCGCAGCCGGGGGTGGCCGCGGTTCTCGCTGTACGTGGTGGGGCCGCCCCAGTACTGGATCAGGAACAGCGTGAGGCGCTCCTCGGCCGGGCCGAGGTCCTCCTCGGGATACATGGGCCGCAGCAGCGGGTCCTCGGCGACACCCTCGTAGAAACGGTGGACGAGGCGGCGGAAGGTCTCTTCCCCGCCGACCTGCTCGTAGAAGGTCTGCTCCTGAAGCGTGCCGCGTCGAATCTCGACCACGTTGGTTGGCCTCACATAAATCGCTCTGGTCAGCCCCTGGCTCTCGGCCGGGGGTCCGGGGGTTGTCCCCCGGAAATTGCAGCCACTGCTCCATGGTCTCAGACGCGGAGACCGAGGACTCAAGGCTTAGGACCATGCGCGAGGCTCGCGGAACGGCGCGTTCACGCACTCGCCTCCGGGAGCCACGCGCCGCACAGTGGAGGTATGAGCGCGCACGTCATCGACCACGGCCTGGACGACCTCGCCGCCACGGCGCGGGCGGCGCTGGTACGCGAGATCGAGGCGAGCGGGGCCTGGGACAGTGACCCGGTCTGGCGGGAGGCCTTCGAGAGTGTCCCGCGCCACCTGTTCGTGCCGTACTACTACGTCGGTGCCGAGGACGGCTACGAGCGACTGTGGGGCGAGGACCCCGACCCGCGCAGGCGTGAGCGCTGGCTGCGCGGCGCGTACGCAGACTCCCCGCTGGCCACCCGGGTGCGCGACGGCCAACTGCTCTCGTCCAGCAGCCAGCCGTCCCTGATGGCGAAGATGCTGGCGGAGCTGGAGGTACGGGACGGCAACGCGGTCCTGGAGATCGGCGCGGGCACCGGCTACAACGCGGCCCTGCTGGCCCACCGCCTCGGCGACGAACTGATCACCACCATCGACCTGGATCCGGAGATCACCGAGTCGGCCCGGCGGCATCTGGCCGCCGCCGGGTACCACCCGAGAGTCGTCACAGGCGACGGCGCCCGCGGCTGTCCCGAGCGCGCCCCGTACGACCGCGTCATCGTGACCTGCGCGGTGACCTCGATCCCGCGCCCCTGGCTCGCCCAGTGCAACCCCGGCGCTCATATCCTCGCGCCGATCGCGACCGGCGTGATCGACCTGCGCGTACGCGACGCCGAGCACGCCGAGGGCCACTTCCTGCGCACGCCCGCCTACTTCGTGCCTCTGCGCGGCACCGAGCGCCCCGAACCGCGGCCCACCGCCGACGGCGGCCTGCCGCGCCGGGCGATCCAGAACGAACTCTTCCGCTTCCTGCTGGCCCTCACCGCGGGCGCCCTCGACCCGCACGAGGCCCTGGCCCTGTGGGAGCGCGAGGAACAGCCGGAACGCGCGCGGTACGGGATCACGGTCAGCGGCGAACGCGAGTGGGCCTGGCTGGACGACCCGGAAGGGCCCTACGCCTGGCCGCTCGCGTAACGCAGATCACATACCGCATACCGCAGATCAGAGAACGCGGCTGCTCAGCCTCGGCGAATCGTGATCGTCGTCCACGCCCCCACGTGCACCCGGTCGCCGTCCTGCAGCGGTACGGGGACGAAGGGCTGGATGGGCTCCTCGCCGCCGTTGACGGTGGTGCCGTTCGTGGAGTTCTGGTCGACGACCGCCCAGCTGCCGTCCGGCTGCTGGACGAGGACCGCGTGCTGGTGCGAGACGCCCGGGTCCTCCGGCGGCACCGACAGATCGATGTCCGGGGACTCGCCCGTGGAGTGGCGACGGCGGCCGATCGTGATCTGGTTGCCGATGAGCGGGCGCTGCTGCTCGGGGGAGTACGCGGGCAGGTTCAGGCCCGCGGCCTCCGGACCGGAGCGCTGCATCATCGCCATGAAGTACTCGCGGTCGGGCCCGATCGTGATGCTCCAGGCCATCGGCTGCTGCTGGTACCCGGGCGGGGCCTGCGTCGCACCGGGCTGCGGGTAGCCGTAGCCGCCCTGGCCCTGGCCGCCGGGATCGCCGCCCGGCGGAGGGAGAACCCAGTCGTCCCCGCCCCCGTAGGGCTGCCCGCCCGGACCCTGCGGGGTCCCCTGCGGATATCCGGGCGGAGCGTGCTGCTGGTATGCCTGCGCCGCACCAGGGCCGCCGTGCCCGCCCTGACCCTGACCACCCTGACCCCCGAAGTCCCCGGGATTACGGGGGTACCCACCCTGGCCCGAGGGGTCGCCGTACGGCGAGAGCGGCTCGGCGGGACGGTTCATCTGTGAGGGACGCGAGCTCTGGTAGTCGTACGCGTCATGGCCGGAACCGTGCTGTCCGGGCGGCTGCTGCTGGAACCGCAGTGCCGGGTTCGGACCGCCGGGACCGGCACCGGGCTGCGGAGGAGGTGCGGCAGGGGTGTACGAGGTCGCCGTGTTCGTCAGGAAGTTCCACCGGCACTCTTCGCAGAACGGGGCCGCGCCCTCGCGCGGCGTATGGCACTGCGGGCAGAACTCGGGCTCGGGCGACGGGTCCGGTACGGCGGACAGGTGCGGGCGTCCGCCCTGGCCGGGCGGCGGCGAACCGGGCTGTGGATAGCCGTAGCCGGCGGCGGCGGGGGGAGGCGGAGGCGGGGGTACGGCACCGGCCATGCGGTGACCGCAGACCTCGCACCAGTCGTCGGAACCCGACTGGTGTCCGTTCGGGCAGGTCGGCATGTCGGCGCTTCCCCCTTTCTGTTCCGGCCCCGGGGGACCGAAGTTCTCCGTCCCCCTCGGTACAGGGTCCGGGTTCGTCACTCCGGCCCCGGGGAGGGGCCGGACCACCTATTTCTTTACACGAACTGTCTTTGTCGACCGTGTTTCGAGTGTCATCTCGTCGGCCTCTTCGACCTTCGCCTTCAGTCGCACAGTACCTGCCGGGGCGTCGACCACGTCCACCACCTTCGCAAGCAGTTTCGCCGTATCCGCGTTTCCGGAGACGCTGGCGAGCTGAACCGCGCGGCCCAGCTTGGCCGTTGCCCCGTCGATATCTCCCGCTTTACGGGCATCCAGCCCCTGTTGGATGACTTGTGCCAGTTCGGCCTGCCCCGTGTAGTGCGCGACCTGCGGGTTGATCGACGTGGACGCCGCCATGTCGTCGGTCCACACGGCCCGTACGAGACCCTGGGCGCCCAGCGTCTGGGCGGGGCCCTCGGGTTGCGGGATCACAAGAGAGACCCGGGCCGCGAGCATCTCCTGACCGATGTCGGCCGTCGGCACTTCCACGCACACGTGGTAGTCCCGGGACTCGTCTCCCCACGAGCCGGTCGGGTAGTCCCCGGCGCGCGGGCCCGCCTCCGTGCGGCGGTCGGTCAACTCCTCTACTGTGGGGGCCACTTGCTTGACGAACTTGATGGAGGTGCCCACCGGCGTCCACAGCCGCAGCGCGACGTCCGCGACCTCCTTGCCCATCGCCGTCTCCATCATCTGCGTGAAGTCCGCGGACAGGCCCGCGGGGTCGGCGACGATGTCGGCGGTGCCGAGCAGCGCGGAGGCGATCCCGGTGACCTCCTTGACCTCCCAGTCGGTGCCGACGCCCCGCGCGTCACAGGTGAAGCGCCCCGCGCAGGCGTCCAGCGCGGCCTTGAGGTCTTCCGCCGACTCGTGTTCGTTCCGTCCGTCGGTGAGCACGATGCCGTGCCGGATCGCGACGTCCGCCGAGGCCAGCAGCCGGTCGGCGAGCCGCAGCCAGGTGCCGATCGCGGTGCCGCCGCCCGCACTCAGCTTGCGCAGCGCCTGCTTGGCCTGCTCGCGGGTCCCCGCGTCGGCCACCGCGAGCTGCCCGCCGCCGGGGTAGACCTCCTTGGCCACATGCGTGCCGCCGATCACCGCGAAGTGCACTCCGTCGCGTACGGCGTCGATGGCGGCGGCCGTGGCGTCCCGGGCACCGCGCATCTTGGTGGGCGGGTAGTCCATCGAGCCCGAACAGTCGACCATGATCGCCACGGCCGCGTCCGGGCCCTGGCCCGGTGTGTAGAGGTGCGGCGCGGCGACCGCACTTCCGACGGTGCCGCCTCCGGTCGAGGTCACCGTCACGATCGCGTTGACCTCGCGACCGCCTTCCGGCAGGTACTCGTTCTGGTACACCTCCACCGAGAACTGCGGCACGTTCGACTTAGAGAAATTGGCCATGCCTTCTTAGCTCCCCCTCAGGACCCCCACTAGCCGTGGGTGATGTCGGTGAGCGGACCGGTCCCCTCCGGTCCGCGGCCGTTCCCTGCCCGGCCTCAGGCCGATCCTGCCCCCATCGGCGGGGCCGGGAACGGCAGGACGGCCACTGTTACGTTGTCGTGGCCCCCGCCGTCCAGAGCGTGGCCGACCAGAACCTGCGCGCTGTGCAGCGGACGGAGCGCGGCGTCGTGCGGGATGACCTGCGCCATCTCCTCGGCCGCCTCCGCGTAGTTCCACAGCCCGTCGGTGCACACCACCACTACACCCGGCCGGTCCGGCTTGAAGGAAGCGGTGTGCGGCTCCAGTTCGTACGCATCCGCGCCGAGCCAGCCGGTGATCGCGTGGGCGCGCTCGTCGGCGTACGCCTCCGCCTCGTTCATCAGGCCCGCGGCGACCATCTGCGCGGCCCAGGAATCGTCCTCGGTGAGCCGGGCCGCGGGGGAGGTGCGGTCCACGGGGATCCAGTAGGCGCGGCTGTCGCCGACCCAGCCGACGATCAGGAGGGTGGGGGTGACCACCGCGCCCACCAGGGTGCAGGCGGGCGCGTTCTGATGAGGGGAGTGCTCGGACGGCGCGGCTCCCGCGAGGGAGTTGACCGCCCGGGAGGCGGCGACGATGGCGTCGTGCATGGCCTGCTGGGGGTGCGTGCCCCGAGGCAGGGCCTCCAGGAGCGACTCGTTGGCGGCGCGGGACGCGGCGAGGGAGGCCTCGTCCGGGCGGGTCGCCGAGGACACCCCGTCGCAGACGATCGCCACGACCGCGGAGGAGCCGTCGGGCAGCGCGGTCGAGGAGATCGCGAACGCGTCCTCGTTGCGATGGTGGCGCAGCCCTCGGTCGCTGACCGCTGAGACGGCGCTCAACTCCTGCTCCATGTGGTCCCGTTCACGCGGCTGTGCGTGGCCGCAGTTCTCGCAGTAGCCGTCCTGGTCGACCTGGCCCGCACGGCAGGCCACGCACACCTTGGCGCCCGCGGACGGTGTCCCCGCGAACTCGGCGGTACGCGGGTCGGGCGCCTGCAAGGCGTACTCGTCCGGTTCCGGGGGCCCGTCGAACCGTACGCCCGACGCGTGGGCCGGGAGTTCGTGGCCCGCCGAGTCGGTGCCCTGGATCTCCGACGGCACATGGACGGGGGCAGGCCTGTGGGAGCTGTCCACCTCGGGGGCGACGGGCCAGTCCACCGGCGCGGCGGCCGACGGGGGGTGCGGCGCCGTGCCGTTCATGGTCATCGTGGGGTTGTCGTCCGGCGGTGCGGGCACGGCCGACAGGTCGTACCCGCAGGCACCGCAGAAGCGGTCGCCTGACTCCAGCGGCTCTTCACAGCTGGGGCACTTCGACAACGCCGGGGGCATCTGCGACATGAATTACACCCACGTCCGGGGGCGGTAGCGATTGGCGCGCTCCACCAGATCGATCCTCTCCTCGCCACCTTGGGCGAGCCGGGCCAGTGTCCGGTACGAGCGCTCCAGACCGAAGCGGAGGCCTCGCTCGTCCAGGTCACTGCCGAGCAGTACGGTCCGCGCTCCCGTGCTCGGTGGCGCGGAACCCTGGCTACCGGAGAGTACCCAGTCCAGGGCGCAGCCGAGGACCTCTGTGGACAACTGCTCGCGGCGGACTGCGTCCAGGCCGTATCCGCGCAGGGCATCGATCTGTCCGGCCGCCGCGGTCAGGTCGTCCAGGAACGGCGCGCTGGGCCCCTCGTTCATCCGGTGCCGCAGCCGCGCCCGTACGGCGGCGACACGGGCCGCCGTGTAGTGGATCGACGCCTCCGGCACCGACTCCAGGGTCCGCACGGCTCCCTGCCGGTCACCTGCCGCAAGCTGTACGCGGGCCAGTGCGAACGCCGCGCTCACATAGCTCGGGTCGGTCGTCCACACCAGGCGGTAGTACTCCGCGGCGTTGTCCAGTTGCCCGAGGACCTCCGCGCACAGGCCGAGGGCCAACTTGGGGGCGGGCTCGCCGGGGAACGCGTCGTAGATCGCGTCGAAGGACAGCGCCGCCACCTCGTGGTCGCCGCTCGCGAGCGCGGCGATGCCGCGGTACCAGACCACCCGCCAGTCGTCGGGGTGGTCCGCCTCCAGGGTCGCGAGTGTCCCGGTGGCGCTGTCGAGTTCGCGCATCTCGAGGCGGGCCCGCAGTTCGCGCAGCCGCAGCTCCAGGGAGCCGGTGGGCGCCGCGTGCAGTGCGGCGATCAGCTCCGCGGGCGCGGACGCCATGAGGCCCGCGAGGAAACCGGCGTTCGGGTCGCCGGGGTCGACCCGGGGGACCGGCAGCGCGAGCGCGGCGGCCGCCGCGTCGACCGCCTTGACCAGCGCGGTCGGCGGCGGCGCGAGGGCGCCGGCCGCGCTGTGGACGGGTGCGGCATTGGCGGCTCCGCCGCCGGACAGTGCGGTACCTCCGGCGCCAGGAGCATGGGCGGTTCCGACGCCGGCCAGTGCGGCACCTCCGTTGCCCGAAGAAAGTCCCGTACCGCCGCCGTTGGCCCCGACGAGCGCCCGGCGTCGCCGTCCCACCGGTACCGCCCGCGCCCCGAGCCGCGACACATCCCCGTCCAGCTCTCCGAACAACTCCGTGTCCGTGACCTTCAGTTCGGGCCCGAAGAGTGTGGAGAGGAAGGGGCGGGGGCGGCCCGTCTGCAGCGCCACGACCTCGCGCAGTACGCCCGTCAGCTGCTCCGCCATCTCCTGGGCGGAGGCGAACCGGCGGGCCGGGTCCGGGTCGGTGGCGCGGACGAGCAGCCGGTAGAACGACTCGTACTGGCGGAACACCTCGATGTTGTCGGGGTCGGGCAGGGAGTCCACGAAGACGTTCGTGTAGCCCTGGAAGTCGAAGGTCAGCACGGCGAGCGTACGGGCGACGGTGTAGAGGTCGGAGGCGACCGACGGGCCGAGCTCGGCGACCTCCGGCGCCTGGTAGCCGACCGTGCCGTAGATGGCCGACTCGTCGTCGTCCATCCTGCGCACCGCGCCCATGTCGATCAGCTTGAGCTGGTCCTCGGTCTGGATCGCGTTGTCGACCTTGAAGTCGCAGTACAGCAGGTTGCGGCTGTGCAGATGACCGAGCGCCTCGAGCGCCTCGATGCCGTACGCGCAGGCCTGCTCGACCGGCAGCGGGTCCCGCTTCCCGGCGGGCGTACGACGCTCGTTGGCGATCTCCTTGAGGGACTTGCCGCCGACGTACTCCATGACGATGTAGCCGTCGAGGGAGCCCGTGCGCTGGTCGAGATGCTCGACGAAGTTGTAGATCCGCACGATGTTGGAGTGCTCGATCTCGGCGAGGAACCGGCGCTCGGATATGGCGGCGGCCATCGCGTCCTGGTCGCCCGTGTCGAGCAGGCCCTTGAGCACCACCCAGCGGTCGGACACCGCGCGGTCCACGGCGAGGTAGACCCAGCCGAGGCCGCCGTGCGCGAGGCAGCCGGCGACCTCGTACTGGCCGTGCACCACATCGCCCGCACGCAGCTTCGGCACGAACGAGTACGGGTGGCCGCACTTGGTGCAGAAACCCTCCGTACGCCCCGGCCGGTCACCCCGCGAACGTCCCACCGGCGCCCCGCAGTCGGAGCGCGAGCAGAACCGCTTGCGCTCGGGCACCTCGGGGTTGTCCTGGACCATCTCGCGTGGATCGGGGCGCGGCACGTCCGGGACCTGGACGAGGCCGACGCCCAGCCGGCCGCGGCCGGAGGATCCGGCCGTCGAACCGGAGCTGCGCACCGACACGGAACGGCTCGAGGTGCGCCCCGACAAGGAGCGCGACAGACGCCCGGACACCGAGCGCCGGGACTGCGAGGAGCGTGCCGAGCGTGACGACGACCGGGAGCTGGAGCGCGAGCTCGCACTGCCGCGGCCGGAGCCGCGCGAGTTCTTGCCGCCCGCCGTGATCCCGGTCGGCGGCGAGCCGACCATGCCGCTCGCGGCGACGACCGGCGCCAGACCGCATGTGTCGCAGTACAACTCGCCGCCGCCCACGTCCTCGTACGCCCCCGTGCAACCTGGGCGCTGGCACTGCTTCCGCTCGCCGGCGTTCTCTTCGCTCACACTGCATCACCTCTATCGCTCACGCGAGGGCCCCCTCCGGTCCTGTGGTCCCCCTTGACCGGCTTGGCCGGGGACCTTGGGCACCAGCAAGTCGGCGGCCGCGTGCTGGTAGCGCAGCACCGCCTGTTCCGCCACGCGCAGATCGCAGGGCGCGCTCCACAGCATGCGGCGCGCCGCGTCGTAGCGCTCCACGAGCATCGGGTCTTCGGCGAGGCCGTGCCGGGCGACCTTCGCCTTGTACGCGTCGAGCCGGCCGCGCAGCTCCGCGCGGACCGCGAGCGGCGCGGTGACGGCCGTCAACGACTCGCGGGCCCTGAGGAGTTCGTCCTCGGCCCGCTGCTCCAGGGACTCCAGCAGCGGCGAGAGGCGATGCCACTGCGCGTGTCTGCGGTACTCGGCGGCCGTCGCCAGCTGCTCCTGCAGCGCGGTCGGCGGGCCGCTGACCGCGGGCACCTCCGACGCGGCGATCTTCGCCAGCACCTCACCGCGCGCCGAGCGCGCCTCGGCAAGCGTGCGGTCCGCGCGCGAGAGCACGTCCCGTAGCTTCACCAGACGTGTCTCCGCGTCCTGCCTCACGCTCAGCACCGCGTCGATCTCACGGCGCACATCGTCCAGGGCGCGCGCCTCCCGGTCGTAGCGCGTGGTGTCGGGCCGACCGCCGCCCGGCGCCGAACTGCCCTGCGCGGACAGCCAGAACGCCAGCGGATCGGACACCACCTGCTCACGCAGGGACGTCAGCGTGCGTGTGATCCGCTCCAGGTCGTCGCCCGCCGGGTGCTCCCCTGGGCGTACGCCCACGGAGTGCGCGAGCTGGCGGGTGCGCTGCAGCTCCGCGGCCAGCAGGTCGATCCGTGCGGGCAGCGCCGACCACACGGCGTCGGCCGCCACGACCATGTCGAGCGACTGCGCGTACAACTCGTTCATGCGCTCCACGAGTTCGACGAGGGTGAAGCGCTCGCTGAGCTTTCCCGTGCCGGCCATGGTGGGCGCGGAGGCCGTCGCGGCGGCGCTGCCCGCCACCGTGACGCTCTCGCCGCGCAGTAGCTCCGTCAGCTCCACCAGGTCGTCGCGGTTCGGCCAGCGTCGTCGGGAGCGCACGTCACGGGCGGAGCGCAACGCGTCCGCGTACGCGTCGAAGTACGTCCACAGGAGCGAGATCGACGCCTCGGTGGCCGTCCAGCGCTCCCGGGTCGTGCCCGTGAGCTCGGCGCCTTCGAGGAGTCTGCGGCCCGCGTGGTCCTGCAGGGCGAGGAGCGAGGTCTCGATGGCCTCGTGCTCCGCGCCGAGCCGCGCCAGCGCACGGTCCACCTCGTCCCGGTCCATTACCGGCCCGGAGGGTCCCGCGACGCCCATCGATCACCTCTCGCTCTCATTCGTTCCCTGTGCGCGTTCCCCCGCGCCCCGGGCAACTCTCCAGTGGTATCAGGTCGGTGGTATCAGGTTGGCCGCCGGAATCCGGCTCCGGCTACTGGTACTTGACGGGCGGTGGTACCGCCGATTTCTTGATGGTCGGCTTGAGCCACTTGTCGTACGACTGCTGCCAGCCGTTGTCGCGGTAGTCCACCAGTACTTGGTTGACCCGGCGCACCAGGTCGTCGGCGCCCTTCTTCATCGCCACTCCGTAGTACTCGGTCGTGAACGGCTCCCCCTTGAGCTCGACCGTAGGGTCCTGCGCGGCCTGGCTCGCGGCGAGCGCGCCATCGGTCACCACAGCGTCGACCTCACCGAGCTGCAGCCTCACCAGGCAGTCGAGCTGGTTGGGCACGGTGGTCTTGATGTCTGCGGAGGCGACCAGCTTGCCGGTCTTCTTGTCCGCGGTCAGGGTGTCCAGGGCGGTGGAACTCGCCGCCGTGCAGATCTTCTTGTTCGCCAAGGACGCGTCGTAATCCTTGATGTCCGAGGCCTTCGGGGCCAGGAGCTGCTGGCCGGTCTGGAAGTACGGCGAGGAGAAAGCGACTTGCTCGAGCCGGTCGCAGGTGATCGTCATAGTGCGGACCACCATGTCGACGCGGCCGTCCTGGATGGCCGGGATCCGCTCGTTGGTGGGGATGGCTTGGAAGCGGATCTTGTCCCGGTCGCCGAGAATCTCGGCCGCTATCGCGTGCGCGAGATCGATGTCGAAGCCCTCCAGCTCACTGGTCTTCAATTCGCTGTTCGGATCGCGGTAGCCCCAGCGGTAGCTGTTCTGGTCGACGCCCACCAGCAGGTAGTCGCGGTCGCGGATGGCCTGGACCGTCGCGCCGTTCTGGTCGCCGGACGGCGCCAGGCTCTGGTCCTGCGGGTTCGTGCACTCCTCGGCCTTGGTCTGCGTGCTCCTGGCCACGCCCTGGCCGCCGGTGCCCGTGCTGCCGTCCCCGCGGGACTGTGACAGCGGCAGCACCAGCGCGAAGACCGCCGTCAGGGCCAGGACGACCGCCATCGCGCCGACGCCGCCCCAGCCCTTCAGAGCGGCCCGCACACGTCGTGCCTTCATCGTCATGCCCCCTCTCACCGGTACTCCGACAGCCGGCGCCCGACACCGAGCACCGCACCCGAGGCGCCCAGCACCGCGAGCACCGCGGCGCCCACCGGAAGCCCCGTCATCGCACCCTTGCCGTCGGCGGCCGCCAGCTCGAACTCGCCCTGCTCATGGGTGAGCGCCTTCTCCAGATCGGAGTCCACGTTGACGAAGCACTCGCCCGTCGGCTTGTCCTCCTTGGAACCGATCACCCTGTCGAGCGCACCCTGGTAATTGCCCGAGTCGTCCTCGGCGCGGGCTTCCTCGTGCCGGTCCTGCCAGACCTGCATATTGGCCGTCGCACCCTTCACCGGGGACTCGCCCGCACTGTCGTCGGCGAGGTCCTCGGCGGCGGCCAGCTTGGCGGAGAGGTCCTTCATCTGCGTCTTGTAGTCGTTGTCGTACGCGTCCACGATCTCGCCGTCGACCTCCTTGGTCTCGGCGCCCCGGCTGACCAGCGTCAGGGTCTCGTTGCCGCGGGCCTTGAGGGAGGCGATGCGGGCGTCGTTCAGCACGTTCAGCGAACGTACTCCGTGGTCGTACGAATCGTTCAGTCCTGCCCTGGCGAAACTGTGACCGACCACCAGCCAGAGCAGCACCACCGTGGAGGCGGCGGTCGCGGCGACCATGCCGTGGTTCAGCACCCGGTTAGTACGGTGGTAGTTGCGTCGCTGGGCCCAGACCAGGCCGCCGATCGCGACGACGCCGACACCGATCGCTATCCAGGGGTACGGCGTCGCGGCGTCGTAGTCGGAACGCAGCCGCTGGTTCTCCATCTTGTAGAGATCCTCGGCGTCCTTGAGCATGACCTGCATCTTCGCGTTGGCGTACCGCAGGTAGGCGCCGCCGAGCGGGTAGCCCTGCCGGTTGTTGGACCGGGCGCGCTCGATGAGGCCCTTGTACTCGGGCAGCCGCGTGTTCAGCCGTGTGATGGTCTCCGCCGACTTGGAGCCCGGCTCGGAGTTGGCCGCCGCGTTGACCAGCCTGTCCGCGGCGGTGCTGATGCCCCGCTCGTACTCCTTGCGGGACTCGGCGGTCTCCTGGCCGCCCGCGAGGAAGCCGCTGGAGGCCGCGGTGTTGGCGGTGGCGAGCGAGCGGTAGATGAGCGCGGCGTCGGCGCTCAGCGGCTGACTGCTGTTCAGCACGCCGTCGGCGGCGGCCGAACGCTCCGTCATCTGCCAGGCCGTCATCGCGCCGAAAGCCACGACGAGGAAGGCCAGCACGGCACCGATGATGCGCAGCCGCCCCGGCTCCGTCGTCGCCGCGGCGCGCAACTGGTCGACGCCCTCCGCCCAGGCCGTACGGCGCGGGGGCGTCGGGTCGGGCCCGCCGGGCGCGGCAGGGCCGGGCTGCGTGGCGGGCGCTGCCGGTGGCACCGCGACCGGTGGCCCTGGCTGCGGCGGCATGGCGGGCATCGTGGGCGGTCCCGCGCCAGGTGGCGCCGAGCCGCCGTTCGGCGTGTATGTCACTTGACCTCCCCCATGGTCATCCCTCCGTCACGTCCGCCCGCACGTCAGGACGCACGGGAAGAAGTGCACGGCCGCAAGTATCCCCGCCGGGACCGACATCCGCACAGGCCCTGACTGGATCTTGTTCGTATCGCAGTGCAATTCGTACCGCAGCGCAACCATGAATACGCCATCCAGAACCCAACGGTTCCCTGCGTCAGCCCTCGTAATGGGCCCGCACGCGCGCGTGCACCTCGTCGGGCGCCGCTACGTGGTCGAGGCCGAGCAGCGCGGCGCCCAGAACCGGGCTCGCGGTGACCACTCGGGGTACGGCCTTGGGGGCGCGTTCGGCCAGCAGTTCCCTTGTCCGGTCGTCGAGTTGGGGGTGCCGGGCCGCCAGGATGCTGCCGCCGAGAAGTACGGGGGCCTCCTCGTCGAGCAGTTCCAGACGGGACAGGGCGACGCTCGCCATGACCGCCACCTCCTCCGCGAGCCGGTCGACCAGCGCGCGGGCCACCGGGTCGCCGGCCGCCGCCGTGGCGAACAGGACCGGCGTCAGCTCGTGGCGCCGTTCGTGCCTCAGGTGCTTGAGGTGGAAGGCCTCGATCAGCGCGTACATGGAGTCGAGGCCGAAGTGGGCGGGCAGGGCGCGGGCCAGCACGGTCGGGCCGCCCCGGCCGTCCTCGGCGCGCGCCGCATGCCAGATGGCCTCCTCGGCGAGGCCCCCGCCGCCGCCCCAGTCGCCGGAGAGGCGGCCGATGGCGGGGAAGCGGGCGATGCGTCCGTCGGGCCGCATGCCGACGCAGTTGATGCCCGCGCCGCACACCACCGCCACTCCGCGCGGCTCGGCGATCCCGGCGCGCAGGATCGCGAAGGTGTCATTGCGTACCTCGGTACTCGTGCCCCACGCGCGCGCGTGCAGCGCGGCGGCCAACTCCTCCTCCTCGACGGGGAGATCGGCGTTGGCGAGACACGCGGAGACATGGTCCACGGAGCTGACGCCGGCCTCGGTAAAGGCCCGGTCGACGGCCTCCGCCAGGGTTTCCACGGCCTGCCGCACCCCGACCACGGGCGGCCGGAAACCGCCCGCGCGCGCCTCGGCGAGCACCCGCCCGTCCCGCGCGACGACGGCGACATCGGTCTTGCTGTTCCCCGCGTCGATGGCGAGAACACCCGGTCTCACGCCCACGCGAGGTGCTCCCGGTTGTGCGCGATCAGCAGATCGGTGAGGGCGTCGGCGTACGCGTACTGGCCGACGAGCGGATGCGCGAGCAGCGCGCGGAAGACCCGGTCGCGGCCACCGTGCAGCGCGGCCTGAAGCGCCAGGTCCTCGTACGCGGTGACGTTCGCCATGAGGCCCGCGTACAGCGGATCCACCGACGGCACCGGCAGCGGAAGGGCCCCCGACTTCCCGACGGCCGCCTGCACTTCGATGACGGCGTCGTCGGGCAGGAAGGGCAGCGTCCCCTTGTTGTACGTGTTGACGACCTGGTACGGGCTTCCTCCCGCACCCAGCAGCGAGGCCGCGAGGTCCACGGCCGCCTCCGAGTAGTACGCCCCGCCCCGCTTGCCGAGCAGCGCCGGCTTCTCGGCAAGCTTCGGGTCGCTGTACATCTTCAGCAACTCGCGCTCCATTTCGGCCACTTCGGCGGCCCGCGACGGCTTGGTGCCCTGCTCCCGTACGACCTCGTCGTGCGCGTAGTAGTAGCGCAGGTAGTAGGAGGGGACGACACCGAGGCGGTCGAGGACGTCGCGGGGCATGCGCAGGTCGGCGGCGACGGCGTCACCGTGCTCGGCGAGCAGCTTCGGCAAGACGTTTTCGTCCTCGGGACCCCCGAGTCGTACACCCGTCTCCCAGGTGAGGTGGTTGAGCCCGACGTGATCGAGGTGCACGTCGACGGGCGCGACGCCGAGCATCCCGGCGAACTTCCGCTGGAAACCGATCGCCACATTGCACAGCCCGACCGCCTTGTGGCCGGCTTCGAGCAGGGCGCGGGTCACGATGCCGACGGGATTGGTGAAGTCGATGATCCAGGCGCCCGGATTCGTCCGCCGTACGCGCTCCGCGATGTCCAGCACCACCGGCACCGTACGCAGGGCCTTCGCGAGCCCGCCCGCACCGGTTGTCTCCTGCCCGACGCAGCCGCACTCCAGGGGCCAGGTCTCGTCCTGCTCGCGCGCGGCCTGTCCGCCGACGCGCAGTTGCAGCAGGACCGCGTCGGCGCCCTCGATGCCCGCGTCCAGGTCGGAGGTCGTGACGACGCGCCCGCCGTGCCCCTGCCGGGCGAAGATGCGCCGCGCCAAGCCGCCGACCAGCTCGAGCCGTTCGGCCGCCGGGTCGACGAGCACCAGCTCCTCGACGGGCAGGGTGTCCCTCAGCCGGGCGAAGCCGTCGACGAGTTCGGGGGTGTAGGTCGAACCCCCGCCCACTACTGCCAGTTTCACGGTCAGTCAGCCCTTCACTCCGGTCAGCGTGACACCCTCGATGAACGCCTTCTGCGCGAAGAAGAACACGATGATCACGGGGGCCATGACCAGCAGAGTCGCGGCCATGGTCAGATTCCAGTTCGTATGGTGGTTGTCCTTGAACGACTCAAGGCCGTAACTGAGCGTCCAGGCCGCTGGATTGTCACTCGCGTAGATCTGCGGGCCGAAGTAGTCGTTCCAGCAGTAGAAGAACTGGAACAGCGCGACGGCCGCGATCCCCGGCTTGGCCAGCGGGACCACGATCCGCAGCAGAGTGCGCAGCTCGCCGCAGCCGTCGACCTTCGCCGCGTCCAGGTACTCGCCCGGAATGGTCAGCAGGAACTGCCGCAGCAGGAAGATGCTGAAGGCGTCGCCGAAGGCCATCGGGATGATCAGCGGCCACAGCGTGCCGCTCATGTGCATCTGCTTGGCCCAGAACAGGTACATCGGCACGATGATCACCTGCGGCGGCAGCATCATCGCGGAGATCACGAGCATCGTCGCGATCCGGCGCCCGCGGAAGCGGAACTTGGCCAGGGCGTACGCCACCGGGAGGCTGGAGATGACGGTGAAGAGGGTGCCCAGGCCCGCGTACATCAGGGTGTTGCGCCACCAGGTCAGAAAGCCGGGGGCGTTCCAGACGTTCGCGTAGTTGTCCCAGTTCCAGGACCTCGGCCACAGAGCGCTGGTCAGCGCCTGCCGATCGTCCATCAGGGACGTGAGCAGGATGAACACGAACGGCATGATGAAGAACAGCGCGGCGGTGATGCCCAGGCAGTGCACGGCGATCCAGTGCAGCAGCGCCCTGCGGCGGGCGGTACGGGCTGCCGGGCTACGGTCGGCTCTGCCGGGCGGACCGGCGGCTTTGGTGGGGGACGGCGGGCGGGTGGTGACGGTGTGGGTCATGGGGATCAGTCCTCCACCGTGATCAGGCCGCCGCGGCGGCGCATCAGCAGCGCGGTGAACGCCATGGACAGAGCGAACAGCACCAGTGCGACCACGCAGGCGGAGCCGGTGTCGAAGCGCTGGAAGCCCAGGCTGTAGATGAGCTGGGGGAGGGTCAGCGTGGACTTCCCCGGGTAGCCGGGCTCGTAGATCTGGCCGGCCCCGGCGCCGATGACACCGCTGGCCGTCTTACCGGCGATGAGCGGCTGCGTGTAGTACTGCATCGTCTGGATCACGCCGGTGACCACGGCGAACAGCACGATGGGCGAGATGTTCGGCAGGGTGACGTACCGGAAGCGCTTCCAGGAGCCCGCGCCGTCCAGCTCGGCCGCTTCGTACTGCTCCTTGGGCACATCCAGCAGCGACGCCATGAAGATGACCATGAGGTCGCCGATGCCCCACAGCGCGAGCAGCGTCAGCGCCGGCTTCGACCAGGTCGGGTCGTTGAACCAGCCCGGCTGTGGCAGGCCCAGATCGCCGAGCACCTGGTTGACCGGGCCGGTGCCGGGGTTGAGCAGAAAGGCGAAGGCCAGGGTCGCGGCGACGGGCGGGGCGAGATACGGGAGATAGAAGAAGGTACGGAACAGCCCCGCACCCGTCTTGATCTTCGTGATCAGCAGCCCGACACCGAGACCGAACACCACCCGGGCCGCCACCATGATCACCACGAGCCACAGGGTGTTCCGCATCGCGGCCCAGAAGAACGGGTACTGGCTGAAGACGTATGTCCAGTTGGTGAGCCCGTTGAAGGTGGGCGGCTTGAAGCCGTCGTACTTCATGAAGGAGAAGTAGACGGTCGACAGCAGCGGATAGACGAAGAAGACGCTGAAACCGATGAGCCAGGGGGAGAGGAACGCCAGCGTACGCAGCCCCTCCCGGCGGCGCTTGGTACGCAGCGCCGCCGAGTGGCCGTGAAGGATGGTCATGGGGCTGTTACTTCGCCTTGGCGATGTCGGTGTCGATCTGCCCGGCGACCTTCGCCAGACCCGCGTCCAGGTCCTTCACCTTGCCGGACTCGTAGTCGTACGCGAGGTTCTGCAGGGTCTCCTGGTACGCGCTGCCGTTGACGGCGGCGGGCGCGGTGTTGCTGTTCGGGTTCTGGGCGATCTTCACGAAGGCCTGCATCGTCGCGTCGTTCTCGAGCTTCGGGGACTCAAGTGCCGCGAAGGTGGAGGGGACGTTGTTGATGGCGTTGGCGAAGGAGACCACCGCGTCGGTGTCGGTGGTCATGTACTTCACCAGCTCCCAGGCGGCGTTCTGCTTGCTGCTGGTGCTGGCGAGGCCGATGATCGTGCCGGTCAGGAAGCCCTTGCCGTACGTGTCCGCCTGGTCGTCCGGGACCGGGAACGGCGCGACCCCCACCTCGAAGTCCACGCCCGCGTCCTTCATCATGCCGCCGCGCCACTCACCGTCGATGTTCATGGCGATCTGCCCGGTGTGCAGCGGGTTCTGGGCGGACCATTCGTCACCGAAGGTGGAGCGGTACTTCTCCAGCTTCTTGAAGCCGCCGAGCGACTTGACCATGTCCTGCTGCCAGGTCAGCAGCTCCTTGAAGGCCGGGTCCTTGGCGACGTTCGACTTCCCGTCGGCGGTGAAGTACTCCGCGCTCCACTGCGCCGCGAGGTGCGGGACGGTGACCTCGTAGCCGTGGAAGTTCGGCATGAAGCCGAGTTGCGAGTAGCTGTCGCCCTTGCCCTTGGTCAGCTTGATCGCGGCGGCCTTGAACTCGGAGAGCGTCTTGGGCGGGGACGTGATGCCCGCCTCCTCGAACATCGTCTTGTTGTAGTAGAGCCCGTACGCATCGCCCAGCAGCGGCAGTGCGCAGCGCGTCCCCTCGAACTGGGTGTAGTCGAGCATCGGCTTGGGGAAGGTCTTCGCGGTGTCGATCTTCGACTTCTCCAGGAAGGGATCGAGGTCGGCGAAGACACCCGACGAACAGAACTTGCCGACGTTGCTGGTCTCCGGGGACGCCACCACGTCCGGGGCGTTCGAACCGCCCGCGCGCAGCGCCTGGTTCACCTTGTCGGCGTCGACGTTCCCGACGACCTTGACGTCGATGTTGGGGTGCGCCTTCTCGAAGGCCGCGACGTTCGCCTCGATCGCCTTGACCTCGTTGGGCGCGCTCCACGGGTGCCAGAAGGTGATGGTGGACGGCTTGCTCGCGTCGTCGGTCGCGCCGGACGTGCTGGAACCGGTGCAGGCCGTGGCGGTCAGGGCGAGCGCGGTGGCCGCGACGGCCAGACGTACGGGACTGATTCTGGGCATGACGGAACTCCTTGGGGCGTGCGCGGGGAACTTTTGGGCGTGCGAAGGGAATCGGGCGTGCGTGGGGAGGGAACGGGGCGGGCCGGGGTCCGCGGATCAGGCGGTACGGGTCAGGGGGTGCGACCCGTGGTGTCGAAGACCTCGTCGCGGGTGGCCGCGAGGGCGGACTGCAGGGCGCCGGTCAGTACGGGGCTGTCGGGTGTCGTACTGAGGCGGATGGCGGGGCGGGGGACGGCCAGCTCGGCGAGCTCGGACTGGACGAGGGAGCGCAGGGCTTCGCCGCCGGCCGTGATCACCCCGCCGGCCAGGATGATCAGTTCGGGGTCGATCACCGCGACGACCGCGGCGAGTCCGGTGGCGAGCCGGGTGGCGAACTCGGCGAGCACGGCCTGCCCCGGTCCGGGGCTCTCGGCCGTACGAGCCGCTTCGGCGACCACCGCGGCGGCCTTCTGGGTGAGAGTGCCGCCACCGCTGCCCGGTGGTGCCGTCAGTCCGTGTTCGCGGGCCAGGCGCAACACGGTCCGGCGACCGGCCAGTTCCTCGAAACCGCCGGAGTTGCTGCGGGCGACATTGCGTACGAGCGGGGCTCCCGGCAACGGGAGGAAGGCGACTTCGCCGGCGCCTCCGGTGGCGCCCCGGTGCAGTCGGCCGCCGATCACGACCGCGGCGCCGAAGCCCCGTTCTCCCCAGAGCAGGGTGAAGTTCTGGCAGCCGCGCGCTTCGCCGATGCGCTGTTCGGCGATGGCGGCGAGATTGACGTCGTTCTCCACTTCGAAGGGGATGGGGCCGAGCGCGGCGGCCATGTCCTCCAGCAGTCGGGGCGAGTGCCAGCCGTGCAGATGGCTGGCATAACGCAGGTTGCCTGTGCTGGGGTCGAAGGCGCCCTGCGTACCGATCACGATCCGGTGCACGTCGGCCCGGTGCAGCCCGGCGTCCTTGACCGCGCCGTCCAGGGCGAGCAGTACGCGGTCGATGGCGCCCTGTGCGCTGCGGCCGGGGGTCGGCAGTTCGAACCGTCCGACGGTCTCGCCGGTGATGTCGGCGATCGCGGCACGGATTCCGGTGGGGGTGACGTCGAGGCCCGCGACCCGGGCGGCGGCGGGGTTCACCGCGTACAACTGGGCGTTGGGCCCGGGCCGCCCCTCACTGGTGCCGGTCACGACGACGAGACCGGCGGCTTCCAGCCGGGCGAGGAGCTGCGAGGCGGTCGGCTTGGACAGGCCGGTGAGGTTGCCGATCCTGGTCCGCGACAGCGTCCCGTGCTCCAGCAGCAGATCGAGAGCGGCCCGGTCGTTCATGGCGCGCAGGACGCGCGGGGTGCCCGGGGTACCGGCGGATCCTGCCATCGCTGTCGTCACCTGCCCTTCCGTTGGCCAGCTTCTCAGCGATCTCGTGCAGGCGTCCATGCCCGACCTTGCCGGATCACTGTTAGGAAACTTTCCTATTGGTTGAGGAAGGTAGGCCGTCGGCCACGGAAGCGTCAATACCAGCCACTGCCAGGCAACAAAGTCGTTACGTGGGGCTGTACGGCTAGGGTCGGCCCATGGCTGGCGAGGACGAAGCGCTTGTGGACCATGGCCTTCCGGACGACGCCCTTCTGGCGGAGCAGATGGCCTACTACCAGGCCAGAGCGCCCGAGTACGACCGGGTCTACGCCGAGCGCGAGGACCTGCGGAACCTGCTGGCCGCCACCGACGAACTCCCCATCACCGGCGACGTGTTGGAGCTGGCCTGCGGAACGGGCCAGTGGACCGCCGCACTCGCCGAACGCGCCCGCTCGGTGACCGCGCTCGACGCGGCAGCGGAGACACTGGACATCGCGTGCGCCCGCGTCACGTCCCCCAACGTCCTGTTCACCCAGGCCGACGTCTTCACCTGGCACCCGTCACGCCGCTACGACACAGTCTTCTTCGCCTTCTGGCTCTCCCACGTCCCGCCATCACGACTGCCCGCTTTCTGGGACACGGTCCGCGAGGCCCTCGCCCCA
This sequence comes from Streptomyces sp. NPDC006365, assembly GCF_042870755.1. NCBI lineage: Bacteria > Bacillati > Actinomycetota > Actinomycetes > Kitasatosporales > Streptomycetaceae > Streptomyces > Streptomyces sp. NPDC006365. Next base: position 274,187 of record NZ_JBIAHS010000002.1, read on the forward strand.
CAGGGCAAGGCGATCTTCATCGACGAGGGCCCGTCAGAGGCCTGGCGCGAGGAATTCCTCGCTCCGAAGTCCGCTTCCGCGGTGGTGCGCCAACTCGACGACGGCAGCCGGCACCGGGTCGTGAAGGTCTTCCATGACCCGGAGACGCTCACGGGTGATCTCGCCGCGCTGGGGTGGTCGGCCGATGTCCGGGTGGTGGGCGGGAGCTTCATTGTGGGTGTGGCGGAGGCGGTGGGGGAGCGGGGGTGACGGGGGCGGGCGGCGACCGCTTCGGCGACTTGGAGCGCCGGCCTGAAGCGAGAGAGGAGTGCTCCCTGGGGCAAGACCCTCGGGGCGCTCCTGCTCGCGCTCCTGGCGATGATCGTCGCCTTCTGCGGCACAGGGCGTTCTTGACTGCTGCGGTCAGCCTGCGGCAGGCCACATGGGGCTACGAGCGGTGAGCTTGCCCTTGCCTTCGCCGGGGTCGAGATAGAGGCTCTTGAAGGCCGGAGGAGACGACCTCACAGGGGCAGCGCATTCTTGACGTGCGTCCGGTGGGAGCGTTGCCGGTTCTCGTCAGCGAATATCGTGGTCGGGGTGGGTCTGGTCGTACGCGCTCCGTGCGTCGGCGATGACGGCCCGGTGGGCGAGGGACCAGTCGGCGAGGGCCTTGACCAGGTGGGTCAGGCCGGCCCCGGTCTCGGTCAGGCGGTAGTCGACCTGGGCCGGGACGGTCGGGTACACGGTGCGCAGCACGAGGCCGTCGCGTTCGAGCCTGCGCACGGTGAGGGTGAGCATCCTCTGGGAGATGCCGTCGATGGCGCGCTGCAGTTCGCGGAACCGGCGCGGCCCGCCCGCGAGTTCGACGATCACGAGCACCGACCACTTGTCCCCGATGCGGTCCAGGACGTCGCGGATACCGCAGTCGGGGTGGTCCTCGCGTCCGCAGGGATCGAGCTCGGCGGGGGTGGTGGTTACCCCGGTGTGCGTGAGTGACATCAAACTGCCTTCTTGTAGCCCGTGGGCGTGCGGTCAAGGATCAGCGTAGTTACCGATGAGAACCACGACGGAAGACTACGATTGACATGATCTTGGTGACCGGAGCGAACGGGAACCTCGGCTCGGCCACTCTTGCGGCGCTGCATGCTCGCGGCGCCGTCGCGACGGGCGGCAGCCGCACGCCGGGCGAGGGGATGCGGCGTCTCGACTTCGACGACCACGGGGGCCTCGATCTCGCCGGTGTGTCGACCCTGGTGCTGATCTCCGCCGGTTATGCCGAGGACGACCAGGTCGTCGGGCGGCACGCGGCGGTCCTTGACGCCGCCGTCCGCGATGGCGTCCACCACGTCGTCTACACAAGCCTGACCGGTGCCGGCGACCATCTCGGTTTCGCGCTCGCGCACCGTGCGACCGAACGCCTTGTCCGGGCCAGCGGATTGCCGTGGACGATCCTGCGCAACGGCCTCTACGCCGAACTCTTCGGCGGTCTCCTGATATGGGCCGACAGTGGCGTGGAGTCCGCGTTCGGGGATGGTGCCCTGGCCGCGGTCGCGCGAGAGGATCTCGCCGATGCGGCGGCGATCGTTGCGGCGAAACCGACACGGCACAGCGGACGCGTCTACGACCTCGTCGGCACCCCGATCACGGCGCGACGGGTGGCCGACCGGCTCGGGGTCCAGCACCACACCATCAGCCTGGCCGAGTACCGGCGCAGGCTCCTCCACGAGACGCCGGGGCTGCTGCCGTTCCAGCCGCCCATGCTCGCCTCGATCGCCACGGGCATCCGGCACGGGTTCCTGGACGGCACCGCCCCCGACCTCACGGATCTCCTCGACCGCCCAGCCCGCGACGCAGTGGCCATGGCCGTTGCAGTCGCGACCGCCACGAGACCAGAAGCAAGCGCTTCGGCGCGGACGAGCGGGCCCTCGGGGTCGGGGTGACCTCGCCGGCCAAGGCGATCATGTCGATGGGGTCGTCCCAGCCCTTGTGGGCCTTGCGGTACGACTCGTCGAGCTCGGTCGGCTGCGACCTGGAATTCCGTGAGCGTTCACTCGAACGAGCGTGCCGGACCGTTTACCGCGGCCACCACGCACACAACGAAGCGGCGCCCAGAACCCTCAGGGCGCCGCCATCCTCGTACAAGTGCGGCCGCGCTACTTCGCGACGTTCGGCGCAGCGGAAGCCGCCGGTGCGGGCGTGAGCGGCGTGGCCGCCTGGGCCTGTGGCGACGACGTGTTCGAGTACGCCGACGGAGGGGCCATGCCCGCCGTCGGGTCGCCAGTGGCCTCACCCTCCGGCTGGAGTGGGAGGCCGCCCACGATCTGGATGTCGGCCGCGTCGAAGGCCTTCTTGATGCGCCAGCGCAGCTCGCGCTCCACGGACAGGGCCTTTCCGGGCATCGTCTTCGCCGAGACTCGGACCACCATCGAATCGAGCAGGACGCTGTCCAGGCCCAGCACCTCGACGGGGCCCCAGAGGCGCTCGTTCCAGGGCTCGTCCTTGCTCATCTCCTCGCCGACGGCCAGTAGCGTGCGGCGGACCTTGTCCAGGTCCTCGTCGGGGCGGACCGTGACGTCGACGCCGGCCGTGGCCCAGCCCTGGGAGAGGTTGCCGATGCGTTTGACCTCGCCGTTGCGGACGTACCAGATCGCGCCGTTGTCGCCGCGGAGCTTCGTCACGCGCAGGCCCACCTCGATGACCTCGCCGGAGGCGACGCCCGCGTCGACCGTGTCGCCCACGCCGTACTGGTCCTCCAGGATCATGAAGACGCCGGAGAGGAAGTCGGTCACCAGGTTCCGCGCGCCGAAACCGATCGCGACGCCCGCCACACCCGCCGAGGCCAGCAGCGGGGCCAGGTTGATCTCGAACGTGCCGAGGATCATCAGCCCGGCCGTGCCCATGATCAGGAAGGACGCCACCGAGCGCAGCACCGAACCGATCGCCTGGGAACGCTGACGGCGGCGCTCGACGTTGACGAGGAGACCGCCCAGCGCCGTGCCGTCGACGGCCTGGGCGGTGCGGTTCATGCGGTCTATCAGCTTGGTGATGGCCCGCCGGATCACCACTCTCAGGACGCCCGCGATCACGAGGATCAGCAGGACACGAAGCCCGATGCTGAGCCACGTCGACCAGTTCTGCTCCACCCAGCTCGCGGCGTTGGTCGCGCTTTCCTGGGCGTCCTGAAGCGAGGGAGCCGACGGTTCGTCTGTGGGATCGGCGGCCGACAGGACGGACAAGAACACGGCAGGTACCTCCAGGCGTAGCGGTCCGCCCGCGGCATGGGGGTCACAAGACGGTCACCGGACGGGCAGACTCAACACACTATCGGGGCACCATGTGTGGATCGTCGCAATGTCCGAGGGGGAGACTGTGCTCACCTGGGAATGAACACGGGGAAGTAAAAACGGTGTGGTCGAAAACACTCCCAGCCCGTTACCGGGACATGGTGGCGCTTCCACCAGGCATGAGGGGAGACTGACTACAGATCGTCCCGGCGCGAGCCACGCGCCGCCGGCGTACAAGGAGGCATCCGTGCCGCATGTCCTGGTCCTCAACGCGTCGTACGAGCCGCTCGGCGTCGTACCGCTCCGCCGCGCGCTCGTCCTCGTTCTCGAGAACAAGGCTGTCTGCCTCGAGGAATCCGGCGCCTTTATGCATAGTGCAACCGTTACTGTCCCCGCACCCAGCGTGGTCCGGCTGAAGAGGTTCGTACGGGTCCCTTACCGGGGGCCCGTTCCGCTGACCCGTCGCGCGTTGTTCGCCCGCGACGGGGGCCGGTGCATGTACTGCGGTGGCGTCGCAACCAGCGTCGACCACGTCATCCCGCGCTCCCGCGGGGGTCAGCACGTCTGGGACAACGTGGTGGCATCCTGCCGCCGCTGCAACCACGTGAAGGCCGACCGTCATCTCTTCGAGATCGGCTGGCGGCTGCGCCACAAACCCGCCCCGCCCTCGGGCCTGGCCTGGCGCATCATCGGAACCGGGCATAGGGACCCGCGCTGGCTGCCGTACTTGCAGCCGTACGGCGCGGATGACGCGATGGCCCGGATCGACGGCATTTCTGCCTGACGCTCCGGGCCTTCGTCTTGCCCCGGTGCGTAAGCGCTCCGCTGGGGAAGGCCGGTGCGTCGACTGCGGGTCCGCCGTGGCTGGTCGGCGCCCGCGCGGCGGAGCCGCATATTGATACAGCCCGCCCCCAAGGGGCGCGGCCACCCGCTCGGCCGCACGGATCACGCGGCGTTACGGCTCTCCGGGAGGTCCCTCGTGCCTCCCGGAGAGCCGAGCCATGCCGATCCGTACGGGTCACGCGGCGCTACGCGTAGCGGAGCTCGCCGGGCTGGGCCACGCGTCGCAGCAGCGGCAGTGCCGTGGCCGCGGCGAGCAGGCAGGACACGTACACCGCCAGCGGGAACAGCAGCGGCAGCAGCAGCGGGAGGGAGACTCCTGCCGCAATCCCGTACGCGAGATACACCGCCGTACCGCCGAGACCCGCGAGCAGCATCGCCGGGGCCAGCGGCAGCGCCGTCTCCAGGAGCAGCGCCCGGCCGAGCACCGCTCGCGGCACTCCGGCGGCGGCCTGCGCGGCGAGACCCCGGCGCCGGGTGGCCAGCGACTCGGCGGCGCCGACGGCGAGACCGCTCAGGGTGATGGCCAGCGCGACCAGGACGGCGGCGCCCGCGAGGTTGATGCCGGTGTTGTAGAAGGCCAAGTCCTCGGGGGAGTGGTTGGAACCCGGTCCGTTCAGGTCGTCCAGCAGCATCTGCCGTATGCCCAGGAAGCCCACGCCCACGATGGTGACCAGGAGTACGGCGGCGTGGGTGCGCGCGGCGGCCCAGGGGTCGGTGCGCAGCCGCTCGGCCGCGATCAGTACCGCCGGGTTCTCGGTCCGCGCGGCGAGCCACCGGCCGGTGATCTTCGCCGTGGCGCCGGCGACGGCGACCGAGCCCACCGCGGTCAGCGTCACCGCGCCGAACACCGCCAGCGGGAACGCGGCCTCGCTCAACCGCTGACCCCCCTTCAGGACCAGTGCGGCCGCCGCGCTCACCAGTAGCGCGGGCGCCCCCAGCGTGAGCAGGGCGCTTCCGCCGCGCTCCGGCCGCACACGGCGCACCCACCCCAGCGGCGAGGCCACCACCCGGCGCAGCGCCAGAACGCTCACCAGCGCGGCGACGACCGGCACGGCCAGCGTCACCAGGGCGAAGCCGGCCCAGAGCCACGGCGGAGGCCGCTCCCACAGGAGCAGCAGAACGGGCACGGAGACCGCCGCGGCGAGAGCCGAGCCCAGCAGGCAGGCGAGGCCCGCCTCCAGGGCCGCGATACGCCGCACCTGCGGGGCCGTCGCCCCGACCAGGCGCAGCGAGGCCAGCCGCCGGTCCCGGTGCACGGCGCCGATCCGCGCGCACTGCGCGAGGAACCCGAGCACCGGCACCAGCAGGAGCAGCAGCGCGACGACCACCCCGGGACGGATCCCCGGCTCATCCAGCAGGCCGTTGAGATACGGGAAGCGCACTTCCCCGCGCACCGCGCCGATCCCGAGTGCCGCGAGCCCGAAGCCGGTGGCGAGCGCGGCCCCCACCGCCGTCAGCAGCACGCGCCACCACTCGCGCCGGTCGGAACCCCGCGTCAGCTGCCAGGCGAGCCGGAGGTCCTCCGTCACCGAGGCCTTCACCGGCGCCCTCACTGGGCCGCCTCCAGGTCCACCGAGTCCTCAAGGACGACGCCGTCCTTCAGCCGCACCTCACGGTCCGCGTACGCCGCGACCTGGTGGTCGTGCGTGATGAGGAGCACCGTCGTGCCCGCCTCCCGGACGGTGTGCACCATCGCCGTCATCACCTGCTCACTCGCCAGGGAGTCGAGCGCGCCGGTCGGCTCGTCGGCGAAGACGACCTTCGGACCGGTCACCAACGCCCGTGCCATCGACACCCGTTGGGCCTGGCCGCCGCTCATCTCGCCCGGCCGCAGCTCCTCCTGGCCGCGCACGCCGAAGCGTTCCATCCATTCGCCCGCCCGCTGGTGCGCCTCGGCCCGCCGCACTCCCGCGAGCAGCAGAGGCAGCGCCACGTTGTCGATCGCGGTCAACTCCGGGATGAGCTGCCCGAACTGGAACACCACCCCGAACTCCGTGCGCCGCAGCTCGGTGAGCCGCTTGTCCGGCAGCTGGTCCAGGCGCTGCCCTGCGTAGACCACCGAGCCCTCGTCGGGGCGGACGATCCCGGCCAGGCAGTGCAGAAGCGTGGACTTTCCGCTGCCGCTGGCCCCGGTGACGGCGAGGATCTCGCCCGCGTGCAGTTCGATCGTGGCGCCACGCAGCGCCTGCGTTCTGCCGTGCGCCTTGGCGAGGGCACGGGCCGCCAGGAGCGGCACTTCGTTGCTCATGCTGCGTCGACCTCCACGGTCAGAGTGGTGAGCCGGGCGGCGGTGGTGTTCATCCAACGCAGGTCGGCGTCGAGATGGGACAGGGCGTAGTCGGCCGAGAGGACCGTCGCGAGATCGGCGCCCTGGTCGGTCTTGACCGCCGTGAGCTGCCGCATCCGCTCCATGTGCGCGGCGCGCTGGGCGCGCAGATAGTCGTCCGGGTCCGTGGAGGCGAGGATCGCGCAGACGACCTTGGCGAAGATCTCGTTCGTCACGAAGGGTGCGGGCGGCGTGATCTCGCCCGTCCACTTGGCCAGCTCACGCTCCCCTTCGCCGGTCGACCGGTACCGCGTCCGCTCCGGGCCGCCGGCGGAATCGGTGCCGTCGACCTCGGCGAGACCGTCGCGCACCAGGCGTTGCAGGGTCGTGTAGACCTGCCCGTAGGCCAGCGGACGGGCTTGCGGGAAACGTTCGTCGTGCCGTCGCTTGAGGTCGTAGCCATGGCTCGGCCCACCGGCGAGCAGCCCCAGCAGGATGTGGCGGGTGCTCATGGGGACCAGTATGTACCCCGTATATGTACCGAGTGAATAGTGGGCAGGAAATCCGCCCGAAGCGCGGCCCGACAAAAAGATCCTCGGTAGTAACCCAGGATCCGGGAGAGAATGTGAACACCAACACGTTGCCCACTCGTTTACGTCTGTGTCCGCGCCCGCTGGGTATGGGGCCCCTGACCCCGCACCATCGACTTCTCCAAGGAGGCACTCGTGGCCGCATCGGCACCGCTTCTGCTCTCGGCCCTTTCCAAACGCTCGGAAGACCGCCTGGAGGACCCCTCCAAACGCCTGGCGGGCCTGCCCGCCGACCCCGACCTGCACCTTTGCGTATTCAGCGCCGAGGGCTCATGCGCCGAGGCTCCGCTGACCAGTGAGCCGCCGCTGCCCGATGCCGCACCCCTCACCAGCGAACCGCCCCTCGCCGACGCCGCCCCCCTGACGAGCGAGCCCACCTCCACGGGCGCCGCCGCCGGCCTGGACTTCCCGGGGGTCTGATGCCGCTGTCCCGGCTCGCCGCGCTGCACGGCGTCGCCACCTCCTACAGCCCGTCTTCGGACCGTACGGTGCCCGCCTCGGAGGCCGCGGTGATCGCCGCGCTCGGCGCGCTGGGCGTCGACGCCCGGACTCCGGAGGCCGTCGAGAGGTCGCTCGCGGCCCGTGAGACGGAGCTGCGGGAGCGGCTGCTGCCGCCGACCGTGGTGTGCTGGAGCGGAGCCGCCGCCGCGGGCGGCGACCGGGAACCCGCGGCGGACGACCCCGCGCCGACCGCCCGGGCCGGGCGCCCGAGCGGTCCGCTGCCCGACGCTCTCACCGCACTGCCCGCGGGCACCCGCCTGCGGATCCGCACCGAGCAGGGCGAGACTCGCTCGTCCGCCGAGAAACTCCCGTACGGCGTACACGAGTTGACGGCCACCGCCCCCGACGGCCGCACCGCCCGCGCCCACCTGGTGGTCGCCCCGTCCCGGTTGCCGGCGCCTCCGGGACGGACGTACGGACTGCTCGTCCAGCTCTACTCCCTCCTCTCCCGGCGCTCCTGGGGCATGGGTGACCTCGGGGACCTGGCCGAGCTGACGGCCTGGGCTGGGCGGGCGCTCGGCGCCGGATTCGTGCAGGTCAACCCACTGCACGTGGCCGTGCCCGGCGAGCCCACCGACCCCTCCCCGTACCGGCCCTCCTCACGCCGCTTCCCCGACCCGGTGCATCTGCGGGTCGAGGACATCCCGGAATTCGCGTACGTCGAGGACCGCGACCGCGTTCGTACGCTGCTGGAGCGGGCCGACCGGCTGCGCGAATCCGTGCTCCACAAAGGCGCGTTGATCGACCGCGACGCCGTATGGGAACTCAAGCGCGAAGCCCTGGAGCTCGTACACGACGTGCCGCTCGGGCCCGGACGGCGCGCCGCCTACTGTGACTTCCTCGCCGAGGAGGGCGAGGCCCTGGAGGACCACGCCACCTGGTTCGCGCTCGCGGAGAGATACGGCTCCGACTGGCACTCCTGGCCGGCCGGCCTGCGCGACCCCCGCTCGCCCGAAACCGCCCGCGCCCGCGGCGAGTTGATGGACCGTGTCGACTTCCACAGCCGTCTCGTCTGGCTCACCGACAGCCAGCTCGCCACCGCGCAGCGCAGCGCGCGCGATGCGGGCATGCCCGTCGGACTGGTGCACGATCTCGCCGTCGGCGTGCATCCCGGCGGCGCCGACGCCTGGGCGCAACAGGAGTACTTCGCGGCGGGCATGACCGTCGGCGCGCCCCCCGACGCCTTCAACGCCCGCGGCCAGGACTGGAGCCTGCCCCCTTGGCGCCCCGACCGCCTTGCCGACTCCGGCTACGCCCCCTACCGCCGTCTCCTGCGCGCCCTGTTCAGGTACGCGGGCGCGCTGCGCATCGACCACGTCATGGGCCTGTTCCGGCTCTGGTGGATCCCGCAGGGCGAGGCGCCGACGGAAGGGACGTACGTCCGTTACGACGCCGAAGCCATGCTCGCGATCCTCGTGCTGGAGGCCTGGCGCGCCGGAGCGCTCGTGATCGGCGAGGACCTCGGCACCGTCGAACCGGGCGTCCGCGACACGCTGCACGAGCGCGGCGTGCTCGGCACGTCCGTACTGTGGTTCGAGCGGGACTGGGAGGGCGACGGCCAGCCCCTGCCGCCCGAACGCTGGCGCGCCGACTGCCTCGCCACCGCCACCACCCACGACCTGCCGCCCACCGCGGCCCGCCTCACCGGTGACCACGTCGAACTCCGCGACCGCCTGGGCCTGTTGACCCGCCCCCTGGAGGAGGAGCGCGCCGAGGCCTCCGCGGATGCGGGGGAGTGGCTGACCCTGCTGGCCCGCCTGGGCCTCCTCGACGGCCTGGGCGGCGGAGCCGCGGTCTCGGAGGAGGCAGAGATCCAGGCCGTCCACCGCTTCCTGCTCCGCACCCCCGCCCGCATGATCGGCATCTGGCTCCCCGACACAGTCGGCGACCGCCGCCCGCAGAACGTCCCCGGCACCTGGAACCAGTACCCGAACTGGCGCCTGCCGATCGCCGACGCGGAGGGCCGCCCGGTGACGCTGGAGGAACTGGCGGCTTCGCCCAGGCTGCATGCGTTGCTGGATGTGGTGCGGGGGCGCGCTCCGGGTGCTGCGTGACGCTGGGGTTCGGGGCGCGCCCCATAGGGGCGCGGGGCTGTATCCATTTGAGGCTCCGCCGCGATGGGGTCCGCCCGCTCATGAGGGTCCCCCCCGCTCGAGCGGAGCCGAGAGTGTGGGAGCGACCAGCCACGACGCACCCGCAGCCGCGACACGCCGTGTCACCCCCCACCCCCCGGCGGGGGCCTGGGGGCGCGGCCCCCGGTTTCGGGAAGGGGCGGGCCTGGGGAAAGAAAACCCCCGCCCACCCACAGGCGCCCCACCCGGCGGAGACACCGGGGTCTGGGCGCAGCCCAGGTAAACGGCACCCCGGGCGAGCGCACGAGGGAGCCGTTGGCTACCGTGGGCCCGTGGACAAGAAGAACGCTCTGCGAGCCGGCACCCTGGCCGCCGGCACGACGCTGATGATGCTGCTCACGTCGTCCCCCGCCCTCGCGCTGATCCCCGACGACGGTGACGACCCCGGCCAGGGCCTGAGCGTCATCGAGACGCTCGGCCTGTACGTCGTGGCGCCGATCGCGCTGTTCGCGGTCATCGCCGGCCTGGTGATGGTCCTGGACAGGTCGACGGACCGGCAGCCGAAGCCGAAGCCCGGGGGCAAGGCGCAGGGCAGGATGCAGGGCGAGGAGCAGGTGCAGGCCTCCTGACCTCGGTCCTCTCCGAGTTTTCTGTTGAGGGCGCCGTCCTGGCACACGTACGCGGGTTTCGCGGTACGTGTGCCAGGACGGCGCCCTCGACGTGTTCTCACCGGCGACCGGCGTACGAAGCTGTTGGTCCGCCCCGACGGATACGCGGCCTGGGCGGCGGAGTCGGGGGACGCGGAGTGCTGATCGAGGAGGCGCCGGCTACGGCTGTGGGGTGACCGTGCCCGCGAGCAACTGACGCAACAGGTCGGCCAGTTGGCCGGCCTGTTCGTCGTCGAGCGCCGACAGCGCCTCCGTCTGGAGGGCGAGCCCGGCCTCGACCGCCTCGTCGATCACCGCCAACCCCTTGTTCGTGAGCGTGACCTGGAGGGCTCGGCGGTCGTGGGGGTCGGGAGACCGGCGGAGGAGACCGGCCCGCTCCAGCTTGTCGAGCCGCCCGGTCATCCCGCCGGTGGTCAGCATCAGCGTCTCCGAGAGCCGACGGGGCGAGAGGGTGTACGGGGCACCGGACCGTCGGAGCGTGGCGAGTACGTCGAACTCGCCGCGCGAGACCCCGAACCGGGCGTACGCCTTCTCCATCCGGTCGCCCATGGTCCGCGAGAGCCGGAACACGCGGCCGAACACCTCCATCGCGGCGGTGTCCAGATCGGGCCGTACGACGGCCCACTGGTCGATGATCGCGTCGACGGCATCCCGGGGGGGCTTGGGCGTGCTGCTCATGGGGCGAGTATCCGTGGTGGGTCGGTCACTCGCAAGAAAGTAGCTCGACGGAAAGTAGCTTGACGGGAAGTAGCTTAGAGCTAAGCTACTTAGGGGCAAGCTACTCAGCCGGCCCTGCCGCCCCGCCAACCATGCTGCCCGCCGCCCCTTGGAGCCGGTCATGAACCGCCCCACCGCCCGCCCCACCACGCTTGCCGCCCCCCTCACCATCGCTCTCACCGCCCTGGCTCCCATCTCCTGGGGCACCACCTACGCCGTCACCACGGAGTTCCTGCCGGCCGACCGCCCCCTGTTCACCGGCCTGGTGCGGGCCCTGCCCGCCGGGCTTGTCCTGCTCGTCGTCGCCCGCAAGCTGCCCAGCGGCGTGTGGTGGTGGAAGGCGGCGGCCCTTGGCGCGCTGAACATCGGCGCCTTCTTCCCGCTGCTCTTCCTCTCCGCGTACCGCCTGCCCGGCGGCCTGGCGGCGGTCGTCGGCTCCGTCGGCCCGCTGTTCGTCGCGGGCCTCGCGGCGCTGCTGCTCGGCGAGCGCCCGACCGTCCGTACGCTCCTCACCGGCATCGCGGCGGCCCTCGGCGTCAGCCTCGTCGTGCTCAAGGCGACGGGTGCACTGGACGTCATCGGGGTCGCGGCGGCGCTCGCGGCGACCGCGTCGATGTCCGCCGGGACGGTGCTCACCAAGAGGTGGGGGCGGCCGGAGGGCGTGGGCCCGTTGGCGCTCACCGGCTGGCAGTTGACCGCGGGCGGCCTCCTGATCGCTCCGCCGGCGTTGCTCGTCGAAGGGGCGCCGCCCGCGCTCGACGGCCGGGCGATCGGCGGCTACCTCTATCTCGCGCTGGCCAACACGGCGGTGGCGTACTGGCTCTGGTTCCGCGGCATCGGCCGCCTCGCCGCCACCCAGGTCACCTTCCTCGGCCCGCTCTCCCCGCTGACCGCGGCCGTCGTCGGCTGGGTCGCGCTCGGTCAGTCGCTCGGCCCCGTACAGCTGGCGGGCATGGCGCTGGCGTTCGCGGCGACGGTCGTGGGGCAGCTCGGGCCGCGTACGAAGCTTCGCGAGCGGGCCGGAGTTTTCCCGGCCGTGGCGGCGCGCGGGAGGACGGTGCGGCCTGCCTCGGCGCGGACGCCCGGACGGCAGGATCGGCCTGCCTCGGTGCCGACACGAACCCCGGCACTTCCGCCGCAGCCGCCCCAAAGCCCCCTGCGCTCCCCAGGACCGCGCCCTTGACTCCCTGACGCGGCACCTTGAGCCTTGACGAGGCGGTGGTCCACCGGACCCCATCGGCCGTCATGAACGCTCGACATCCGTGCGGAAGTGAGGAGTTGGGGTCGTGATCCTCACTGTCGACGAGCTGACGCGCGCGGCGCGGGCGATGGTGGTGGCCCGTCCCGGGGTGGTGCGCCTGCGGAGCGCCGGGGAGTCGCGGGCCGGACGGCCGCTCTGGGTGCTGTCGTTCGGGCGGGGTGAGCGGCAGGTTCTCACCGTGGCCGGAGCGCATGCCAATGAGCCCGTCGGCGGGGTGTCCGCGCTGGCCATGGCCGAGGAGTTCGTACGCGACCCGGCTGTCCTCGAAGAATGGGGCTGCACCTGGCACTTCCTGCTGTGCCTGGATCCCGACGGCGCCGCCCTCGCCGAGCGCCGGTTCGCCGAGCGGCCCACGCTGGAGGAGTACTACCGGGGCTTCTACCGGCCCGCCTTCGCCGGACAGCCGGAGTTCCCGCCCGTCAAAGCCGATCCGCGTCCGCCCCTGCCGGAGTCCCGAGCGCTCACCCGGCTCCTCGACGAGCTGCGGCCCGTCGTGCAGTTCTCGCTGCACGGCGTCGAAGCAGGCGGATCGTTCCTGCAACTCACCCGTCCTCTGCCCGGCGCGCCGGACGCCTTCCGCGCTGTGGCGGCGGAGCTCCAAATCCCCCTGGAGTACCGGCCGTTCGACGGCATGGGCTGGTTCGTCGACAGTCCCGGCGTGCTCGTCCGGCCCGACGGCAGTCCGGCCGACGAACGCGACCCGTCCGGCTACACGTCCCGTTCCACCTGGACGTACGCGATGCGGCACGGCACCGTGTCGGCCGTCGTCGAGGCACCCCTGTGGAGCGTGGCGGCCGTGAGCGACCCGAGCCGCGTCGCCGACCCCGGACGGGAGATCGACCGTGCCTCGGAGATCCTGCTCAGCCGTTCCAAGCAACTGGAGGAAGTACTCGGCCCGTTGGCCGACCGGCCGCCCCGGGACCCCGCCCGGCTGCCGTTCTACACAGCCGCCCGCGAGCTCATGGACATCGGCCCCGGCGTGGTCGACACCTGGACCACGCACGACGCCCGGGGCCTCGGCGACGCCGAACTCGCCACCACCGTCGGCAACTCCGTCTCCCTCGGCATCGCGGCCCGCCGTATCCCGCTGCGCGCGGCGGCGATGATGAGGGGCGCCTTCGGCGAGGCGGCGACGGGTACGGCCGCCATCGAGGCCCTCGATGCCCTGGTGAGCGACTGGAGCCGCGAGCTGGACGCCACCTTCGACGCCCGCTGGGTACCGGTCCACCGCCAGACCGCGCTGCACACCCGCACCATGCTCCGGCTGGCCCAGCGGCTCCTGGACGGGTAAAAGGGGGCGCCCGGTGGGACACCGGGCGCCCCCTTTCCGTACGGACTACTCCTGTGCGGAGGCCGCGTCCGCGGCCTGTGCCTTCAGCGCGCGCTCCACGCCCGAGCGGGACTCCGAGACCAGCCGGCGCAGCGCCGCGTTGGGCTCGGCGGAGGCGAGCCACGCGTCCGTCTTGTCCAGGGTGTCCTGGGAGACCTGTACGGACGGGTAGAGGCCGACCGCGATCTGCTGGGCCATCTCGTGCGAACGGGACTCCCAGACGTCCTTGACCGCCGCGAAGAACTTCTCCGTGTACGGGGCGAGCAGGTCGCGCTGGTCGGTCTGGACGAAGCCGCTGATCACCGCTTCCTGTACGGCGTTCGGCAGCTTGTCGGACTCGACGACCGAGGCCCAGGCCTCCGCCTTCGCCGCCTCGGTCGGACGGGCGGCCCGTGCGGTCGCCGCGTGGCGTTCACCGGCGGCCGTCTTGTCCCGCTCGTACTCGGCGGTGATCTCCGCCTCGTCGAACCGGCCCGTCGCGGCGAGCCGATGCACGAACGTCCAGCGCAGCTCGGTGTCCACGGCCAGCCCCTCGATGGTCTCGCTGCCGCTGAGCAGCCCCTCCAGGAGGCCCAGCTGTTCCGGGGTACGGGCCGTCGCCGCGAAGGCGCGCGCCCAGGCCAGCTGGTGGTCGCTGCCGGGCTCGGCCGCGTGCAGGTGCTCCAGCGCGGCCACGGTCCAGCGGGTCAGGCCGGTCTCGCGCCAGGCCGGGTCCGCGTACAGGTCGAGGGCCAGCTTCACCTGGCGGTGCAGCGACTGCACGACGCCGATGTCGGACTCCTTGCCGATGCCGGACAGCACGAGCGAGAGGTAGTCGCGGGCGGCGAGTTCCGCGTCGCGTGTCATGTCCCAGGCCGAGGCCCAGCACAGGGCGCGGGGGAGGGACGCCTCGAAGTCGCCCAGGTGCTCCGTGACGAAGGCCAGCGACTGCTCGTCGAGGCGGACCTTCGCGTACGAGAGGTCGTCGTCGTTGAGGAGTACGACATCGGGGCGGCGCTTGCCCACCAGCTCGGGTACGGCGGTCAGTTCGCCGTCGACGTCCAGCTCGATGCGGCCGCCCTCGGGGTCGCGCAGCAGCTTGCCGCCGGCGCCTTCTGAACCGTCCAGGTCGTAGAGGCCGATCGCGATGCGGTGCGGGCGCAGCGTCGCCTCACCCTTGGCGCCGGCGGGCAGGGCCGGGGCCTCCTGGCGGATGGCGAAGGAGGTGATGACGCCGTTCGCGTCGGTCTCGATCTCGGGACGGAGGATGTTGATGCCGGCGGTCTGGAGCCATTTCTCCGACCAGTTCTTCAGGTCACGCCCGCTGGTCTCCTCCAGCGCGCCGAGAAGGTCGGACAGCCGCGTGTTCCCATACGCGTGCGTCTTGAAGTACGCCTGCACGCCCCGGAAGAACTCGTCCATGCCGACGTACGCGACGAGCTGCTTCAGTACGCTCGCGCCCTTCGCGTACGTGATGCCGTCGAAGTTGACGAGGACGTCGTCCAGGTCGCGGATCTCGGCCATGATCGGGTGCGTGGACGGGAGCTGGTCCTGGCGGTACGCCCAGGTCTTCATCTGGTTCGCGAAGGTGGTCCACGAGTGCGGCCACCGGCTGTTGGGGGCGTACGCCTGGCAGGCGGCCTCGGCGTAGGTGGCGAACGACTCGTTCAACCACAGGTCGTTCCACCACTCCATGGTCACGAGGTCGCCGAACCACATGTGCGCCAGCTCGTGCAGGATCGTCGAGGCGCGCATCTCGTACGCCGCGTCCGTCACCTTGGACCGGAAGACGTACTGGTCGCGGAGGGTGACCGCGCCCGCGTTCTCCATCGCGCCCGCGTTGAACTCCGGCACGAAGAGCTGGTCGTACTTCTTGAACGGGTACGCGTAGTCGAACTTCTCCTGGAACCACTCGAAGCCCTGCCGCGTGACCTCGAAGATCGCGTCCGAGTCCAGGTACTCGGCGAGGGAGGGGCGGCAGTAGATACCGAGCGGGACGGTCTGCCCGTCCTTCTCGTACACGCTGTGGACGCTGTGGTACGGGCCGACGACGAGCGCGGTGATGTACGTGGAGATCCTCGGCGTCGGCTCGAAGACCCAGGTGTCGTCCTTGGGCTCGGGCGTCGGCGAGTTGGAGATGACGGTCCAGCCGGTGGGGGCCTTCACGGTGAACTGGAAGGTGGCCTTCAGGTCGGGCTGCTCGAAGGACGCGAACACGCGGCGGGCGTCCGGGACCTCGAACTGGGTGTAGAGGTAGGCCTGTTCGTCGACGGGGTCGACGAACCGGTGCAGCCCCTCACCGGTGTTGGTGTACGCGCAGTCGGCGACGATCCGCAGGATGTTGCGACCGGCCAGCAGCCCCGGCAGGGCGATCCTGGAGTCCTTGAACACCTCGTCGGGATCAAGTGAGTCCCCGTTGAGGGTGACCTCGTGGACGGTCGGAGCCACCAGATCGATGAAGGACTCCGTACCGGTCTCGGCGACGTCGAAGCGCACCGTCGTCACGGACCGGAAGGTGCCTCCCTCCTGCGCGCCGGAGAGGTCGAGATCGATCTCGTACGAGTCAACGGTGAGCAGCTTCGCCCGCTGCTGCGCCTCTTCACGGGTCAGGTTTGTGCCAGGCACGCGGTCATCTCCTCGGTGCGGTCCTCGTATGTGACGGTTCGGCCATCCTTCCATGCCGTGGGCCATCACTCGATGGAGCGGCGGGACGCGGAAGGCACCGCGAACCGCGTCACGGAAGCGCTGGATCACCTGGCTCTCGAGGGGCCGACGCTCGGTCGGCCGACGGTGGACCGAATCCACGGCAGTGTGCTGCACAACGTCAAGGAACTGCGCCCGGGGTCCAGCGGCGGCTCCGAGATCAGAAGGCGTTCGAGCACCATCCGGAGCCGGATTCCGCCCAGGCCCGGCTTGACCGGGCCAGGATGCGAGCCGAGAACGTGGCTCGCATTCGTGGACACGAATTGGTCGCACAGCGGCGGGATACGGGGCTGACCCAGCAGGAGGTCGCAACCGCCCTCGGCGTCAGTCAGGCACGCGTGTCCCAGATCGAGAACGGCAAGGCGGACGGCCTGGACACCCTCCGTGCCTACGCCGCCGCACTCGGTGGCGAAGTGGCTGTGGTCATCCGCCGGGGCGATGTCTCTGTGCAGGTGGCATGACCCCGAGGAATGAGGAAAGGGGGCGGTCACCGTACGGTGACCGCCCCCGGCGGCGTACCGGCAGGCGTCAGCCCTTCAGCTCCGCCGCCACCAGTTCCGCGATCTGGATCGCGTTCAGGGCCGCGCCCTTGCGGAGGTTGTCGTTGGAGATGAAGAGGGCCAGGCCGTTTTCCACCGTCTCGTCCGCGCGGATGCGGCCTACGAAGGACGGGTCCTGGCCCGCGGCCTGGAGGGGGGTCGGGATGTCCGACAGAGCGACGCCGGGAGCGCCCGCCAGGAGTTCCGTCGCGCGCTCCACCGGCAGCGGACGCGCGAAGCGGGCGTTCACCTGGAGAGAGTGGCCGGAGAAGACGGGCACTCGTACGCAGGTGCCGGAGACCTTGAGGCCGGGGATCTCCAGGATCTTGCGGGACTCGTTGCGGAGCTTCTGCTCCTCGTCCGTCTCGTTCAGGCCGTCGTCGACGATCGAGCCCGCGAGGGGGAGGACGTTGAAGGCGATGGGGCGCTTGTAGACCTGCGGCTCGGGGAAGTCCACCGCCGAACCGTCGTGCGTCAGCTTGTCCGCGTCGGCGATCACCTTCTGGGCCTGGCCGTGCAGCTCGGCCACGCCCGCGAGGCCCGAGCCGGACACCGCCTGGTATGTCGCGACGACCAGCGCCTCCAGCCCCGCCGCCTCGTGCAACGGCTTCAGCACCGGCATCGCGGCCATCGTCGTGCAGTTCGGGTTGGCGATGATCCCCTTGGGGCGGTTCACGATCGCGTGCGGGTTCACCTCGGACACCACCAGGGGTACGTCCGGGTCCTTGCGCCAGGCTGAGGAGTTGTCGATCACGACCGGGCCCTGCGAGGCGACCTTCTCGGCCAGCGCCCGCGACGTCGCGCCGCCCGCCGAGAAGAGCACGATGTCCAGGCCGGAGTAGTCCGCCGTCGAAGCGTCTTCCACCGTCACACCGTCGATGACCGACCCGGCCGAGCGGGCCGAGGCGAACAGGCGCAGCGTCTCCACCGGGAAGTCCCGTTCCACGAGGATCCTGCGCATGACCGTGCCGACCTGACCGGTGGCTCCGACGATTCCTACCTTCACGGCGACTCTCTCCCTTTACCTGTGCATCACTGGGCGGCAGCGTTCCATCATGCGTCCCACCCCGGCCTGCCTGTCCAATCCTTTGTGCTCCTGCCCGAGGAGTGGGACGGTGTGCGCCCGCACGAAGTGACGTACGTCTCGGTCGAACGTTTTGGCCCGCACCGGCGTCGTAGAGGCAGTGGCGAGGGGAGGGGTGGCTGTGCTGCGCAGAAAAAGCCGCCGCGGCCAGGGGAGCGATGGCCTGGTGAGCGACACTCCGGCGGACGATCCGCTGGACGTGGCCCAGGAGCGCAGGGTGCGAGCGGTGCTCGCGCTCGGCGGCGTGCCGCAGGCGGACCTGCCGGACGGGGTGCAGCAGGTCCGGCTGCGGCTCCTGGAGCGGGCAGCGAGCGGGGCGGAGGCACCGCGCGACGTGTCCGCGTGGGTGGCGGTCGTGGCGTCGAACCTGGCGATGGACTGGCACCGGGCCAGGCGCCGGCAGGAGCGGATCGGGGAACGTCTCGCCGCGCTGCGCCAACTGGAGCCCGTGGACGCCTCGGGCGATGACACGAAGGTGCTCTCGCTCGCCGTGGCCCAGGGCCTGGACGAGCTGCCGGACGCCCAGCGGCAGATCCTCGTCCTGCGCTTCTACGCCGATCTGCCGGTCCGCGGCATCGCCGAGGAGCTCGGCATCCCGGAGGGCACGGTCAAGAGCAGGCTGCACACGGCGGTCCGCGCGCTGCGCGCCCGCCTGCACGAGGACGAGGTGGTGTGACGTGGCTGAGTACGAGGGCGAGGACGATGCGCGAACCGCCGCGCTGCTGGCCGCGATCACCGACGAATCGCTGCCCCAGGAGGCCCTGGACGACCCGGAGTTCATGACGGAGCACCGTGCGGCGCTGGCGGACGTGGCGGCGCTGCGGGAGCAGTTGCTGTTCATGGGGGAGGCGCTGGCCGCGGAGAGTGAGCGGTCCCAGGTGGCCCCTGTGTCACCGAGACCGGCCAAGGCCGAAGCGAAGCCGCCCAGGCCCGCCGCGCGATCGTGGCAGCCCCGGCGCTACGCCGGCCTCGCTCTGGGCGCCCTCGTGGTCGCCATGGGCACCACGCTGCTCGGCGGGCTCGTATGGCTCGCCGTCCAAACCGGTGGCGGGGCCGACGCCGGCGCGAGCTCCGCCGACTCCGCCACCCGGGCCGAGAGCGGCAACGACGAGGACACGGCCGCCAGGTATTCACCCGAGACGCACATCGCCTGCTCGAAGGTCCTCGTCGAAGGGACCGTGCAGAGCGTCACGCCCGCGGCCGACGGGAACGTACGGGTCGTACTGAAGGTGGAGCGCTACTACCGGCCGGAGCAGTCCGTGACGGACCACCCGACGATCACCGTCACGCTGCTGGCCAGTGCGAAGCAGGACCTGAAGGTCGGTACGTACACCCTGGTCAGGGTGCCGCTGAACCCGCAGGACCGGCAGGACTGGGAGACCGGCTGGGGTGTCGGCGACGCCCGCAAGGACATCCTGGACGCGCTCCCCGGGGCAAACGGGCTCAAGTGCCCGGCCCCGCAGCAGAACGGGGACTGACGGCGACAAGCCGACGGCGGCAAAAGGGGCGGGCGCCCGGTGTGTACACCGGACGCCCGCCCACAGCCGTACCGAACCGGAGAACTACGGCGTGACCTTCTCGATCAGCACGCTGCCCGTACCCGCGGCCGTACCGCGCGCGTTCACGAGCTGCACCTGGCCGAAGAACTCGCGGCCCTCGGGCGCCGCGGCAGCCGCGACGATCGAGCCGGAGAACGTCGCCGAGTCGCCCGTGCCGAGCGACACCTGCGTGTCGTCGGCCTCGATCGTGCCGAGCGCGGCCGAGAAGAACACGTCACGGTAGTCGTACTCCGTGGTGCCGCCCGGGACCGCGTAGCCCTGGATCTCCACGGTGTACGTACCGGCGGCGGGCTTGGCGATCGTCACCGACTCCTCCGAGTCGGCGTCGGCCGCGATGCCCACCTGGTTGCCGGCGGCGTCGTACACGTACAGGTCGAGGTCGGCGTTCGCGACCGACGGGTTGCCGATGGTCACGTTCAGCGAATCGGCGCCCGCGGGCACCTCGACCGTGCTGGTCTGGGCGGCGCCCTCGGCGATGGTCGGCCGCTCGTTCTTGGCGGAGCCGAGCGGGCCGCCCGCGAGCTTGCCCTCGACTGGCTCCAGCGTGTTCGTCACCTTCCAGGAGACGTCGGTCGGGGTGCCGACCTTGGCCTCGGGGATGGTCACGAGCTCCGGGTCGAAGGTCGCGCCCAGGACGGCGACGTCCAGCTTGTACGGGTTGTCGAGCAGCGGCGACGTACGGCGCGACTCGACCTCGATCTCCCAGACGCCCGGCTGCGGATCGGTGTACGAGCGCAGGTCGGGGCGGCAGGGCTTGCTGTCCGGGCTGGTGAAGTTGTGGTAGCAGTCGAGCGAGGACGACGATTCCATCTGAACGCCGTACGGGTGGATGGAGAGGAACCGGGTCTGGCTCTTGTCCTTCAGCCCGCTCATCCGGACCTCGAGGGTCTTCGCGCCCTCGGGGACGGTCACGAAGTACGAGTCGTTGCTGTTGCGCTGCACCGAGCCCGACGCGGAGTAGGAGTACTTCAGCGGGGCCGAGACCACGACCGTCGACATGACCTGGTGGTCGATGCCCTCGGTGCGCGGGTCGTCGACCTCGAGGATCGCGCTCTTGACGCCGGCCGAGGACGGCTTCGCGGAGACCTTCACCGTGACCGGCTTGTTCAGCGGCAGCGACACCTCGTCGGAGCTCTCGATGCGGAACGTCTTGCCGCTGTTGTTCTCCAGGTGCAGCTCGTGCCGCAGCGCGCGGTCAGGGCCGGACGTACGGGTGATCGTGATGTCGTACGTCTTCTTCTGGCCGGCCTTGAGCCCGCCCTCACGGTCGTAGAGGCCGGTGCCGAAGCCCGGGGTCTCGAGCGCCTCGTCGATGGCGGTGTCGACGGGGGCCTTGACCGTGTACTCGTGCGCCGTGGCGCCCTTCCGGATGGACTTCCACGCGTCGACGATGTTGATCCGGCCCACGCCCTCGGCGTACGCCTGGACACCCTTGATGTG
Source organism: Streptomyces sp. NPDC006365 (assembly GCF_042870755.1). Lineage (NCBI taxonomy): Bacteria > Bacillati > Actinomycetota > Actinomycetes > Kitasatosporales > Streptomycetaceae > Streptomyces > Streptomyces sp. NPDC006365. The sequence continues at coordinate 295,002 of NZ_JBIAHS010000002.1, forward strand.
GTCGGCGGTCGACGTCAGCGCGGTGCGCAGCTTCGCGGGCGTCAGGTCGACGCCCTTCTGCTTCGCGGCGGACAGCAGCAGCGCGGACGCGCCTGTGGCCTGCGGGGAGGACATCGAGGTGCCGTTGAGCATCTGGTAGCCGGGCGGCAGCGTGTAGCCAGCCTCGGGGGCTATGACGCCGGGCAGCCAGGTCTGCGCGGTGTTGACCGCGGCGCCGGGCGCGACCAGGGTCGGGGTGAAGCCGCCGTCCTCACGCGGGCCGCGCGAGGAGAAGGGGAACATGGCGTACTTCTTCTCCACGGCCGAGCCGTAGTTGGACGCCCAGGTCTCCTTGGAGATGGCCGCACCGACCGAGATGACCTTGTCGGCGAGGCCGGGGTCGCCGATGGTGTTGGCGCCGGGGCCGGAGTTGCCCGCGGAGATCACCAGCTGGACGCCGTACTCGTCGATGAGACGCGTGTAGAGCTCGGCGCGCGCGTTGTTGCCGTCGTTCAGGGCGGGCAGGCCGCCGATCGACATGTTGACGATGTCGACGCCGCGGTTCGTCACGAGGTCGATCATGCCCTCGGTGAGCGCGACGTTGGTGCAGCCGGGCCCGAACTCGCAGGCACGGGACGAGACGATCTTCGCACCCGGGGCGGCGCCGTTCATCTTGCCGCCGAACAGGCCCTTCGCCGCGGTGATACCGGCGACGTGCGTGCCGTGCTCGCTCGATATGAGGCCGATGTTGACGAAGTCGGCCTTCTTGCCGACCCAGTCACCGCCCAGCGGGTCGGTCGGCACGTCCTTGCGGATCTCGACGACGAACGGCTGCCGCTCGGCGACGGCGGTCGACGGGTCGTCGGTGCCGAAGTAACCGATCTGATAGCCGTCCTTGTACGGCTTCATCGCGGTGTCGTCGGTGAAGTCGTTGTTGCCGTTCACGTCGACGGTGACCGTGCCGGCCGCGTCGTACAGGACGCCCCAGGTGTCGGTCTTGTCGCCGTCGCGGTTCACGTCACCGGCGGCGTCACCGCCCGCCGTGACGGACTCCCGGAACAGGTTGATCTTGTACGAGCCCGAGGGCGCCGTCCACGTCTGCCCGTTGAAGGTGAAGGTGGGCCCGGAGACGGAGTTCGCCATCAGGCGCCAGCTGCCGTCGCCGTCGATGATCGGGTCGGTCGAGGTCACCCAGTCGACGATCTTCCGCTCACCGGTGGTCGTCTTCTGCAGCGCCGGGTGGGCGAGGTCCACTCCGGAGTCGAGGACGCCGATGGTGATGCCGCGGCCGTCCGCCTTCGGGTTCTTCTTCACGAAGTCGACGGCGCCCGTCTCGAAGGACGGGTTGTACGGGTTCTCCGCCGGGGTGTTCTTGTCCGGGGCCGGGTAACTCTTCGCCGCGGCCTCTGCCTTGGCGCCCTTGGCGCCGTCGGCGCCCGGGGTCGGGTCCTCTCGGACGATCTCGTGGCGCAGGTCGATGCCGTGCACGGAGGAGAGCTTCACGGCGGCGTCGACGGCGGCCTCGGCCCTGGCCGTGGGCACGGTGGCGCGGACGTAGCCGAGCTTGTCGTAGGTACGGCCCACGGAGCCGCCCTTGACCGCGTCCAGCTGGTCGGCGACCTTCTCGGTCTCACCGGGCGCGGTGGCGATCATCATCGTGACGTTCTTCGCACCGTCGGCCTGGGCCTCGGCGAGCAGGTCGGCATCGGCAGAACCGAGCTTGTCGTCGGCGGACTTGAGAGCCGGGTCGGTTGCCGCACGGGCGGCCGGGTCGTCCGCGGAGAAGGCCATGGGTATCGGCCCTGCCGCGGAGAGTGCGGCCACCAGGCCCGCGGCCACGGCAATTCTGGCCACGTGTCTCGCGCCTCTGATCGGAGCACGCTGAGGCTCGGGAGTGGGGGTCATCAGCATCCCTGTTAGGTAAAGGACGAGCATGAGTCCGGTATGTGAACCCGGATGACCGCTCAGCTTTACGCAAGAGATGCCTGTTTGGGGAGAGTTGACAGGTACGCGAGGGGAAGCTGGCGTAATCCCGCCATGCGCCATGGAGTTGATAGGGCGTCATAGGCGGACGTAACCCAGATGCGGTGGGGGCGCCCCTTTTAAGGGTGCGGGCTGTATCAATGTGGCCCAGCCGCGGACGGCCCGCGGCTGCCGCACCGCTCTTCCCGCGGAGCGCTACGCGGAGCGCGTCGTTCGGGCGTAATGGCGAGACGCCTTGGCCCGGTTGCCGCAAACCGCCATCGAACACCAGCGTCGCGTCCCGTTCCGCGAGGTGTCGAAGAAGTGCAGGATGCACGCCTCGTGCGCGCAGGCACGGACGCGATCGGGAGCCGTGCTCAGCAACTCCAGGTAGTCGCGCGCCGCGAGCCACGCGGGCCCCCAGGACTCGTCCCCGAATTCCGCACGCTCGCCCGGTCCTTCGGCGGTGAGGGTCGCCCGGATCCGGCCGTGCGCGAGGACGGCGTCGACCGGCGCGGCGCTGTCCGCGTCCAGCGGACCGTCGACGACCGCCCGCAGGGCGTCCCGGGCCCCCAGTACATGGCGCAGCGTCGACTCGTCGGCGGCGAAGCGGTCGAGCCCGTTCGCGGCCAGCCACACGCCCAGCCCGTCGGTGTCCACGAGCAGGTCCTGCACGGCGCCCTCGTGCATCCAGCGTGTGTTGAGCAGGTCGAGGGAGAGCGGCTCGCCGGTGAGCGGACGCGGATCGAGGGCGGCGGACATCTCGGGGCTCCCTTCCCTGACTAACCGGCAAAGAGTACTTGACCGGTTGCTTCGCGCACATCTAACCGTTAATCTCCATTACACAGGTTAGTCCGCAAGAGGCGGGCAGCCGTCGACGAAGGGGTGTGCCATGTCGGCAACCAGCACGCTGCGCACCGGCCACATAGGCCTCAATGTCACGGACCTCGACCGCTCGCTCGTCTTCTACCGGGATGTCCTCGGCTTCGGAGTACTTGCCGAGGGCAAGGAGGAGGGCCGCCGTTTCGTGCTCTTCGGCGAGGACGGCCGCCCGACGCTGACGCTGTGGGAGCAGGCCCACGACGGGTACGACGCGGGACGCGCCGGTCTCCACCACCTCGCCGTCGAGGCCGACACGGTCGAGCAGGTCCGGGAGTACGAGACGGCGCTGCGCGCGTACGGTGTCGACTTCGCGTACGACGGTGTCGTCGCCCACGGCGAGGGCGCGGCCTCGGGCGGCATCTTCTTCCACGACCCGGACGGCATCCGCCTGGAGATCTACGCGCCGAGCGGCGCCGAGGAGGCTCCGGCGCCTTCCGGGGCCGTTCCGACCTGCGGTTTCTTCTAAGAGGGGTGGATCCCGTGGCTGCGTACGAGCAGGCCGTGTACGACCCTTACCACTCCGGCTCGCGCGCCGTGCAGGACCGTGTCGGTGTGCGCGAGTCCGCCGATCACGTCGGCCGGTCCGTCGGCCAGGGCATCAGGCCGGTGGCCGCCGCCTTCCTGGAGCTCCAGCCGATGCTGGTGGTCGGCGCGGCGGACGGGGCGGGCCGCGTCTGGGCCTCGCTGCTCACCGGAGCCCCCGGGTTCGTCAGGGCCACTGGCCCCCGGCGGATGTCGGTCGCGGGCGGTCTCCACGAGGGCGACCGCCTCGCGGACACGCTCGCGGCCGGCGCCCCGGTCGGCACCATCGCGCTCGACCCGCGCACCCGTCGCCGTATGCGCCTCAACGGACGGGCGCGCCCCACGCCGCGCGGATTCGCGGTCGAGGCCGACCAGGTGTTCTCCAACTGCCCCAAGTACCTGCAGAAGAGGGAGCGTTATGAGGAGGTGGAGCGCCCGGTCTCGGCTGCCGTTCGGAGGAGTGTGCAACTCACTGACGAACAGCAGGCGTTCATCGAAGCAGCCGACACCTTCTTCCTCGCCACCGTCCATGGCCGGGGTGCCGACGCCAGCCATCGCGGCGGCAACCCCGGCTTCGTACGGGCGGATTCGCCGCGCGAACTGAGCTGGCCGGACTACTCCGGCAACTCGATGTTCCTCACGTTCGGCAACCTCACGGCCGACCCGCGCGCGGGACTGCTCTTCCTCGACTGGACCACCGGCACCACGCTCCAGCTCACCGGCACGGCACGCATCGAGTTCGCCCCGGACGGTGAGCGCACGGTCCGCTTCACCGTCACCGAAGCCGTCGAGACGCCCGGAGCGAGCCCGCTGCGCTGGTCGGCGCCCGAGTACTCACCGGCCAACCCGCCGCTGCCGTAACGTCAGTGCATGCACAAGGAGTTGAGGGTGGCGGCCTACGCCGTATGCGTGCGGGACGGGAGGATGCTGCTCGCGCGCTGGGTGGCGAGGGACGGGAGCAAGCGGTGGACGCTGCCCGGCGGCGGGATGGATCACGGGGAGGATCCGTACGACACCGTGATCCGGGAGGTCGAGGAGGAGACCGGGTACGCGGTCGAGCCGGTCGCGCTGCTCGGAGTCGACTCCATCCGGCGCGAGTATCCGCGCAGGCTCGGAACGACGGCCGACTTCCAGGGCCTGCGGATCGTCTACGAGGCCCGCGTCACCGGCGGCGAACTCCGCCACGAGACCGGCGGCTCCACCGACATGGCGGCCTGGCATCTATTCGGCGAAGTCCCCGATCTGGAGCGGGTCGGTCTCGTCGACGTGGGGCTCACGCTCTGGCGGGAGCGGCCGGCGACCGGGCGTGCAGCCGGACTGCCGGTCTCCGAGAAATAGCTTCTCTACCCAGGAAAGTGAACATGGAGTGACCGCCTCCCCTCCGTTCGACGAGGGGTCTATGGACGCGGAGAGTGACCAAGATCCACGTACGGTGATCGGCGTTGCCCGTTGCCGCTCAGTTAACGCGCAGGTCACTCCCAGTGCCAACGATCCAGTGTGAGCGGGCAGTTCGCGTCAGTGAACCGCCCGCGACCACTGCTGACGCGTTCGCACTCGGGGAGACCGCGCCATGTCGCGCATACGCTCTGTCGCCACATCCGTTCGTGACCGCCGCGCCTTCCTGGCCGCCACCGGGGCGGTGTCACTCTCCGCAGGTATCGGCTTCGCACTCCGCCCGGACAGCGGCGGGAGCACCGTCCCCGCCGCCGACGAGGGGCGGGCGGCCATCGCCTTGTCATCCCGTCAGGCACCCGCCGCACCACTCATGCCGTACACCCGCGGCACCACACTCGGCTCGGTCGCGGCGCCGCGGGGCTCCGCCGGCTTCCGGCGGCTCGGCGACGGCCCCGCCTGGCAGCGCGTCGTCCGCGGCGACCTGGCCGCGCCCAAGGCGGGCCGCGGCGAACGCCGCACCGCGCTCGCCGCGTTCGTGCAGTTCACCGACCTGCACGTGGTCGACGTACAGCACCCGCTGCGGTACGAGTATCTGCGCGCCCAGGCCGCCAACGCCTGGCGTCCGCAGGAGTCGCTGTCGGTGGCCGGCGCGGTCTCGCTCGTCGAGCGGGTCAACGCACTGCGAGGAGCCCCCGTCACCGGCTCCCCACTGCACTTCGTGATGACCACCGGCGACAACACCGACAACAACGCCAAGACGGAGCTGGACTGGTTCCTGAAGGTGATGAGCGGCGGCCGTATCACCCCCAACTCGGGTGACCCGAAGCATTACGAGGGCGTCCAGAACAGCGGACTCAAGCTGTACTGGCAGCCCGACACGGACGTCCGCGACGGCGACAAGCAGCTCGGCTTCCCGAAGATCGACGGCTTCCTCGCCGCCGCCGTACGCGAACTGCGGAGCCCCGGCCTCAACCTGCCCTGGTACTCCACGGTGGGCAACCACGATTCCCTGCCAGGCGGCTGCTTCGCGCCCGGCGACCCCTTCTTCGCCGAGTTGGCCGTCGGCGGCAAAAAGCTGATGACGCTGGACGAGACGGTGGGTGCCACCGTCTGGAAGAACCTCAGGAAGGGTGGCGACCCCAAGGGCACGCTCCTCAAGGACATGCTCAAGTCGCAGGCGCGGAAGATGCGTTCGGTCACCCCGGACGAGGGGCGTGCGCCCTTCACGGCCGCCGAGTACCTCCAGGCGCACCTCGACCCGGCGCACACGGGTCCCGGCCCCGTCGGGCACGGCTACTCGCAGGCGAACCTCGCCGCGAAGACCCAGTACTACACCTTCCGCATCGCGGACGACCTGCTCGGTGTCAGCCTCGACAGCACCGACCCCGGCGGCCATTACGAGGGCTCACTCGGCACCGCCCAACTGCGTTGGCTGGAGCGAACGTTGAAGACGGCCGAGCGGAACAAGGAACACGTCATCGTCTTCAGCCACCACACCAGCAAGACGATGCGCAACCTCCGCGAGGACCCGAACCACCCCGGTGAGCGCCGGCACGGCGGCGACGAGGTCCTCGCCCTACTCGGCAGCTACCGCTCCACCCTGGCCTGGGTGAACGGCCACAGCCACAAGAACAACATCACCCCGCACCCCGCGCCCGGCAACCGCTCCTTCTGGGAGATCTCCACGGCCTCCCACATCGACTTCCCCCAACTGGCCCGCGTCATCGAGGTCGTCGACAACCACGACGGCACGATCTCGCTCTTCACCACCCTCATCGAATCCGCGGCTCCGCACCGCACGGACTTCGCCGACCTCACCCAGACGGGCCTCGCGGCCCTGTACCGCGAGCTGTCCTTCAACGCCCCGGGCTCCCGCTCGACCCTCACAGGGGATCCGGGGGACCGGAACACGGAACTGGTCCTGAACAAGGGCTAGTTCCTCGACGGGGCGAGGTGTGCCACCGACGGGGCTCAAAAACGCCCAACCCCACCAGGGCAGTCAACCCTCTTGCCCGGCTACGGTGTCCCTTCCGTCGATCACCCTCCGACGGAAGGGACGAACCGGCACATGACCGCATCACGCACCCTGCGTATCGCACTGGTGGGCACTGTCGCGCTCACCGCGGCGTCGCTCACCGCATCCGTGATGGCCGCCCCCGCGGTGGCCGACTTCTCCCCGACCACCAGAACCCACCGCGCGACCCAGGAAGCGATGGACGCCGCCGTGAAGGACGGCGTCCCCGGTGTTGCGGGGCAGGTGAAGGGCAAGCACGGGGTCTGGAAGGGCACTTCGGGCGTCGGCAACCTCAAGACGAAACAGCCGCGTTCCGCCCACGACCGCTACCGCGTCGGCAGCATCACCAAGACCTTCGTGTCGACGGTGCTGCTCCAGCTCGAGGCGGAGGGCAGGCTCTCGCTCGACGACAAGGTCGACAAGTGGCTGCCCGGTGTGGTCCGCGGCAACGGCCACGACGGAAGCAAGGTCACCCTCCGCCGGCTCCTCAACCACACCAGCGGCATCTTCGACTACACGGCGGATGACGAGTTCGTACGGAAGGCCTTCCTCAAGGACGGCTTCTTCAAGCACCGTTACGACACGGCGACCCTCGGGCAGCTCGTGGAGATCGCGATGTCCCACAAGCCGGACTTCGCTCCCGGCACGTCCTGGAACTATTCGAACACCAACTACTCCCTGGCCGCGATGGTCATCGAGAGCGCCACGGGCCATTCGTACGGGGACGAGATCAGCCGCCGCATCATCAAACCGCTCGGCCTGCACGCCACGTCCGTCCCCGGTACGTATCCGAAGGTGCCACAGCCCAGCAGCCGGGCGTACGGGAAGCTCGCCGAGACCGCGACCGGCCCGACGTACGACGTCACGGAACTGAACCCCACGCTCGCCGGCGGATCGGGCGACATGATCTCCGACTCCGGCGACCTGAACCGCTTCTACTCCGCCCTCCTGCGCGGCACATTGCTCCCCAAGGCCCAACTCGCCGAGATGAAGAAGACGGTCAAGATCGACGGTTCCCCCAACCTCGCGTACGGCCTCGGCCTGTCGGCAAGCAAGCTGAGCTGCGGGATCACGGTCTGGGGCCACGGCGGCGGCATCCACGGCTCCCTCTCGGAGGCCGTCACCACGGAGGACGGCCGCCACTCGCTCTCGTTCAACTTCAACGGGGACTGGGCGGGGGACAGCGGGGCGGTGATCGAGGCGGAGTTCTGCGGGAAGTAAGGGCTAGGGTCGTGGATGATCATGTCGCGAGGAGGGGGATCCGAGGATGAGCGGGACAGTGACGGCGGTCAGCAGCAATGGCGAGTACTCGTTCACCAAGCCGAACCGGGACAGCATCACGCTGCTCGCCGGGCTCGGTGTGGAGGGCGACGTACATGCCGGCGTGACGGTCAGGCACCGCTCGCGGGTCGCGCAGGACCCCACTCAGCCGAACCTGCGCCAGGTCCATCTCATCCATGAAGAGCTCTTCGCCGAGGTCGGTGCGGAGGGATTCACGGTGGTGCCCGGTGACCTCGGCGAGAACATCACCACCCGCGGCATTGACCTGCTCGGCCTGCCGGTCGGCACGCTGCTGCGTATCGGCGACGATGCGGTGCTGGAAGTGACCGGCCTGCGCAATCCCTGCCTGCAGATCGACAACTTCCAGGACGGGCTGCTGAAGCAGGTCGTCGGCCGTGATGAAGCCGGGAACATCGTGCGCAAGTCCGGAATCATGAGCATCGTGAAGGAGGGCGGCGTGGTGCGCCCGGGCGACACGATCGCCGCGGAACTTCCCAGCGGCCCGCACCGGCCCCTGGAGCGGGTCTGATGATTCTCACCAAGCGGGTCTGATGTCGCTCACCATCGGCCCGCACAGCCAGTGATGCGCCGGAGGGCCGTCACCCGGGCGGGACAGCCGGGTGACGGCCCTCTATCTGCCCCCGTCCTCAGGCGGTCAGTTGTACTTTCGCCAGTCGTAGGTCAGCTGGTAGTGGCCGCCGTGGCCCTTGTAGTCGAGGGTGCGGTCCGTGCTGTTGTCCTGGCCGCCGGGGAACCGGCTGGTCAGTGACGAGATGGTGGCGCTGACCGTGATCGGCTTGAAGACCTCGTCGCCCCACAGGCCCTTGAGGTAGTCGAAGACCAGGCCGACCACGAAGCCCACCGCGACGCCGATGGCGATGCCGAGGGGCCCGCCGGGGGAGCCGATCGCTCCGCCGATGGCGGCCGCGAGTGCCGCGGCGACCTTGGCCTTCACCTTGTCGAGGAGTTCGTTGAGGAAGTCGGCGAGGCCGCCCCAGTCGATCTCCGCGAGGACCAGCGTGACGAAGTACGTCTTGGGGAACGTCACCTTGCTCTGCTCGGTGAGGCTGAAGTTGGTGAATCGCCTCGGTGGCGAGTATGTCTGCACCGTTCCGGTGCTGAAGCTGCGTACCCGGAACGCCGAGATCTTCTTGGTGTCGCCGTCCTCGTCCACGGACGTGCCGCCCAGGTCGATCTCGTCCTTGCCGATCTCGCTCGTCTCGTCCACGCACTTGACCCGGTGGATCCGCAGCTCCAGGTTGCGCAGTTCCGGGAAGGCCGCCGCGGCAGCCGTCTCTTGGGCGGTCATCGGGCCCACCAGCGCGTCGGACATCCGCTGGAGTTCCTCGACCGGGAACTTCATCCGCGCCGGGAGCGGTGTCTTGCGGACCTGCTCATCGACACCGGACGACGACTTGAGGTCGACCTTGGCGAGGTCGCCGAGCCGCTTGGTCCGCGCGGCACCGCCCCGCAACTCCACCGCGATCCGGTCCGCGGCCTGCTTCTGCTGGGCTTCGGGCAGCGTACGGAAACGGCGGGCGAGTATCTGCTCGGTGCTCTTGGCGTCGGACGGCATCGGGTACTTGCCGGGCTCCGCGTGATGTGCGGCGACCTTGTCGGCGGCGAGCTGGAATTCCAGCGCGACGCGTTCGGCGATGGCTTTGACCTTGGCGCTGGGTATGCCGGTGACGACCAGTTCCTTGTTGTCGGCCATGAGAATCCTTCCCCCATATGGCCGGCCGGCCCCGAGGGGTCCGGCCCTGTGACGGCCTGCGATGGCCTGTGATGGCACGAGGCCAGACGCTAGGTCGCCGGTGCCGGGAACGGACCTGGGGAAGGACCCGGGAGAACCCCCAGTCCTGCCCCGGAAGCGTCGGTTCCGCCGGTGCAGCGTGGATCGGCGCCGGCGCATCGGGGCGCCGTCAACAACGGTTGCCGGGCATAACAGTTACGGAATGTTGGTGACCGGGGCCGTAACCCCCATACGGACCAGGGGCTTTCGGCTGTCGAACGCTTGCACTTTAGGGCTGGGCTGTCCGGGTTTTTCGACGGGAATGTAACAGCGGTTAGGGGGGCGGTCGGGTGCGGGAGATTCGGGGGCATGAACCACAACACCCCTCTCTCCCCCCGCCCCCTGAGCCACCTGTCCGACGCCCGGCGGCGCGTGCTGACCAACGCGCAGCTGCGGGCGCACGGAGTGACCAATGCCGAGATCAACGAGCAGTGCCGGCCGGGCGGAGCCTGGCAGCAGTTCCTGCCCGGTGTCTGCCTGCTGCACCCCGGCCCACCCACCGGTGAGGAACGGCTGCACGCGGTCCTGATGTACGCGGCCCGCTCATCGATGCGCGAACCGGGCCTGAGAGCACAGGGCATCCCGGCTCAGCCGGCCGCGACCGGGCCCGGCGCACAGGAACCGCCCTCATCCCAGCGTTACCCCGACGCGATGATCACCGGCCTCGCGGCCCTGACCCTGTACGGCTTCGCGTCCGCACCGTCGCTGCTGTCCCTGGACCGGATCGACGTCCTCGTCCCGCGCCTGCGCCGGCTCCGCTCGACGGGCTGCGCGCGTATCGTCCGGGCGCCCGCGCTGCCGAGGCCCGAGGAGGTCACCGGTCTCCCAGTGGCTCCCGTTCCGCGCGCGCTGGCCGACGCCGTCGCCGAGCTCTCGGAGGCGGGCATCGTACGCCGTCTGCTGACCGAGGCGGTACGCGGCGGCCATTGCGAACCATCCGCAGTCGTAAGGGAGTTGACGCAGGCACGGCTGCTGAACCGGCCGCATGTCGTGGACGCCGTCGATACCCTGCTCGCCGAGGGCCGGGCCATCGCCGAGGACCACCTGTACCGCATGGTCCGCGAAAACGGCCTGCCCGACCCCGTGTGGAACGTGGACCTGTGCCTGCCCGGCGGCCCTCATCTGGGCGGCCTCGACGCGTACTGGCCCGAACAGGCTGTGGCCCTCGAACTGGACACCCGGGCTCCCCGCCAGGACGACGACGCGCTGTGGTCGGAGTACGCCCGCAAACGCGACCACCTCGAACGGCTCGGTATCACCGTCGTCCACGTCACCCCGCGGAAACTGCGCGACGCCATGGAGCAGCAGGCAGCCGTCGTACGCACCGCGCTCATGGCGGCGTGCGACCGCGATCCGTCGGCGTACGTGGTGGTGCTGCCCCGGTGACCTGTGGGGGCCACCGGACAACTGGTGGCCCCCACATCACTGATGACCGGTCGCTCAGTCCACGATGGCCCCGCAGGAGATGTTCACGTCCGTCGCGGTCAGGGTGCGCGCCCGGTCGGAGGCGACGAAGGCGGCCACGTCGCCCACGTCCGCGAGGGTCGCGCAGCGGCCGAGCTGGGTCTCCTTGACGAGGCTGTCGGTGATCGCCTCCTTGCCCGGGAACCCGTCGGGGATGCTCTCCGCCACACCACCCGACTTCAGGGTGACCACACGGATACCGTGCGGGCCCAGCTCGACGGCCCACTGACGACGCAGCCCCTCGAGCGCGTCCAGGGCGATCTTGAAGCCGCCGAGACCTGGCAGCGTCTGCGTCCCCCCGCCGCCGAAGGCGAGGATGACTCCCGAGCCGCGGGCGGTCATGTGCCGGGCCGCCGCCCTGGTCGTCAGGAACTGCGAGCGCATCGCGTTCGTGACGGGTTGCAGAAAGTCCGCGACCGAGATCTCCATCAGCGGCCGCTGAACGTCCCCGATGCCGATGGCATTGAAGGAGACGTCGATCCGCCCGGCCCGCGCGGCGACGTCGTCGACGAAGCCGTCCACCGCCGCCTCGTCCAGGGCATCGACCACAGCCGTCTCCGCGGCACCGCCAGCACCGCGAAGATCCCCGGCGACCGTCTCGAGCGACGCCGCCGTACGCCCGGCGAGAAAAACCCGCGCCCCCTCCCGAGCGAAGGCCCGGGCCGCCGCCCCACCGATGGACCCGCCGGCCCCGTACACCACGGCGACCTTCTCCTCCAGCAACATGATCGAACTCCGTCCTCTCCTCATCGACTACCGACTACCGACTACCGGCTGTCGACCGAAGCCGACAGCTCCAGCCCACACCGGGGACGTCGGAGCCGCCCGCCGGATTTCGACAGGGCAGGATGCCGCTCGCGGCGCACCGGGCTCGGGAGGACTTGGTCGGCCCCTGGAGGTGGTGGGCCTTTGTGTGAGGGGCACTGAACCATCCGCAGGTCGTGGACGCCGCAAGGCCGTTTTCGGCCACCGGCCGGCGTCGGGGCGGAGCAGGGGAAGCCTCGGGTGGCGGGAGCGCGGGGCGCGTTGCGTGGGATCGGCGGCGGGGCGGGACGTCGGCGTTGGGCGGTGGCACCATGCGGAGGCGACGGAGCATGGGCGGGGGTGGTGCGCCGTGAAGCGGGTGTTCGTGGGGCGGGGCGAGGAGCTCGCCGTGCTGGAGGGGGCTAAGGGGCGGGCCCGCGCCGGGCAGCCGCAGCGGGTACTGGTGGAGGGGCCGGAGGGCATCGGCAAGACCGCGCTCGTACGGCGTTTCCTCGCGGGAGTGCCGCACGTGCTGTACGCGGAGGGCGAGGACGCCGGTACCGGGCTGGCCTTCGGTGTGTTGGAGCAGCTCATCGGGCCTGGGCGCTGGACGGATCCGGGTTCCGCCGGCACCGCGCTGGTGGAGGCGCTCCAGAAGACGCTCCAGAAGGCCGGAGGTGCCGGCGAGGACGCGGTGGCCGTCGTGGTGGACGATGCCCAGTGGGCCGGCTCCGCCTCGCTGCGCGCGCTCGGTTTCGCGGTGCGCAGACTGCGTGCCGTACGTGTCCTGGTCGTCGTGGTGACCAGGGACATCACCGACCCCAGGATCCCGGAGGGCCTGCGACGGCTCTTCACGGCCGACGCCGCCGTCCGGGTCCGGCTCGAAGGGCTGGAACCCGCCGCGCTCCGCGCTCTCGGCGACACCCTGGGCACCGTCCGGCTCACCGTCCGCGCCGCCGGCAGGCTGTGCGAGCACACCGGCGGCAACCCGCTGTACGCGCGGGCCCTGCTGGAGCAGGAGGGGCCCGGACTGGTCGAGGCCCTGGAACGTACCGACATCACCCCGCCCGCCCCGAAGTCGTGCGTCGAACTCGCCCTGGCCCGGCTCGCCTCCTGCACCGCTCAGGCGGAGGCGCTGGTGGCCGCGGCGAGCGCCCTCGGCCGGTGCTGCACCCTCGCCGAAGCCGCCCTCCTCGCCGGCCTCGCCGATCCGCTGCCCGCGCTCGAACAGGCCGTACGTACCGGGCTGTTGACCGAGCGGCAGGGCGACCCCGTCGTCCGCTTCCCGCACCCGATCGTGCAGGCCGCCGTCTACCACGGGCTCGGCCCCGCACGCCGCCGCGCCCTGCACCTCCGGGCGGCCTCGCTCACCGGTGAGGAGGAGACGGCCCTGCACCACCGGGCCTGCGCCGCGACCGGCCCCGCCCCGCAGCTCGCTGCCGGACTCGCGGCGCACGGACGCCGGTCGGCCGCGAAGGAGCAGTGGGAGAAGGCCGCGCGTCAGCTGTCCGCGGCGGCCAGGCTGGCGCCCGACCGAGCGGCGTACGAGCAGTACACGCTGGAGTCGGTCGAGTGCCGGCTGCTCGCGGGGGACGTGCCGGATGTCGCCGAAGTCACCGAGCACATCGGAGAGTTCGCCGAGAGCGGCTGGCGCAGCTATCTGCTGGGACGGCTCTGCCCGGCCGACCCGGACCGCGCCGAGGTTCTGTTGCGGGACGCCTGGCGGCGCTGCGATCCGGATGCCGACGTGGGCGACCGGGTGCTCGCCGCCCGGATCGCGGGCCGGTTCGCGGCCCTGTACGGGAGCGTCGCGCGCGGCACGGAAGCCGCCAACTGGGCGCGTCTGGCCCTGCGCCTCGCACCGGAGGCGACCGCCACCGACACCATCCGCTATCTGGCGCTCAGCGGTATGGCGACGAGCGGCGGCGCGGCCCGCGCCCTCGGCGAGCTGGGCCCGCTGCCCGACCCCGCCGTGGCGTCACCCGCACAGCTCCAGGAACTCATGGGCCGCGGCACCCTGCGGGTGTTCACCGGCGATCTCACCGGTGCCCTGCGGGACCTGACCGGGGTCCTCGCGGCCGGCCGGACGTACTCGGCGCTCTTCCGTGTCACCGCCGCAGGCGCGCTCGCCGCCGCCGAGTACCTGGCGGGCCACTGGGACGACGTGATCGCCCACTGCGAGCTGGCCCTCTCGCTCGCCGACGACAGCGGCCGGCCGCATGACGCGCCGTACTGCCGGATGCTCGCAGCCCTCACCCACGCTGCCCGCGGCTCCTTCGCCGAGGCCCACGCCCAGGTGCGCCGGATGCGCGGGGACACCGGCCCGGGCGGTGCCGGCCCGTTCGTGTGGACGGCGCTGGCCGAGGCCCACCTGGCGCGGACGCTCGGTCGCCCCGAGGACGTCGTCAGCGCCCTGGCCTCGCTGCTCCCGCCGAGCGAACAGGACACCTCCGGCACCTTCGACGAGCCGGGCGCCGTGCCCTGGCCGGACCTCCTCGCCGACGCGTGGACCGAGCTCGGGGACCACCGGCGGGCCGCACAACTCCTCGGCCGGTACGAGGCTTTGGCCGTACGACGCGACCACCCGGCCGCGATGATGCGGGCGGCCCGGAGCCGGGGCGCCCTGGCGGCGGCCCGCGGGGACCCGGCCGCCGCCGAGAGCGCCTTCCGCTCGGCGCTGCGGCACGCCCACCGCGCTCAGGAGCCGTTCGGCCGTGCGCTGGTGCACCTCGCGTACGGGCAGTTCCTGCGCCGGACGGCCAAGCGGACCCCGGCCGCGGGACAGCTGCGTACGGCCCGGAGCCTGCTCGCAGGCCTCGACGCTCGGCCCGATCTGGAGCGCTGCGAACGGGAGTTGGCGGCCTGCGGCCTCGACACCCCCGCGCGCGGGACGGACGTCGCTCCCCACAAGGCGGATGCCGCGCCGCTCACCGCGCAGGAGCTGGTGGTCGCCCGCAAGGTGGCGGCCGGACTGACCAACCGCCAGGTGGCGCGGGAACTGGTGATCAGTCCCAAGACCGTCGAGTTCCACCTGGGGCGGATCTACGCCAAGCTCGGCGTCGCCTCGCGCACCCGGCTGGCCGTGCTGCTGGCGGCGGGGAACGAGGCGGCGCTGCCGGGGCAGAACTGAGGCGGCGCCGCCAGATCGCGCTGGGCCCAGCAAGGCGCGCCCCTTGAGGTGCGCGGGGAACTGCGCGACAAGCCACAACGAACCCGCCCCGCAATCCCGCAGCAACGCACCCGCCCCTGCGGCGAACCGACTACCCGGCGGCAGCCAAGTCACAAGCCTGGCCCCGCAGGGCCCGCGCCAAGTCATCCCGAGCCTCCAGCACAAGCCGCCGCAGCGCAGAAGCCGCCCCCTCATGCTCGGAGAGCCACGCATCCGTCGCGGACAGTGTCGCCTGCGAGTCCTGAAGGGATGGGAACAGGCCCTTGACCACATCCATCGCGATCTGAATGGACCGCTCCTCCCACACACGCTCGATCACCGAGAAGTACTTGGCGACATAAGGAGCCCCAAGCCCCCGCTGCGACGGCTGCGCAAACCCCGCAATGGTCGCCTCCACCAGCGCATTGGACAACGCGTCCGACTCGACGACCGCTGCCCAGGCCTGCGCCTTGACCGCCGCGGACGGCCGCGCGGCAAGGCACCGAACCTGGTGCCGCTTCCCGGAGGCCGTGTCATCACGGGCGAGCTCCGCGGAGAGCGCGGCCTCGTCGGCGACCCCGTGCGAGGCGAGCGGCTCCAGGAACGCCCAGCGCAGCTCCTGGTCCACCTCCAGCCCGTCGATCTTGGCCGTCCCCTCCAACAGGTCCCGCAACAGCCCCAGTTCGGTCTCACCGGATGCGACCGCCGCGAAGAACCGCGCCCACGTCAGCTGATGCTGGCTGCCCGGCTCGGCCTGCCGCAGCTCGCGCAGCGCACCCTCCGCGAGCAACTGCCCGCCCACGTCCCGCCACTCGGGCGCCGCGTAGTGCGTGAGCGCGGAGTTCGCCCACGTGTGCAGCATCTGAAGCACGCCGATGTCGGACTCGCGGCCCGCGAAGCGCAGGACGAGGTCGACGAAGTCCCGGGCCGGCATCAGGGCGTCCCGCGTCAGGTTCCACAGCGAAGACCAGCACAGCGCGCGGGCCAGCGGGTCGCTGATCTCGCCGAGCCGCTCCCGCAGCGTCGCCAGCGAGCCCTCGTCGAAACGGATCTTGCAGTACGTCAGGTCGTCGTCGTTCACCAGCACCAGCTCAGGAGCCTCGGCCCCGGCCAGCTCCGCCACGACCGTACGCGGCCCGTCGACGTCCACCTCCGCCCGCGCGTACCGCTCCAGCGCACCCTCGGAAGACCGCCGGTACAAGCCCACCGCCACCCGGTGCGGCCGCAGTTCAGGATGGTCCGCCGGGGCAGTCACAGCGGCCTCCTGGAGGACCGCGAGCTCGTCGATCCGCCCCTCGGAGCCCAACAGCACCTGTGGCGTGAGGGAGTTGACACCGGCCGTCTGCAGCCAGGCCCGCGACCAGGAGGCCATGTCACGCCCACTCGTCTCCTCCAGGACCGACAACAGATCCCCGAGCCGAGTGTTCCCGTACGCGTTCCGCTTGAAGTAGCGCCGCGCGCCCTCCAGGAAGGCGTCCCGCCCGACATACGCCACCAACTGCTTGAGAACCGACGCCCCCTTGGCGTACGTGATCCCGTCGAAGTTCAGCTTCGCGTCCTCCAGGTCACGGATGTCGGCCGTGATCGGGTGCGTGGAGGGCAGCTGATCGGCGCGGTACGCCCATGCCTTCCGGTTGTTGGCGAAGGTGGTCCAGGCGTTGGAGAACCGGGTCGCCTCGGCCGCCGAGAACGTCCCCATGAAGTCCGCGAAGGACTCCTTGAGCCACAGGTCGTCCCACCACTCCATGGTGACGAGGTCGCCGAACCACATGTGCGCCATCTCGTGCAGGATGACGTTCGCCCGCCGCTCGTACGACGCCTGTGTCACCTTGCCGCGGAAGATGAACTCCTCGCGGAACGTCACACAGCCCGGGTTCTCCATCGCGCCCAGGTTGTACTCCGGCACGAACGCCTGGTCGTACTTCCCGAACGGGTACGGGTAGTCGAAGTGGTCGTGGAAGAAGTCAAGACCCTGCTTGGTCACCAGGAACACGTCGTCGGCGTCGAAGTGCCTGGCGAGGCCCTTGCGGCACAGCGCGCCCAGGGGGATCTCCAGCGTCGTACCGTCGTCGAAGGTGCGGGAGTAGCTGTCCGTCACATAGTGGTACGGGCCCGCGACGATCGCCGTGATGTACGTCGAGATGGGCCGCGTCTCGGCGAACTGCCATACCCCGTCGTGCAGTTCACCCACGCCGTTGCTCCATGCGACCCAGCCCTCGGGGGCCCGGACCTCGAAGCGGAAGGGGGCCTTGAGATCGGGCTGCTCGAAGTTCGCGAAGACGCGGCGGGAGTCGGCCGGTTCGTACTGCGTGTAGAGGTAGACCTCGCCGTCCTCGGGGTCGACGAAGCGGTGCAGGCCCTCGCCGGTGCGGCTGTAGGCGCACTGGGCGTCGACCACGAGTTCGTTGTCGTCGCCGAGGTCCTCCAGGAGGATGCGGGAGCCGTCGAAGACGGCGCCCGGGTCGAGATCCTTGCCGTTGAGGGAGACGGCGGTGACGCTCGGCGCGATCAGGTCCGCGAAGCTCGTGGCGCCCGGTTCGGCGCAACGGAAACGGATCGTGGTCACGGATCGGAAGGTCCGCACCCCGTCCCCGGGTCCGTCACCGACCGCAGAGCGCAGGTCGAGAGACACGTCGTAGCCGTCGACGGACAGCAGCGCGGCCCGCTCCCGGGCCTCGTCGCGGGACAGATTCTCACCGGGCACGGGCGGTACTCCCTCGGGTGCTGTTCAGCATCTGGACAGGGCCGATCCTGCCATGCGGCCCCGTGGCGAGCAGCAGGGAATAGGGTCGGGAAGGGAGAGGTTGCGCATTCAAGGACAGACCCGTCCGTCGCATGTGCTGATCGTGTTTCAGAGGAGAACAATGTCCGAGGCCGCAACGAGCTCCGCCAAGACCCCCGTCGACTTCTGGTTCGACCCCCTGTGCCCCTGGGCGTGGATGACCTCGCGCTGGGTCCTCGAGGTGGAGAAGGTCCGCGACATCGAGGTCCGCTGGAACATCATGAGCCTCGCGGTGCTGAACGAGGACAAGATCGACCAGCTGCCCGAGGAGTACCGGGAGATGCTGGCCACCCAGGCGTGGAAGCCGGTGCGCGTGGTGACCGCGGCCTGGCAGAAGCACGGCGCGGACGTCCTCGGCCCGCTCTACACCGCTCTCGGCACCCGCATCCACAACAACGGTGAGGGACCGACCATCGAGGCGATAGCCGGCGCCCTCGCCGACGTCGGCCTGCCCGCCGACCTCATCGACTACGCCGAGCAGGAGGACTTCGAGTTCGACACCGAGCTGCGCGCCTCCCACAAGGAGGGCATCGACAAGGTCGGCCAGGAGGTCGGCACCCCCGTCATCGCCGTCCCCGGCTCCGACGGTGAGCAGATCGCGTTCTTCGGCCCGGTTGTCACCCCCGCCCCCAAGGGCGAAGAGGCCGCCCGCCTCTGGGACGGCACCCTCGCGGTGGCCTCGGTCCCCGGCTTCTACGAGATCAAGCGCACGCGGACAAAGGGCCCGGACTTCAGCAACCTCTGATTCCGGACGGTCACCTGAAGGAATCGGGGAGGCCGAACCCGGCGCTCTGTGCGAACCCCCCGGTTCAGCCGGGCGTCGGCAATCCGGCCCGAACCGGGAGCATAAGTCCATCGGCGGCGAAGCCGTCAGACCGGAATCCTTCCCTCCCCGGCGGCATTCTGGTCACCGAGCCGAAGGCCCCCGCGGGTCACGTCCCCGCGGGGGCTTCTGTCCGGCGCTACGACGGCCGCCGCAACAACCCCCTCTCCATCGCCACCACCACCGCCCGAGTCCGGTCGTTCACGTCCAGCTTCGCGAAGAGGCGCAGGAGATGGGTCTTGACCGTGGCCTCGGCTATGACAAGCCGCGAGCCGATCTCGGCGTTGGTGAGGCCGTCGGCGACGGCGTTGAGGACGTCCCTCTCGCGGGCGGTGAGCGGAGGATGGGCGGGGCGGCGCATACGGGCGACCAGTTTCTCCGCGACCCGGGGGGCGAGGACCGTTTCGCCGCGCGACGCCGCGTGGATGGCGTCGACCAGCTGCTCGCGGGTGGCGTCCTTCAGGAGGTAGCCGATGGCGCCCGCCTCGACCCCGCGCTCGATCTCCGCGTCGGTGTCATAGGTGGTGAGGATCAGGACCCGGGTGCGCGGGTGCGCGGCCACGATCTCCGTGGTCGTCGCGACACCGTCCAGTACGGGCATCCGCAGATCCATCAGGGCCACATCGGGCTCGTACGCGGCGACGAGTTCGAGCGCCGCCCGGCCGTCGCCCGCCTCGCCGACGATCTCGATGCTGGGCTCGGCGGCCAGCAGGGCCACCACACCGGCCCGCATCACCGTGTGATCGTCCACCACGATGATCCGCAGTTTTTCACCGCCGGTCATGTCGACTCCTCACCGGGCTCAGCCGTACCGGGCCCAGACTCAGCGTCCTCGACGGCGTCTCCGGCCATCGGGATCGTCGCCAGTACGCGCGTACCGTCCCCCACCGAACTCGTCACCCTGAGCTCCCCGCCCAGCTCTGCGAGCCGTTTGCGCATCCCGTCGAGCCCGAACCCCGCCGATTCCCCCACGACGAACCCGGCCCCGTCGTCCGTGATCTCCAGCTCCACCCCGTACGGCTGCCGGGCCAGTACGACCCCGACCGTGGACGCCCGCGCGTGCTTGCGCACATTGGCGAGCGACTCCTGCGTACAGCGCAGCAGCGCGATCCTGGTCGGCTGGTCGCACTCGATGTCCTCGAGGTCCGCGTCGACCACGAGCCCGGTGTCCTCCGCGAAACGGTCCAGGATCCGGCGCAGTGTCACCGTCACCGAACCCGCGGCCGGCTGCCCCTGCTGCTGGGCAGAGCCGACCAACTCCCGTGCCTCCGTCAGGTTTTCACGTGCCGTCGACTCGATCGACCGCAACTGCTGTGCGCTGCGCGCCGGATCGCTGTCGAGTCCGGCCCGCGCCGCCTCCGCGAGCGCGATGATCGAGGCGAAGCCCTGCGCAAGCGTGTCATGGATGTCGCGTGCCATCCGTTCCCTCTCGTCGGCCGCCCCTTGACGCTGATGCGCCTCGGACAGCTTGGCCTGTGCCTGTTCCAACTCGACGATCAGCCGTGCCCGTTCATGACTCTGGGCGACGACCGAGTGCACCCACAGGCCGATCAGCATCCCGACGGCCACGACGATCACGACCGGGACCAGCGTTTCCCCGAAGAACTTCGGCGAGTTGCCGAGCCGAAGCCAACTCCCGGTCAGCGTCGACCCGGTGGCCAGCCCCAGAAAGAGGAGCGAGGCCCGCGGCGTACGGCTGAACATCCAGAAGTGCGGCAGCGTCACCATGAACAGCGACCCGAAAGAATTGCGCATGTACGCGAACACGCCGAGCACCGTGACGAGCACCAGCAGATACGTGTGCGGGCGCAGCACCAGGTTGTCCGGGAACCGGTCGACCACCGCGTAGCAGAGCATCAGGAACCCGAGAATCCCGAGCGCCCAGTACTTGCTCCCGCCGGGCCGGTCCATCGAGGCGAGCCCGACCGCCATCGCGGCGAACAGCACCCAGCACACCGCGTTCCAGCGACGGATCGTGGCGGCCCAGAAGGGGTCGCCGGCCTGCCCGACGGAAGTGGTCATACGGATCAACGTACGTCCGCCACCGGCATCCTGGCGGTCTCCCGGCGTTCGCGGACGGGCCGCCGCACCCCGCGCGAGGGCCACCAGCTCGCCTCGCCGAGCAGCAGCATCGCCGCCGGCAGGATCAGCACCCGGATGACGAAGGCGTCGAGCAGCACGGCCGCCGCGAGGACGAAGCCGATCTGCTTCATCTCGATGATGTGCAGGAAGACGAAGCTCACGAAGACCGTCATCATGACCACCGCCGCACTGGTCACGACCCCCGCCGAGCTGCGGATCCCGTCCAGAACCGCCTGCCGTGTCGGCACGCCGGCGAGCACGGCCTCCCTGATCCGGCTCACCACGAACACCTGGTAGTCCATGGACAGCCCGAAGAGGATCACGAACAGGAACAACGGCACCCGCGACCCGATCGACCCGGTGGACTCGAAGTTCAGCAGCCCCTCGGCCCAACTGCCCTGGAAGACAAGGACGAGCAGCCCGAGCGCCGACGCCGCGGACAGCAGGTTCAGTACGACACCGAGCAGACCGAGCACCACCGAACGGAACGCGTACAGGGTCATCGCGAAGGTCACCAGGAGCAACGCGCCGAGGACCAGGGGCAGTTTGCTGTTCTGGTGCGCGGGATAGTCGGCGTAGCGGGCGACGTCGCCGCTCACACCCCAGTCGGCGCCCGGGATCCGGTCGACCGTCCCGGGCACGTACTCGTCCCGCAGATGGTCGAGGGAGTCGTACGCCTCGTCCGAGTTGCCGAGGTGCGGAACGTTCAGCTCCAGCACGCTGATCCGCCGGTCGTCGGAGGTCCGTATCCGGGACTCGCCGGTGAACAGCGGGTCCGCTTCGGCGAGTCGAGCCAGCTCCTCCAGGGATGCGGTGACCTCCCCTGAGCGTGCGGCATCGGCGCGTACGACGACGTCGTGGGTCACCCGCTGCCCGGGGAAGGCCTCGTTGAGCCGGTCGTACACCTGCATGGCGGGGATCTCCCGCGAGTGGGTGTCCCGGCTCATCTCCGTGATCTTCAACCCCGCCAGTGGTGCGGCGAGCGCGAGCATGGCGAACACCGAGACACACAGTGTGGCCACCGGATGCCTGGTCGCGGGCCGCAGCAGCGCGGACCACACCCGGCCGCCGCCCTCGCCCCGCATCCGCCGCGGCGCGGGCTTGCCCCGCCCGGCACGGCGGAGCGCCCTGCGCTCGGCCCGCTTGCCCAGTTTGACCAGCAGCGCGGGCAGCACGGTCAGGGAGCTGAGCACCGCCACCAGGACGACCACGATGGTGCCGGTGGCCAGCGAGGTGAAGATCACGTCGGAGGCCAGGAACAGCGTCGCCGTGGACACCACGACCGCGAGCCCGGACACCACGACCGCCCGGCCCGAGGTCGCCGCGGCCAGCTCCACCAGCGCCTCGGAACTCAGCCGTCCGCCGGAGCGGGCCCGTTCCTCCCGCTCCCGCTTGAGATAGAAGAGCGTGTAGTCGACGCCGACCGCGAGGCCGATCATCAGGATGATGTTGGTCCCGATGCCGGTGTCGGGCGAGATGTGCGAGACCACCATCGACAGCCCGACGGCCGCCGCGATCGACGACAGCGCGAGCAGCAGTGGCACCCCGGCCATCGTCACCGAACCGAACACGATCAGCAGCGTGATCAATGTGACCGGCAGGGTGATCGCCTCGGAGAGTGCCAGATCGTCAGCGCGCTGCTTGTCGACTCCCTTGCTGATGGAGGGACTTCCGGTCTCCTCCAGGAGCAGTCCGGGGTTCGCCTTCTGTACGGCCTCGGTCTGCGCGACCAGCACGTCGACCTTGTCCTTCGCATCACGCTCCTCGCCCTTCACGGCCACTTCGACCATGAGGATCCGGCCGTCCTCGGACAGCAGCGGATCGGCCACGCTCTCGACCTCGGGCAGCCGTTCCATCCGGGCGGTGAGATCCGCCGCGGCGGCCTTCGCGGAGGCTTCGGCGGCGCCCCGGTCGAGACCGGCGCCGGACCGGGCGGAGATCAGCACCTGCTCGGTGGACCTCCGCTCCACATGCCCCTCGACGGCCATCGCCTCGGCCCGGCCGGCCTCGCCGACCCGGTAGTCCGCGGTCTTCGCACTGTTGAGGCCGACAGCACTGCCGATGCCCAGGCACAACACCACGAACACCAGCCATCCGGTGATCGCCCGCCATGGGTGCAGGGCACTCCGGCGAGCCATGCGCACAGTGAATGAGTTCATGCCCAAAAGCGTTGCTGAGCAGGGCAGTTGGCAGACAGAGGTGCTTGGTGGAACTTGCCGTCCACTGATCGGTGGACGTGAGAACTGGGGGTAGCCCCCGGACCGACCGGCCCGCCCTCCGTCTCAAAGAATCTTGAAGAGGCAAAGGTGCTGGCCAATGCCGCTATCGGCGTCAACTACGCGGCTGTATACGAACTTTGGAGGCATGAGGTGCCCGACATCGGTTAGCGATCTGCTGAGCATGACTCCCGATGACTGAAGGAGTTCCCCATCATCGTGCAACCGGCTCAAGAGTTCGGCGACAACCCTGTCGAAGTACGCGAAACCGGTCACTACACGGAGGAGTACGTTCCCAGCTTTGTCGAGAAGTGGGACTCGCTCATCGACTGGGAGAAACGGGCGGACAGCGAAGGCAATTTCTTCATCGACCTGCTGCGCAAGTGGGGCGTGAAGAGTGTGCTCGACGTCGCGACGGGCACAGGATTTCACTCCGTACGGCTGCTGGCCGCCGGATTCGACACCGTGAGCGCCGACGGCAGCGCGGACATGCTGGCGATGGCCTTCGAGAACGGCACCAAGCAGGGCGGGCACATCCTGCGCGTCGTACAGGCGGACTGGCGGTGGCTCAACAGAGACGTCCACGGGGAGTACGACGCCATCGTCTGCCTCGGCAATTCCTTCACGCATCTCTTCTCGGAGCGCGACCGGCGCAAGGCGCTCGCCGAGTTCTACGCGATGCTCAAACACGACGGAATTCTCGTCCTCGACCAGCGCAATTACGACGCGATCCTGGACGACGGCTACACGAGCAAGCACACGTACTACTACTGCGGTGAGGACGTCACCGTGGAGCCGGAGTACGTCGACGAGGGCCTGTGCCGCATGCGGTACCACTTCCCGGACGACTCCGTGTACCACCTCAACATGTTCCCGCTGCGCAAGGACTACACCCGTCGCCTGATGTCCGAGGTGGGTTTTCAGCGGGTCGAGACCTACGGCGACTTCCAGCACACCTACCGGGGTGAGCAGCCGGACTTCTTCGTGCATGTGGCGCAGAAGGAGTACCGGATGGATGACCAGCAGGAGGGCCGGTACAAGGGCGCGGTCGGCACCGCCCGCAGCTACTACAACTCGCCCGACGCCGACACCTTCTACGCCACGGTGTGGGGCGGCGAGGACATCCACATCGGCCTCTACGAAAGCCCCGCGGAGCCCATCGCGGACGCAAGCCGGCGCACCGTCGAGCGGATGGCGTCGAAGCTGGAGCCCACCCGGGACTCCGTGGTGCTCGACCTCGGCTCGGGGTACGGCGGCTCGGCACGGTACCTGGCCGGGACGTACGGCTGCCGGGTGGTCGCACTCAACCTCAGCGAGGTGGAGAACCAGCGCCACAAGGAGCTGAACTCGGCACGCGCGCTCACCGACCGGATCGAGGTCGTGGACGGGTCCTTCGAGGACATCCCGCTTCCGGAGGACCAGGTCGACATCGTCTGGTCCCAGGACGCCTTCCTGCACAGCGGGAACCGCGTCAAGGTCCTGGAGGAGATCGCGCGGGTGCTGCGCCCCGGCGGCCATCTCATCTTCACCGACCCGATGGCCACGGCGGACGGCGGCTCGGCCGACGTGCTGCAGCCGATTCTCGACCGGATCCACCTGGACGACATGGGTTCGCCGGGTTTCTACATGCGTGAGCTGGACCGGCTCGGATTCACCCCGGTCGACGGTGGCTTCGAAGAGCACCGCGAACAGTTGGTGAACCACTACACGCGGGTCCTCGAAGAGACCGGGCGCCAAGAGGCCGAAGGGCTGGCCAGAAAGATCAGCCACGACTACCTCGCCCAGATGAAGAAGGGGCTCGGCCACTGGATCGACGGCGGCCGCGAGGCGCATCTCACCTGGGGCGTCTTCCACTTCAGGCTGGGCGCCGACGACTGAGCCACCGGCCGGGCACGGGCCGCAAGGAAAACCCCCGCGAGTCACGTCCTCGCGGGGGTTTTCTTCTTTCCGCCCGCCCGCGTGAAAGGTGAGAAGACGATCACGAGGCAGGACACTTCGGACTGCCCTCAGGGGGCGAGCAGCAAAACATCCGCACGGGATTTCGCGGCGGCGTAACGCCGCGCCACGTCCTGCCAGTTGACGACCTGCCACATGGCCTCGATGAAGTCGACCTTCTGGTTCTTGTACTGGAGGTAGAAGGCGTGCTCCCAGGCGTCGAAGACCAGGATCGGGGTGGAGCCCTGGCCGACATTGGCCTGGTGGTCGTAGACCTGCTCGACGACGAGGCGCCCGCACAGAGGTTTGTGCGCGAGGATGCCCCAGGGCGGTGCGGTGCGCGCGGTGGCGGCGCGTCCCAGCACACGGCAAAAGAGCCGAGGCCCGCTGGGGACTCCGGCTCGATGCCACCGTTTCCGGTCATGTTGTGCCATTGGAGCTCTCTCCCGCCCAGAGGGCCTGAGACTCTCCCCTGGATCGCTCCGAGGAGTTTGACGGCGATGAAGGCCGTCCGGCGACGACCCTCCCGGCCGCCGGGCAGGTCGCCGACCCGCCTCCAGCAACGTATCGGGCCTGCGGACGACATGGCGTGGTGTAGGGCTGCCGTTCACCTGGACGAGCACCCTTCCGTGCGCATGTTCGAGGTGGATGATGTGCGGGTGGTCGCAACGGGTCCCCTCCGAGCTGTTATTGCAACAAGGTTGCAAGTGCAGATTAACAGCAAGAGGGAGCGGGGGAGGGGATGGCGAGAGAGATTGATGGAACTCGACAGTTCTTGTCGGTCCCACCCCTTGTGGGTAAGACCGCCGTAGCTCAGTGACCAGGGTCACGCCGCCCAGGGTGTATCCACCCCTCTTTGTATGGAGCGCACCAAGCGCACGATCCGTGGTTTGTCGAGCGCTGCTGGTGATCGGGTCCAGGGGCCTGGGATAGCGTCGCGGTGTCCCGAACCGCCCGCTCCCACACCGCCGGAGTTTCCATGAGCACCGCTGCCGCCACCGCCCTGCCGGGTAAGGTCCTCGCCGACCTGCTTCCCGCGTCCCGCGTCCGCGACGTCGCGCTCGTGGCCGGTGGTGCCGCGCTCACCGGGATCGCCGCCCAGATCGCCGTGCCCGTGCCGGGCTCGCCGGTGCCGGTGACCGGGCAGACCTTCGCGGCCCTGCTCGTCGGCACCACGCTCGGCGCCGGGCGTGGCTTCCTCTCGCTCGCTCTGTACGCGCTGGTCGGCCTGGCCGGTGTTCCCTGGTTCGCGGACGGCAGCCACGGTGCCTCCCCGACCTTCGGTTACATCATCGGCATGTTGCTGGCGGCCACGCTCGTCGGCGCCCTGGCCCGCCGGGGCGCCGACCGCTCGGTGTTGCTCATGGCCGGCACGATGCTCCTCGGCGAGGCCGTCATCTACGCGATCGGCGTCCCCTACCTCTCCGCCGCCACGCAGTTGAGCCCCACGGAGGCCGTTGCCGCCGGGTTCACGCCCTTCCTCATCGGCGACGCCTTCAAGGCGGCCCTGGCAATGGGCCTGCTGCCCGCCGCCTGGAAGCTCGTGAAGCGCTGAGAGCGACATCGCAGCCCCAGCCCCAGCCGCAGCCCTCGCGCCCGTAACGGGAGCGGGGGCCGCTTGATTTCCGCTCTCGTGCCACACCTCGCGCCCACCGCCCTCACCTGGCGGGAGTCAGACCCGTCGCCCTGACGTAGCGGCGCGTTTGACCGGCCCGACCCGAGGAGCCCCGGCCGAAACACGCGTGTCACACTCGGACCATGCGCGTGTACCTCGGCTCCGATCATGCCGGTTTCGAACTCAAGAACCACCTCGTCGAGTGGCTCAAGGCGGCCGGGCATGAGCCCGTCGACTGCGGGCCCCTCATCTACGACGCCCAGGACGACTACCCGCCGTTCTGCCTCCGCGCGGCCTCGCGCACCGCGGGGGATCCCGGGTCGCTCGGCATTGTGATCGGGGGGTCGGGGAACGGGGAGCAGATCGCGGCGAACAAGGTGGCCGGGGTTCGTGCTGCGCTCGCTTGGAGCGAGGAGACCGCGGCGTTGGGACGTCAGCACAACGACGCGAACGTTGTAGCTGTCGGGGCGCGTATGCACTCGCGGGACGAGGCGACCAAGTTCGTCGAGACGTTCCTGAACACGCCGTTCTCCGGCGACGACCGTCACGTCCGTCGCATTGACATGCTGTCGGCGTACGAGACGGCCGGGGTCATGCCGGACATTCCGGCGCACCACCCACGGGGGTAGAGGGTTTTTCTTCCCCAAGCCCGCCCCTTCCCGAAACCATGGGCTCCGCCCCTGGAACCCCACTGCGGGCGCGCCCCCAGGCCCCCTTGAGACGCAGTGCGCCGGCTGCGAGTCGGTCGTGGCTGGTCGCGCAGTTCCCCGCGCCCCTGACGGGGCGCGCACCATTCAGCCCGTCTGGGGGCACCTCCCAGCGGTAGCTGGGGGAGTTCGAGGACGAGGCCGCTAGGCCGATGCGGGGGCCTGGGGCGGGGCGCAGCCCCCAGTTCCGGGAAGGCGCGGGTTTGGGGAAGGAATCCCGCCCGGACCGCGACGCGAACACGAACAGGAGGCCCCCGTGCCCGAAGGGCACACCATCCACCGGCTGGCCGACGACTACCGCGCCCGCTTCGCCGGCCGCCAGGCCCACGTCACCAGCCCGCAGGGCAAATTCGCCGACGCCGCAGCCCTCCTGGACCGGACAGCGCTGACAACCGCCGAAGCCCACGGCAAACACCTCTTCCTACAGTTCGAAACCGAGGCCTGGACCCACATCCACCTCGGCCTCTTCGGCAAGGTCACCCTCGGCGACGCCCCCGCGCCCCCACCCACCGAAACCATCCGCCTACGCCTCACCAACGACACCGCGTACGCAGACCTCCGCGGCCCCACCACCTGCACCCTGATCACGGACACGGAAAAGCAGGCGGTACACGACCGCCTGGGCCCGGACCCCCTGCGCGAGGACGCCGACCCGGCACAGGCGTACGCCCGCATCTCCCGCAGTCGTACGACGATCGCCGCCCTCCTCATGGACCAGAAGGTCATCGCAGGAGTAGGAAACGTCTACCGCGCGGAAGTCCTCTTCCGGCACGGCATCGACCCGTACCGGCCGGGCAAGGACATCACCCCGGCCGAGTGGAACGCGCTGTGGAAGGACCTCGTCACGCTCATGCGCCAAGGCGTCCGCAACAACCGCATCGACACGGTCCGCCCGGAACACGAGCCGGACGCGATGGGCCGCCCGCCGCGCAAGGACGACCACGGCGGCGAGGTCTACGTGTACCGCAGGGCCAACCTGCCCTGCCACATCTGTGGCGGCGAGATCCGCACCGCCGGTCTCGCCGCCCGCAACCTCTTCTGGTGCCCCACCTGCCAGAAGGTCTGAAGCCGCTCAGAAGCCGCTCAGAAGCCGTGCGGAAGCCACGGTGCGACGGCAGCGGAGAAGCCGAGCGAGGCCTCCGCGAGCGCGCCCCGGCGCAGCTCCCGCACCCGCCCCGCCGCGGCGAGTGAGGCAAGGGACACGCCACCGAGATAGGCCGACCCCAACTCCCGTACGGACAGGGCGAGATCGGCCGAGTCGGTGGTCCGCTCGCAGGACGCTCCCTTCGCGTCACCGGAGAGCCGCCAACGCCCCTCGTTCCAGGGGCAGAAGGCGTCCTCGACCTCGAACACGACGTCCACGGGCGCCTGGTACGTACGTGCCTCGAGCGCCGCCCCGACGTCGACGGTCCGCACGTACAGCGAGTCGCGCAGGCCGAGCCCGCACCGCCGGATGTCGGAGACGAGGTGCTGCCAGGCGTCGTCGACGGGACGGTTGTGGCACTTCACCGTCGACGTCAGGTCGATGTCGAAAAGGAACCGCCACAGCGCCGCGTACGCAGCCGGGTCCAGCGCCTCCAGATCGCGCAGATCGACCGTGCCCTTGGGGCCGGCCGCGTCCCACTCCGGCTTGATGAAGTACCGGGCGTAGCCGACCACTTCACCTTCCCGCTCGGCGAGCACGCACTGCAACGGCGACGAGCCCTTCCGCTCGCTCTCCGGGTCGAGCAACGGCAGCCGCTCCCAGCCGGGCAGCCGCGCCATCATCCCGGGGCGGGTCGGCACCCGCAGTGCGTAGACGGCCTCGCACGCATCGCGTACGGCGTCCGCATCAGGTTCAGCGAGACGAAGCCGTACGTCGTCGGTGCCGGCCGGCGCCGTCAGCCGTACCCGGGACGTGTCGATCTCCGCGCGCAGCTGCTGGGTCGCGGCGCCGTAGCCGAAGCGGCCGTATATCGCCGGCTCGGAGGCGGTCAGTACGGCCAGTGGCTCGCCCCAGGAGTGGATGTCGTCCAGCTGCCTGCGCTTCATGGACGTCAGCACCCCGCGGCGGCGGTGCGTCGCGGCGACGCTCACCATCGTGATGCCGGCCGCCTTCACCGGGGCGCCGCCGGGCACGGTCATCCGGAAGCTGAACGCACCTGCCGTGCCCACGCACTCGTCGCCGTCCCAGGCCCCGATGAAGCGGTCGAACTCCGTGAGGCCGTTCCACAGGGCTCGCTCCTCGGGCGACTCGTCGACTCCGCCGAAGGCGAGCACCAGCTGTCCGTACCACTTATCCCATTCTTCCGGCCGGAGCACGCGCACGTCAGTCGTCATATGCCATGCCTACCAGGGCAATCCGGGATCAGCGAGTGGATTTATGTCAGCTCGGCGCGGGCCGCCCACTGCGGCATGCGATCCTCGGGGATCGGACGTTCTGTGACTTCGGTTCTCGGACGGGGGGACAAGTGGGACCTCCCGTGCCAAGTACCAGGTCCGATGGATAGGGTCCCGAACAATGGCAGCAGGACGAGGGCGGCGCGCGGAAGCCGAGACGTTCACGGCCCGGTTGAAGAAACAACTGCACCGGGTCCGCACAGGGCTGCGCAGATCCGCTGTCGACTACTTCCGCGGGGACGGCTCGGACTGGGTCGCGCTGGTCGGTCTGCTGCTGACCATTCCCGTGATCACGTGCGCCACACTCGTCAACTCCGTGTGGTTTTCGCCGGCCGCGCTGGTCCTCCCGATCGTCGCCGGCGGGCTGGTGCTGCGGCCGGCGAGCCTGCTCGGCCTGTACGCGGCCGCCGCCACCGCGCTGATCATCGAGTCCGTGAAACTCGGCCCCTACACGGAGGGGCCGTCCCGGGTGACACCGGGGACCGTGCTGGTGGTCGCCGCCTGCGGCTTCTTCGGCCTGCTCATCGCGCAGTTCCGCAGCCGGGTGGGAGTGCCGTGGCGACGCGGCGGCACCATGCTTTTCGACCTGCGGGAACGGATCCGCGTCCAGAGCAAGTTGCCGAAGCTGCCGACGGGCTGGCATCGCGAGATGGCCCTGCGGCCGGCCGGTGGTCAGTCCTTCTCGGGGGACTTCGTGGTGGCCGCCCGTACGAACGGGGGGCGCACGCTCGAGGTCGTACTGACGGACGTCTCCGGCAAGGGCATGGACGCGGGGTCGCGTGCGCTGCTTCTGTCCGGGGCGTTCGGGGGACTGCTCGGCTCGCTGCCGCCGCACGCGTTCCTGCCCGCGGCGAACGGTTACCTGCTCCGACAGGACTGGGACGAGGGTTTCGCCACATCGATCCACCTTGTCCTGGACCTGGACTCCGGTGACTACGAACTCTTCTCGGCCGGGCATCCTCCGGGGCTGCAGCTCAGCGCGGGGAACGGGCGCTGGGAGGAGAAGTCCGCGGAGGGGCCGTTGCTCGGCGTGTACGACGGGGCTCAGTTCGATCCTGTGAAGGGGACGTTGCGCCCGGGCGACGTTCTGATGCTGTTCACGGACGGCCTGGTCGAGACGTCCGACCGGGACATCGTCGAAGGCATCGACCGCCTCACCGGAGAGGCCGACCGGTACGTGGCGGGCGGCTTCCACGGCGCTGCCTGGCACCTCATCGAGGCAGTGGCGAAGGACGTGAACGACGACCGGGCGCTGCTGCTGATCTGCCGCGAGGGTGCGACGGCGCCCGTCACTGTGTGACCTGTGCGGGGTCGGCCGACGCCGGCGGTCTCCCGTACCGAACTCGCCCCGAGCCAGGAGCGTGGTGGAGATGTTGGCCGCGGGCCCGGCTACGAACCCGTACACCCGCGCCGCCCCAAGCCCCGCGAGCACGTTCATGACCAGCGTCAGCGCCACCGCGGCGAGAACGGGCCAGAGCACCGTGGCAAGGTCGCCCGGGTTGATGGAGAGCCCGAAGGCGAAGAAGAAGATCGCGCCGAAGGCATCCCGCAGGGGATGGACCAGTGTGCGTATGCGCGCGGCGGAGACGGTGCTGCCCAGCATCAGGCCGACCGCATCTCGTGGAGTTGACGCGCCACGTCAGCGCCGCTTCGACACCGGACTCCGGACGCATGGCGGTAGCGCCAACGGCCGGCGCTGCACGGCACACTCGACGCATGACCGACAATGCGCTGCTGAGCCTCACCGAAGTCGAAGCCATCGCCCGTAACGCACACGCCGCCCAGACAGACAAGGCGGGCCGGCCGTACGCCGAGCACCTTCAGGCGGTGGCCGAGGGGGTACGTGCCCGTGGCGGCGACGACGAACAGATCGCCGCCGCCTGGCTCCACGACGCCGTCGAGGACGATGCCGTCTCGGAGGACTGGCTCCTGGACAAGGCCGCGCTGACCCGGCGCACGAAGGACATCGTCCTGGCCCTCACCAGGCGCCCCGGCGAGCCCCCGGAGTCGTACGCCGAACGCATCCTGGCGACGCCGGGGGCCCTGCTGGTCAAGGAGTCCGACTTGGCCCACAACGCGAATCCGGCGAGGCTCGCGGCCCTCGACGAGCCCACGCGGACGCGACTGGCCCAGAAGTACGCGAGGATGCGCGAACTCCTGGGCCTGGCCTAGGACTCGGCCCTAGGACTTTGCCCGCCCGCGGGCCAGCTCGGCGGCATCCCGCTTGAACGCCCACTCCATCTTCGGCTCCATCGCGAAGCGGAACATGCGCTGGACGGGCGGGGTGCACAGCAGGGTGACCACGGCGGCGGCGACCAGGGTGATGAAGATCTCGCCGAGCGGCTCATGCAGCCACGTGTAGTCGAACCAGCCCCAGAAACGGCCGCCCTTGATCAGGAAACCGTGCAGCAGATAGCCGTACAGCGTCCCCGCGCCGAGCACCGTGAACCACATCCTGCGGCGCGGCACCCAGGAGAAGAAGCAGGCTGTGAGGACCATCGAGCAGCCGAACAGCGCGAGCGTCATCACAACGCCCGCCCACCATGGCGTGCCCAACTCCTGCGCGCTGTCCCGGTGGTAGAACCAGGCCGAGGTCATCCGCGGAGCCGCCCAGTACGCCACGACCAGCGCCGCCGCGAACACCGGCACCGACAGGATCCGGACCTCACGGCGCCGCATCAGCTGGAAGTGCTCGGGCTTCATGCACAGGCCGATGACAAAGAACGGCAGGAACTGCAGCACACGTTGCAGATCCAGGTCGTCACCGATGTCGGGCGACACGGAGGCGAGAACCGCGATGGCGAGCGCGAGCGGCACCGGCCAGCGCACGACCTTCCACATCGGGGTCGTCAGCCGCCATACGAACAGCGCGACCAGGAACCATGTGAGGTACCAGGGGTCGAGCAGGCTGATCGGATGGCCCGGATCGTCGTTCGCCACCTTCTTGAAGACGGAGTACGCCGCTTCGAAGAGGATGTACGGCACCGCGATGCCCGTCACCAGCCGCTGGAGCCGGTCGGCACGCATGTCGAAACTACGCGAGAAATAGCCGGAGATGAGGATGAACGCCGGCATGTGGAAGGTGTAGACGACCATGTAGAGCGCCTCGGCGCTGCGGCTGCGGTCGGTCAGCGGTTGCCAGGCGTGGGCCGTTGCGACGAGCACGATGGCCAGGTACTTGGCGTTGTCGAAGAACGCGTCGCGTTGCTTGGCCGGCTTTGTCTGAGGCCCGGCGGGAGCGGTGTTCGCCTGCGGGGTGTCGCGGGTTCGCGGGCTCGGCATCGCGGACACCGACGACTCTTCCGTCGGCGGGAGCGGAGTTTTCTGTCGGCCGTGTGGGCGGAGCGAGTTCGTCACAGACCCTCCCACCAGGAACTGGGGGAGACGATCCGGGACCTCACTGCGCGTGCGGGGGACGAGGCAGCGGTGAACATCTGAGGCACCCTAGCGTCGCCGACGCGATTTCGTAAAACCCTGGGCGTCATTCCTGCTTAACCCTCGCTTATCCCGGGGAGTATGGGGGATTTGAAGAAGCGGGTGACGAGCGAGAGATAAGCAGGCGACGAAGCCGACTTGGTGATGCAGAGGTCGACTGATGTGACGCGTACGCCTGTTACGTCCCTCTTCATCCTGACTAAATGGTGCATAACACTCGCGGGCGACTCTGGTGAAATGTCCGTTGATTGGCGTTTGTGGCACCCTCTCCGGCCCGCTCGCCAGCCCCTCGCTGTGCCCGCGGCAACAATTCGAATTATCTGCGAACAGGATGTGTGGGCACGGCAATGACCCTCCTGAATTCGGCGCGCGGGAGGCTCCGTGAATTGCCGTACGCGGCACCGCCGTTCATGACCGCCGGGGAGCGCCGCACCGGTACGGATTGTGCATGTCCGGCGAGAACGATGGCCGATGATGCCCCACCTTCCGCATAGGCCGGGCCTGTTGGTGGCACGATGGTTCTGCGGGGGTGTGCGGGGTGGCGCCCTCGGGCCGGGAGAGCGGACCGACCGTAGGGTGTGATCAGTTGTGGCCATTTCGCTATCAGTGGTGCTGCTGTTGGGGATCGTCCTCGTGGTGCTGATCCGGGGAGGAACGATCAAGGCGGGTCCGGCGGTCGTCGCCGTACTGTTCGGCTTCTTCCTCGCCTCGACGGGCATGGCCGATGACATCCAGCGGTTCCTCAACTCGATAGCGGAGACCATCAACGAGATCCAATTCTGAGCGAGTTGAGCAGGTACGGCACTTCGTCAGGTACGGGATCAGGTCCGGGACGACGAACACCTGGCAGCTCCGCGAGAGCCGGCCCAGCGCGATCGGAACCGTCCGCCGGGACCGCTTCCGCCTCGCCGACGGCCCGTCCGTGCTGCTGCACGGCACCCCGTTCTCCTCGTAACGTCTGGCACTGGATCGCTCCGACGCTCGCCGCGCAGGGCCACCGGCTCCACGTCCGGGGCAGGCCCCGCTGCGGCAGCTGGGGTTCCCCTTACTTCCGCCTGGTCGCCGAAAACTCCGAGGTCTTCGAGCGGCTCCCGGTTCCCCCGCACGAGGCCCAGGTCCGCGAGTACGTCGGCTCCGCGAGCCATCGCGGAAGCTCCCGCCTTCACCTGATCCCGGACGCGGGCGCCTCGTCCCCCTGGACGCCCCGGCCCAGCTCCTCGGCGAACTGCTCACGTTCCTCAGGGGCTGACGAGCCCGGAAACGCCTCAGGGCCAGGCAGAGGATTTGACCTCTGACCTGGCCCTGAGCCGTATGGAGCGGGCGACGGGAATCGAACCCGCGTAGCCAGTTTGGAAGACTGGGGCTCTACCATTGAGCTACGCCCGCACAGGAGGCGCCGCAGGTCATTGGACGCGCGGCACTGGAGCATCGTAGCGGGTGGCACCCTTCGCCGCACATTCCGTTCCGCGTCCCTTCGGGCGCCCGCGAAATGCGGGAGCCGCGGTGTCGGCGGGCATGTACCCTACGTGTCGCACCGACGGGGTGTGGCGCAGCTTGGTAGCGCGTCCGCTTTGGGAGCGGAAGGCCGTGGGTTCAAATCCCGCCACCCCGACCATCAGCAGGGGCCCGGTGACCGCCGACGGGGACCCGGTCCGGAACCCGACCGGGCTCCCGGGGCTCGCGGCACCGGAAGCTCGCCTTTTGGGGCGTGTACCGCCTGCGGCTACTATGCAAACTGCGCGCCCGTATGTCTGCACTGTTACGTCTCGCAAGGGCCGCGAATCCGCTGAGGCACCCGCCGCATCCGGCAGAGGTCGACAGCAGAACCCCAAGAAGTCAGCCATCAAGGAGACCGAACCGTGAAGAGCGCCGTGGAGACCCTGAACCCGACCCGGGTTCGGCTCACTGTCGAGGTGCCCTTCGAGGAGCTCAAGGACAGCCTCGACGCGGCGTACAAGAAGATCAACCAGCAGGTCACGGTGAAGGGCTTCCGGAAGGGCAAGATTCCGGCGCGCGTCATCGACCAGCGGTTCGGCCGCGGTGCGGTTCTGGAGGAGGCGGTCAACGACGCGCTTCCGAAGTTCTACACCGACGCGGTCAACAACGCCGAGCTGAACGTGCTCGGCCAGCCCGAGGTCGACATCACGGAGCTGAAGGACGGCGAGACGCTGAACTTCACCGCCGAGGTCGACGTCCGCCCCTCCATCGAGATCCCGGACTACTCCGGCATCGAGGTCGAGGTCGACGCCGTCGAGGTCGCCGAGGAGGACGTCGACAAGGCCGTCGAGGAGCTCCGTGAGCGCTTCGCGTCCACCTCCCCGGTCGAGAGGGCCGCCGAGGACGGCGACGTCGTGACGATCGACCTGGAGGCCAAGGTCGACGGCGAGGTCCTGGAGGACGGCGTCGCGAACGGAGTCTCCTACACCATCGGCTCCGGTGAGCTGCTGGACGGCATCGACGACGCCGTGAAGGGCCTGGAGGCCGGTGGCGAGGCCACCTTCGCCTCCGAGCTCAAGGGCGGCTCGGCGGCCGGCAAGGAGGCCGAGGTCACCGTCAAGGTCTCCCAGGTCGCCGCGCGTGAGCTCCCCGAGCTGGACGACGACTTCGCGCAGCTCGCCTCCGAGTTCGACACCCTGGAGGAGCTGCGGACGGACAGCCGTAAGCGCCTCGAGAACATGAAGCAGTACGACCAGGCCACGCAGGCCCAGGAGCGCGTCCTGGAGAAGCTGCTGGAGCTGGTCGAGGTGCCCGTCCCCGAGAAGCTCCTCGAGGACGAGATCAACACCCGTAAGCACAACCTCGAGCACCACCAGCTCGGTCAGATGGGCCTGGACCTGCCGCAGTACCTGGAGATCCAGGGCAAGACGGCCGAGGAGTTCGACACCGAGACGCGCGAGGCCGCGGTCAAGGGCATCAAGACCCAGTTCGTCCTCGACGAGCTGGTCAACAAGGAGAAGCTGAACGTCAACCAGGAGGAGCTCACCGAGCACCTCATGCGCCGCGCCGCTTCCTCCGGCATGTCCCCCGACCAGTTCGCCCAGGCCGTCGTAGAGGGCGGCCAGGTCCCGATGCTGGTCGGCGAGGTCGCCCGCGGCAAGGCCCTTGCGGTCGTCGTCGAGGCCGCCACGGTCAAGGACACGAACGGCGAGATCGTGGACCTGGACGACGAGGAGGAGGACGAGACCTCCTCCGAGGAGACCCCGGCCGAGGGCTCCGCGGAGGCGGCCCCCGAGGCCCCCGAGGCCCCCGAGGAGAAGCCTGAGGCCTGATCGCCTCGTTTGTACGCCGCGATGGCCTCCGAGACCTTGTGTGTCTCGGGGGCCATCAGGCTTTCAGGGGCGCGGGCCACGTCGATTTGCGGCTCCGCCGCGAAATGTCACAGCCCCGCGCCCCTGGCGGGGCGGACCCCGCCAAAACCCCTGCGCAACGAGCGGAGCGCATGCGCTCACAGCGAACAGTTCCCTCCTCGGGATTCCCCGAAGGGACCCGCGCGTTAGGGTCCATGAGTACGAGGGCAGGGGAGTCCCGATACACCGCCGGACGGCCCCCCGCCCCGGCAGAACACGTGAGACGGCCCCGGCGCCGTCGTTAAGACGAGCAGGTGGATACGTGACGAATCTGATGCCTTCAGCCGCCGGCGAGCCCTCCATCGGTGGTGGCCTCGGCGACCAGGTCTACAACCGGCTGCTCGGTGAGCGGATCATCTTCCTCGGCCAGCCGGTCGACGACGACATCGCGAACAAGATCACCGCACAGTTGCTGCTCCTTGCCGCCGACCCGGACAAGGACATCTTTCTGTACATCAACAGCCCCGGCGGATCGATCACGGCCGGTATGGCGATCTACGACACCATGCAGTACATCCAGAACGACGTGGTGACCATCGCCATGGGCATGGCGGCCTCCATGGGCCAGTTCCTGCTGAGCGCGGGCACCCCGGGCAAGCGCTTCGCCTTGCCGAATGCCGAGATCCTGATCCACCAGCCCTCGGCCGGCCTCGCCGGTTCCGCGTCGGACATCAAGATCCACGCCGAGCGGCTGCTGCACACCAAGAAGCGGATGGCGGAGCTGACCGCCTTCCACACCGGCCAGACCGTGGACCAGGTCACCCGCGACTCGGACCGTGACCGCTGGTTCGACCCGATCGAGGCCAAGGAGTACGGCCTGATCGACGACATCATGCCCACCGCTGCCGGTATGCCGGGCGGCGGCGGCACCGGAGCGGCCTAGTCACGCTCGCGCTCACGGGCAGCCCGTACACGCGGCCCGAGCGCAGCTGACGTAAGCCTTCCGAGCCCCCAGCCGACCGCCTCAGCTCTTTTCAGGCTCCCAGGAGACACAGTGAACGACTTCCCCGGCAGCGGCCTCTACGCCCGCACGGAGGCCGAGTACACCGGCCCCCGCGCGGAGTCCCGCTACGTCATCCCGCGCTTCGTCGAGCGCACCTCGCAGGGCGTGCGCGAGTACGACCCGTACGCGAAGCTCTTCGAGGAGCGTGTGATCTTCCTCGGCGTGCAGATCGACGACGCCTCCGCCAACGACGTCATGGCGCAGCTGCTGTGCCTGGAGTCGATGGACCCCGACCGTGACATCTCGGTCTACATCAACAGCCCCGGCGGCTCCTTCACGGCGCTCACTGCGATCTACGACACGATGCAGTTCGTGAAGCCGGACGTCCAGACGGTCTGCATGGGCCAGGCGGCCTCCGCCGCCGCGATCCTGCTCGCCGCCGGTACGCCGGGCAAGCGCATGGCACTTCCCAACGCCCGTGTGCTGATCCACCAGCCCTACAGCGAGACGGGTCGCGGCCAGGTCTCCGACCTGGAGATCGCGGCGAACGAGATCCTCCGGATGCGTGCCCAGCTGGAAGAACTGCTGGCCAAGCACTCCACCACGCCGATCGAGAAGATCCGCGAGGACATCGAGCGCGACAAGATCCTCACGGCCGAGGACGCGCTTTCGTACGGCCTGATCGACCAGATCATCTCGACCCGGAAGATGAACAACGCAGCGGTCGCGTGACGTAGCGCTGTATCGTCAGCCGCCCCTTGGCACGGTTTGGCGCCGTACGCGTCAAAGTGAACCGCGCCAAGGGGGGCCCGAACGGGGGGCTAGGCAAGGTACCGTCGGACATAAGGCAGCACCAGGAGCCGCTGGACCTAGGCGTCTCCCAGGCGAAGGGGAAGCACACCGTGGCACGCATCGGTGACGGCGGCGATCTGCTCAAGTGCTCGTTCTGTGGCAAGAGCCAGAAGCAGGTCAAGAAGCTCATCGCAGGCCCCGGTGTGTACATCTGCGACGAGTGCATCGATCTCTGCAACGAGATCATCGAGGAAGAGCTCGCGGAAACGAGCGAGGTCCGCTGGGAGGAACTCCCCAAACCCCGGGAGATCTACGAGTTCCTCGAGGGGTACGTCGTCGGCCAGGAGTCGGCGAAGAAGGCCCTCTCCGTCGCGGTGTACAACCACTACAAGCGGGTCCAGGCCGGTGAGAACGGCGGGAGTCAAAGCCGCGAGGACGCCATCGAGTTGGCGAAGTCCAACATCCTGCTCCTCGGCCCCACGGGCTCCGGCAAGACCCTGCTCGCCCAGACCCTGGCGCGCATGCTGAACGTCCCCTTCGCCATCGCCGACGCGACGGCGCTGACGGAGGCGGGGTATGTCGGCGAGGACGTCGAGAACATCCTGTTGAAGCTCATCCAGGCCGCGGACTACGACGTCAAGAAGGCCGAGACCGGGATCATCTACATCGACGAGATCGACAAGGTGGCCCGCAAGAGCGAGAACCCGTCGATCACGCGGGACGTGAGCGGCGAGGGCGTCCAGCAGGCGCTGCTCAAGATCCTTGAGGGCACGACGGCCTCGGTTCCGCCCCAGGGCGGCCGCAAGCACCCCCACCAGGAGTTCATCCAGATCGACACGACGAACGTCCTGTTCATCGTGGGCGGCGCCTTCGCCGGCCTGGAGAAGATCATCGAATCCCGCGCGGGCGCGAAGGGCATCGGCTTCGGGGCGACGATCCGCTCGAAGCGCGAGCTGGAGGAGAAGGACCAGTTCGAGGACGTCATGCCCGAGGACCTGGTCAAGTTCGGCATGATCCCCGAGTTCATCGGCCGCCTCCCGGTCATCACCTCCGTGCACAACCTCGACCGCGAGGCGCTCCTCCAGATCCTCGTCGAGCCGCGCAACGCGCTCGTGAAGCAGTACCAGCGCCTCTTCGAACTCGACGGCGTGGAGCTGGACTTCGAGCGCGAGGCCCTCGAAGCCATCGCCGACCAGGCCATCTTGAGGCAGACCGGCGCCCGCGGCCTTCGCGCCATCATGGAAGAGGTCCTCCAGTCGGTGATGTACGAGGTCCCGTCCCGCAAGGACGTCGGCCGCGTCGTCATCACAGCGGACGTCGTCCTCTCGAACGTCAACCCGACGCTCATCCCGCGGGACGCCCGCGGGCGGGGCTCTGGGGAGCAGAAGACGGCGTAGTCGCCCCGAACATGTACGAGGAGGGGGCCCCGGTCAACTGACCGGGGCCCCCTCCTCGTTGATGCGCGGGGTCAGATCTTCACGCGAACTTCCTTGCGGAACTTGGCCGTGAGGTCGGCGGTCCCTTCAAGATCGGCGCTCTTGCCCGCCATGGCGTCGGCCAGCTCGATGTGGATGACGACGCCGAGGGTGCTGTGGTCGCCCCAGATGCACACCGGCATGTTGAATTCCGCAGGCCCGGAGGCAGGATCGCCCGTCGAGGCCTCATCGTTCTTGATCTTCATCTCCTGGCACTTCAGGACCGCGCCGTCCAGACCGCTGGGCTCGTAGCTCTTCGGGCTGCCGACGGCCTCGCCCTTGGTTTCCTCGTCCTTGGCGGCGTTCTTCTTCAGCTCGGCGAACATGGCGTCGACAACCTTCTCCGGGTCGTCGACTTCACCGTAGACGCCCATGAACTGGAGCATCTGCATGGCGAGCGGATTGCTCTGGTCCCCGGCCTCGTAGGTGGCGTCGACGTCCTTGGGGTTCGTGACGCCGTGCTTCTCTGCATCCTTGAGGTCGTCCTTGCTGAACCCTCCGCTGTCGGACCCCCCGCCCTCGCCCTTCTTGTACTCACCGCTGAGCACCGTCGCCGGCGTGGTCAGCTTGTGCGGGCCGTCGTCCGCCACGTCCGACGAACCGCCGCCGCCCCCGCCGATCACGAAGTACGCGCCCACCGCGATCGCGGCCACGACCGCCACGGCGCCGATGACGATCCCGGTCTTCTTCTTGCCGCCGCCGGGAGCGGGCGGCTGCGGCATGCCGTAGGGCGGGGGCTGCTGGCCGTACGGCGGCTGCTGGCCGTAGCCGGGCTGCTGGGGCGGAGCACCGGGAGGAGTCTGCTGGGGGTAGCCATAGCCGGGCTGCTGCGGAGGAGCCTGCTGCGGGTAGCCATAGCCGGGCTGAGGGGTCTGCGGCGGCTGACCGTAGCCGGGCTGCGGGGCCTGCGGCTGCTGGCCGTACGGGCCTGGCTGACCGTACGGTCCCGGCTGCTGGGGCTGCCCGTCGTACGGGCCCGGCTGGTTGTAGCTCATTCTGGGTTCCCCTCCAGATGCTTATGCGTTCCGAACATCCTGTCGTAAGGAGCGTCCGCGGAGAGCACCAGGGGGCTGACCGTTACCGAACAATGGAGTTTCAGGACCGCCCCGTGACACCTCTAAACTGAGCCCGTGACCGACAACGCTCAGCAGCAGCCGCCAGCCAACACCCCCGAACTGCCGACCCAGTACGCGCCGGCCGAAGTAGAGGGGAAGCTGTACGAGCGCTGGGTAGAGCGGGGTTACTTCGAGGCGGACGCGAAGAGCGAGAAGCCGCCGTACACCGTTGTCATCCCGCCGCCGAATGTCACTGGCAGCCTGCACCTGGGCCACGCCTTCGAGCACACGCTCATCGACGCCCTCACGCGCCGCAAGCGCATGCAGGGGTACGAGACGCTGTGGCAGCCTGGCATGGACCACGCCGGTATCGCCACGCAGAACGTCGTCGAGCGTGAGCTGGGCAAGGAGGGCAAGTCCCGCCACGACCTGGGGCGCGAGGCCTTCGTCGAGCGGGTCTGGCAGTGGAAGGCCGAGTCCGGTGGGCAGATCTCCGGGCAGATGAAGCGGCTCGGTGACGGCGTTGCCTGGTCGCGTGAGCGCTTCACTATGGATGAGGGGCTCTCGGAGGCCGTTCAGACCATCTTCAAGAGGCTGTACGACGATGAGCTGATCTACCGCGCCGAGCGCATCATCAACTGGTGTCCCCGATGCCTCACCGCCATCTCGGACATCGAGGTCGAGTACCAGGACGACGACGGCGAGCTCGTCTCCATGAAGTACGGCGAGGGGGACGACACGATCGTCGTCGCCACGACCCGTGCCGAGACCATGCTCGGTGACACGGCGGTTGCCGTCCACCCCGGCGACGAGCGGTACAAGCACCTCGTCGGCAAGCTCATCAAGCTGCCGCTGACCGACCGTTCCATCCCGGTCGTCGCGGACGAGCACGTCGACCCCGAGTTCGGCACGGGCGCCGTCAAAGTCACCCCGGCACACGACCCGAACGACTTCGAGATCGGCCAGCGGCACGACCTTCCGGCCATCACGATCATGGACGAGCACGCCGTCATCACCGCACACGGCCCCTTTCAGGGCCAGGACCGTCTGGAGGCCCGTTCCGCCATCGTTGCCGCCCTGCGTGCCGAGGGCCGGATCGTCGCCGAGAAGCGGCCGTACGTCCACTCCGTGGGTCACTGCTCGCGCTGCAAGACCACCATCGAGCCGCGCCTGTCCATGCAGTGGTGGGTCAAGGTCGGCCCGCTCGCCAAGGCCGCCGGTGACGCGGTCCGCGACGGCCGTGTCAAGATCCACCCGCAGGAGATGGAGAAGCGGTACTTCGACTGGGTCGACAACCTCCACGACTGGTGCATCTCGCGGCAGTTGTGGTGGGGCCACCGCATCCCGGTCTGGTACGGGCCGAACGGCGAGGTCGTGTGCGTCGGTCCCGACGACGAGGCCCCGACCGGCGAGGGCTGGACGCAGGACACCGACGTCCTCGACACCTGGTTCTCCTCCGGCCTGTGGCCGTTCTCCACGCTCGGCTGGCCCGAACAGACCGAGAGCCTCGCGAAGTTCTACCCGAACTCCGTCCTGGTCACCGGCTACGACATTCTCTTCTTCTGGGTCGCCCGAATGATGATGTTCGGCCTGTACGCGATGGACGGCACCCCCCCGTTCCACACCATCGCCCTGCATGGGATGGTCCGGGACCAGTTCGGCAAGAAGATGTCGAAGTCCTTCGGCAATGCGGTCAACCCGCTGGACTGGATGGACAAGTACGGCTCCGACGCCCTGCGCTTCACGCTGGCGCGCGGCGCCAACCCGGGTGTGGACGTGCCTATCGGCGAGGACTGGGTCCAGGGTTCGCGCAACTTCGCCAACAAGATCTGGAACGCCACGCGCTTCGCGCTGATGAACGGCGCCACGATCGAGGGCGAACTGCCACCCGCCGAGCAGCTGTCGGCCACCGACCGCTGGATCCTGTCCCGGCTGAACGCGACGGTCGCGGAGGTCGACGCCCTCTACGAGGACTACCAGTTCGCCAAACTGTCGGACGCCCTTTTCCACTTCGCCTGGGACGAGGTCTTCGATTGGTACGTCGAGCTGTCCAAGACGACGTTCAACGCGGGCGGCGCCGCGGCCGACGTCAGCAAGCGGGTCCTCGGCGAGGTCCTGGACGTCACGCTGCGGCTG
Source organism: Streptomyces sp. NPDC006365 (assembly GCF_042870755.1). Lineage (NCBI taxonomy): Bacteria > Bacillati > Actinomycetota > Actinomycetes > Kitasatosporales > Streptomycetaceae > Streptomyces > Streptomyces sp. NPDC006365. Next base: position 337,907 of record NZ_JBIAHS010000002.1, read on the forward strand.
CTGCACCCGATCGTTCCGTTCGTCACGGAGACGCTGTGGACCACGCTCACGGGCGGCGAGTCCGTCGTGATCGCGGACTGGCCGGCCGACTCCGGGTTCCGTGACACGGCGGCCGAGCGGGAGATCGAGACGCTTCAGCAGGTCATCACGGAGGTCCGCCGGTTCCGTGCCGACCAGGGGCTCCAGCCCGGCCAGCGCGTCCCTGCCCGGCTCACCCTCGACGGGACCGCCCTGGCGCCGCACGAGGCGGCCATCCGCCAGCTGCTGCGCCTTCAGCCGGAAGGCGAGGGCTTCGCGGCCACGGCGACGCTGCCGGTCGCGGGCGCGCAGGTCGCGCTGGATCTCTCCGGCACGATCGATGTGGCCGCGGAGCGGAAGCGGCTCGCGAAGGATCTCGCCGCCGCACAGAAGGAGCGCCAGCAGGCCGAGGCGAAGCTGGGCAATGAGGCGTTCCTCGCGAAGGCTCCTGAGCAGGTGGTGGACAAGATCCGTACGCGGCTTGCCAAGGCGGACGAGGACATCGCGCGGATTCAGGCGCAGTTGGAGCGGTTGCCGCAGGGCTAGGCGGTGTTACGTGGTGGAAGGCGCCCGGAGCCGGCAGGCTCCGGGCGCCTTTTGCCGGCCCGGCGGCGGGCACCCGGGCCCATGTCATCGGGGTCCGTAGACTGGCCCCGTGAGCGAGTTCCCTCCAGACCACAGCAGCGAGCCCGACCCCTTCGACGAGATCGTCGACGCGGAGACGGAGCGCGACCCCGATCTCGCGGTGATCGAGGCCGGCAGCCGTACCCTGCGCGCGCAGGGCGGTCCGCCGGAGGCCGACATCCCCACGCGTCCGGCCGATCCCGAGGTCGACAAGGCGTTGCGCGAGGTCGAGGCCGAGTTGGCCACGCGGTGGGGTGAGACGAAGCTCGAGCCGTCGATCACGCGGATCGCCGCGCTGATGGACGTACTGGGGGAGCCGCAGCGCTCGTACCCCTCGATCCACATCACGGGGACGAACGGCAAGACGTCCACGGCCCGCATGATCGAGGCGCTGCTCGGCGCCTTCGAACTGCGCACCGGGCGGTACACCTCGCCGCACGTCCAGTCGATCACCGAGCGGATCAGCCTGGACGGCGCGCCGATGGACGCCGAGCGGTTCGTGGAGACGTACCGGGACATTCAGCCGTACGTCGAGATGGTGGACGGGCAGCAGGAGTTCCGGCTCTCCTTCTTCGAGGTGCTGACGGGGATGGCGTACGCGGCGTTCGCGGACGCGCCGGTCGATGTGGCCGTCGTCGAGGTGGGCATGGGCGGCAGCTGGGACGCCACGAATGTGATCGACGGTGATGTCGCCGTCGTGACCCCCATCGATCTGGACCACACGGACCGGCTGGGCACCACGCCCGGCGAGATCGCCACCGAGAAGGCCGGCATCGTCAAGCAGGGCGCGACCGTGATTCTGGCGCAGCAGCCGGTCGACGCGGCGCAGGTGATGTTGAAGAAGGCCGTCGAGGTCGATGCGACGGTCGCCCGCGAGGGGCTGGAGTTCGGCGTCGTGTCGCGTCAACTGGCTGTCGGCGGGCAGCTGCTGACCTTGCGCGGGCTCGGCGGGGAGTACGAAGAGGTGTTCCTGCCGGTGCACGGCGCGTACCAGGCGCACAACGCGGCCGTCGCGCTCGCCGCGGTGGAGGCGTTCTTCGGTGTGGGCGCGGCGCGGGCCGATCGGCTCGACATCGACACGGTGCGCAAGGCGTTCGCTGCGGTTGCCGCGCCGGGGCGGATGGAGGTCGTGCGGCGGTCGCCGACCGTGGTGCTGGACGCCGCGCACAATCCGGCGGGTGCCCGGGCGACCGCCGAGAGTGTCAGCGAGGTGTTCGACTTCAGCCGGCTGATCGGGGTCGTCGGTATGAGCGGCGACAAGAACGTACGAGGGCTGCTGGAGGCCTTCGAGCCGATCTTCGCCGAGGTGGTGATCACGCAGAACTCCAGCCATCGGGCGATGGACGCGGATGCGCTGGCCGCGCTGGCCGTGGAGGTGTTCGGTGAGGAGCGGGTTCAGGTGGAGCCGCGGCTCGATGACGCTCTGGAGGCCGCGATCACCCTTGCCGAGGAGGAGGGTGAGTATGCGGGTGGGGGCGTTCTCGTCACTGGTTCCGTGATCACCGTGGGTGAGGCCCGGCTGCTGTTGGGGAGGGGCTGAGCTGTGCGTACGCTCTGTGCTTCGACACTGATCGGTGAGTTCTTCGTCATCGGCTTTGCCGGCCTGGTCGCGATGAAGGATCCCGATCTGTCCATGACCACGGTGTGGACGGTGAGTGGCGTCGCGATGCTGCTGTGTCTGCTGCTGTGTGGTGTGGTGACGCGGCCGTGGGGTGTTCAGCTGGGGTGGGCGCTGCAGATCGCGTTGATCGCGTCCGGGTTTGTCGTGCCGACGATGTTCTTCATGGGGGCGATCTTCGCGGCGCTGTGGTGGGCTTCGGTTCATTACGGACGGAAGGTGGACGAGGCCAAGGCGCGGTTTGCCGCGCAGGCCGAGACGGAGCATAAAGCGGCGTAGTCGCCTGCGGCGGGCCTCTTTTCCAGCCCGCTCTTTCCCGAAACTGGTGGTTGCGCCCCCGGGCCCCCAGGGGGTGGGGTGAAAGTCGTGTCTTGGCTGCGGGTTCGTTGTGGCTTGTCGTGCAGTTCCCCGCCCCCCTAACGGGGCGATTGGCCCTGTAATCTCTGTGATCCCACACCTGTTGCCGAAGGAGTTCCCACGTGAGCCAGCGCACCCTCGTCCTTCTCAAGCCCGATGCTGTTCGTCGTGGCCTGACCGGCGAGATCATCAGCCGTATTGAGCGCAAGGCCGGCTGGCAGATCACCGCGCTGGAGCTGCGGAACCTGGATCAGGAGACCCTGGAGCTCCACTACGGCGAGCACAAGGGCAAGCCCTTCTACGAGCCGTTGGTCGACTTCATGGCCTCCGGGCCCGTTGTCGCTCTGGTCGTCGAGGGGGAGCGGGTCATCGAGGGTGTGCGTGCGCTCGCGGGGCCGACAGATCCCATCGCGGCGGCTCCCGGTTCCATTCGCGGCGACTTCGGTGTGATCGTCCGCGAGAACCTGATCCATGCCTCGGACTCCGAGGAGTCCGCCGAGCGCGAGATGAAGATCTTCTTCCCCGGACTGGCTTGATCGCCGACACCCGACCGCGTCCGTCCGCGACACGGCCCACCCACCCGGCGTACACGAAGATTTTCTGACGATGCGTCAACCCTGAGCCATATCTGACCAGGCCCTGCCGCAAAAAAGCGGTGGGGCCTGGCATATGCGTGGCGATCGGGGGAACGCATGCCTCCATTGGCTCGTCTCCACAAGCGAGGCGGCACATCATCTGCTGACAATGGCGAAGACCCTCGCGCGGTGTTCGGTGCAGGCGAGACTACGATGGAAGCCTTCACGTCACAGCGCTCACCCTCGCCGACCTAACAAGCCATCAAAAGCTCCACTTGGGAAGGCCAGACGAATCCTGATGGGGAACTCAATGTCGTTCATCGGCCGTGACATGGCTGTCGACCTCGGGACCGCCAACACGCTGGTGTACGTCAGGGGTCGAGGGATCGTACTCAACGAGCCGTCCGTCGTCGCGATCAACACCAACACCGGTGGCATCCTCGCGGTCGGTTCCGAAGCGAAGAAGATGATCGGCCGGACTCCCGGCAACATCGTCGCCGTGCGTCCGCTGAAGGACGGTGTCATCGCCGACTTCGAGATCACCGAGCGGATGCTCCGCTACTTCATTCTGAAGATCCACAAGCGGCGGTATCTCGCCCGTCCTCGTGTTGTCGTCTGTGTGCCCTCCGGGATCACGGGCGTTGAGCGGCGCGCCGTCATCGAGGCTTCCTCGCAGGCCGGCGCCCGCCAGGTGCACATCATCGAGGAGCCGATGGCCGCGGCCATCGGCTCCGGACTGCCGGTCCACGAGGCCACGGGCAACATGGTGGTGGACATCGGCGGCGGCACCACCGAGGTCGCGGTCATCTCGCTCGGCGGAATCGTCACGGCACAGTCCATCCGCGTCGCGGGCGACGAACTGGACAACGCGATCATCCAGCACATCAAGAAGGAGTACAGCCTTCTTCTTGGTGAGCGGACGGCCGAGCAAATCAAGATCACCATCGGCTCGGCGTACGACCTCGACGCTGACGAGCACACCGAAATCCGCGGCCGGGACCTGGTCTCCGGCCTGCCGAAGACCGTCGTCATCTCCGCCGCCGAAGTGCGCAAGGCCATCGAGGAGCCGGTCAACGCGATCGTCGACGCGGTCAAGACGACCCTCGACAAGTGTCCTCCGGAGCTCTCCGGCGACGTCATGGACCGCGGGATCGTCCTCACCGGCGGCGGTGCGTTGCTGCGCGGGCTCGACGAGCGGCTGCGGCGCGAGACCGGCATGCCGATCCATATCGCCGAGGACCCGCTGGACAGTGTGGCGCTCGGTTCCGGCAAGTGCGTAGAGGAGTTCGAGGCGCTCCAGCAGGTACTGGACGCCCAGCCCCGCAGATGACGTAACTCTTCGATTCCGCCGTACGAGACGAGCTCTTCTCGTGCGGCGGAGCATTGATATAGAGGCATAAGCTCCCCCATAGCGCCCCGGCCGAGGGGAGCCCCACACGAATCCGACGAGGAAGGCACGGCCGCCGCACGTGAGGGACACACGAGAGAGCCGGCTGCTTCTGGTGCTGCTGATCGCCATCGCGTTCGCTTTGATCACGGTGGACATCCGCGGCGGCGAGGACTCACCCGTCGACGGGGCCCGCTCGGCCGCCGCCACGGTCTTCGGCCCGATCGAGAACGGGGTGTCCTCCGCGGTCGACCCCGTCGGCAACGCGATCGCAGCGGTCCGCGACTCCGGCGACCGGCACGACCGTATCGCCCAACTGGAGCGGGACAACGCCGCTTTGAAGGCGGAGCTGGGCAGCGACGACCGTAACCGCAGCCGGCTGAAGCAGCTCGACAAGATCCTCAAGACGGCGGGCGCCGGGCAGTACGGCATCAAGGGGGCCGAGGTCATCGCGATAGGAGCGGCCCAGGGCTTCTCCTGGACCGTCACCATCGACGTCGGCGCGAACGACGGCATCCAGCGCGACATGACCGTCCTCAACGGCGACGGACTGGTCGGCCGAGTGACCACCGTCGGGCCGAACACCGCCACCGTGCTCCTCGCCAGCGACCCGGACTTCACGGTCGGTGCGCGCATGGAGTCCACCGACGAACTCGGCTTCGCCTCCGGCCAGGGCGACCGGCCGCTGCGTGTGGAGATGCTCAACGGCAAGGCCAAGATCAAGAAGGGGGACCGTCTCGTCACCTTCGGCTCCCAGGCCGACAAGCCGTTCGTACCCGGTGTCCCCGTCGGTGTTGTCTCCCGCGTCGACCCCTCCGGCGGCGATCTGACCCGCACCATCTACGTCGAACCGTACGTCGGTTTCAGCAAGCTCGATGTGGTCGGCGTGGTCACCCAGGCCCCGCCCAGGGACCCGCGAGACCAGGTGCTGCCGCCCAAACCCAGGCCGACCCCCACGCCGACGGTGACCGTGACGGTCACCCCCTCGGCCGGGGCGTCCGCCGACGGCCTGTCCCAAGAGCAGCAAGAGCAGTAGGAGCTGAACCCCGTATGCGCTTCAACCGAATGCTGCTCTCCGCCACCTTGGTGATCGTCGCCCTGGTGGTCCAGGTGACCGTCCTCGCCCGCCTCCAACTCCCGGGCGCCGTACCTGACCTGCTGTTGCTCACCGTTCTCGGCCTCGCTCTGGTGTACGGCCATGTCGGCGGCGCCCTCGTCGGCTTCGGCGCCGGGCTGCTCGCCGACCTCGCGCCACCCGCTGACCACGCCGCCGGGCGCTACGCGCTCGTACTGTGCGTCATCGGCTACCTCGCGGGTCTCGCCAAGCCCGACAAAGGCCAGATCAGATCCGCCACCGGCCCGATGGTCGTGGTCGTCGCCTCGGCGATCGGATCCACGCTCCTGTACGCGGGAGTCGGGGCCCTCGTCGGTGACACCGCCGCGCGTCATGTGGGCCTGGGCAGTCTGCTGTTCACGGCCGCGTTGTACGACCTGCTGCTCGCGCCCTTCGTAGTGCCCGGGATCATGGCGCTGGCGCGCCGCGCCGACAACGACCCACTCGCCGAGACCACCTCCGCCAAGGCGAGCGACGTCTCCTCCGGCTGGCTGTCCTCCTCCGGCGGCACGGGGCTGCGCCTCGGCGGTCAGCGGGGTGGGCTCCGTACGAAGTCCGCGGGCGGGTTCCGTACGAAGTCCGCGGGCGGGCTCCGCATGAAGTCCGTGAAGAACCGCGTGGCCCGGGCCGGACGCATCAAGGGGGTCAAGCGGCTGTGAGCGCACGGAAGTTGGCGGGTCCGTCTCACATCAGTGGTCTCACAGGTCCGTCGTATATGACACATACACGCACTGAGAGGGGGAGGCACCAGTGACCAACATCCCCGAGACCGGGCGGACCCCACGCGTCCAGATTCGGCTCGTCGTCATCCAGGTTCTCGTCTTCTCCCTCCTCGCCACCCTCGGCGGACGCCTCTGGTACCTCCAGATCCGCGAAGGTGACGCCTACGCCAAGGAAGCGTCCGGGAACCACGTTCAGCAGGTCGTGAGCCCGGCCGTGCGCGGGTCGATTCTCGACGCGCGCGGTGTGCCGATCGCCGACAACGAGACGCGGCTCGTGGTCTCCGCCTCGCGTACCGATCTGCTGAAGATGAAGGACGACGGCGAGGCGGTGCTCACCAAGCTCGCCGGTGTCCTCGGCCTGAAGCCCAAGGACGTCATGGACAAGGTGCGGCTGTGCGACTCCAAGACGCCGCAGCCCTGCTGGAACGGCTCGCCCTACCAGCCGATCCCCATCACCGACGAGGCCACCGCCAAGCAGGCCCTCCAGATCCGTGAACGCTCCGAGGACTTCCCCGGCATCACCGCCGAACCCCAGGCCGTACGCCGCTACGCGAGCCCCGGCGACGCCAACACCGCGCAGGTGCTCGGCTATCTCTCGCCCGTCACGGACGAGGAGATCACCAAGGCCGAGGACACCAACTCCCCGTACCTGCGCTCCGACATGGTCGGCCGCTCCGGCCTGGAGCGCCAGTACGACCGGCAGCTGCGCGGCAAGGCCGGCGTCACCCGTTACGAGGTCGACAACCTCGGCCGCGTCATGGGCGAGGCCCAGAGCGACCCGGCCGAGCCCGGCGCCAACCTCGTCACCAGCATCGACGCCCGCGTCCAGCGCGTCGCCGAGTACGAGCTGAACAAGGCCATGAAGGACGCCCGCAAGGAGTTCGACAAGAACACCGGCGAAAACTACAAGGCGGACTCCGGCGCCGTGGTGGTGATGGAGTCCAAGACGGGCCGCATCGTCTCCATGGCGTCCAACCCGGCGTACGACCCGAACGCCTGGGTCGGCGGCATCTCCGCCAAGGACTACGCGAAGCTCACCGGCAAGAAGTCCAACTACCCGCTGCTGAACCGGGCGATCCAGGGCCAGTCCGCCCCCGGCTCCGTCTTCAAGGTCATCCCGACGGCTGCCGCGATCAAGGCCGGCTACTCCTTCGACGGCCCGTACCAGTGCTCCAGCTCGTACAACATCGGCAGCCAGGTCTTCAAGAACTTCGAGTCCAAGGGGTACGGCCCGATCTCGCTGGGCCGCGCGCTCGAGGTCTCCTGCGACACCGTCTTCTACCGGCTCTCGCACGAGGAGTGGAAGCGGGACGGCGGCACCAAGCCGAAGAAGAACGCCAACGACTGGTTCTACAAGACGGCCCACCAGTTCGGCCTCGGCAAGGAGACGGGCATCGACCTCCCGAACGAGGTCACAGGGCGTGTCCCCGACCGCCAGTGGAAGCAGGACTACTGGAAGGCCAACAAGGACTCCTGGTGCAAGACCGGCAAGAAGAGCGGCGACTACGCCGAGCGCATCGCGTACGAGAACTGCCTCGAAGGCAACAGGCTGCGCGCCGGTGACTCCGTCAACTACTCCATCGGCCAGGGCGACACCCTCGTCACACCGATCCAGATGGCCACCATCTACTCGGCGATCTCCAACGGCGGCACCATGTACGACCCGACCGTCGGCAAGGCGATCGTCAGCGTCGACGGCAGGAGCATCCAGGAGATCGCCCCGAAGTCGCACGGCAAGCTGCCGATGTCGAAGCAGACGCTCGGCGAGATAGACGAAGCCCTCGAGGGAGTCGCCACCCGCGGTACGGCCGCCTGGCGCTTCGCCGATGTCGGCTGGCCGCAGGACAAGATCCCGATGCACGCCAAGACGGGTACCGCCGAGGTCTACGGCAAGCAGACCACCTCGTGGTTCACCACGTACACCGAGGACTACACCGTCGTCATGACCATCTCCCAGGGTGGTACGGGCTCCGGCGCCTCCGGCCCCGCCGTGCGCAACATCTACGACGCGCTGTACGGCGTCTCCGACGACGGAAAGATCGACAAGAAGAAGGCCCTGCTGCCCGAGCCGCAGAAGAGCCTGCCGAAGATCCAGCCGGACGGTTCGATCGACGCCCCGAAGATCGGGAAGTACGTGCCGCAGGAGGAGCAGGAGGCCGAGAGCCAGCAGGCGGCGACCGGCGACGATCCGGCCGCCACGGTGCCCTCGCCGAACACCGGCACCAACCGCGACACCCGACGGCGCGACACCCGACGGCGCGATGCCCGACGGGGCACCGACCGCCGCAGGAAGAGGCGGAGGAGCACCACATGACCGGCGCGAACGGCTTCTCCGTCTCCGGCTATGGGCCCCAACGCTCCACCTGGGCACGGCTGTTCGCCCGCGACTCGCTGGCGCGTCGCCTCGACTGGCCGATACTGCTGTCGGCCATCGCCCTCTCCGTGATCGGCGCGGCCCTCGTCTACTCGGCGACCCGCAACCGCACCGAGCTCAACCAGGGCGACCCGTACTACTTCCTGTTCCGGCACCTGCTCAACACGGGCATCGGCTTCGCCCTGATGGTCGGCACCGTCTGGCTCGGCCATCGCACGCTGCGTGGGGCCGTGCCGATCCTGTACGGCATCTCGGTCTTCCTGATCCTGCTGGTGCTGACCCCACTGGGCGCCACGATCAACGGCTCGCACGCCTGGATCAAGCTGCCCGGCGGGTTCTCGCTGCAGCCCTCGGAGTTCGTGAAGATCACGATCATCCTCGGTATGGCGATGCTGCTGGCTGCGCGGGTCGACGCAGGTGACAAGCCCTACCCCGACCATCGCACGGTCCTGCAGTCCCTGGGCCTGGCCACCGTGCCGATACTGATCGTCCTGCTCATGCCCGACCTCGGCTCGGTCATGGTGATGGTGATCATCGTGCTGGGCGTACTGCTCGCCTCCGGCGCCTCCAACCGCTGGGTGTTCGGCCTCATGGGCACGGGTGCCGCGGGCGCGATCGCGGTCTGGCAGCTCGGGATCCTCGACGAGTACCAGATCAACCGCTTCGCCGCCTTCGCCAACCCCGAGCTCGACCCGGCCGGCGTCGGCTACAACACCAACCAGGCCCGCATCGCGATCGGTTCGGGCGGACTGTTCGGCACCGGGCTGGGCAACGGCTCGCAGACCACCGGCCAGTTCGTCCCCGAACAGCAGACGGACTTCGTCTTCACGGTCGCGGGCGAGGAGTTGGGCTTCATCGGCGCCGGCTTGATCATCCTGCTGCTGGGCATCGTCCTGTGGCGCGCCTGCCGTATCGCCCGCGAGACGACCGAGCTGTACGGCACGATCGTCGCCGCCGGGATCATCGCCTGGTTCGGGTTCCAGTCCTTCGAGAACGTGGGCATGACGCTGGGGATCATGCCGGTGGCCGGACTGCCGCTGCCCTTCGTGTCGTACGGAGGGTCGTCGATGTTCGCGGTGTGGGTGGCTGTGGGGTTGTTGCAGTCGATCCGGGTGCAGCGGCCGATGTCGGCGTAGGCGCTCCGCTGGAGGGGCGGCTCGAAGCTGCGGGTTCGTCGTGGCTTGTCACAGCCCCGCGCCCCGAAGGGGGGGCGGGGCGAAGCTACGCCTGGAAGAACATCAAATGTGTCTCAGATGGCGAGTGCATGCCCTTTGAGGGCTGCCCCCGATGCGGAATCGTGACTAGATTCAGTCCATGGCGGACACAAAGCGGGAGATCGAGCGTAAGTACGAAGCCGGTGAGAGTGCGGGGCTACCCGATCTGAGCGGCGTGAGCGGCGTCGCGAGCGTCGTGGACAAGGGCCTCGCCGAACTCGACGCGACGTACTACGACACGGCCGACCAGCGGCTCGCCGCGGCGTCCATCACGCTGCGCCGCCGTACCGGAGGCGATGACGCGGGCTGGCATCTGAAGCTGCCGGTCTCCGACGGCGTACGCGACGAGATCCGCGCCCCGTTGTCCGACGCCCTGCCCCGCAGTCTCGCCGGACTCGTCCGCTCCCGCGTGCGCGACGCCGAACTGCTCCCCGTTGTACGGCTCCAGTCCGCGCGCGACGTCCGCCACCTCCTCGACGCCTCCGGCGGTCTGCTCGCCGAGGTCAGCGTCGACCGCGTACACGCCGAGCGGCTCAGCGGCGGCGACGGAAGCACCGACTGGACCGAGATCGAGGTGGAGCTGGCCGACGACGGCGATCCCGCTTTCCTCGACAAGGTCGAGAAGAAGCTCCGCAAGGCCGGGATCAGCCGCTCCAAGTCCGCCTCCAAACTGGCCAGAGCGCTGGCCGAGACCGGGAAACCGGCGGAGACCGGTAAACAGGCAGATGCCGGGAAACAGGCAGATGCCGGGAAACAGGCAGATACCGGGAAAGCCAAGCAGACCAAGCAAACCAAGCAGACCAAGCAGGCCGGTCGGAAGAAGCCCAAGGTCGTCGTGACCGCGGAGCCAGAGCCGCCCACCGCTGGCGACCACGTCCTCGCGTACGTACGCGCCCAACGCGACGCCATCGTCGAACTCGACCCGGCCGTACGGCGCGACGTATACGACTCCGTGCACCGGATGCGCGTCGCCACCCGTCGGCTGCGCAGCAGCTTCCGCTCGTACGGCAAGGTCCTGGACCGGGCCGTCACCGACCCGATCGGCGACGAACTCAAGTGGCTGGCAGGGGAGTTGGGAGTCGACCGCGACCAGGAGGTGCTGACCGAGCGTCTGACGGCGGCTCTCGACGAGCTGCCGCGCACCCTGTTCGCGGGCCCTGTCCGCACCCGCCTGCGCACCTGGGCGCACGCCCGGCGCGGCGGTTCGCGCCGCCGGCTGATCGCGGTACTGGACGGAAAGCGGTACCTGGACCTGCTTGCCACTCTCGACTCCCTGGTCGCCGAACCGCCGCTCCTCAAGGCCGCCGCGGGACCGCCCGACAAGGTGATCGGCAAGGCCGTCCGCAGCGACTTCGCGAAGCTGACCGCCCTGGTCGTCCAGGCCATCGACGCACCGCCCGGCACGGACCGCGACCTCGCGATCCACGAGGCCCGCAAGAAGGCCAAGCGCACGCGGTACGCGGCGGAGGCAGCCACCAAGGCGCTCAGCGAACCCGCCGTCGACCTGGTCAGATCGATGAAGTCCCTCCAGGGCCTCCTCGGGGACCACCAGGACAGCGTGATGACCCGCCTCTCCCTGCGCGACCTCGCCACCCAGGCCCACGCGGCGGGCGAGAGTTCCTTCACGTACGGGGTGCTCTACGGCAGGGAGGAGCAGCGCGCGGCCGACGTCGAGCGGACGCTGCCGGGGGCATGGGCGGCGATCTTCGCCGCGGCCGGGGGGCTCGTGGGGAGGCGTTAGTCTTGAGGGTCACCCCTGTCAGCTCACGAAGGTCCCCACCACTATGTCTGTCGAGTCGGTCTTCCCACAGCTCGAGGCCCTGCTGCCGCATGTGCAGAAGCCGATCCAGTACGTAGGCGGTGAGCTCAACTCCACCGTCAAGGACTGGGACAGCTCCGACGTCCGCTGGGCGCTCATGTACCCCGACGCGTACGAGGTCGGACTGCCCAACCAGGGCGTGCAGATCCTCTACGAGGTACTCAACGAGCGCGACGGCGTGCTCGCCGAGCGCACGTACAGCGTGTGGCCGGACCTCGAGGAGCTGATGCGGGAGCACGGCGTCCCGCAGTTCACGGTGGACAGCCACCGCCCGGTTCGCGCGTTCGACGTGCTCGGGCTCAGCTTCTCCACGGAGCTCGGCTACACGAACATGCTGACGGCCCTGGACCTCGCGGGCATCCCGCTGGAGTCGAAGGACCGGGGCCTCGACGACCCGATCGTGCTCGCCGGAGGCCACGCCGCCTTCAACCCCGAGCCGATCGCCGACTTCCTCGACGCGGCGATCATCGGCGACGGTGAGCAGGCCGTGCTCGACATGACGGAGATCATCCGCGCCTGGAAGGCGGAGGGGCGGCCGGGCGGCCGCGAGGAGGTCCTGTTCCGCCTCGCCAAGACCGGCAACGTCTACATCCCGGCGTTCTACGACGTGGAGTACCTGCCGGACGGCCGCATCGGACGGGTCGTACCGAACAAGTCCGGTGTCCCGTGGCGGGTGTCCAAGCACACGGTCATGGACCTGGACGAGTGGCCGTACCCGAAGCAGCCGCTGGTACCGCTGGCGGAGACGGTCCATGAGCGTATGTCGGTGGAGATCTTCCGCGGCTGTACGCGCGGCTGCCGCTTCTGCCAGGCGGGCATGATCACGCGCCCGGTGCGCGAGCGCTCGATCACGGGTATCGGCGAGATGGTCGACCAGGGCCTGAAGGCGACCGGCTTCGAGGAGGTCGGCCTTCTCTCCCTGTCCTCCGCGGACCACTCGGAGATCGGCGACATCGCGAAGGGCCTGGCGGACCGGTACGAGGAGGACAAGGTCGGCCTTTCGCTGCCGTCCACCCGGGTCGACGCCTTCAACATCGACCTGGCGAACGAGCTCACTCGTAACGGCCGCAGGTCGGGCCTGACCTTCGCGCCCGAAGGCGGTTCGGAACGCATCCGCAAGGTCATCAACAAGATGGTCTCGGAGGAGGACCTGATCCGCACGGTCGCCACCGCCTACGGCAACGGCTGGCGCCAGGTGAAGCTCTACTTCATGTGCGGCCTGCCGACGGAGACCGACGACGACGTCATGCAGATCGCCGACATGGCGACCCGCGTGATCCAGAAGGGCCGCGAGGTCTCGGGCCAGAACGACATCCGCTGCACGGTGTCGATCGGCGGCTTCGTCCCCAAGCCCCACACCCCTTTCCAGTGGGCCCCGCAGCTCTCGGCCGAGGAGACGGACGCCCGTCTCGAGAAGCTCCGCGACAAGATCCGCGGCGACAAGAAGTACGGCCGCTCCATCGGCTTCCGCTACCACGACGGCAAGCCCGGCATCGTCGAGGGCCTGCTCTCGCGTGGCGACCGCCGCATCGGCGCCGTCATCCGTGCCGTCTACGAGGACGGCGGCCGCTTCGACGGCTGGCGTGAGCACTTCTCGTACGACCGCTGGATGCAGTGCGCCGACAAAACGCTGCCCGCGTACGGCGTGGACGTCGACTGGTACACCACTCGCGAGCGTACGTACGAGGAGGTCCTCCCCTGGGACCACCTCGACTCCGGCCTCGACAAGGACTGGCTCTGGGAGGACTGGCAGGACGCCCTCGACGAGACGGAGGTCGAGGACTGCCGCTGGACGCCGTGCTTTGACTGCGGGGTGTGCCCTGCCATGGACACGACCATCCAGGTCGGGCCTACGGGGAAGAAGCTGCTGCCGCTGACGGTGGTCAAGTAGGACGAGGCGCGGGCCCGGCCGACGGCGAAATGCCGTGGCCGGGCCCTCCTGCGTCGCGGCACAATGCGGTGATGCCGCAGCTCATCAGGCCTGATCCGCGTTTCCGTGTCTCCTTCCTGGGAGCGGTGCAGGAGAACCTCGCCGAGGGCGAGTCCTTCGGCGACACCCTCACGCGGGAGCTCGCCGTGTACGGCCACGACTGGCACGAGCAGGACGGGTTCGCGCGCTATGTAGCCGCCGTCCGCGAGGAGGAGCTGGAGGAGGGGCGTCGGCCCGATGGGTTCGTGCCCGGGAGTTGGTACTGGTACGTGGACGGTGAGGCCTATCTCGGGCGGATCCAGCTGCGTCACCGGCTGACGCCCCACCTTCGCGACTACGGCGGCCACATCGGCTACGGAGTACGGCCGACCGCGCGGCGGAACGGGTACGCCACCGCCATGCTGCGCGACGTTCTGCCGTACGCGAGCGCCCTCGGGCTCAAGCGGGTGCTCGTCACCTGTGACACCACCAACGTCGGTTCCCGCAAGGTCATCGAGGCCAACGGTGGAGAGTTCGAGGACGAGCGGGGCGGGAAGCTGAGGTTCTGGATCCGTACGGGGCGCTGATGCGTCTTCGTCGGCATGGACCTGGAAAAGCCGCCGGCCGTGACGCCCGCACCGCGTCAGTACGAGATGAAGCGCGCGACCGGGCAGCAGCAGGACGCGGCTCCCGAGGGGTGTCTCGCGGTAGCGATCCGGATACCCGTGCGGATCGTGGTGCTCGTGCTGGTTGTGCCGGTGCGGATGGTGTGGGACGCGCTCGTGGTGAGCGGGCGTTTCCTGAGGGACACGGTGTTCCGGCCGCTGGGGCGGGCGGTCATGTGGGTGCTCGCGCCCGTCGGGCGGGCGGTTGTGACCGTGCTCGGGTGGTTGGCCAAGCTGGTGTTCGTGTGGCCTTGGGTGGGGCTGTGGCGGTACGTCGTCGTGCCTGTAGGGCGAGTGCTGGGGTGGCTCGGGCATGTGCTGCTCGTCGTGCCGGTCGTGTGGTTGTACGCACGGGTGCTGACGCCCCTCGGGCACGGGATCGTGGCGGTGCTGCAGGGGATCGGGGCCGGGTGTGCCTGGTTGTGGCGGGTGCTGGTGGTCGTTCCGGCGGGGTTGCTGTACGCACGCGTGCTCGCGCCGAGCGGGCGGGGGATTGCCTGGGTGGCGCGGGGTGTCGCGGCCGGGGTGGCGTGGGTGGCGCTGAGGTTGTGGGCGGGGATCGCCTGGGTCGGCGTGGGCGTGTGGGCCGGTGTCGCGTGGGTTGCTCGCGGTGTGTGGATCGGTCTGGCCTGGGTCGGGCGTGGGGTCTGGGCGGGGGTGACCTGGGGCGCGATGGTCGTCGGGACCTTGCTGCGGTGGGTCTTCGTCGTGCCGGCCGTTGCCCTGTGGCGTTGGGTGTTCGTGCCGGTCGGGCGGGCGATCGCCGTCGTCGCGCGCGAGATCGGCACGGCGATCGGGCACGCATGGCGGGTCGCCGGGTATGTGTCGCTCGCCGTGGGGCGGTTCCTGGGGCGGCTCTTCCGGTGGGTCTTCGTGGAGCCGGTGCGGTGGGTGTACAAGAGCGTGCTCACGCCCGTCGGACATGTCGTACGGGACGCGATCTGGCGGCCCGCCGCCGAGGCCGCGCGCAGCGTCGGGCGCGGCGCCCGGCAAGCCCTGACCAGCGCTCGCGAGACCGCTCGGCAGACCCGGGCCGACATCCGGCGGATGCTCTTCGGGGCGCCCCCGGAACCCGAGCCGGTGCCCTTGACCAAGGGACTCCGGGAACCCACGGTGCTCCCTGCGCGTACTCTGGAGGGTAGGTCCGGACGCGACGACCTGTCCCCGCCCACGCGGGGATGATCCGGACGGGGGACGCCGGAAGGCGTCATCCGCCACCGTTCCCGCTCACGCGGGGGCGACGAGGTCCACCGCACGTCCACGGGGCGGTGCAGCACGTACCGCTTCACAGCGAGGAGAAGAACCACTGGGCAAGCGACAGCCCGAAGGCCCGCCGCCCGCACCCGCGGTGCAGCGCGTACGCCTGCGCTACACCAAGCGCGGCCGCCTCCGGTTCACCAGCCACCGTGACTTCCAGCGCGCCTTCGAGCGTGCGCTGCGCCGCGCCGAGGTGCCGATGGCGTACTCGGCGGGGTTCACCCCGCACCCGAAGGTGTCGTACGCCAATGCCGCACCCACCGGCACGGGCAGCGAGGCCGAGTACCTGGAGATCGCGCTCACCGAAGCGCGCGATCCCGACCAGCTGCGTGCGCTCCTCGACGAGTCGTTGCCTGCCGGGCTCGACATCGTCGACGCGGTCGAGGCCCGTACGTCGGGTCTCGCCGACCGGCTCACGGCCTCCGTCTGGGAACTGCGCCTCGACGGCGTGGCACTCGCGGACGCCGAGCGCGCGGTCGACGCCTTCATGAAGGCCGAGACCGTCGAGGTCCAGCGCAAGATGAAGAACGGCATGCGTACCTTCGACGCCCGCGCCGCGGTCGCGAGCCTGGAGGCGCAGAGTGCCGAGCCTGAGACGCAGAGTCCACAGCCTGATAGGCCGACCGACCAGCCCTGTGCGATACTGCGGCTGGTTGTTCGGCACGTGACGCCTGCCGTACGACCCGACGACGTCCTGTCCGGTCTCCGAGCTGTGGCCGACCTGGCGCCGCCGGTCCCCGCAGCGGTGACCAGGCTGGCGCAGGGGCTTTTCGATGAAGAGACCGGCACGGTGACCGACCCGCTCGCGCCCGACCGCGAGGCAGTGGCAGCCGCCCCACTCATGGCCGCAGCCACCGCCGCCGCGACGGCGTCGGCGTAAGGAAGGTCCCGCGTAAGGACGGACGTCGTAGCGCCGCCCTCGTACTCGGGAGCCACCTGGGTCGGGCAGCGCGCCGACCACAAGACTTTCGCCAGGCCGTACGCAACACGGCGTACGGAACCGGCGAGACAGAACACAGAGAGCTCCCGAGTGGCGCCCGCGCCCCGGACGGCGGCACCGCGCATCGCGCGAGCCGCGGACGTCACCGGTACAGCCGGACCAGGCGCGGCGCCCGGGAGCCTGACGGGAGATCCACCCGCATGCTCGAGCCGAACGAACCCGCTGAGGGTCCCGAGAACAACACCCCCAGCGACACCTTGCCGCCACGTCGGCGCCGTCGCGCCGCGTCCCGCCCTTCGGGGCCGCCCTCGGCGACGTCCGAGTCCGCGACCGTGGCCGAGACCACGGCACCGGCCATACCGCCGGTGAGCTCCGCCGATCTCGCGGCGAAGGAGCCGGAGGAGATCGCGGCGACCTCTGAGACGGCGGTGGCGCCCGAGAGGATTGCCGCCGACGAGGCAGCAGCCGCGGCTGCTGCGTCTGTTGTCACTCCGGCCGCGGAGGAGTCCGCGCCGACCGAGACCCCTGCGCCCGCTGAGGCCGTCCCTGCCGTGGAGGAGCCCGCCGGGCGTACGCGCCGTCGTGCGACACGTCGTGTCTCTGCCCCCGCTGGTGCCCCCGAGGCAAGCGCCGTCGCTGCCGCAGCCCCGGCTGTCCAGGTGCCCGCTGCCGAGGAGCCCGCCTCCGCGGCTGCCGACGCCGAGCCTGCCGTCGGTGAGGCCGCGCCTGCCGGGCGTACGCGTCGTCGCGCGACGCGTCGTGTCACCGCACCGGCCGCTGCGCCTGAGCCTGCCGAGGCCCCGGCCTCGTCCCCGGCTGCTGCGGAGCCCGCGGCCGAGACCGCCGCCCCCGCCGCTTCCGCGACGGCCGGTGCACCTGAGTCGCCTGCCGCCGAGGCTCCGGCTGCCGAGGTAGCGGCTCCCGCCGCGACCGTCGCCGAAGACGCCGAAGCGGAGGAGCCCGCCGTGGGTGAGGCCGCGCCTGCCGGGCGTACGCGCCGTCGCGCGACGCGTCGCGTCTCGGCTCCCGCCGGTGCGCCCGAGGCCGGCGAGGCCGCCGACAGTGCGGCCCCCGCCGCCGACACCCCACAGACCACCCCCGAGCCGCACACGGAGCCCGCCGCCGTAGTCGAGCCGGAGCAGATCACCGAGACCGAGGACATCGCCCCGCGCCGTGCGCGCCGTCGCGCCACGCGGCGTGCCGTTGCGCCTGCCGGTGCGCCCGAGGCCGCCGAGGCGGAGCCCACCGCCGAGGCCGCTGTCCATGACGAGCGCAGGGAGGCCCCTGTGGCCGCTGCCGAGACCGACCAGACCACCGCTGCCGAGACCGACCAGACCACCGCCCCCGAGGCGGAGCCCACCCCCGAGCCGGCGGAGGACGCCGCCCCGCGTCGTACGCGGCGTCGTGCCACCCGTAAGACCGCTGCCAGCGGCTTTGCCGCGCCGGCCCCCGACAAGAAGCAGGCCGCGGAAGAAGAGTCCGCGCAGCCGCCCGCGCGGCCCGCTGTCGCCGTCTTCCAGGCGCCCGTCTTCACGGAGCCGATGTTCCAGACGCCGGAGCGCGCGGCAGCCGCCGCCGCTGCCGAGGCCGAGGAGGACGAGGACGTCGCCGAGACGGCGGCCCCGGAGCCCGTCGAGGAGGAGACCGGTCCGCGTCGGCGCCGTCGCCGCAAGGGTGCGGCCGAGGAGTCCGCGGAGACTCCCGAGGCCGAGGAGTCCGCTGAGGAAGAGGGCGACGAGACCGAGGAGACCGGCTCGCGTCGTCGGCGCCGTCGCGGTGGCCGTAGGCGTCGCCGGGGCGAGAACGCCGAGCAGGACGGCGAGGCTTCGGAGAGCGAGGAGACCGCCTCCGAGGAGGCCTCCCAGGACACCGAGGACAGCGAGGACACCGACGAGCAGGCCGAGGACGACGCTCAGGAGCAGCGCGAGGAGCGCGAGGAGTCCGGCGGTTCCAGCAGCAGCCGTCGCCGTCGGCGCCGTCGGCGTCGTGCCGGTGACGCGCCCGTCGAGGCCGAGCCGAGCGACGGCGACCCCGAGCGCACGGTCGTGAAGGTCCGCGAGCCCCGCCCGAAGGCCGAGCCGTCCGACGAGGTGCAGTCCATCAAGGGCTCGACCCGTCTGGAGGCCAAGAAGCAGCGCCGCCGTGAAGGCCGCGAGCAGGGCCGCCGCCGGGTGCCGATCATCACCGAGGCCGAGTTCCTGGCCCGCCGCGAGGCCGTCGAGCGCGTGATGGTGGTCCGGCAGAACGGCGACCGTACGCAGATCGGCGTGCTCGAGGACAACGTGCTCGTGGAGCACTACGTCAACAAGGAGCAGTCGACCTCGTACGTCGGCAATGTCTACCTGGGCAAGGTCCAGAACGTACTGCCGTCGATGGAGGCCGCCTTCATCGACATCGGCAAGGGACGCAATGCCGTCCTGTACGCCGGTGAGGTCAACTTCGAGGCGCTGGGCATGGCGAACGGCCCGCGGCGTATCGAGACCGCCCTCAAGTCCGGCCAGTCGGTCCTCGTACAGGTCACGAAGGACCCGATCGGGCACAAGGGCGCGCGCCTGACCAGCCAGGTCTCGCTGCCGGGCCGCTACCTCGTATACGTCCCCGAGGGCTCCATGACGGGGATCAGCCGCAAGCTCCCGGACACCGAGCGCGCCCGCCTGAAGACCATCCTCAAGAAGATCGTCCCCGAGGACGCGGGCGTCATCGTGCGCACCGCCGCCGAGGGTGCGAGCGAGGACGAGCTGCGCCGTGACGTCGAGCGGCTCCAGGCGCAGTGGGAGGACATCCAGAAGAAGGCGAAGGGCGGCGGCAACGCCCCGAGCCTGCTGTACGGCGAGCCGGACATGACCGTCCGCGTCGTCCGCGACATCTTCAACGAGGATTTCACCAAGGTCATCGTCAGCGGTGGCGAGGCCTGGGAGACCATCCACGGGTACGTCTCCCATGTGGCACCCGACCTGGCCGAGCGTCTGCAGAAGTGGACGAGCGAGGTCGACGTCTTCGCGTCGTACCGGATCGACGAGCAGCTCGCCAAGGCGCTGGACCGCAAGGTCTGGCTGCCGAGCGGCGGTTCGCTGGTGATCGACAAGACCGAAGCGATGATCGTGATCGACGTCAACACCGGTAAGTTCACCGGCCAGGGCGGCAACCTCGAAGAGACCGTGACCAGGAACAACCTGGAGGCGGCCGAGGAGATCGTGCGCCAGCTGCGGCTGCGTGACCTCGGCGGCATCGTCGTCATCGACTTCATCGACATGGTCCTGGAGTCCAACCGGGACCTGGTGCTGCGGCGGCTCCTGGAGTGCCTGGGACGCGACCGTACGAAGCACCAGGTCGCCGAGGTGACCTCGCTGGGCCTTGTCCAGATGACGCGGAAGCGCGTGGGCCAGGGCCTGCTCGAGTCGTTCTCCGAGACCTGTGTCCACTGCAACGGCCGTGGCGTCATCGTGCACATGGAGCAGCCGACCGCCCTTGGGGGCGGCGGCAAGCGCAAGAAGCGTGCGCGGGCCGGTGCCGAGCCCCTGCCCGAGCAGGTCCCCGCTCCGGCCATCGAGGCGGTCCAGGCCGTCGAGACCGCCGAGGAGGAGGCCGAGACCGAGGCGGAGATCGCCGCCGAGGCGGCCGCGCCGGTCGCGCTGGCCGAGCCCGCCTTCGTACCGGACGAAGAGCTGTACAGCAGCGCCGCCGAGGCGGAGGCCGCTGCCACCCGGGGTGGCCGTTCGCGACGGCGGGCCAGCCGTCGTGCGTCGGCACCGGCGGGCGCGCCGCGCCCCGAGTCCCGTAGGCCCGAGCGCAGGGCAGAGGCCGAGGCTCCGACGGCCCAGACCGTGACCGCCGAGGACGAGGCCGAGCGTCCCGTGCAGCCGGAGCCGGCTGCCGTCGCGCAGGCGGAGCCCATGGCCGCCGAGGACCCCGTCGTCGAGGCCCCGGCCGCCGAGGAGGCCGCGCCCAAGGGGCGTACGCGTCGTCGGGCGACCCGCAAGGTCTCGGCGCCGGCCGGTTCTCCGAAGGCGGCCGAGGAGGTCGTGGTGACGGTCACCGAGCCGGTCGCGGTTCCCGTCGCCGAGCCTGAGCCTGAGCCTGAGCCGGTAGCCGAGCAGCAGCCCGAGCCGGCCGCCGAGAGCGCGGCTCCGGCCCGCCCGCGCCGCCGTGCGGTCCGGATGGCCACCGCGCCCACCGCGGCGGAGGAGACGGCCGTCGTGGTCGTCCCGTCGTCACCGGCGGAGGAGCCCGCCGAGGCGCCGGTCGCGGAAGCCGAGTACACCGGGGCCGCCGAGGACGCCGACGAGGCGCCGGCCAAGAAGGCGGCCCGTAAGACGGTCAAGAAGGCGACCGCGAAGAAGGCTGCCGCGAAGAAGACGGCGGTCAAGAAGACGGCCGTCAAGAAGGCCACGGCCAAGAAGGCGACCACGAAGAAGGCGACCACCAAGAAGGCCGCGACGAAGAAGACCGCGGCGGCGGAGCAGACGCCGTCGTCGTCCACCGTCACGGCCGCCACCGACGAGGACCGGACCGAAGACCGAACCGCCTGAACCGCCTCGGCGCCCTCTGGACGGCGGAGAACCCGCCGGTCAGAGGGCGTCGGCGTACCCGCAGCCGGTCAACTGGCAGTGTGGTGTGCGGACGGCTCGTGACCCGGTTTGACCCCGCTGGTCAGGGCCCCGTAACCTTGACCCTCGGCGTGTCCACAGACCCGCCGCATTCCCGTAAACCTCTTCCTCCCGGTGGCTCGCGCCCCGGGAGAGGCCGCCTGCTTCTGTCGGCGGCTGGACTGCGGGGATTCCGAATCGAGCGAGAGAGAGATCCGCGTGTACGCCATCGTGCGCAGCGGTGGTCGCCAGCACAAGGTTGCTGTCGGCGACATCGTTGAGGTTGACAAGATTTCCACTGCCCAGGTAGGCGACACGGTCGAGCTCTCGACTCTGCTCGTTGTCGACGGTGACGCCGTCACCAGCGACCCGTGGGTGCTCGCCGGCATCAAGGTCCAGGCCGAGATCGTGGACCACCACAAGGGCGCGAAGATCGACATCCTTCGCTACAAGAACAAGACCGGCTACCGCCGTCGTCAGGGCCACCGCCAGCAGTACACGGCGATCAAGGTCACTGAGATCCCCGCGGCTGCGAAGTAAGGGACTGAGGAGAGATGGCACACAAGAAGGGCGCATCGTCCACCCGGAACGGTCGCGACTCCAATGCTCAGCGGCTCGGCGTGAAGCGCTTCGGCGGTCAGGTCGTCAACGCCGGTGAGATCCTGGTCCGCCAGCGTGGCACCCACTTCCACCCCGGCGCGAGCGTCGGCCGTGGCAAGGACGACACGCTGTTCGCGCTGGCCGCCGGTGCGGTCGAGTTCGGTACGCACCGTGGCCGCAAGGTCGTGAACATCGTTCCGGTCGCCTGACCGGATCTTTCGCGAGGCGGACCTCACTTCCCGTACGGGAAGCGGGTCCGCCTTTCGCGTGTTTCAACTGAGCAGAGATTTCTCAGCGGAGATTTCTGCGCAGGAAAACGCAGAAATTCCCGTACGTAACTGGAGGCACATCCCATGACCACCTTCGTGGACCGCGTCGAGCTGCATGTCGCCGCGGGTAGCGGAGGCCACGGCTGTGCCTCCGTGCATCGCGAGAAGTTCAAGCCGCTGGGCGGTCCGGACGGCGGCAACGGCGGCCGTGGCGGCGATGTGATCCTGGTCGTCGACCAGTCCGTCACCACGCTCCTCGACTACCACCACTCGCCGCACCGCAAGGCCACCAACGGCAAGCCCGGTGAGGGCGGCAACCGTTCCGGCAAGGACGGTCAGGACCTGATCCTGCCGGTGCCGAACGGCACGGTCGTCCAGGACAAGGCGGGCAATGTGCTCGCGGACCTGGTCGGGCACGGCACGGCGTACGTGGCCGCACAGGGCGGGCGTGGCGGTCTGGGGAACGCGGCGCTGGCCTCGGCTCGGCGCAAGGCGCCCGGGTTCGCGCTGCTGGGCGTGCCCGGTGATGTGCAGGACATCGTCCTGGAGCTGAAGACGGTCGCGGACGTGGCGCTCGTCGGCTACCCGAGTGCGGGCAAGTCGTCCCTCATCTCGGCCCTGTCCGCCGCCCGGCCGAAGATCGCGGACTACCCGTTCACGACGCTCGTCCCCAACCTGGGGGTGGTGACGGCGGGCGCGACCGTCTACACGATCGCGGACGTGCCGGGCCTGATTCCCGGGGCGAGCCAGGGCAAGGGGCTGGGTCTTGAGTTCCTGCGCCATGTCGAGCGGTGCTCGGTCCTGGTCCACGTACTCGACACCGCCACGCTCGAATCGGACCGTGACCCGGTGTCCGACCTCGACCTGATCGAGGCGGAGCTGAAGCAGTACGGCGGCCTCGACGACCGCCCGCGCATCGTCCTCCTCAACAAGATCGACGTCCCCGACGGCAAGGATCTGGCGGAGATGGTCCGCTCGGATCTGGAGGCGCGGGGCTACCGGGTCTTCGAGGCGTCGGCGGTCGCGCACACCGGTCTCAAGGAGCTGTCGTACGCCCTTGCCGACCTGGTGGCGAAGGCTCGCGCGGCGAAGCCGCAGGAGGAGGCGACGCGGATCGTCATCCGTCCCAAGGCGGTGGACGATGCGGGCTTCACCGTCGTGCGCGAGGAGGACGGCCTCTTCCGTGTACGTGGTGAGAAGCCCGAGCGGTGGGTCCGCCAGACCGACTTCAGCAACGACGAGGCCGTCGGTTATCTTGCCGACCGTCTCAACCGGCTCGGTATCGAGGACGAGTTGATGAAGGCGGGGGCCCGCACGGGTGATGGTGTCGCCATCGGGCCCGAGGAGAACGCTGTTGTCTTCGACTGGGAGCCGACGGTCATGGCCGGGGCGGAGATGCTTGGCCGCCGGGGCGAGGACCATCGTTTCGAGGCTCCTCGGCCTGCCGTTACGCGGCGCCGCGAGAAGCAGGCGGAGCGGGACGAGGCGGAGCGGGAGTACGACGACTTCGAGCCGTTCTAGAGAACGGGTTGCCTCCGGCGGTTGAGCAGGGGGTTCGTTGTCGGGTGCGGGTTTGTGGGTGGCTGGTCGCGCAGTTCCTCGCGCCCCTGGGTTCGTTGGGGGTCGGGGCCGTGGGCCGGTGCGTCAGCCCGTCGCTGGGTGGGCGTACGGCCCTTTGCTGATACCGGGCGCGGGTGGCCTGAGACAGAACCTACGCGACGGGCGTACGACGCACCGGCCCACGTCCCCTCCCGCCGGTGGGAGAGTGCGGGTAGTTGGGGGTACGGGCTTTCAGGATGCCGGTCCGTTCAGGGGCGCGGGGCTGTATCAATTTGCGGCTCCGCCGCGATGGGGGTCCCCCCGCTCATGGGGGTCCCCCCGCTCATGGGGGTCCCCCCGCTCATGGGGGTCCCCCCGCTCATGGGGGTCCCCCCGCTCGAGCGAAGTCGAGAGTGGGGGAGAAGCCGAGAGTGGGGGAGCGACCAGCCACGACGGGCCCGCAGTCGAGAACCGGCCTGTCACCCCCACCCCCTGGCGGGAGCCTGGGGGCGCAGCCCCCAGTTTCGGGAAGGGGCGGGACGGGGGAAAGACGCCCCCGCCGCCCACCGACCCGCCTCTAGCCGACGGCAGTCTCCTCCGCCTCGTTCGGGTCCTGGGCCGTCTCCTCGGCCGCCTCCTGGCGCGGCGAGGGAATCTCCGAGGACAGGCGGGACTCCATGCGCACGCGGCGTTCGTCGGCCGCCGTGCACAGCGCGGAGACCGCGGCGTTGAAGCGGGCCAACGACGGCGGATCCGAGGGCCCCAGCAGGTGTTCCTTGAGTTCGGATCGGGCCGCCGTGAAGAGGTCCTTCTCAGGGTGGCGTACCGATTCCAGCAACGCCGGGACGCCGTCCGCCGAGGGCGTGAGGATGGCGCCCGCGGACACCGTGGGGAAGCTGATCCGGAAGGCCTCCTCCGGCATCCCGGAGGTGTTGGCGACCGCGTACGGCTTCTCGCTCGACAGCCAGTCGGACACCACGGACGAGACATCGCTGATCAACAGGTCCGCCTGGTTGAAGCAGGCGAAGATCGCGGGACGCGCGTCCGTGATGATCTGGTGCTCCCACTCCGGGAAGGACGCCCAGTACGCCTTGTCCCAGGTCAGCGTGGCCTCGGCGATCGCCGCCTCACGGTCACCCCGCGGCGCCCCCTGGAGCAGCATGCGTTCCATTTCGTCCGCACCAGCACGGAAGGCCGTCTTCGTCAGCTTGTCCAACTCGGCCGAGCGGCGCACCAGTTCGGCCGCTGCCTCCGCATCCGGCCGGGAACCCGACCGCTGGGCGTTGGCCTCGCGGATCATCGCCATGATGCGCTCGTTCGCAGCCCCCGCACGCGGATCGACGGAACCCGTCATCGGGTGCGGCTTGTAGAGGAGCCGTACACCGTCGTCCGCGAGCAGCTGCCGCACAATGTTCTCGCCGGCCAGCACCACTGAGGTGTTGCCGGGGTTCCCGTCCCAGCCCTCCCACGTGGGCGCGTACAGCACCGTCGTGTACGGACCGGTGGGCGGGCCCGCGTACGGCCGGATCGGCGCGAGCTGCGGGCGGCCCACCTCCACGATGTCCTTGTCCTCGACGCCGACCTCTGCCAGCGCGTACCGCTCGCGGGCCGCGGGTCCTGCCACCCACACCTCGTCGTACGCCTTCGCGTACGGGTTGCAGGAGGACAGTTTGTCGCTCTCGCCGTGGTTGATGAACGCGTGCTTGATGGTGGGGATGCGCAGCACCTGCGATGTCTTCGCGGCGTTGGCCGGGTGCAGCATCATCTTCAGCGTCGAGTTCTCCAGCGAGAACATCGTCGTCACCTTCGGGAAGCAGATGATCGGTACGTCCGTCGCGTCGATCTTCTGCACCATGAACCGCTCACGCAGCACGATCAGCGGCCTCGTCTCGGTCGAGGAGATCGACGAGAGCGTCGACAACCACATGTTCGCCTGGTACGCGGAGGTCGTACCGCCCGAGAAGTACATACCGACCGTCGGCCGGTAGTCGGCGAGCCACTTGTCCACCCAGGCCGTGACCTTCTGCTCGCTCTTGGCGCGCTTCTTGGGGAGCAGCCAGGTGGCGAGGTACACCGTGCCGCCGCCGACCAGCGCCAGGGCGACGCCGACGCCGACGCCGCCCCAGTACCCGTCCGCGGTGGCCGCCGTGAGCAACAGGCCGGCCGTCGTCGGAATGGAGAAGGTCAGCAGCCGGTGGCCCTGACGACGGGCCAGAATGCGCGGCGGCGCCGCGGTCAGGTGCAGGGCCGACGCGTCGATGTTGCGGGTGACGATCGGCAGCGTACGGGTGCGGCGGACCAGGACCGCGGCGGCCTGGCAGGCGAAGTGCAGGGCGTAGAAGACGCATACGGCGACCAGTAGCGGCGCCTGCTCGCTCCCCGCGTCGATGCCGTCGATCCGCAGGAGTCCCACCAGAATCAGCATGTCGCGCAGCAACTGACGGACCGTTACATCGAAGCGGACCTTGCCCAGCAGCGCGAGCAGTCCGGGATTGCGGTACTGCAGATATGTGTCGAGGGCGAGGCCCGCCGCGCTCGCGGCGATGAGCACCGGGACGTTCGGCAGCAGCGCGGAGACGATCTGGGCCGTGAAGAGCACGAATATCGACAGCAGCGCGGCAAGCTGCGTAGAGCGGCGGGGGGAGAGGCCTGCGGAAGGCACGGGCTGGGCTCCTGCGGAGGGTTACGGCGGATGAGGGGGCAACGGGTTCGGTCGGCCGAACACAGCGAGGCCGATCCCTGACCGTATGACCTGTGCGGCCCGCCAAGCAATCTTCCGCAGGAGCTATCGCTGGATATCGGATGAAACCGCGGTGAACTCCTGGGGTGTACGTCACGCGCCCGGCTTCTGCCCGCTGTGTTACCCACCGCACGTCCGCCCCTCGGAACGCGGCGGCACCCCCTGCCCGTAATCGCGTAGATTGCACGGACGGGGCTGGTCAGAACCGGGGCTGGTCAGAGCATTGGGGAAGAGCGTGTCAGCGGCAAGGCAGGCGACGGCAGAGCAGGCGATGAGACACGGTGTTGCGGACGCCCGCAGGATTGTCGTCAAGGTGGGTTCCTCGTCCCTGACCACCGCGTCGGGAGGGCTCGACGTGGACCGGGTGGACGCACTGGTCGACGTACTCGCGAAGGGGCGCAGCGGCGGGGAGAAGGAGATCGTCCTCGTCTCCTCCGGTGCCATCGCGGCCGGCCTCGCCCCGCTGGGCCTGCGGCGCCGCCCCAAGGACCTGGCCCGCCAGCAGGCCGCCGCCAGCGTCGGACAGGGGCTGCTCGTCGCCCGCTACAACGCCTCCTTCGCGCGCTACGGCGTCCGCGTCGGCCAAGTCCTGCTCACCAGCGACGACATGAGCCGCCGCGCCCACCACCGCAACGCCCAGCGCACCCTCGACAAGCTCCTCGCCATGGGCGCCCTGCCCGTCGTCAACGAGAACGACACGGTCGCCACGGACGAGATCCGCTTCGGCGACAACGACCGGCTCGCCGCCCTCGTCGCCCATCTCGTACGTGCCGACCTGCTGGTCCTCCTCTCCGACGTGGACGGCGTCTACGACGGCGACCCCACCAGGCCCGGTACGACGCGGATCGCCGAGGTACGTGCTCCGGCGGACCTCGCGCACGTCGAGATCGGCAGCGCGGGCCGGGCCGGCGTCGGCACCGGCGGCATGGTCACCAAGATCGAGGCGGCCCGGATCGCGGCGGCGGCCGGGATCCCGGTCGTCCTCACCTCCGCGGTGCACGCCTCCGACGCCCTCGCAGGCCGGGACACCGGTACGCACTTCCACGCCACCGGCCGCCGCTCCGCCGACCGGCTGCTGTGGCTCCAGCACGCGTCCGCCCCCCAGGGCGCGCTCACGCTCGACGACGGGGCCGTGCGCGCGGTCGTCGAGCGCCGCAAGTCGCTGCTGCCCGCGGGCATCGCGGCGGTCGAGGGCGAGTTCACCGCCGGCGACCCCGTCGAGCTGCGCGACGCCACGGGCCGGGCGGTGGCGCGCGGGCTCGTCAACTTCGACGCCAAGGAGATCCCTCAGCTGATCGGCCGCTCCACCCGCGAGCTGGCCCGCGAGCTGGGTCCCGCGTACGAACGTGAGGTCGTACACAGGGACGATCTGGTGCTGCTGCACTCGTAAACGGCCGAAAGGGACGGCCTCCGCAGGGCTACGTTCGGCAAAACCGCCCCACGAAGCCGCCCCGCCTGCTCAACTTTGATTCAAGGAGCCCCCGAGATCCCGTGATGCAGTAACCCATTGCGAACCCATTGCGTAAAGGAGGCCGTCGTGAGACGAGTACGCCCCGGGGCGGCGTCCCGCGGTGGTGGCACATCCCGCGCGGCCGGTGAGGAGCGGACCCTCACCAGTGTCGCGGCCGGAGACACGTACCAGGGTGAGGAACCGAAGGACCTGCCGCGGCTGTGGCACGTCACGCTGAGCGTCTCGGGCGACGAGGCCCCGCTGAACGACGTCCGGCGCTCGCTCGAGCAGCTCGCCCACGACCACCCCTTTCTGCTGACCAGCCGGTACGCCGGCGACCACGCGGAGATCCGCTACTGGGAAGAGGCCCGCGACCTGCACGACGCCGCGGCCGTAGCGCTGCGCCTGTGGGGCGAGCACCGCCAGACCGCGAAACTGCCACCCTGGGAGATCGTCGGCCTGGAGGTCATCGACCGCGAGACCTACCACCAACGCATCGCCGAGGGCTATGGCCCGCAACCGGCAACACCAGTGGGCGTACACCCGTTCTAATGCGCCAAATTGGTGGTTGCGGTGTGCGGGGGGCGTTTTCGGCCCCGTCTCGGGTTATGGAACGAGCGCTGGACGGCCCTGCGGCGAGCATTAGGCTGCTCGCATGACCACGCTTTCGCCGTACGACTCGATGCCCCCGGTCACCCAGGCCGCCTACCGCGCCAAGTCCGCCGCCGCCGACCTCGCTCCGCTGCCGCGGGCCGAGAAGGACGACGCGCTGCTCGCGATCGCGGACGCCCTGGAGGTCCGTACGAGCGAAATCGTCGAGGCCAACGCCAAGGACGTCGAGCGCGCCCGTGAGGCCGGCACCAGCGAGTCCATCATCGACCGGCTCAGGCTCACACCCGAGCGGATCCGCGCCATCGCCTCCGACGTACGCGACGTGGTGGCGCTGCCCGACCCGGTCGGCGAGATCGTCCGCGGCTCCACGCTCCCGAACGGCATCGACCTGCGCCAGGTCCGCGTGCCGCTCGGCGTCGTCGGGATCATCTACGAAGCCCGGCCCAATGTGACGGTCGACGCCGCCGCGCTCTGCCTGAAGTCCGGCAACGCGGTACTGCTGCGCGGCTCGTCCTCCGCCTACGAGTCCAACACCGCCCTCGTCCGCGTCCTGCGCGACGCCGTCGGCGGCTCGGGACTGCCCGCCGACGCCGTACAGCTCGTACCGGGCGACAGCCGCGAATCCGTACGGGAGCTGATGCGCGCCCGCGGCCTCGTCGACGTACTCATCCCGCGCGGCGGCGCCTCCCTGATTCGCACCGTCGTGCAGGAGTCCACCGTCCCGGTCATCGAGACCGGCACCGGAAACTGCCATGTGTACGTGGACGCGCACGCCGACCTCGACATGGCGATCGAGATCCTGATCAACTCCAAGGCACAGCGGCCCAGCGTGTGCAACGCCGCCGAGACGCTCCTCGTGCACCAGGACATCGCCGCCGAGTTCCTGCCGCGCGCCCTGGACGCCCTCGCCGACGCCGGGGTCACCGTGCACGCCGACGAGCGGGTGCTGGCGTACGCCAAGGGCTCCAAGGCCACCGTCGTCGAGGCCACGACCGACGACTGGGACACCGAATACCTCTCGTACGACATCGCCGCCGCCGTCGTCGACTCGCTCGACAAGGCCGTGGCGCACATCCGGCTGTGGAGTTCCGGCCACACCGAGGCCATCGTCACCACCTCCCAGCCGGCCGCCCGCCGCTTCACCCAGCTGGTCGATTCCACGACGGTCGCCGTGAACGCGTCCACGCGCTTCACGGACGGCGGCCAGTTCGGCTTCGGCGCCGAGATCGGCATCTCCACGCAGAAGCTGCACGCGCGGGGCCCGATGGGGCTGCCGGAGCTGACGAGCACGAAGTACATCGTCACGGGCGACGGGCACATCCGGCGCTGAGCAGAAGCTGTCTCGCCAGGTGGATGAATCTTCGTACCGTCTGCCCAAATTGAACCCCCAGGTCTACTCTGGTTCCGTGCCGGAGGACGTGGGGGGCACGCCGTTTCCTGACGGCTGGGAGCCCGACGACGACCGCGACCGCGGAGGCTCGGACGAAGAGTTCGCCTCCGTGGTCTTCGACGAGGCCTTCGTACGGGCGGCCGCGGTCCATGAGCCGACCGCCGTCGAACGCCTCCTTGCCGCCGCGCAGGCCCGCGCAGAGGCCTCCGAGGCCGAGGCGCGCCGGGGGCGCACCCGGGGCCCACGCGGTGACGATGAGCGGTACGACGACTTCGGACCCGACGGCCGCCATGATTTCGGCCATGATCCGGACCTGGACGATTTCGACGACCGTGACGACTTCGACGGTCGTTACGGGCACGGGTCGTACGGCAAACAGGCCCGCTGGCACCGCCCCGTAGCGTGGATGCTCGCCCTCCTGATGGGCGTCGGCATGGTCGCGCTCGCCTTCACTGCGGTCTACCGCGGCGCCTCGTCCAACCGCCAGCCCCAGGTCCCGCCACCAGCGTCGACAGGCGTTGACCAGGGAGGCGGAACGCGCCCCTCGGCGTCCGCCGACTACTCCCAGCCACCCGTCCCGGCGGAACCGCGAACACCCTGAACTTGTCGCGTACGGCGGCGTTTACGTGAGGTTCCAGAGACCTACTCTGAAAGTATGGGCGGGCCAGGAGACCCACCGGAAGGAACACCCGACGGTGCTTCCGGTGGCGGTGAGGAAGAGTACCGATCCGTCGTCTTCGACGAGTCGTTCGTCCGAGCTGCCCGTCTCCAGGAGTTCTCCGCGCAGGAGCGGATCGCCGACCACGCGCCGGCCGTGCGCCGCCGCCCGCCGGTGCGTCGCGGTCTGTCCCGGCAGGCGCTGATCCTCGTTCTGCTGATCGCCGTCGCCTTCGGCACGGCGATCTACATGGGTGTACGCCACCCGTACCAGACGCCCGCCGCGAAGCCGCCCGAGCCGCTGCGGATGACGGTCATACCCCTCGCGCCGCAGGGCGCCGTGCCGGGCGCCGCCGACACCGGGCTCCTGTTTGCGCGCAGCCCGGCCGATCAGTTCCGTATCGGCGCCGACGGGATCACGATGCCCGCCTCCCGGCGCACCGCCCATTTCTCGGACAGCCAGGTCGTCACCGCGCTCACCACGGCGAAGGACTACCTCGTCGAGTCCGCGCTCGACCCGGACGTGCTCACCGGCGGCGCCACCCGGCCCGTACGGATCCTGCTCGATCCGCAGCAGCTCGACCAGTTCGACCAGAGCTTCGACCGTCCGACCACGGACGGGCGGCATGCGCCCACCGGCTGGCTGGTCCGCTTCGACCCCTCCCAGGCCCAGCTGGCCGACCCCAAGATCCGGGTGCAGGGCACACTGCAGGCGGCCGAGACCGACGCGGACACCCTTGAGGTGACGGCCGACCACACCTTCGTCTACGCGCTGCGGCCGACGGGCTCGGAGGATGGTGCCAAGGCCTCGCTGTTCACCGTCCGGCGCGAGCTGCATTTCCGGTTCGACCGCGACGATCTGCGGATGCACCAGGCGGAGCTGGTCGTCTCGTACGTCCAGGCCGGGCCGCTCGCCTGCGCCGAGGACGCGACGAGCCATCTGCGCCCGCTGCTCGCGGGGCAGACGGCGAAGGCGGGCGGACCGGCCGGCACCGACCCGTACGCGACGGGCGGTGCCACGGCGCTGTGCGGGTCGCTGTCGGCCAGTGCCCAGCCCAAGTTGTAGCCGGGCTTCGTGCTGATCAGCTGGTGCCGTTGGGGCTCTCGTCGTCGGGGCGGTCGTCCTGTGGACGGTCCTTGGGGGAGCCCGTGCTCGAGCCGCTCGCGAAGCCGCCGAAGCCGCGCCTGACCCGGCCGCCGATGTCGCCCGCGCCGCCCGCGATGTCCGTGACCAGCTTCATCAGCGGGTCCTTGGAGCTGCGCACGTGGGTGGCGTAGGCGGAGGCCGACTCGCGGAAGGAGTCCGTGACCTTGGTGTCGCCGTCCTCGTCGCGGCGCGGGTAGTGGCCGTCCATGATCCGCTGGTAGTCGCGGGACTCGGCCCACTTCTTCAGCTCGGCGGCGCGCACCGTGGTGAAGGGGTGGGAGCGGGGCATGACGTTCAGGATCTTGAGTACGGAGTCGCGGAGGTCGCCCCCGGCCTCGTACTCCTCGGCCTGGGCGAGGAACGCGTCCACGTTCATCTCATGCAGGTGGTTGCCGCCCGCGATCTTCATCAGGCCGCGCATCGAGGCCTTCAGGTCCTGGCCGACCAGCAGCCCGGCGCGGTCCGCGGACAGCTCGGACTTGCGGAACCACTCGCGCAGGGCGGTCACGATCGCCATGATCGCGATGTTGCCCAGCGGGATCCAGGCGACGCGGAGCGCGAGGCTGGTGAGGAAGAGCAGGATCGTGCGGTAGACGGAGTGGCCGGACAGGGCGTGGCCGACCTCGTGGCCGATGACCGCCCGCATCTCCTCCTCGTCGAGCAGCTCGACGAGGCCGGTGGTGACGACGATGATCGGCTCGTCCAGGCCGATGCACATCGCGTTCGGCTGCGGGTCCTGGTTGACATACATCGGCGGGACCTTCTCCAGGTCCAGGATGTAGCAGGCGTCCCGCAGCATGTCGTTCAGGTGCGCGAACTGGGCGTCCGAGACCCGTACG
Source organism: Streptomyces sp. NPDC006365 (assembly GCF_042870755.1). Lineage (NCBI taxonomy): Bacteria > Bacillati > Actinomycetota > Actinomycetes > Kitasatosporales > Streptomycetaceae > Streptomyces > Streptomyces sp. NPDC006365. The sequence goes on from NZ_JBIAHS010000002.1 coordinate 370,329, forward strand.
GAATCGGACAGGAACAGCAGCCTCAGGCTGCGCTCCGGGAGCAGTCCGCTGAGCGCCTTGAACACCGTGTCGAAGCCGCTGAGCTTGCGCAGGGCGACCAGGGCCGAGCGGTCAGCGGGGTGTTCGTACGCCCGGGAGGAGATCCCTTCGAAGCGCCTGCGCTGCCTGCTCGGTACGTTCTCGTGGCTGTCTTCTGGCATGTGGTCCCCCATGCGTCTGTTTGCCTTCTGTGCCCCCAAGGCGGGGTACAGCCTAGGCGGATATACCGTGGACGTGCAGTACAGCGAAGGAGTCGCACGTCATGGAGCACCACCCCCAAGCCTGGCTCGCCGAGGCAGCGAGCGCCGCACAACAGCAGGGATCGGGGAATCTGCTCCGTGTCGTGTTGATAGTGATGGTTGTCGGCTGCGTTTTGGTTGCCTGGTTCCTGCTGCGTGGCTACAAGCGGGACGACTGAGCCCCGGCCGAAGTTCCCGGCGGCGGAACCGCCGTGATCGAGCGTGCGTGACGGAGTCGGCGTGATCCGCGCGGCGGCGCCCGCTTACGATGGCCGTACGTCTGTATCCCGCCCACACCGGATAGGTCCTGCCGAAGATGAGCTTCCACAGCACCGCTGCCCAGTTGGTCTCCCTCGCCGCCGAGGGAGAGGAGCACGGCGGCAACCACGAGAGCCTCAGCGCCTACCTGACCGGTGGCGGCGCGCTCTTCGTCCTCCTTCTGCTGCTGTGGATCACCACCCGCTTCAACCGGGACCGCTGACGTCCGCGGGGCGGGGCTCAGGGACCGGGCCGGTAGGGTCTGCACGCATGGGAGAGCAGGACATGCCAAGCGGTCCGGTGGCGGGCCGGGACAACATCCCGGCCCCCGGCCCGTCGAATCCGGGCAAGCGCCGCCTCGGCGTCATGGGCGGGACGTTCGACCCGATCCACCACGGCCACCTCGTCGCGGCCAGTGAGGTCGCCGCGCAGTTCCACCTCGACGAGGTGGTGTTCGTGCCGACCGGGCAGCCGTGGCAGAAGTCCGACCGCAAGGTCTCCCCGGCCGAGGACCGCTATCTGATGACGGTCATCGCGACCGCCGAGAACCCGCAGTTCTCGGTGAGCCGTATCGACATCGACCGCGGCGGCCCGACCTACACCACGGACACGCTGCGCGATCTGCGCGCGCTCAATCCCGACACGGACCTCTTCTTCATAACCGGCGCCGACGCGCTCTCCCAGATCCTCACCTGGCGCGACGCCGAGGAGCTGTTCTCCCTCGCGCACTTCATCGGGGTCACCCGGCCCGGCCACGCGCTGACCGACCCGGGGCTCCCGGAGGGCGGTGTCTCGCTCGTCGAGGTCCCCGCGCTCGCCATCTCGTCCACGGACTGCCGAGCCAGGGTCGCCAAGGGTGACCCGGTCTGGTATCTGGTCCCGGACGGTGTGGTGCGCTACATCGACAAGCGTGAGCTGTACCGCGGCGAGTGAGGCGAGTGAACCGAGAGGGGCACCGGTGAACGACCGATACGACGCTGGGTACGGGGGCGACCACAGTTATCAAGGTGATCAGAGTTACGAGATCGTCGGATACGACGAATTCGGGCAGCCGGTGTACCGGCAGGTGCCACCGCCGTCCCAGACGCCGCAGGGGTACGACGCCTACGGCTCGCAGCAGCAGCGCTACGGGTACGACCCGTACGCGAACGGTCAGCAGGCGCCGTCGTACGACACCGGAAACGGTCATCAGCAGCCCGGCGGCTCATACGGGGGAAACGGCGTAAACGCGGCATACGGCTCGCAGAGCACGTACGACCCGTACGGCACGGCTGCTCACGGCGCCGCTCCGCCCCCTCCCGCCTCGTATCACCCCTACGGGCAGGCCGCGGGCAGCGGTCAGCAGCCGGGCGTCGCCGAGCAGACCGCCTACATCCCCCAGCAGGCGGGACCCGAGCGGCCGGAGGCCGAGGAGCAGGCGGACGGGCAGCGGGACGACCGCGACTACCGCACCGAGCAGTTCACCTTCGTCGAGGAGCCGACCGACGACTCCGAAGACGTCATCGACTGGCTGAAGTTCACCGAGAACCGCACCGAGCGGCGCGAGGAGGCCCGCCGCCGGGCCCGCGGTCGCGTCGTCGCCCTGATCGTGGTGTTCGCCCTGGTCGCGGCCGGCGGTGTCGGCTACCTCTGGTACGCCGGGAAGCTGCCCGGCACGTCGTCGGACGCGAAGACCGGCACCGCGACGGCCGCGGGCGCCCAGAACCGCGATGTGATCGTCGTCCACCTGCACAACACCAAGGGCGGCGGCACCTCGACGGCACTGCTCGTCAACAACACCACCACCAAGCAGGGCACCACCGTCCTGGTCCCCAACTCCCTCGCCGTCTCGGACGACAACGGCACCACGACCACACTCGCCAAGTCCGTGGACGACGACGGCACCTCCGGCACGCGTGACGCGATCGACACCGTGCTCGGCACGGACATCGAGGGCACCTGGCGCCTGGACACCCCCTACCTCAGTAACCTCGTCGACCTCGTCGGCAACATCGACATCGACACCAACGCGGACGTGCCGGACCCGGCGGCCAAGCGGAAGGGCGAGGCCCCCTTGGTCAACAAGGGCGAGGACCAGACGCTCAGCGGAAAGATGGCCATCGCGTACGCCACCTACCGTGGCTCCGGGGAGGCGCAGAACGCGCAGCTGGAGCGGTTCGGGCAGGTCATGCAGGGCGTGCTGCGCAAGGTGTCGTCGGATCCGCAGGCCGCCACGACCACCGTGCAGACGCTCGCGCAGATCATCGAGCCCCCCTTGACCGACAAGGACCTGGGCACCTTCCTCGCCAAGCTCGCAGACCACGCCAAGGGCGGCGACCACAAGTCCGTGCTGCTGCCGGTCCAGTCGGACGGCAGGCTGAGCACGAAGGCCGGCGACAGCGTGGTCAAGGACGTACTCGGCGGGGCTGCGAAGAGCCCCGAGAAGGACGCGGCCGTCCAGGTCGGCATCAGGAACGCCACCGGCAAGGGGGACGCCACCGAGCAGGCCCGCGTCGTCCTGCTCAACGGCGGCTACACCTTCGTCGACGCCGGCAAGGCCGATGCCGCCCAGACGGCGTCCCGGATCACCTACACCGACGCCGCGAGGAAGGCGGACGCGGTGGAGGTCGCCAAGACGCTGGGGCTGCCGGCCGGCTCCGTGAAGAAGGGCAAGGGCGCCCCGAACGCGGATGTGTCGGTGGTGCTCGGCCAGGACTACGAGGTGGGCGGCTCGGCGGGCTAGGGAAGGTGGGGGAGTCGGCGGGCCAATCGCGTGGCGGGCCAACCGTGGGGTGGTGTCGGCGGTCCGTGAGACCCTTGGGGTAACCCCCTGGGGGAGACCTGACCGCCGACGGAAAGCCTTGGTAGTGACCGCCACTGACCGCTCTCTCGAGCTCATCAACACCGCCGCGCAGGCGGCCGCCGACAAGCTCGCGCACGACATCATCGCGTACGACGTCAGCGACGTGCTGTCGATCACGGACGCCTTCCTGCTGGCCTCCGCGCCCAACGACCGCCAGGTCAAGTCGATCGTCGACGAGATCGAGGAGCGGCTGAACAAGGAACTCGACGCCAAGCCGGTACGCCGCGAGGGCGACCGCGAGGCCCGCTGGGTGCTGCTCGACTACGTCGACATCGTGGTGCACGTCCAGCACAGCGAGGAGCGCGTCTTCTACGCCCTGGAGCGGCTCTGGAAGGACTGCCCGGAGCTCACCCTGCCCGCCGACGCCAAGGCCACCCGCGGCAAGGCCGCCGAGCACGCCAAGGTGCAGGAGGCGGAGGACGCCGGCCTGGGCGGTGAGCTGCGTTGAGCGCGGGAACGGGGGCCTCGGAGGGCAAGCCGCTGTCCGAGGCCGGGAAGAAGGCCGGCCGGGGCCGTCGGGTCATCCTGTGGCGCCACGGGCAGACCTCGTGGAACGTGGAGCGCCGCTTCCAGGGCACGACCGACGTCGAACTCACCGAGGCCGGCCTCGAGCAGGCCCGCCGCGCCGCTCGGCTGCTCGCCTCCCTCGGACCCGACGCGATCGTCGCCTCGGACCTGAAGCGGGCGGCCAACACGGCCGCCGAGCTGGCCGCCCTCACCACCCTCGACGTGACCCACGACGAGGGCCTGCGCGAGACGTACGCGGGCGTCTGGCAGGGCCTGACGCACGAGGAGATCATCGCGCGGCACGGCGACGAGTACGCGGCGTGGAAGCGCGGTGAGCCGGTGCGCCGTGGCGGTGGCGAACTGGAGACCGAGGTCGCCGACCGCGCCGCCCCCGTGGTGCTCCGGCACGCCGAGAAGCTCCCCGACGACGGCACACTCGTGGTGGTCAGCCACGGCGGCACCATCCGCACCACCATCGGCCGCCTCCTCGGCCTCGACTCCCACTACTGGGAAAGCCTCGGCGGCCTCTCCAACTGCTGCTGGTCCGTCCTGGGCGAGGGCGCCCGAGGCTGGCGCCTGCTGGAACACAACGCGGGCACGCTGCCGGAACCGGTCCTGGGAGACGACGACTGACCCCGACAGACGGCGACCGACGCGGAGGCCATCGGGGGTTGGCCCCGGCTTCCAGGTGCCCGTGGACCTGTGCCCGTAGACCCGTGGACCCGGATTTCACTTTCCGGCAGGCCGCAGGCTAAAGTTCCTCTTGTTCAGCCCGCCGGGCGAGCGAACGCAAGGGGCTATAGCTCAGTTGGTAGAGCACCTGCATGGCATGCAGGGGGTCAGGAGTTCAAATCTCCTTAGCTCCACACAGGCGCTACGGCGTGAGGATCCCGTTCCCCACAAGGGGAGCGGGATTTTTCGTTGCCGATCGGCACACTCTTCTTGAACCCGCTTGAGTCACTTGGGCCCGGGAGGCGTATACCTCTTCGGAGGCGCTCCTCGTTGTACGTTCGCGCTGGCCGCGACGGGTATCGCGGCTGCCGTGTCCGGACTGGTACGAAGGCGTCGCTGACCGTATCGGTCCGGCCATGGCAGAATCAAACGGCCGGAAGGGGGCGCGGCCCGACGGGTGGAGGGAGTTGGCGATGCCTGCGAGCATCATCGGGGAGGTCGACGACCTCCCCGACGCAGAGGTGATACGGGACAAGATCACCCGGCTCGACTGCCCTTCCTGCGGATCGGCCCACGTCGCGCAAGTCCTCGGCGACAACGGCGGGATCTCCTACGTGTGCACGGCCTGCGGCCACAGCTGGAGCTGATCGATGGGTGCGCACAGGCGGAAGTGCGATTGGTGCGGCAGTGGTACGCCCATCGTCCGCGACATGGAACCGGTCAACCACGACTACCAGTACTGGTGCGAGGAATGCGCACGGGCGCTGATCATAAAAGGCGACCCCATCGAGACGTACCGCGAGCTGGAGGGCGAGCCGATCTACGGCCGGCTCCTCGACGAGCACTGCACGCTCAAACGGTTCTATTCGTTCGCCACGGCCTGACTCGGGACGCGGTCCGGCACCTGTCCCGCCCCAGCCCGTGCGCCCCGTAAACGATTTGGTGGTGCACCGGTAGGAGCGTGTAATGTTGGCGTCGCCGCCGGGTCAACCGGACGGACACAAGGGGCTATAGCTCAGTTGGTAGAGCACCTGCATGGCATGCAGGGGGTCAGGAGTTCAAATCTCCTTAGCTCCACAGCAGATGAAGAGATCAGAAGAAGGCGGGCCATCCGATCGGATGGCCCGCCTTCTGTCTGTACTGCCTCGTGCGTCGTTACGTCCCGTTCAGCGGCCGCTGCCGAGTGCGCGGCGGCCTCGGCCCTGGCCGCGGCCCTGGCCTCGGCCCTGCGACAGGACGGGGAGGTTGTTGCGGGCCGGGCCCCCGGAGTTGTCCTCCTCGATGCGCAGCGCGAGCGCCGGGCAGCGGCGAACGGCGCGCATGGCCTTCTGCTCGGCGTAGCGCGGCACCTGCGCCTGGGCGACGGTCGGGAACCCGTCTGCGCCCAGTTCGAAGACCTCCGGGAGGATGTCGGCGCACAGACCGTGCCCTCGGCACAGCGTCCAGTCGACGTAGATCTTCTGCCGGCTGGGACCCGCCTCCAACTGCCCCTGGCCGCCCGGGATACCGGTCGGGACGCCGCCGCCCTCGAAGAGCGGCAGTACGCCCTCCACGGGCCTGCCGCAGCCGTTGCCGAGGACGTGCGCGGCCAGGTCGTCGGTGAACGCCTTGAGCGTCGACTCGAGGAACATCGCGGAGCCGTCCGGGTGAGAGCACGCACCGCGCCGCTTCACGGCGTGGGCGACCTGCTTGACCGCTTCCAGGGCGGCGGGGCCGCCGCCGTTGAGGATGTCCTCCATGCCCCGTGCCGCGGCGGGCAGCCCGAGATAGCAGGGGCCGCACTGCCCCGCGCTCTCCTCGGCCAGCCACTGCGCCACGCGCAGCGACTCGCCCAGCGGGCAGGTCTCCTGGCTGATCGGGAGAATCGCGCCCGCGCCCAGCGAACCACCCACCGCCGCCAGGGAGTCACGCGAGACGATCGCCTCGTTGACCGTGGCCGCGTCGATCCACTTGCCGTGATAGCCGCCGGTCAGCACGCCCTGCGGGACCGGCGGGGCGCCGGCGAGCTGCAGGACGTACCGCAGCGGCACACCGGTGGGCATCTCGATCACCATGGGGCGGGCGACGGCACCGGAGACGGTGACCATGACGGTGCCGGGCTCGTCGTACAGGCCGGTGTTGCCGTAGCGCTCGGAGCCGATGCGCGCGGCGATCGCCAGCTGCGCGAACGTCTCGGCGTTGGACAGCAGCGTGGGAGCACCGCCGACGCCGCTCTGCGAGGCGCTGATCTTGCGGCCGGGCGGGATCGCCGGACCGCCGTCGATGGAGCGGATCAGCGAGGCGGCGGCGCCGGTCACCATCCGCACCGGGTTGCGCTGCACACGCGCGCGGAGGACGGAGCCGCGCCGGTTGTTCAGGCCCCGCTCGGCGAGCGCGGCCTCCATGGACTGCTGGGTGGACTCGCGGGTCACACCGACCACGAGGGTGCGGGCCCCGAGGGCCTCAGCGACCAGCAGGGCGCCATCCAGGATGAGGTGAGGAGCACGGTTGATCAGCACCGTGTCCTTGCGGCAGGCCGGCTCGTCCTCACTGCCGTTGACGACGACCACGGGCCGGACGCCGCGCTTGATCGCCGACTCGGCGACCGACCGCAGCTTCTTGTGGAAGGGGAAGCCCGCGCCGCCGCGGCCCTTCAGGGATATGCGCTCGGCGAGTTGCGCGAGCTGTTCCCCGCCCATCGGCTCGAGCGGACCGTGCACTTTCAGGTGCATGTCCAGATCGAGCCTTTCGACCAGGTCGAAACCCGAGGTGAGCTGAGGAAGTCCGACCACGCGGACCTCGGGGACATCGGGGAGAGCGGCGTTCACTAAAAGCCTCCGGAAGGCGCGTTCCAGGGTTCGCCGGAGCTGGGTGCGTCGAATGCACCGGGCAGCGTTTCAGTGGCGGGACCGCTGTCGTACGTGTCATTCGTGTTGTACGTACCAAGGGGGTCGTACGACTCACCGGTGTCGTAGAAATCATTGGATCCGTACGACGGGGGAGTGCCGGGAGTCACGTAGGGCGTGCTGCCCGTGTCGTAGACCGGGTTGTACGTGGTGGGCGTCTCGGAGGGGCGCGGCGGGGCCTCGTACAGCGGCGGGGACGGAGCCGGCCAGCGCGGGGCGTTGTCCTCGACGCGCGGGAGCGCCTCCGTGGGCTGTACGTCCATCGGGAGCCCCTGCATGTGCTGGGCCGGCTCGGGCTGGCCGAGGGGGTCCTGGATGCGCGGGATGCTGCCGGTGTTGGACACGGCCCGGTAGGCGGCCGAGAAGCCGCCGGTGTCGGTGAGCGGGTTGGACCCGGTGTCCGTGAAGGCGGCGCGCTGTCCGGTGTCGTACAGCGAGGCGCCTGCCCCGGTGTCCGTGAACGCGGCGCGCCGGCCCGTGTCGTACAGCGAGGCGCCGGCCCCCGTGTCCGTGAGGGCGGCGCGCTGTCCGGTGTCGTACAGCGAGGCGTTCGACGGGGAACCTGTGCGCTGCCGCGGGACATTCCCCTCCGGGAAGCCCGGACGTGAACCGGCGCCGCCCGTCTGCCGGGCCTCGGCCGCGGTGCGACGCCCCGGGGGCTCCGCGCGTAGTCCGCCGCCGGTGTTCCCGATCAGTTCCCGGATGCGCTGGGCGACCTTGCGCCTGAACGGTGGCGGAGACGCCCGCAGGGCCAGCGCCCCGCCGACCGCCACCAGGCTCAGGACGTAGAGGATCACGAAGACCGGTTTCGCCTGGCGGCCGGCGAACAGACCGTGGACCAGCGCCATGCACCAGGCCGGGTAGGCCAGGCTGTGCATCACGCGCCAGCGGGACGCGACGGGTGCCGAGGCCGCGAAGCGATTGCGCAGGATACCGGTGATGGCCACGAAGATCATCATCAGGCTGGCCAGGGTGCCCAGACCGATGAGGAAGGCCCTGCCCAGCATCTCGTCGTTCGAGCCGACGAGTCCGAACGGGATGATCGCGGCGATCCACGAGGTGTGGTCCAGCGCGAGCTTGGTCCCGATGTGCACGAAGAGGAACACGACCGCGGCGACCGCGGTGATCCGGTGCACCGCCTGCGCCAGCATCCGCTGGCGGGCGTCTAGGAAGATCCTGTCCTGGGCGACCAGTCCCCAGATCACGGAGGCAGTGAGGCAGACGAGGGACAGGACGCCTGTACCGAAGTCGAGGAACGCGGCGAACGAGTCATCCACCGTGCTGTCCGACGTCGTATCGCTTACCACGACGTACCTCCCAACATCACGACGAAGGGTATGAGCGGCAACGCGCCCGCGGTGAATCCACCGCGGGCCGAGCAGCCCGGTCGGGGAACCGGGCTGTTACTGCGTCGAGTGTTCATGGGGGGTGTCTCCCAAACAGTTCGGGGAAGCGGTCCCGCTGCCGCACTCTAGGCCGAGACATACCGAGGGGTACGAGGTTTGAGTTATTGCGCCGTTATCTAAGGGTCCTGAGGGATGTGCGATGTCCCTTAGATTCCCTTACGCCGAGTAACTCTTGACCTTTAGTCAGCTGTTGGTGCCGCAACATGAGTGTGGCACGCCGTGTCATGTGCCCCGGATATCTCCGTCGCGGCCCCCTCGACGGCTGCGGTACCCTGACGCCATGCGTGCCGTACGCCTTCTGCTTAGCGAGCCGCGCTGATCAGTCCCGGCCACCGATGAAACCGTGGCCGGAATCGGCGCGGCGTCCCCTCCTGTGCGAGGGGTTTTTTCATTTCCCAGGCCGCTGGCAGAGACGATCGATGGAGCTTTGAGGATCATGAGCGAGACGAACCCCGCCACCGCCTCCGAGGTGGTGGCGCCGCACCGCTACACGGCCGCCATGGCCGGCGAGATCGAGGCACGCTGGCAGGACTTCTGGGAGGCGAACGCCACCTACGCGGCGCCCAACCCCACCGGCGACCTGGCCGCTGACGCCGCGCTGGTGGCCAAGCCCAAGAAGTTCATCATGGACATGTTCCCGTACCCCTCCGGTGCGGGCCTGCACGTCGGCCACCCCCTGGGCTACATCGCCACGGATGTGTTCGCCCGGTATCAGCGCATGACCGGCCACAATGTCCTGCACACACTGGGCTTCGACGCCTTCGGCCTGCCCGCCGAGCAGTACGCCGTGCAGACCGGCACGCACCCGCGCGTGTCCACCGAGGCCAACATGAAGAACATGCAGGTGCAGCTGCGCCGGCTGGGCCTGGGCCACGACAGCCGCCGCTCGTTCGCGACGATCGACCCGGACTACTACAAGTGGACCCAGTGGATCTTCCTGCAGATCTTCAACTCCTGGTACGACGACGAGGCGCAGAAGGCTCGCCCGATCGCCGAGCTGGTCGCCCGGTTCGAGAGCGGCGAGCGGGCTGTTCCCGGCGGACGCGGGTGGCATGACCTGACCGCCGCCGAGCGCGCCGACGTCCTGAGCGGGTTCCGGCTGGCGTACGCCTCCGACGCGCCCGTCAACTGGTGCCCCGGCCTGGGCACCGTACTGGCGAACGAGGAGGTGACCGCGGACGGCCGCTCCGAGCGCGGCAACTTCCCCGTCTTCAAGGCCAAGCTGCGTCAGTGGAACATGCGCATCACCGCCTACGCCGACCGGCTGCTGGACGACCTGGACGCGCTGGACTGGCCCGAGGCCATCAAGCTGCAGCAGCGCAACTGGATCGGCCGCTCCGAGGGCGCCCGCGTCGACTTCCCGATCGACGGCGAGAACATCACGGTCTTCACCACGCGCCAGGACACCCTGTTCGGCGCGACCTACATGGTGCTGGCGCCGGAGCATCCGCTGGTCGAGAAGTTCACCCCCCAGGAATGGCCCGAGGGCACTCACGAGGTGTGGACCGGAGGCCACGCGACCCCGTCCGAGGCAGTCGCCGCCTACCGTGCGCAAGCCGCCTCCAAGTCGGATGTCGAGCGCCAGGCCGAGGCCAAGGACAAGACCGGCGTCTTCATCGGCGCGTACGCGACCAACCCGGTCAACGGCGAGCAGATTCCGGTCTTCATCGCCGACTACGTGCTGATGGGCTACGGCACCGGCGCGATCATGGCCGTCCCGGCGCACGACAGCCGCGACTTCGCCTTCGCGCGCGCCTTCGAGCTGCCGATCCGCTGCGTCGTCGAGCCGGCCGACGGCCGCGGCACCGACCCGTCGACGTGGGACGACGCCTTCGTGTCGTACGACGCGAAGATCGTCAACTCTTCCGGCGCGGACGTCTCCCTGGACGGCCTGGGCGTCGCCGACGCCAAGGCCCGCATCACCGAGTGGCTGGAACGCAAGGCCATCGGCGAGGGCACCGTCAACTTCCGTCTGCGCGACTGGCTGTTCAGCCGCCAGCGCTACTGGGGCGAGCCCTTCCCGATCGTCTACGACGAGGAAGGCGTCGCCCACCCGCTGCCCGAGTCGATGCTGCCCCTGGAGCTGCCGGAGGTCGAGGACTACTCGCCGCGCACCTTCGACCCGGACGACGCGAACACCGAGCCGGAGACACCGCTGTCCCGCAACGAGGACTGGGTGAACGTCACCCTGGACCTGGGCGACGGCCGCGGCCCGCGCAAGTACCGCCGTGAGACCAACACCATGCCCAACTGGGCCGGTTCCTGCTGGTACGAGCTGCGCTACGTGGACCCGCACAACAGCGAGCAGCTGGTCGACCCGGAGAACGAGCGCTACTGGATGGGCCCGCGCGAGGGCATGCCGCACGGGGGCGTCGACCTGTACGTGGGCGGCGCGGAGCACGCCGTACTGCACCTGCTGTACGCGCGCTTCTGGTCCAAGGTCCTGTACGACCTGGGGCACGTCTCGTCGGCCGAGCCGTTCCACAAGCTGTTCAACCAGGGCATGATCCAGGCATACGTCTACCGCGACAGCCGGGGCATCGCGGTGCCGGCCGCCGAGGTGGAGGAGCGCGACGGCGCGTACTACTACGAGGGCGAGAAGGTCACCCGCCTGCTGGGCAAGATGGGCAAGTCCCTGAAGAACGCGGTCACTCCGGACGAGATCTCCGCCGAGTACGGGGCGGACACCCTGCGTCTGTACGAGATGGCCATGGGACCCCTGGACGTGTCGCGGCCGTGGGACACGCGCGCGGTGGTGGGCCAGTTCCGCCTGCTGCAGCGGCTGTGGCGCAACGTCGTGGACGAGACCACCGGCGCCGTCACGGTCACGGACAGCGAGCCGGACGAGGACACGCTGCGTGCCCTGCACAAGGCGATCGACGGCGTACGCCAGGACCTGGAGGGCCTGCGCTTCAACACCGCCATCGCCAAGGTCACCGAGCTGAACAACCACCTGACGAAGGCGGGGGGCCCGGTGCCGCGCACGGTCGCCGAGTCCCTGGTGCTGCTGGTCGCGCCGCTGGCCCCGCACATCGCCGAGGAGCTGTGGCGCAAGCTGGGGCACACCGACTCGGTCGTCCACCAGGACTTCCCGGTCGCCGACCGGGCGTACGTCGTGGACGAGACCGTGACCTGCGTCGTGCAGGTCAAGGGCAAGGTCAAGGCGCGCCTGGAGGTGTCCCCGTCGATCTCCGACGAGGAACTGGAGAAGGCGGCCCTGGGTGACGACAAGGTCGTGGCGGCGCTGGAAGGCGCGGGGATCCGCAAGGTGATCGTGCGGGCGCCGAAGCTGGTGAACATCGTTCCCGCGTAACGCGAGTCGGGGTAGTCCCCTACGGGCAGGTTGGGGGTTCCGCTGGAACCCCCGGCCTGCTTTTTCCGTTTACCGTGGAAGAGCCCGCAGGCACTTCAAGCAGGACCTGGAAGCAGTACCGACAAGCAGGACCCGAGAGGAACGTCGTCATGGAAGCCGTGGCCGCAATCGTGGCGCTGATCTTCGTGCTGTTCGTGGTCCTGGGGACGTATGCGACGGTGAAGGCGGTCGGCGCAGCCAAGCGCGGCGTGGACCGCACCGTCGCGCAGGCCCGCCGCACGGTCGAGGACTCCACACTCAGGGCGAAGACCTTCGCACAGCCGGGAGTGTTCGGTGAGCTGGCCCAACTGCGGCTCTCCTTGCGCACGTCGATGCGTGCCACCCAGGACGCGCTGCACGCGGGCGTGACCGAGGACGAGTCGCTGAAGGAGTCCCTGGCCCTCTTCCAGCGACTCAGCGTGCACGGCCACGAACTGGACGCCGACATGAAGCGACTGGAGCGCGAGCCGAACAGAGCCCGCCTCGTCGAGCAGCTGCCGGAGCTGCGGGAGCGTACGGAGCAGATCACGAAGTCGGCCGACGCCCTGCGCTCGGCGGCGCGCGACCGGGCCCGTCGGTTCGCGGGCGACGACCTGGACTCACTGAGCCAGCAGATCGACATGGAGGCGGGTGCGCTGCGGCACTGGACGAAGGAGCCGGCGCCCGCGCAGCCGCCGCCCCCGTGGCCGGAGGCACCGGCGGCGCCTGGCGACCAGCAGACCTGGCCGGACACGGCTCCGTCGCGCACCGCCGAGGAGGAACCCACACCCACCCGGCCCGCCATCACGCCGGCGGCAGCGCGGCCCACCTACCCCTGGGAGAAGAAGCCCCGCCCGGAGAGCACGACTTGATCCGGGAGCGCGACGTGATCCGGCCGATCCGGCGGCAACAGGCGCGAAGTGCCGGGCTGCCGTCCGCGCGTTCCTGCGGGTAATCTCCAGCTCATGTCCCGCCATGTCGCTATCGTCACCGATTCAACGGCCTACCTGCCGCCGCGGACGATGGAGCGCCACGGCATCACCGCGGTGCCCCTGACCGTGGTTCTCGGCGACCAGGCGCTCGAAGAGGGCACCGAGATCTCGGCCCGCTCGCTGGCCCAGGCACTGCAGAAGCGACGCCCCGTCACCACGTCCCGGCCCAGTCCCGAGGTCTTCGCCCAGACCTACCGCAAGGTCGCCGAGGCGGGCGCCACCGGCATCGTCTCGCTGCACCTGTCCGCCGAGTTCTCGGGGACGTACGACGCGGCGGTCCTCGCCTCGCGCGAGGCTCCGGTGCCCGTACGGGTCGTGGACACCGGCATGGTCGCCATGGCTCTCGGCTTCTGCGCCCTGGCCGCGGCCGAGTCCGCGGAGGCGGACGGCACGATCGACGAGGCGGTGACCGCTGCGGAGAAGCGGGCCGTCGGCACATCCGCGTACTTCTACGTCGACACGCTGGACTATCTGCGGCGGGGCGGCCGAATCGGGGCGGCGCAGGCCCTGTTCGGGTCCGCGCTGGCCGTAAAACCGCTGCTGGAGCTTGACGGCGGCCGGATCGAACTGCTGGAGAAGGTGCGCACCGCGTCGAAGGCGATCGCCCGCCTCGAGGAGATCGTGGCCGGCCGGGCGGGGAGCGCACAGGTCGACATCGCGGTCCACCATCTCGCCGCGCCTGAACGGGCGTCGGCGCTGGCGGAGCGGTTGCGGGCGCGGGTGCCGGGCCTGGCCGATCTGCATGTGAGTGAGGTCGGGGCGGTCATCGGGGCGCATACCGGGCCCGGGTTGTTGGGGGCAGTGGTTTCGCCTCGGTGAGTTTTCACAGTGGTTGGTGAGGTTTTTCACTGTGATGTATCTCGCTAAGTGTGTGGTTTGTGTGTGGGAGTCGTGTGGTGTGTGCGCGAGTGCTTCCTCGGGCCCCGCGTTGGGTACCCCGCCAGGCTCCTCGTGTGGGTGACGGAGTTATCCACAACCGGGTGGTAATCCACGGGAATTGGGCAAGATCATCGCGAGAGTGCCGTGGTGCCCGATTCTCGTCGCATGGCACTTCGATCACCTTCACGGACAACGTTCGTTACCAGTGGCCCGGGCCGCGGCCCCGTCTCCGACGGCCGCATCCGGCACCGCCGCCACCCTTACCGAGGCAGGGCCCGCCGCCATCAGGCCTCGGCGGAGGCACTCCGCCTGCGCGCGGAGGCGATCTTCGCCGAACGGGCCGGAGAGCGGCGGGGGTTGGGGCATGGGCCGCCCGGGGGTGACCCGAGGACGGGTGCGGCCGGGCCGCCGCACTTTCCACGGCCCGGCAGCGGCAGCCCTCGGGGCGAGCCCGCGGACTATCGCGACCGTGGGGTTGGCGGCGACGCGGTGGGGGCGGTTCGCACCGAAGTGGGCGGGATCGAGGCCGGGGTCGGAGCTGCGGCCAGGGCTGAAGCCGCGTGGCGGGAGCGGGTTGGGCTTGCCGTGCGGGAGCGGATGCCGCTGTGGCTCCAGTCGAGATGTGGGCTGGAGCGGAAAAGCGTGGTGGCGCTCTCGGCGTTGCTCGTGGTGGCCGCTGTCTTCGCGGGTCAGCACTTCTGGTCGGGCCGGACGCAGCCGGTGCGCCCACCGGAGGTGGTACGGGCGGCACCCACGGCTCCGTACGAGGAAGCGGGCGTGGCACCCGGATCCTCAACAGCTGCGCGCGACCCCGTGGGCTCGCCGGGCACCGCGATCGTGGTGGACGTCAGCGGCAAGGTGCGCGAACCCGGTATCCACACGTTGCCGGCCGGTTCCCGGGTCGCTGACGCGCTGCGGGCCGCCGGAGGAGTGCGCCCGGGCGCGGACACCGCGGGGCTGAACCGCGCCCGGCTCCTTGTGGACGGAGAGCAGGTGGTGGTCGGGGCTCCGCCCGCCGGGATGGGAGCCGGCGTGACCGGAGGCACAGGCGGCACTGGTGCCGGGGGCGCTGTCGGTCCCGGAGGAGCCGCCGCCGCTCCGGCCGCTCCGGTCGCCCTCAACACGGCCACCCTGGAGCAGCTCGACACATTGCCGGGCGTCGGCCCCGTGCTGGCCCAGCACATCATCGACTACCGCACACAGCACGGCGGGTTTCGCTCGGTCGACGAACTCCGGGAAGTGAACGGCATCGGTGATCGTCGTTTCGCCGATCTGCAGAATCTCGTACGACCGTGAATCGGCCGGAGGTTCATGCGCCCAACTCCACTGTGGCCGGCCCCGCTGTGCACGACGCTGCTGTGCGCGACCCCGCCGCGCCCAGCCCCGGCGCGCCCAGCCCCGGCGCGCCCAGCCCTGCCGAGCGCGGCCCCGGCGGGCCCAACTCTGGCGTGCGCGACCGCCCGGCCGTGCACGCCGCCTCTGGGAACCCGCTCGGTTCCTCGCGTCCTCGCCAAGAAGGGCCCACCGACCTGAGGTTGGTGCCGCCCGCACTGGCGGCATGGGCGACGGCGGCACTGACACTGGGCGCGTCACCGGGCTGGAGCATCGGGGTGGTGGCCTTCTGCCTGGCCGTGGCGGGCGGGTTGCTGGTCATCGGCAGAAACCGCGAGCGCGGCGTGTCGCACCACGGCCATGGCGAGGCGGACCGCATGTGCGGTGAATCGGACCGAAGCCACAGCAGATCCGGCCGCAGGCATGCGGAGCCGGAACGCAGGTACGCCGATCGGGAACGCAGTCACGGTGAACCAGGCCGCGGGAGCGGCGAATCGGACGGCGGCAGGGTCGAGTCGGACTGCAACCGCGCCGATCCGGAACGCAGTCACGGTGAACCAGGCCGCGGGAGCGGCGAATCGGACGGCGGCAGGGTCGAGTCGGACTGCAACCGCGCCGATCCGGAACGCAGTCA
>NZ_JBIAHS010000002.1:386442-864215 GCF_042870755.1 Streptomyces sp. NPDC006365
CACGGTGAATCGGACGGTGGTAACGCTGAGCCGCAGCGCCACCCCGCCGCCGTTCCGGAGCCCGACCGCGCGCGGCGAAGCCCTCTGTGGCGTACCTGGCCGAAAGCCTCCGTCGCCGCCGTGCTGCTCTGCGTGGCGGCAGCGGCTGCCTCCGGCGGGCTGCACGGGGCTGACCTGCGCCGCGGGCCGGTTCCGGAGTTGGCGCGCAAGTACACCGAGGTGACCGCCGACGTGGAGGTCACCTCCGACCCCCGGCTCACCCGCCCCCGGATCAGGGGAGCCCATGCCGCCCCGACCGCCGTACTGCTCCATGCCGACGTCCGCCGCATCGACCAGCCGGACGGGACGGTGACGGCGACGCGGACACCGGTACTGGTGATCGTGACGGTGGGGGTGGAATCCGGCGACAGCTCCGCGGCGGGGTCGGAAACCGGCGACGGTCCCGCAGCCGCATCGGAGTCCGGCGCCCCGTCCGGGAAGACACAAGGCTCACCCTGGCTTTCCCTCCTGCCCTCCACGAAGGTGCGGGTTGAGGCGCGGGTGGTGCCCGAGTTGGCGGACGGTGGGCGGGTCGCGGCTGTGTTGCGGGTTCAGGGCAGTGGGCCACCTCGAGTGGTGGGGGAGCCGTCCGGGACGCAGCGGTTCGCGGGGGACTTGCGTGGTGGGCTACGTGCGGCGACCGAGGGGCTGGGGCCGGATGCGCGGGCGTTGTTGCCAGGACTCGTGGTGGGGGACACCTCGCGGATCACGCCGGAGCTGGACGAGGTGTTCAAGGCGACTGATCTCACTCATCTTCTGGCCGTCAGCGGAGCCAACTTCACGATCTTGCTCGCCCTGCTCATCGGGCCGCCGGGCCTTGCTCAGCGCGCCGAGCGCCGAGGCCTCGCCTCCAGAATCGGCATCCCGTTGCGGGCGACCGCCGTACTCGGTGGGGCACTCTCGCTCGGCTTTGTCATCGTGTGCCGGCCGGACCCGAGTGTGCTGCGGGCGGCGGCCTGCGGATCGATCGCGCTGCTGGCCATCGCCACCGGCCGCCGCAGGTCACTGATTCCGGCGCTGGCCACGGCGGTTCTGCTCCTGGTGCTGTACGACCCCTGGCTGTCCAGGAGTTACGGCTTCCTGCTCTCCGTACTCGCGACCGGCGCCCTCCTCACCCTGGCCCCGAGGTGGAGCGCCGCACTCCAGAGGCGTCGGGTCCCGCCGCGGCTCGCCGAGGCGTTGGCCGCGGCGGGCGCGGCGCAGGCCGTATGCGCGCCCGTGGTCGTCCTCCTCTCGGCACGGGTGAGCCTGGTGGCGGTACCGTGCAATCTGCTCGCGGAGTTCGCGGTCGCGCCCGCCACGGTACTGGGCTTCGCGACGCTGGCCACCGCCTTGTGGGCGATGCCGGTCGCCAAGGCGCTGGCGTGGTGCGCGAGTTGGCCCGCGGGCTGGATCGCGGACATCGCCCGCACCGGAGCCTCCCTGCCCGGCGCGGGCGTGGACTGGCCGGACAGTTGGATGGGCGCGCTGCTGCTCGCCTGCGTGACCGTGGTGCTTGTACTCGCGGGCCGAAGGCTCCTGAGGCGCCCCTGGCTGAGCGGTGCCTGCGCGCTGCTGCTCCTGCTGGTGCTGGTGCAGCCGGCGCCCATCACCCGGGTGATCACGGGGTGGCCGCCATCGGGCTGGCGGTTCGCGATGTGCGACGTGGGACAGGGCGATGCGATGGTGCTCGCGGCTGGGGACGGCGCTGGTGTGGTGGTCGACGCGGGGCCAGATCCGGTCCTCGTCGACCGGTGCCTGCGTACGCTGGGCATCACCCGGCTCCCCCTCGTCGTGCTGACCCACTTCCACGCGGACCATGTGGCGGGGCTGCCGGGCGTGCTGCGCGGGCGTTCGGTGGGCGCGATCGAGACGACGGGCTTCGAAGAGCCGTTGGAGCAGGCGGAGTTCGTGCACCGGCAGGCGGCGGCCCGGCGTATCCCGGTGACCCGGGCGTTGGCGGGGGAGCGGCGGCGTACGGGCGCGCTCGACTGGCGGGTGCTGTGGCCGCCGCCCCGCCCGGCTCCCACTCCGGAGGGCCCGAACGACGCAAGTGTCGCCCTGATCGTACGGTCGGCCGGGCTGACCCTGCTCCTGCTCGGTGACCTCGAACCGCCCGCCCAGCAGGCCCTGTTGAGATCCCCGGCCGGCGCCGCACTGGGTGGCGTGGACGTGCTCAAGGTCGCCCATCACGGGTCGGCCTACCAGGACCCGGAACTCATACGCAGGACGGCGCCACGCCTCGCGCTCATCTCATGCGGCGCGGACAACCCGTACGGACATCCGGCACCGAGCACGGTGGCGGCACTGCGTGCCGGGGGCGCCACCGTGCTGCGTACGGACGAGGACGGGGCGATGGCCGTCGCCGGCGAGGGGGACCGCCTGTGGGTGGCGGGATCATGAGGCCCGCAAGCCAGGAGCCGGGAGCCGGAGAGTGGTGTCCTGGAAACTGGGAGGCATGGAATCCGTACAGGCAGACGCCTATCTCCGTCGGATCGGGGCCGAGCGCCCCGCGCTGCCCACCGCCGATGCGCTCCGGGAACTGCAACTGCGGCATTTGCTGACCGTGCCGTTCGAGAACCTGTCGATCCACTTGGGAGAGGAGATCGTGCTTGAGGAGAAACAGCTCCTGGACAAGGTGGTGAGGGCACGGCGGGGCGGCTTCTGTTACGAGCTGAACGGCGCGTTCGGAGCGCTGCTTGCGGATTTGGGTTTCGAGGTGACGCTCCTCGCGGCGCGGGTGTACGGGGAGGGGGAGCGGCTGGGCATTCCGTTCGACCATCTCGCGCTGCGGGTGCGGACGTCGGACGGGGGTGACTGGCTGGTCGACGTCGGGTTCGGGGCGAACAGCCACTATCCGCTGGCTTTCGGGGAGCGGGGCGAGCAGGTGGATCCGGCCGGCACGTTCAGGCTGGCCGAGGCCGGGGCGGATCCGGCAGGGGTGCGCGGGGGCACGGCGGGCTCCGGCGATCTGGATGTCCTGCGGGACGGCACACCTCAGTACCGGCTGGAGTTGCGGCCGCGGGTGCTCGAGGACTGCGTGAGCGGTGCCTGGTGGCACAGCACCTCGCCGGTGTCGCACTTCACGCGATCCCTCGTCTGTTCGCGAGTCACCGACGACGGTGGCCGGATCACGCTCAGCGGGCGGAAGCTCACGATCACGGCCGCCGACGGGAGGAAACACGGATTGGATATGGCCACGGACGAGGAGGTGCTGGCCGCGTACCGGGAGCGATTCGGAATCGTGCTGGAGCGGGTCCCAGCGGTCGGGAGAGCGGGTTCCTGAAGGAGGAAACATAAGCGGAACGGCAAACTCTGGCTGATCATGCCAATATCCAGCACATCTGCTGGATTCCCGCGATGTGGTCGAGTCTTGCCTCGAAAGCCGCACCAGTGGTCGAATGCAACGCCAGCAGAGCTTGTCTTGTTTCATACTGCGCGAGGTGTGTCGTAGATGGTCGGCCTTTGGCTGGGAAGCCGTAAGAACCGAGTGCAAGGATCGGGGACAGGTCTCCGCGCTGCCCTGCCCATGCCGACGGGTGCCGGGATGCTCAGCTGCCGGGTGCTGGATCCGGTCAACCAGCCGGTGTCGCATGCGGAGTTCACGGTCAGTGACGCCATGGGGCACAAGGTGGTCAGTGGGGGCGTGGATCCGTTCGGGTCCTTCGTGGCGACGGTTCCCGCGGGGGAGTACCGGCTCGGGGTGTCGGCGGAGGGGTATACGCCGCTCCGGGAGAGCGCCACGGTTCGCGAGAACTCAGTGACCTCGCTCGGTGATGTGGCGCTTCGGGTCGCCCAGCCCCCCGCACTGCCCGAGCCGGGGGACTGGGAGATCGAGCCCACGCATTCCTCGATCGGGTTCACCGCGCGGCACATCGGACTCGCGCGGGTTCATGGCCGGTTCAACACTTTCGCCGGGGTGATACGGGTCGCCGATCAGGTGGATCTGACGGCGATGCACGTGGTGATCGACGCCTCGTCCATCGACACCAACGTCAAGATGCGCGACGACCACCTGCGGTCGCAGGACTTCCTCGACGTCGACCGCTTCCCCACGCTGGAGTTCTACAGCGACCGCTTTGTGCACAAGGGCGGCAACCGGTGGGCGGTAACGGGGGCGCTGTCGCTGCACGGAGTGACGCGTACGGTCACGCTCGACACCGAGTACCTCGGCCTCGGCAACGGCATGGAGGGCGAGGTGCGGGCGGCGTGCCGGGCCACCACCGAGCTGCGGCGCGACGACTTCACGGTGAGCTGGCAGACGATGCTCGCCCGGGGCATCGCCGTGGTCGGTCCCAGCATCCGGGTCGCCCTGGACATACAGATCGTCCCCAAGAGCTGAACGGCGAGGCCTGAACAGCGAGGGCTGAGCCATGGCACCGGGTGCTCGGCGCGTACCGGAAAATGTCCGTGTGAGCGATGTGAGACATGTGCTGGTGCTGCCCGATCGCGATGCCGCTCAGGAGGCGTTGGAGGCGCTCGGGGAGCGGTTCGGGACAGACGAGGAGCCGCAGCTCGTGCGGGATGCCCTGGCCGGTGAGGACGATGCCGAGGACGCGCAGTGGCTGGTGGTCCTGCGGGATGCCGAAGGACGGCTGGACGCCGGGGAGTTGGACGAGTTCGCGGGCGAGTGGGACGGCTGGCGGGAGGAGCCGTAGCCCTGCGGCTGGGCTCGCGTCGGGGGCGTTGTCAGTGGTGCGTGGGATGCTTGAGCGCGATGGCCAGGAAGACTGAATCCGCAGACGCAGCAGATGTACTCGCCCCCGTCACGATCGCCGTCGGGCAGGAGGATCTGCTGCTCGACCGTGCCGTGCGAGAGGTGGTGACCGCTGCGCGGGCCGCCGATCGGGACACGGATGTACGGGACCTCACGTCGGACCAGTTGCAGCCGGGGACGCTTGCCGAGCTGACGAGTCCCTCGCTCTTCGCCGAGCGGAAAGTCGTGGTCGTGCGGGGTGCGCAGGATCTGTCTGCGGACACGATCAAGGACGTGAAGGCGTATTTCGGGGCGCCCGCCGAAGAGATCACGCTGGTGTTGCTGCATGCCGGCGGGGCCAAGGGCAAGGGGCTGCTCGATGCCGCGCGGAAGGCGGGAGCGCGGGAGGTCGCCTGCCCCAAGATGACCAGGCCGGCGGACCGGCTGGCCTTCGTGCGCGGTGAGTTCCGTACGCTCGGGCGGTCGGCCACGCCGGAGGCCTGCCAGGCCCTTGTCGATGCGATCGGGAGTGATCTGCGGGAGTTGGCGTCCGCGGTGGCGCAGCTGGTCGCGGACGTCGAGGGGACGATCGACGATGCGGTCGTCGGGCGGTACTACACCGGGCGGGCCGAGGCCTCCAGCTTCACGGTCGCCGACCGGGCCGTCGAGGGGCGGGCGGCGGAGGCGCTCGAGGCGCTGCGGTGGTCCTTGTCGACGGGGGTTGCGCCGGTGCTGATCACCAGCGCGCTGGCGCAAGGGGTCCGAGCCATCGGCAAGCTGTCCTCCGCGCGTGGGGGGCGTCCGGCCGACCTGGCCCGTGAGCTCGGGATGCCGCCGTGGAAGATCGACCGGGTGCGGCAGCAGATGAGGGGCTGGACGCCGGACGGCGTCGCGGTCGCCCTCCGGGCGGTGGCAGAAGCGGACGCGGGCGTCAAGGGTGGGGGCGATGATCCTGAGTACGCCCTGGAGAAGGCGGTCGTTGCTATCGCCCGGGCCGCGCGGTCCCGACGGGGTTAGGGCGCCTACCGGGGCGATGGGTTTGGGTTCGTAGGCGACTGCGGGTCGTTCGTGGCTGGTCGCTCCCCTACTCTCGGCTTCTCCCGCACTCTCGACTTCTCCCCCACTCTCGACTTCTCCCCCACTCTCGACTTCGCTCGAGCGGGGGGACCCCCATGAGCGGGGGGACCCCCATCGCGGCGGAGCCGCAAATCGATACAGCCCCGCGCCCCTTACGGCGCCGAAGGCCCCGCTTCCCGCCCTGGGGAAGGGCGGGAAGCGGGGCCTTGGCTTCAAGCTGAGGACTCGTACCCGCGTGGCGAACGCAGGCCGCGTACGAGTCGGGTGCCGGTCGGGAGCGGATGAGAGAGGGCCCGCTCGGGTCCTTCCGGCGATCAAATCAAGTGAGCGTTACAGGTTCAGCCCTTGAGGGAAGCGACCTGGGAAGCAAGCGCCGACTTCTTGTTGGCGGCCTGGTTCTTGTGGATGACGCCCTTCGAGGCGGCCTTGTCGAGCTGACGCGCGGCAGCGCGCTGCAACTCGGTGGCCTTCTCGACGTCACCCGCGGCAGCGGCCTCACGGGCCTTGCGGATCGCGGTCTTCAGCGAGGACTTCACGGCCTTGTTGCGCAGCCGCGCCTTCTCGTTGGTCTTGATCCGCTTCATCTGGGACTTGATGTTCGCCACGAATGAGCCTTTTCAGGTTCAGGCGCACGAGGGCGAGCCTCACACGCCGGTGATTGATCTTCGAATGGCCCACCGGTGACCCGGCCGAGCCGTCTGTGCCTCCCGCAGAGGTCGCCCACACGGGGCGACTCAGAGGGCATGAGACACAGCTGCTCAGACTAGCAGCCGTAGTCCTACCGGCCCAAACCCGTCGCCGGTCCCCGCCCGTGGGACCATGGAACCTACGTATCGATCCGAACCCGAGCCGCTGACCCCTGCGGATACCTCAAGAATCAGGACCCTGCGTGCCCGCGACCCCTAACAATGTGCCGAAGCCGAGCCGTACCGACCCGGCTCTGATCCGCAATTTCTGCATCATCGCGCACATCGACCACGGCAAGTCCACGCTCGCCGACCGGATGCTCCAGCTGACCGGCGTGGTCGAGCAGCGGCAGATGCGCGCTCAGTATCTCGACCGTATGGACATCGAGCGCGAGCGCGGCATCACGATCAAGTCCCAGGCGGTCCGTCTGCCCTGGGCTCCGACCGAGGACCCGGGTAACACCCACATCCTCAACATGATCGACACTCCGGGGCACGTGGACTTCACGTACGAGGTGTCCCGGTCGCTCGCCGCGTGCGAGGGGACGATCCTGCTCGTCGACGCCGCTCAGGGCATCGAGGCCCAGACCCTCGCCAACCTCTACCTGGCGATGGAGAACGACCTCACGATCATCCCCGTCCTCAACAAGATCGATCTGCCCGCCGCGCAGCCCGAGAAGTTCGCCGAGGAGCTCGCCCACCTCATCGGCTGCGACCCCGGCGATGTCCTCAAGGTCTCCGCCAAGACCGGACTCGGCGTCGAGGCGCTGCTGGACAAGGTGGTCGCCCAGGTTCCCGCCCCCGTCGGCGTCAAGGACGCCCCGGCGCGAGCCATGATCTTCGACTCGGTGTACGACTCCTACCGCGGCGTCGTGACGTACGTACGAGTCATCGACGGGCAGCTCAACAAGCGCGAGCGGATCCGGATGATGTCCACCGGCGCCACGCACGAGCTGTTGGAGATCGGGACCAACTCGCCCGAGATGCTCTCCGCCGACGGCCTGGGAGTCGGTGAGGTCGGTTACCTCATCACCGGTGTGAAGGATGTCCGTCAGTCCAAGGTCGGTGACACGATCACGACCCTGAACAAGGGGGCGACCGAGGCGCTCGGCGGCTACAAGGACCCGAAGCCGATGGTCTTCTCGGGCCTGTATCCGCTGGACGGCTCCGACTACCCCGAGCTGCGCGACGCTCTCGACAAGCTTCAGCTCAACGACGCCGCGCTGGTCTACGAGCCGGAGACCTCCGCCGCGCTCGGCTTCGGTTTCCGCGTCGGTTTCCTCGGGCTGCTGCACCTGGACGTGATCCGGGAGCGCCTCGAGCGCGAGTTCGGGCTCGACCTGATCGCCACCGCACCGAACGTGGTCTACCGCGTGATCATGGAGGACGGCGTCGAGCACACGGTGACGAACCCGAGCGAGTTCCCCGAGGGGAAGATCAGTGAGGTGTACGAGCCGGTCGTACGCGCCACGATTCTCGCCCCGAGCGAGTTCATCGGCTCGATCATGGAGCTGTGCCAGACCCGCCGCGGCACCATGCTCGGCATGGACTACCTCTCCGAGGACCGCGTCGAGATCCGCTACACGCTGCCGCTCGCGGAGATCGTCTTCGACTTCTTCGACCAGCTGAAGTCCAAGACCCGCGGCTATGCCTCCCTCGACTACGAGCCCACCGGCGAGCAGACCTCCAGCCTCGTCAAGGTGGACATCCTGCTGCACGGCGACAAGGTCGACGCGTTCTCGGCGATCACCCACAAGGACCAGGCGTACGCATATGGCGTGCGGCTGGTCGCCAAGCTGCGCGAGCTGATCCCGCGGCAGGCCTTCGAGGTGCCCATCCAGGCGGCCATCGGCTCCCGGGTCATCGCCCGCGAGACCATCCGTGCCATCCGCAAGGACGTCCTGGCCAAGTGCTACGGCGGTGACATCTCCCGTAAGCGGAAGCTGCTGGAGAAGCAGAAGGAGGGCAAGAAGCGGATGAAGATGGTGGGCTCTGTGGAGGTTCCGCAAGAGGCCTTCATCGCGGTGCTGTCCAGCGACGAGAGCGCGACCTCCGGCAGGGGAAAGAAGTAACAGGCGTCGTTCCGGGGAAGCCAACCACTGTTACCCCTGGAAACTGGGGAAGAATGCGGGCTCGTCGCGTTTCGGCGCGACGGGCCCGTACGCGTGCGTAAGGTCGCTCTGTGTAGGAGTCTCTGTAGGAAGTGACAGCCCGCCACCCCTTACACACCGGCGAGCCGCGCTCTACTCTGATCACCACTCGATGGTTACTCGTGAGTTAAACAGCGGCCGCGAGTGACACAACAGCCGCAAAGAGCCAGCCGCACACTGTCGCGGGCCCGGAGGATGTCGTGAGCGACACACAAACCCTGATCGAGAACCGTCCGCCGTCCGTGGCGGCCCTCTTCCTGGAGCGCGTGGCGGCCACACCGGACGCCGAGGCTTACCGCTACCCCGTACCTCCCGCGTCGGGCGAAGGCCCGGACGAATGGAAGTCACTGACCTGGGCGCAGGCCGCCGAGCGGGTCTTCGCCATCGCTGCCGGTCTGATCGAACTGGGCGTTCAGCCGGAGCAGCGCGTCGCGCTCTCGTCCGCCACCCGGGTCGAGTGGATCCTCGCCGACCTCGGCATCATGTGCGCGGGCGCTGCGACGACGACCGTCTACCCGCAGACCAATGCCGAGGAGTCGGCGTTCATCCTCTCCGACTCCGAGAGCAAGGTCCTGATCGCGGAGGACGCCGCTCAGCTCGCCAAGGCGCGCGAGAAGCGGGCGGAACTCCCCGAACTGACCCATGTCGTCGTCATCGACGGCACCGACGTGGACTCCTCCCAGGACGAGGGTGACTGGGTGCTCACCCTCGCCGAGCTGGAGAAGCGCGGCGCCGCCGGCCTGGAGAAGAACCCCGACCTCATCAAGGAGAAGGTCGGCGCGATCACCTCCGACCAGCTCGCCACGCTGATCTACACCTCCGGCACCACCGGCCGCCCCAAGGGCGTACGGCTGCCGCACGACAACTGGTCGTACATGGCCAAGGCGACCTCCGCGACGGGGCTGATCAGCGCCGAGGACGTGCAGTACCTGTGGCTGCCGCTCGCCCATGTCTTCGGCAAGGTGCTCACGTCCGGGCAGATCGACGTCGGGCACGTCACCGCCGTCGACGGCCGCGTGGACAAGATCATCGAGAATCTGCCGGTGGTGCAGCCGACGTACATGGCGGCCGTGCCCCGCATCTTCGAGAAGGTCTACAACGGCGTCGCGGCCAAGGCCCGCGCCGGCGGCGGAGCCAAGTACAAGATCTTCCAGTGGGCGGCCGGGGTCGCCCGCGAGTACGCCAAGGTCAGCCAGGACAACTTCCGCAGGACCGGTACGGCCTCCGTGCCCTTCGGTCTTGGCGCCAAGCACAAGGTGGCGGACGCGCTCGTCTACTCCAAGCTGCGCGATGCCTTCGGTGGCAATCTGCGCGCCTGCGTCTCCGGATCGGCCGCGCTCGCGCCCGATATCGGCTTCTTCTTCGCCGGCGCCGGCGTGCACATCCTGGAGGGGTACGGACTGACCGAGTCGTCCGCCGCGTCCTTCGTGAACCCGGGGGAGGCGTACCGCACGGGGACCGTGGGCAAGCCGCTGCCCGGCTGCGAGGTGCGTATCGCGGACGACGGCGAGATCCTGCTGCGCGGGCCCGGGATCATGGAGGGCTACCACAAGCTGCCCGAGAAGACCGCCGAAGTGCTGGAGCCGGACGGCTGGTTCCACACCGGGGACATCGGCGAGCTGTCGCCCGACGGCTATCTGCGGATCACCGACCGCAAGAAGGACCTCATCAAGACGTCCAGCGGCAAGTACATCGCGCCGGCCGAGGTCGAGGGCCAGTTCAAGGCGGTGTGCCCGTACGTGTCCAACATCCTCGTGCACGGCGCCGACCGGAACTTCTGCACCGCGCTCATCGCGCTCGATGAGCCGTCCATCATCGGGTGGGCCGAGGAGCACGGGCTGTCGGGCAAGTCGTACGCGGAGGTTGTCGCCGACCCTGCGACGGTTGAGCTCATTGACGGGTACGTCAAGCAGCTCAACGAAGGGCTTCAGCGGTGGCAGACCATCAAGAAGTTCAGGCTTCTGCCGCGGGACCTCGACATTGAGCACGGTGAGCTGACGCCGAGTCTGAAGTTGAAGCGGCCGGTTGTGGAGCGGGAGTACAAGGAGCTGATCGAGGAGATGTACGCGGGCTCCCGAGAGGCCTAGCGCCTCGCGGGAGAGCGGGGAACTGCGGTCGGCTTTTGGCTGCGGTCGTTTGTGGCTGGTCGCGCAGTTCCCCGCGCCCCTTACGGGGCGTCCCTCTGCAGGTTGTTCGTGGCTGGTCGCGCCCACGCGGCGGAGTCGCAAATTGATACAGCCCCGCGCCCCTTACGGGGCGTCCTCTCGCGTCCGCTACGGCTGCACCGCCCTACAGGGCGCCGTTTCCCGTTACCAAGGCCCGGAGGTCTCTGACCTGGGTGCGCAACGTCGCCAAGTCCGGGGAGACTTCCACCAGCTGCTTCTCCAAGGCGTCCAGGCGCGCGTTCACCTGCGCGCCATGTGCCCGCTGCTGCGCAAGCATCCGTTCCAGTTGGCGGTTTTTGCGGTGGAGGTCCAGGAAGACCGTGACCTTGGCTCGTAGGACCCAGGGGTCGAAGGGCTTGGTGAGGTAGTCGGCGGCGCCGGTGGCGTAGCCGCGGAAGGCGTAGCCCGAGTCGGCGTCCGTGCCCGTCAGGAAGATGATCGGGACGTCCTTGGTCTGGTCGAGCCGCTTGATGTTCGCGGCGGTCTCGAAACCGTCCATGCCCGGCATACGGATGTCGAGCAGCACGACGGCGAACCGCTGGCGCAGCAGCGCCTTCATCGCTTCCTCGCCGGAACGGGCCCGTATCAGCGGCTCGTTGAGGGACCCCAGGACGGCCTCCAGCGCGAGCAGGTTGTCCTCCATGTCGTCCACGAGGAGGATGTTGGCGCGCTCGTCGGTCGATGCCTCAGTACTCATGGTGTTGGCTGCCTGCCTCAGTCGTTCGGCGACGGGACGGCGGGGCCGACATTTTCCGGCTCTTCGCCGCGTCCCTCCGCCTCCGAGTCGTCGTCTTGTCCGTCGTCTTGTCGGTCGTCTTGTCCGGCCGGTTCCAGAAGGGCGCAGACGACGGTCAGCAGTTGATCGACGTCCACCGGCTTGGGTACGTAGTCATTGGCGCCGCGGGCGATGGACTTCTCGCGGTCGCCCGGCATCGCCTTGGCGGTGAGGGCGACGATGGGAAGGCCGGCCCAGCGCGAGGTGCGGCGGATGGCGGCGATGGTCTCGTAGCCGTCCATCTCCGGCATCATGATGTCCATCAGGACCAGTTCGACGTCCGGGTTGCGCTCCAGCGTCTCGATGCCCTCGCGGCCGTTCTCCGCGTACAGCACGGGCATCCCGACCCGGCCCAGGACATGAGTGAGCGCGAAGACGTTGCGGATGTCGTCGTCCACGATCAACACCCGGCGTCCCGGCAGCAGTTGACCCGCCCGGCCCGCCTTCCACGCCTCCAGCTTGGTGGGCGTGGGCCAGGTGTCGTCCGTGTCGTGGACGGTGTACGGCTCGGTGGATTCGGCGGACACCTGCTTGGGCGCGGGCGACTGGCGCTCCTCCGGTACGGGCCCGGTTGCCGCGTGGCCGGGGCTGGCGACGGGTACGTACAGCGTGAAGGTGGAGCCCTCGCCCGGCTGGCTCTCGGCGATGATCCGGCCGCCGAGCAGCCTGGCGATCTCGCGGCTGATGGACAGACCGAGGCCGGTGCCGCCGTACTTGCGGTTGGTGGTGCCGTCGGCCTGCTGGAACGCCTCGAAGATCACCGGGAGTTTCTCCGGCGCGATACCGATGCCGGTGTCGGTCACCGCGAAGGCGATCACCTCGTCGTGGTCGCCGCCGCGCGTGTAGCGGTGCTCGGGGTCCTTGACGCGGTTGACGCGCAGTTCGACCCGGCCGCTCGCGGTGAACTTGATTGCGTTGGACAGCAGATTGCGCAGGATCTGCTGGAGGCGCTGCTCGTCCGAGTACATCTCGCGCGGTACGCCCTCGCCGACCGCCACCTCGAAAGCGAGCCCCCGGTCGATGGTCAGCGGCCGGAAAGTGGCGTGGACGTAGTCGAGCAGCTTGATCAGCGGCAGCTTCTTCGGGCGTACGTCCATCCGGCCGGCCTCGATCTTCGAGAGGTCGAGGATGTCGTTGATCAGCTGGAGCAGGTCCGAGCCCGAGCGGTGGATCGTGGACGCGAACTGCACCTCCTGGTCGGAGAGATGGCCGTCCGGGTTGTCGGAGAGCAGACGGGCGAGGATCAGCAGCGAGTTCAGCGGTGTGCGCAGCTCGTGCGACATGTTCGCCAGGAACTCCGACTTGTACTGCGACGACGTCGCCAGGAGTGCTGCCTTCTCCTCCAGTTCGGCGTTCGAGCGCTGCAACTCGGCCTGCTGACGCTGGAGTTCGTCGGAGCGCTCCTGGAGCTGGGTGGCCAGCTGCTGGGACTGGCCGAGCAGGGACTCCGTACGGGAGTTGGCGATGATGGTGTTGATGGCGACGCCGATGGTGTTCACGAACTGGTCGAAGAAGGCCAGGTGGACATCGGAGAAGCGGGAGAACGAGGCCAGTTCGACCACACCGAGCAGCTTGTCCTCGAAGAGGATCGGAATGATGACGACGCTGGCCGGGGACGCCTCGCCCAGACCGCTGTTGATCTTGATGTAGTCCGGCGGGGCCTCCTCGACGAGGATCCGCTTCTTCTCCCGGGCCGCCTGCGCCACCAGCCCGTGCACCGGCAGCCCGCCGGTCTCCACGGTCGCGCCCTGCGCCGCCCCGTAGCCGGCGATGAAGGCAAGTCCCTTGGCGGGCACGGCCGTTCGCAGGGCCGGGCTGTCCTCGTCGGGGTCGGCCAGATAGAACGCGCCGTACTGTGCGTTCACCAGCGGTGTCAGCTCGCGCAGGATCAGGTCGGCGACCTCCATCAGGTCCCGGTGGCCCTGCATCAGGGCGGCGAGGCGGGCGAGGTTCGACTCCAGCCAGTCCTTCGCGCGGGTCGTCTCGCGGAGGTTGGCCACCATCAGGTTGATGTTGTCCTTCAGCTCGGTGACCTCGCCGCGGGTCTCCACCGAGATGGAGCGGGACATGTCGCCCTGGGCAACCGCGGACGCCACCTCGGCGATCGCGCGGACCTGGGTGGTGAGGTTGGAGGCGAGTTCGTTCACGTTCGTCGTCAGGCGCTTCCAGGTGCCGTACACGCCCTCGACCCTTGCCTGGCCGCCGAGCTGGCCCTCGGAACCCACCTCGCGGGCCACCCTCGTCACCTCGGACGAGAACGACGACAGGGTGTCCACCATCGTGTTGATCGTGGTCTTCAGCTCCAGGATCTCGCCGCGCGCGTCCACGTCGATCTTCTTGGAGAGGTCACCCTGGGCCACGGCGGTGGCGACCTGCGCGATGTTCCGTACCTGTGAAGTCAGGTTGTCCGCCATGTAGTTGACGTTGTCGGTCAGATCCCGCCAGACACCCGAGACGCCCAGGACCTGGGCACGCCCGCCGAGTCGTCCGTCCGTGCCTACCTCGCGGGCCACGCGGGTCACCTCGTCGGCGAAGGCGCGCAGCTGCTCCACCATCGTGTTGACGGTGTCCTTGAGTTCGAGGATCTCGCCGCGGGCGTCGACGGTGATCTTCTTGGACAGGTCGCCGTTCGCGACGGCCGTGGTCACCTGGGCGATGTTCCGCACCTGTGAGGTCAGGTTGAGCGCCATGAAGTTGACGTTGTCGGTGAGGTCCTTCCAGACCCCGGATACGCCACGGACCTGGGCCTGACCTCCCAGGTTGCCCTCGGTGCCGACCTCGCGGGCCACTCGCGTCACCTCATCCGCGAACGCGGAGAGCTGGTCGACCATCGTGTTGATCGTCGACTTCAGCTCCAGGATCTCGCCCTTCGCCTCCACCGTGATCTTCTTGCCGAGGTCGCCCTGGGCGACGGCGGTCGAGACGAGCGCGATGTTCCGCACCTGTGAGGTCAGGTTGTCCGCCATGAAGTTGACGTTGTCGGTGAGGTCCTTCCAGACCCCGGATACGCCACGGACCTGAGCGCGACCTCCCAGGTTGCCCTCGGTGCCGACCTCGCGGGCCACCCTCGTCACCTCATCCGCGAACGCGGAGAGCTGGTCGACCATCGTGTTGATCGTCGACTTGAGTTCGAGGATCTCGCCCTGCGCGTCGACCGTGATCTTCTGGCTGAGGTCGCCGTTCGCGACGGCCGTGGTCACCTGGGCGATGTTGCGGACCTGCGACGTCAGGTTGGACGCCATGAAGTTGACGTTGTCGGTGAGGTCCTTCCACACCCCGGACACCCCGCGCACCTGCGCGCGACCGCCCAACTGGCCCACCGTGCCCACCTCGCGGGCCACTCGCGTGACCTCGTCGGCGAAGGCGGAGAGCTGGTCGACCATCGTGTTCACGGTCAGCTTCAGTTCGAGCAGCTCGCCCGTCGCCTCGACCGTCACCGTGCGGGTCAGATCGCCGCGCGCCACCGCCGTCGTCACCAGGGCGATGTCCCGCACCTGCGCGGTCAGCCGGGATGCCATCGTGTTGACGGCCTCGGTCACGTCCCGCCAGCTCCCGGACAGGCCCGTCACTTTGGCGCGACCGCCCAGCCGTCCCTCCGTGCCGACCTCGCGCGCGACCCGGGTCACCTCTCCGGTGAACAGGGACAGCTGATCCACCATCTTGTTGACGGCTCGCCCCAAGCGGCGTAGATCGCCCCGGAGTTGACGGTTCCCGTCATGCAGGTCGACCCGCTGGGTCAGATCGCCGCCGGCCACCGCGTCCAGCACGCGCGTCGCGTTCGCGGCGGGCGCCACCAGTGCGTCGAGCAGCTGGTTCACATCGTCGACCCTGGACGTCCACTGCCCCTGGCCAGGGCTTGCGGAGAGCCGCTCGTCAAGGCGGCCGTGGCGCACCAGCTCCCGGCGGACGCGCTGCACCTCGGAGTTGAAGTGCGCGTCACGGCCCATGATCTGGTTGAACACCGTGTTGAGCTCGGCCACCAGCCCCTGCCCCGTCTCCGGCACCTTCGTGAAGTCACCGTCCCGGGCGGCGGTCATGGCGGCGAGCAGAGGACGCAGATCAGATGCTCGAATTTGTCCGTCTTCGAACACTTGCGTAGCACTGTTCTCACTCATGCGGGCCCACTTCGGTAACTCGGCGCTTATGGGCGGGGTCAGTCTGTCACTCTGTCGATGCCGCCTGAGGCCTATTCGTCCAACTGCTCAGGGAGCCGCACAGTGGGGGCCATACCAACGCGACGGGAGACCATGTCCCGTGCTCCTGATACGCCTGAGCGCCCGCGCCCGGCCGCGCGTACATCGCTGCCGGGCAACCCTCTCGCGCCGGGAGCCGCCCGCCGCTTCGTCCGCACAGCGCTCGCCGAGTGGACCGAACTCGCCCTGCACGGCGTCGAGTTCATCACCGATCAGCTGGTCGACGAGGCTGTGGTCGTGGTCAGCGAACTCGTCACCAACGCGGTCGTGCACGCCGGCACGGACGTAGGCCTGGAGATGTGCCTCGAAGCCGCCGAGCACGCCGAGACCGCCGAGACCGCCGAAGACACTGCCGGATCGGCCGCCGGTGTGCTCGCCATCGAGGTCGCCGACCACCATCCCGCGCGCGCGGTGCGCGGCGACGGCGTGGAGCGGCCGCACGACACCGTCGAGTACGGGCGCGGTCTGCGGCTCGTCTCCGCGCTCGCCGAGTCCTGGGGCATCACCTACCGCACCGGCACCAAGACCGTGTGGGCGCGGCTGCCCGTCGAGGGGGTCGCGCCCGTCGAGGAGACGGCCGAGCCAGAGGCGTACGCCGGTGAACACGCCCTGCTGCGCGGGGTGCGGGCCGCCGAGATCCTCGCCCCCGCGCCCCGCCGCGGCGTACCGCTGCAGGACCAGGAATGGCTCAACCGCGGCGCCCTCTGCTTCCTCGCCGAGGCCTCCGACCTGCTGGCCGGGCAGCTCGACGAGGACCTGGTCGCCGCGCTCACCGGGCAGCTGCTCGTGCCGCGGCTCGCCGACTGGTGCGCGGTGTGGCTGGAGGACGAGACCCCGGGCCGGCCCGACGGGGGCCTGATCGGCGGGCCACGGCTCGCCCGCGTCTGGCACGGCAGCGAGAACCGTATCGAGGAGCTGCGCCTGTTCCTCGAGAAGGACCCGCCGCGCGTGCCCGACTCGGCGGGCTCCAGCCCCGTTCCCATGCCCTGGCCCGGAGAAGCGCTCGGCGCGGACGCGGACAGCGGGACGGCACTCGCGTACCGGCTGATCGCGGGCGGCCGGCCGCTCGGCACTCTCGTCATCGGACGGGCCGGGCTCGTCCGCTTCCCCGACGAGATCACCGGGCTCGTCGAGGACCTCAGCCGCCGGGTCTCCCTCGCCATCGGGGCGGCCCGGCAGTACGCGCGCCAGGCCACCATCAGCCGTGTACTGCAGCGTGGCCTGCTGCCCGGAGCGGTCGCCGAGATACCGGGCGTACGCAGCGCGCTCGTGTACGAGCCGTGCGACAAGGGCGGGCCGAGCGGCGACTTCTACGACCTCTTCCCGGCCGGGGACGGGCGCTGGTGCTTCGCGCTCGGCGACGTCCAGGGCAAGGGGCCCGAGGCCGCCGTCGTCATCGGCCTCGCCCGGCCCTGGCTGCGGCTGCTCGCCCGTGAGGGCTACGAGGTGCCCGACGTCCTCGACCGCCTCAACCAGCTGCTCCTCGACGACGCGACCGAGGCCGCGGACGCCGCCGCCCGCTCCCTGGTCGCGGCCGGCGGGTCCGGCCTTGCCGACGAAGGTCCGCAGAACCGGTTCCTCTCCCTGCTGTACGGCGAGCTGGTCCCCTTCGACGGCGGTGTGCACTGCACCATCGCCTCCGCCGGGCATCCGCTGCCGTTGGTCCTCGAACCCTGCGGCACGGTGCTCACCGAGGTGGTCCAGCCGCAGACGCTGCTCGGTGTCTTCGAGGACGCCACGTACACATACGGCAGCTTCGAGCTGCGCCCCGGCGACAGCCTCCTGTGTGTCACCGACGGGGTGACGGAGCGGCGCAGCGGGGCCCGGCAGTTCGACGACTCCGAAGGGCTTGCCACCGTCCTCAGCGGCTGCGCGGGCCTGAGCGCCGAGCTGATCGCCGAGCGGATCCGGCGCCTGGTGCACGAATTCGGTCCGAGGCCGCCGGAGGACGATCTCGCGCTGCTGGTGCTGCAGGCGGAGTAGGCCGGGGATGCGCGGCGGTGCTGGACAATGGAAGGCATGCCTTCCGCACTTCCCGACGGCGAGCCCGTCCCCGACGACGGGACACTGCCCGCGCACGCCCTGGCGGGCGCGGCCTCGCGCCCTCTCGGGTTCTATCTGCATGTGCCGTACTGCGCGACGCGCTGCGGCTACTGCGACTTCAACACGTACACCGCGACCGAGCTGCAGGGCAGCGGGGGCGTGCTCGCCTCCCGCGACAACTACGCGTCGACCCTGATCGACGAGATCCGGTTGGCTCGCAAGACCCTGGGCGACGACCCTCGTCCGGTCCGCACGGTCTTCGTCGGCGGCGGTACGCCCACGCTGCTGGCCGCCGCTGATCTCGTACGGATGCTGGGGGCGATCCGGGAGGAGTTCGGGCTCGCGGAGGATGCGGAGATCACGACGGAGGCGAATCCGGAGTCGGTGGATCCGTCGTATCTGGCTGCCCTGCGGGCCGGGGGCTTCAACCGGGTCTCGTTCGGGATGCAGAGCGCCCGACAGCATGTGCTGAAGGTGCTCGACCGTACGCATACGCCGGGGCGCCCCGAGGCGTGTGTCGCCGAGGCGCGGACGGCGGGGTTCGAGCATGTGAACCTGGACCTGATCTATGGGACGCCGGGGGAGTCGGACGATGACTGGCGGGCGTCGTTGGAGGCGGCTCTGGGGGCCGGGCCGGACCATGTGTCGGCGTACGCGTTGATCGTCGAGGAAGGGACGCAGCTGGCGCGGCGGATCCGGCGGGGCGAGGTTCCGATGACGGACGACGACGTGCACGCGGACCGGTACCTGATCGCGGACGAGGTGCTGTCGGGGGCGGGGTTCGAGTGGTACGAGGTGTCGAACTGGGCCACGTCCGGGGCTGGGCGGTGTCTGCACAACGAGTTGTACTGGCGGGGGGCCGACTGGTGGGGGGCGGGACCCGGCGCGCACAGCCATGTGGGGGGTGTGCGGTGGTGGAACGTGAAGCATCCTGGCGCGTATGCGAGCGCCTTGGCGGCGGGCAAGTCGCCTGGCGCCGGGCGTGAGCTCCTCTCCGAGGAGGACCGTCGGGTGGAGCGGATCCTGCTGGAGCTGCGGCTCCGGGAGGGCTGCCCGCTGTCCTTGCTCAGGCCGGACGGGCTCGCGGCGTCACGGCGGGCGCTGGGCGAGGGACTTCTGGAGGCGGGCCCGTACGACGAGGGCCGCGCCGTTCTCACGTTGCGGGGGCGGTTGCTGGCGGATGCGGTGGTGCGGGACCTGGTGGACTGAAGGGGTTTTCGCCCCCGCCGCCCCTACCCGTCCCATCCTCGGGGCACTGCCCCGAACTCCCCCCCGCCATGGGCTCTGCCCCCGGACCCCGCTGGGGGCTTCGCCCTCAGGCCCCGATTGGCCTGAACGGCCTCGTCCTCAATCGCCGGACAGGCTGAATTTCAGCCTGTCCGTGGCGAAACCCTGCCGCACACAGCCTTCACTCCGCCGCCGTGACGAAGTCGATCAGTTCCTCCACCCTCCCCAGCAGCGCCGGCTCCAGATCCCTGTACGAGCGCACCGAGCCAAGGATCCGCTCCCACGCCGCCCCCGTGTTCTCCGGCCAGCCCAGCGCCCGGCAGACGCCCG
The DNA here is from genome assembly GCF_042870755.1 of Streptomyces sp. NPDC006365. Taxonomy (NCBI): domain Bacteria; kingdom Bacillati; phylum Actinomycetota; class Actinomycetes; order Kitasatosporales; family Streptomycetaceae; genus Streptomyces; species Streptomyces sp. NPDC006365. The sequence continues at coordinate 405,803 of NZ_JBIAHS010000002.1, forward strand.
TCTTCCAGTCCTGCCCATGGGGCACGCGGGGCCACCCCTCGACCCCCGCCGACGACGGCTTCACCGCCTCCCAGACGTCGATGTACGGATGGCCCACCACCAACGCGTACTCACTCGTCACCGCCTGCGCGATCCGGGACTCCTTGCTGCCCGGCACCAGGTGGTCGACCAGGACGCCCAGGCGGGCGTCGGGGCCAGGGGCGAAGTCCTCGACGATGGACGGGAGGTCGTCGATGCCCTCCAGGTACTCGACGACCACGCCCTCGATGCGCAGGTCGTCGCCCCAGACCTTCTCGACCAGTTCCGCGTCGTGGCGACCCTCCACGTAGATGCGCCCGGCCCGGGCCACGCGGGCGCGGGCGCCGGGGACGGCCACCGAGCCGGAGGCCGTGCGTGTGGGACGCACCGGCGCCGACGACGGACGTACGAGCGTGACCACCCGGCCCTCCAGCAGGAAGCCGCGCGGCTCCAGCGGGAACACGCGGTGTTTGCCGAAGCGGTCCTCCAGCGTGACCGTGGCCGCCTCGCAGCGGATCACGGCGCCGCAGAAGCCGGTGCCGGGCTCCTCGACGACCAGGCCCGGCTCCGCCGGGACCTCCGCTACCGGCTTGGACTTCTTCCAGGGAGGGGTCAGATCCGGTGAGTACTGGCGCATTCGGCAGACGATACCTTCGCGACCTTCACGAGACCCCGAAACGCCTTGCCAGCGCGTCCCGTTGGGCTCGGACAAAGGCCGCGTCCACCGCGGCGCCGTGCCCGGGGACGTACACCGCGTCCTCGCCGCCCAGGGCCAGCAGGCGGTCCAGGGCCGCGGGCCAGTGGGACGGTACGGCGTCGGGTCCGGCCTGGGGTTCGCCGGACTCCTCGACCAGATCGCCGCAGAAGACGACCTCCGGGCAGTCCGCACCGGGCGTGCCCGGGACCAGTACCGCCAGATCGTGGGGCGTATGGCCGGGGCCCACGTTCGCCAGCAGGACCTGTCGGCCGCCGCCCAGGTCCAGGGTCCACTCGCCGGACACCAGGTGCCGCGGCCGGACGAGGAGATCCGCCGCCTCGGCCGCCTCGATCGGATCGGCGCCATTGCGTACGGCGTCCGCGCGCAGCTCTTCGCGGTCGTGAACGAGCACCCGGTCAACGCCCACCGCTCCGAAAACCTCGACCCCGGCGAACGCCGCCGCCCCGAAGACATGGTCGAAGTGGGGATGCGTGAGCGCGAGATGGGTGACCCTGTCACCCCCGAGGAGCTCTTGCGCCTCCGTACGCAGCCGTACGCCCTCCGGCACGCTCGACCCCGCGTCGACCATGAGCGCCGCCCCGTCGCCCACCACCAGGCCGACCGTGCAGTCCCACACGGGAAGACGGCACCGCCCGACTCGGGGTGTCAGCTCCTCCCACCCCGACTCCACCCAGCCCGTGTTCAGCATCCCGCGGACTCTTCCCAAGTCACCGTCATGCAACGACGCTAGCTGTATGTCCCCGACAGAGCAGGACATGCCCGTACACCTCGGATCGGCGGCTCGAGTCCGCCCTTGCCGGGGCGCTACCCCACGGCCGTACACTTGAGCCGGGATGCTGGCACTCGTACGCGCTGAGTGCCAACCGCAGACAGGCGATGCCCACGGGAAAGACCAGCTGGAGGTGTGCGCGATGCTCAGTGAACGCAGGCTCGAAGTGCTCCGCGCCATCGTCCAGGACTACGTGGGCACGGAAGAGCCGGTGGGCTCCAAGGCGCTCACCGAGCGGCACAGCCTCGGAGTCTCCCCGGCGACGGTGCGCAACGACATGGCCGCGCTGGAGGACGAGGGCTACATCGCGCAGCCCCACACCAGCGCCGGACGCATCCCCACGGACAAGGGCTACCGCCTCTTCGTCGACAAGCTCGCGGGCGTCAAGCCGATGACGGCGCCCGAGCGACGGGCGATCCAGAACTTCCTCGACGGCGCGGTCGATCTGGACGACGTGGTGGGCCGGACCGTACGACTGCTGGCGCAGCTCACCAGGCAGGTCGCCGTGGTGCAGTATCCGTCCCTGACGCGTTCGACGGTGCGGCACGTGGAGCTGCTGTCGCTGGCTCCGGCCCGCGTCATGCTCGTACTGATCACGGACACGGGTCGGGTCGAGCAGCGCATGGTCGACTGCCCGGCACCGTTCGGGGAGGCGTCCCTGGCGGATCTACGCGCGCGGCTCAACAGCCGGGTCGCGGGCCGCCGTTTCACGGACGTCCCGCAGCTGGTGCAGGACCTGCCCGAGGCCTTCGAGGCCGAGGACCGCGGCACGGTCTCGACGGTGCTCTCCACCCTCCTGGAGACGCTCGTCGAGGAGACCGAGGAGCGGCTGATGATCGGCGGCACCGCCAATCTCACCCGCTTCGGACATGACTTTCCCCTCACGATCCGGCCTGTTCTGGAAGCATTGGAGGAGCAGGTCGTCCTCCTCAGACTCCTTGGTGAGGCAAGCGATTCGGGCATGACGGTGCGGATCGGTCATGAGAACGCCTATGAGGGACTCAACTCCACTTCGGTCGTCTCCGTCGGTTACGGTTCGGGCGGCGAGGCAGTAGCCAAACTCGGCGTGGTCGGACCGACCCGCATGGATTACCCGGGAACGATGGGAGCGGTACGAGCGGTGGCACGGTACGTCGGACAGATCCTGGCGGAGTCGTAAGTGGCCACGGACTACTACGCCGTACTCGGCGTGCGCCGCGACGCGTCACAGGACGAGATCAAGAAGGCCTTCCGGAGACTCGCCCGCGAGCTGCATCCGGACGTCAATCCTGATCCGAAGACGCAGGAGCGGTTCAAGGAGATCAACGCCGCGTACGAGGTGTTGTCGGACCCGCAGAAGAAGCAGGTCTACGACCTCGGCGGCGACCCGCTGTCCCAGGCGGGCGCCGGTGGCGCGGGTGGCTTCGGCGCCGGCGGCTTCGGGAACTTCTCGGACATCATGGACGCGTTCTTCGGTACGGCGTCGCAGCGCGGGCCGCGCTCGCGCACCCGCCGCGGCCAGGACGCGATGATCCGCCTGGAGATCGAGCTCGACGAGGCGGCCTTCGGGACGACGAAGGACATCCAGGTCGACACGGCGATCGTGTGCACCACGTGCAGCGGTGAGGGCGCGGCGCCGGGGACCTCGGCGCAGACGTGTGACATGTGCCGTGGCCGTGGTGAGGTCTCGCAGGTCACGCGGTCCTTCCTCGGCCAGGTCATGACGTCCCGGCCCTGCCCGCAGTGCCAGGGCTTCGGCACGGTCGTACCGAACCCGTGCCCGGAGTGCGCGGGCGACGGACGCGTCCGCTCCCGCCGGACCCTGACCGTGAAGATCCCGGCCGGTGTCGACAACGGCACGCGGATCCAGCTCGCCGGAGAGGGCGAGGTCGGTCCCGGCGGCGGGCCCGCCGGAGACCTCTACGTCGAGATCCACGAGGTCCCGCACCCCGCCTTCCAGCGCCGCGGCGACGATCTGCACTGCACGGTCACCCTCCCGATGACCGCGGCGGCGCTCGGCACGAAGGTCCCGCTGGAGACACTCGACGGCATGGAGGAGGTCGACATCCGCCCGGGCACGCAGTCCGGCCAGTCGATCCCGCTGCACGGCCGCGGCATCACGCATCTGCGCGGCGGCGGTCGCGGCGACCTCATCGTCCACGTCGAGGTCCAGACTCCGAACAAGCTCGATGTGGAGCAGGAGCGGCTGCTGCGCGAGCTGGCCAAGCTGCGGGGGGAGGAACGGCCTACGGGGCAGTTCCAGCCCGGGCAGCAAGGGTTGTTCTCGCGGCTGAAGGATGCCTTCAACGGGCGCTGACGTGGGCGGGTAGGTCCGGTCGGCCGGGGGACCAGGGGTTGGCCCCCCGGGTGGGCACAGTCAGCCCGGGCAGCAAGGGTCTCGCGGCTGAAGGATGCCTTTGACGGGCGCTGATCGCGGGCAGGCTGGCCGGCTTCGACCGTCGCCGAACGGGGCTTGTTCTCGTGCCCGCAGGGCTTCCCTGCCGGTGCTGACCGGCGCCCACTTCCCCTGGCCTATGCCAGGTGAAAGGCCGGATTCGGTCCTCTCCGGGGGACGTGACAACATGCCGTCATGTCCTCCGCACTGACCGATCTTTTCCCCCTTCCGATCGTGCAGGCCCCGATGGCGGGCGGCGTCTCCGTGCCGCAGCTCGCCGCGGCCGTGTCCGAGGCAGGGGGGCTCGGTTTTCTCGCCGCCGGCTACAAGACGGCCGACGGCATGTATCAGGAGATCAAGCAGCTGCGCGGGGCGACGAACCGGCCCTTCGGCGTGAACCTCTTCATGCCGCAGCCCGAGTACGCCGACCCCGCCACCGTCGAGGTCTACGCCAACCAGCTGGCCGGCGAGTCGGCCTGGTACGAGACCAAGCTGGGCGACCCCGACAGCGGACGCGACGACGGCTACGACGCCAAACTCGCCGTGCTCCTCGACAACCCGGTGCCGATCGTCTCCTTCCACTTCGGCTGCCCCACGCGCGAGGTCCTGGACTCCCTCACCCGTGCCGGCACGTTCACCATGGTCACCGCGACCACCGTCGAGGAGGCGCAGGCCGTGGAGCGGGCGGGCGCCGGCGCGGTGATCGTGCAGGGCGTCGAGGCGGGCGGCCACCAGGGCACCCACCGCGACAACCCGGAGACGGACGGCTCCGGCATCGGACTGCTCTCCCTGATCGCGCAGGTCCGCGAGGCCGTACGACTCCCGATCGTCGCGGCCGGCGGCATCATGCGCGGCGGCCAGATCGCCGGCGCGCTCGCCGCGGGCGCCACCGCCGCCCAGCTCGGCACTGCCTTCCTCGCCACGCACGAGTCCGGAGCGAACGCCCTGCACAAGCAGGCGCTCACCAACCCCCTCTTCGTACGTACGGAGCTGACGCGCGCCTTCTCCGGTCGCCCGGCCCGCGGCCTGGTGAACCGCTTCATGCGCGAGCACGGTCCGTACGCCCCCGCCGCGTACCCCCAGGTCCACCACCTCACCTCCGGCCTGCGCAAGGCGGCGGCCAAGGCCGGGGACGCGCAGGGGATGGCGCTGTGGGCGGGGCAGGGGCACCGGCTCGCCCGCGATCTGCCGGCGCAGCAGCTGGTCGAGGTGCTCGCGGACGAACTGGCCGCGGCGAAGTCGGCCCTGGCGGCCTTGCCCGGCGGGGGTGCCGTCTGATGACCGCGCCGGTGTTCGTGGTGGACGAGGTGCCGGCCGGTCCGGAGTTCGTTCTCGGCGGCCCGGAGGGGCGGCACGCCGTGTCCGTGAAACGGCTCCGGCCGGGCGAGGACGTAGTGCTGACGGACGGCCGCGGGCGCTGGACGGAGGGCGTGGTGAAGGCGGCCGAGGGCAAGGACCGGCTGGTGGTCGCCGAACTCCACGAGGTCCACGAGGAGCCGGAGCCGACGCCCCGTATCACCGTCGTCCAGGCCCTCCCGAAGGGCGACCGGGGCGAACTCGCCGTCGAGACGATGACGGAGACGGGCGTCGACGAGATCGTCCCCTGGGCGGCCGCCCGCTGCATCACACAGTGGAAGGGCGACCGTGGCCTCAAGGCCCTCACCAAATGGCGGGCCACCGCCCGCGAGGCGGGCAAACAGTCGCGCCGAGTCCGTTTCCCCCACATCACGGATCCGATGACGACCAAGCAGGTCGCCGCACTCCTCACCACGGCGGACTTCGCGGCAGTCCTCCACGAGGACCGCTCCCACCCGAGCGAGCCACTCGCCACCACCGAACTGCCCACCTCCGGCTCGATCGTGCTCGTGGTGGGTCCTGAAGGCGGCGTGTCTCCGGAGGAGTTGGAGGCCTTCGCCCATGCGGGGGCGAAGGCGTATCGGCTGGGGCGCAGTGTGCTGCGTACGTCGACGGCGGGTACGGCGGCGACGGCGCTGCTGCTGGGGCGCACGGGCCGCTGGTCCTGACGTCGGTGGCCGGCGCGGCGGCGAGTGTACGGAGCTCCGCCGGGGCCAACTTCCGGAGCGGGGTGTCGGGGCGTTGCCCAAGGCGCTCACCCGTCTCCTCGCGCCCTGCCGCAATTGCTCAGCTGCCAGTCTTGCCGATGACCAGATCGGTCCGCTGCCGGACCCGATGCGGCCTGTCGCCGCCATGCCCCGGGGCTCAAGCTTGGGGACATGACCCGAGCACTGATCGTCATCGATGTCCAGGAGTCCTTCCGTGCCCGTCCGCTGTGGGCGGCCATCTCCGACCCGAAGATCGCCGACCAGGTGAACCGCCTCGTGCGGCTCGCCCGGCAGGCCGGGGACCTGGTGGTGTGGGTACTGCACACCGCGCCCGGCACCGGCGATGTCTTCGACCCGGCACTCGGCCATGTCCGGCTGATGGAGGAGCTGGAGCGAGCCGATGGGGAGCCACTGCTCCACAAGACTTCGCACAACGCCTTCACCACCACCAACCTGCAGCAACTCCTCACCGAGCGCGGCATCCGCGAACTCACCGTCTGCGGCATCCGCACCGAGCAGTGCGTGGAGACCACCACCCGCCTCGCCTCCGATCTCGGCTACCAGGTCACCTTCGTCACCGACGCGACCGCGACCAACCCCCTCGCGCACCGCGACGCTCCCGCCGGCCAGAGCGTCGCCGAGCTGCTGGCCGACCCGCGCACGCTGTCTGCCGAAGAGGTCATCCGGCGCACCGAGTACGCCCTCGCCGGACGTTTCGCCACCATCGCGACGGTCGACCAGCTGGAGGCCGCGGCAGGACGTCAGGCATGATGACCGAATCGTGAGCCACGTCGTCTTCTTCCTGGTGCCCGGAGTCCACTTGCTGGACCTGGCCGGCCCCGCGCAGGTCTTCTCCACGGCCGCCGGCTTCGGGCACCCCTACACGCTCACCTACGTCGCCGAGCAGCCACAGGTCTCCACCGCCCAGGGGCTGCCGCTGGTGGCCGGGCTGAAGTGGCCCGAGCTCGGGTCCGAGGATCTGATCGTGGTGCCCGGCTGGCGGACCGTCACCCTGACCGACGGCGACCCCGCCATCGGCGCCCCCTCCCTGCAGGTCCTCCGGGACCACCACGCCGGGGGCGGAACGGTGGCCAGCGTCTGCGCCGGAGCCAAGGCGCTCGGCCGGGCCGGCCTGCTCGACGGCCGCCACTGCACCACCCACCACGACGTGCAGGACGAGCTGGCCCTGCGCCACCCCAAGGCGGTGGTCGTCCGCGACGTCCTGTTCACCGCCGACGACCGGGTGATCACCTCGGCCGGCATCGCCAGCGGCATCGATCTGGCCCTGCACCTGGTCGCTAACCGGCACGGCCCGGCCGTCGCCGCCCAGGTGGCCCGGAACATGGTCGTCTACGCCCGCCGCAACGGCCACGAGCCGCAGTCCAGCGCGATGCTCCGGCATCGGTCCCACCTCGACGACACGGTGCACCGCGCCCAGGACCTCATCGACGCCCGCTTCGCCCAACCACTCCCGCTGTCCTCCCTGGCCTCGGCGGTCGGCGTCAGCGAGCGCACCCTCACCCGTCTCTTCAGCCGAGCCACCGGGCTCACCCCACTGCGGTACCAGCAGACTCTCCGCCTCGAACGCGCCCAGCACCTCATCAGCCACGGCGCGACGATCGACGCCGCCGCCCGCTCAGTCGGTTTCGAGGACCCCCGCATGCTGCGCCGCCTCCGCGCCCGCACCGCCTGACGGCGTCAGGCCCTCTGCGCGCGCCCGGCTCAGCGTGGCCACATGCGGTCTACCGCGCCCCCGGACGTAGTGGCACCCTGCCACCCATGGGGGCATTGAGGCGCATACGGCACGGTTTACAGGGGCGGCGGCGAGGCCCGGTCGTGGCCGGGTTCGCGGTGGTCGCCGTCCTCGGGATGGCCGCCTGCGAGCCCGGCGACGGGCTGAGTTCCGCCGCCGTGGCGATCACCACCGATCAGGTCGGGACACGGGAACTCGAGCGGCAGGGCGTCGCTGTGCGGTGGATCAGCTGCACGGCCTCGTACGGGGACAACGCGACCGCCGGGAGTTCGCCGAGCGCGCGGAGTGTGGCGACCGTCGACTGTGTGGGCGAGGACAAGGACGGACGGGACATCACGATCAAGGGAAAGGTGACGCAGGAGGTCGACGGGAGGTGTGTGCGGGGGGATCTGACCGCCAGGGTCGGCGGCAAGGAGTGGTTCAGGGCGGATGTGCTCGGCAACTGCGATGCGGCCGACCCGGCCACCACCGCCCCCACCTCGACGCCACCCGACGACGACCAGGGCTCCACCCCGCCCGTCGACCACCGCACCACCCCGCCGCACGAGCAGCCCGGGCCCACCGTCACTGTGACCGTGACCAAAACCGTCACCGAGCGCCCAAGCCCCACCTGCTCCTGCCAACCGGGGAAGTGATCCAAAGCTCTGGCCGGAGGCGGGACCGCTGCATAGGGTGATCGGGTGACACAGACCGCATCCGCTGCATCCCATGCTTCCGCTGCGTCCGCAGCGTTCTCAGTGTCCGCAGCGTCCTCAGCGTCCTCAGCGTCCTCAGCGTCCTCGACTTATCTCCGGTATCCGCATCTCCATGGCGAGTTGATCACCTTCACCGCCGAGGACGACGTCTGGGTCGCGCCCCTCGACGGAGGTCGCGCCTGGCGGGTCAGCGCGGACAACGTCCCTGTGAACCATCCGCGCATCTCCCCGGACGGTACGGCCCTCGCCTGGACGTCCACCCGCGACGGCGCCCCCGAGGTGCACATCGCCCCCATAGACGGTGGCTCAGCCAAGCGCCTTACGTACTGGGGCAGTTGGCGGACCCAGGTACGCGGCTGGACACCGGACGGCCAGGTGCTCGCACTCAGCACCTACGGCGAGGCCAGCCTGCGGCGCAGCTGGGCGCGGGCCGTACCACTCGACGGCGGTCCCGCAACCACCCTCCCCTACGGGCCTGTTGGCGGCGTCGCCCACGGCCCCGCCGGCGGCGTCGTCCTGCTGTCGGCGCCCATGGGCCGCGAGGCCGCCTGGTGGAAGCGGTACCGGGGCGGCACGGCGGGCAAGCTGTGGATCGACAGCGAAGGCGAGGGCGAGTTCGTACGGCTGCATGCTGACCTGGACGGGAATCTCGAGTACCCGTCGTGGGTCGGGGAGAGGGTCGTCTTTCTCTCCGATCACGAGGGTGTGGGGGCGGTCTACTCCTCCCTCGCCGACGGTTCGGATCTGCGGCGGCACACGGCGGTTGACGGTTTTTACGCCCGGCACGCGGCGACCGACGGCACGCGCGTCGTGTACGCGTCCGCCGGTGAGCTGTGGATCCTCGACGACCTGGACGGGGCCGAGCCGCGGCGGCTCGACATCCGGCTCGGCGGGCAGCGCGTCGACCTGCAGCCGCATCCCGTGAACGCGTCCCGCTGGTTCGGGGCCGGCGCTCCCGACCACACCGGACGCGGCAGTGCCATCGCCGTGCGCGGTGCTGTCCACTGGGTCACCCACCGTTCGGGGCCCGCCCGGGCGTTGGCCGCCGAGCAGGGCGTACGGGCCCGGCTGCCGCGGACGTTCCGCGTGGACGGCGAGGAGCATGTGGTGTGGGTGACGGACGCGGAGGGCGAGGACGCGCTGGAGTTCGCGCCCGCCACCGGGGCCGCACCAGGTGCGCCACCGCGCCGGCTCGCCGCCGGGCAGCTGGGCAGGGTGCTCGGGCTCGCGGTGGCGCCCGACGGCAGCCGCGCCGCCGTGGCCTCGCACGACGGGCGGGTACTGCTCGTCGAGCGGGAGACGGGAGAGGTACGGGAGGTCGACCGCAGCGAGGACGGAGACGTCTCCGGGCTGGTGTTCTCGCCCGACTCGGCCTGGCTGGCCTGGTCGCATCCCGGCCCGCGCCCGCTGCGCCACCTCAAGCTCGCCAACACCGCCGACCTGTCGGTGACCGAGGCGACCCCGCTCCGTTTCCGGGACTACGCGCCCGCGTTCACGCTGGACGGCAAGCACCTGGCGTTCCTGTCGGCCCGGTCCTTCGACCCGGTCTACGACGAGCATGTCTTCGACCTGGCGTTCGTCGGCGGCTCACGTCCGCACCTCATCACCCTCGCCGCCACCACCCCCTCCCCCTTCGGGCCGCAGCGGCACGGTCGTCCCTTCGACGCCCCCGACAAGGAGGAGACGCCCGACAGTGAGGGCGCCCCCACGACCCGTATCGACCTGGACGGACTACCCGACCGCATCGTGCCGTTCCCCGTCGAGGCCGCCCGCTACTCGCAACTGCGCGCCGCCAAGGACGGGGTGCTGTGGCTGCGTCACCCGGTGCGCGGCGTACTCGGCGCCTCCCGCGCCACTCCGGACGACGCGGACCCGAAGACGGACCTCGAGCGCTACGACCTCGTCCAGCAGCGTATCGAGCATCTCGCCTCGGACGCCGACCACTTCGCGGTCACCGGCGACGGCAAGCGGATCCTGCTGTGGACCGACGGCAAGCTCAAGGTCGTACCGAGCGACCGGCGCGCCTCGAACGACGACGAGAGCGACACCAACATCACCGTCGATCTGTCGCGGGTCCGCCAGAGCGTCGACCCGGCCGCCGAGTGGCGGCAGATGTACGACGAGGCCGGCCGCCTCATGCGCGACAACTTCTGGCGGCCTGACCTCGGCGGGGTCGACTGGGGCGGCGTACTCGACCGCTACCGGCCGGTGCTCGACCGGGTCGCCACGCACGACGACCTGGTGGACCTGCTGTGGGAGGTGCAGGGCGAGCTCGGGACCTCGCACGCGTACGTTACTCCGCGCGGCGGCTTCGGCGGCGGGGAGCGGCAGGGGCTGCTCGGCGCGGACATCTCCCGCCACGAGGACGGCAGTTGGCGTATCGACCGGATCCTGCCGTCGGAGACCTCCGACCCGGACGCACAGGCACCGCTCGCCGCGCCCGGTGTCGCGGTGCGCGCCGGCGACGCGATCGTCGCCGTCTCCGGGCGGCCGGTCGACCCGGTGACCGGGCCGGGCCCGCTGCTCGTCGGCACGGCGGGCAAACCCGTCGAGCTGACCATCTCCCCGTCCGGCGGCGGCGATCCACGCCACGCCGTGGTCGTCCCCATCTCCGACGAGGAGCCGCTGCGCTACCACGCGTGGGTCACCGACCGGCGCGCGTACGTCCACGAGAAGTCCGAGGGCCGGCTCGGCTACCTCCACGTGCCCGACATGGTCGGCTCCGGCTGGGCGCAGCTCCACCGTGACCTGCGCATCGAGGTCGCCAAGGAGGGCCTGGTCGTCGACCTCCGCGAGAACCGCGGCGGCCATACGTCCCAGCTCGTCGTCGAGAAGCTCGCCCGGCGCATCGTCGGCTGGGACCTGCCGCGAGGACTGCGCCCGTACAGCTACCCGGAGGACGCGCCGCGCGGCCCGGTCGTCGCCGTCGCCAACGAGTTCTCCGGCTCGGACGGCGACATCGTCAACGCGGCGATCAAGGCCCTCGGCATCGGACCGGTGGTCGGTACGCGTACCTGGGGCGGCGTCGTAGGCATCGACAGCCGTTACCGCCTCGTCGACGGCACGCTCGTCACCCAGCCCAAGTACGCGTTCTGGCTGGAGGGGTACGAATGGGGTGTCGAAAACCACGGCGTCGATCCGGACGTCGAGGTCATCCAGGCCCCACAGGACTACGCGACGGGACGCGACACCCAGCTGGACGAGGCGATCCGCATCGCACTGGCCGCGCTCTCGGAGAACCCGGCGAAGACGGCTCCCCTGTTGCCGGGGGTTGAGTGACGGGGGCTGCCGGGGTCTTTGTCTCGCCCCCGCCGCCCCTACCCGTCCCCTCCCTGGGGGCGGACTTCCAGAGGGCGGGGATGCGTGACGAGGGGCTTACGGCGGAGCCGCAGCCCCCCTCCCCGCCCCCACCGGTCGATACGATGCCGACGTAACGATCATCCAGCGTGAGGAGGCCGCGCATGGCAGGGGAACCGCAGGACGACTGTCTGTTCTGCAAGATCGTCGGAGGGAGGGTGCCGGCGACCGTTGTGCGGGAGACGGAGACGACCGTTGCCTTCCGTGACATCAACCCGCAGGCGCCCACGCACGTCCTGGTGATCCCGAAGGCCCACCACCGGGACGTCGCCACGCTCGCCGCCGCCGACCCCGCGGCCCTCGCCGACGTGGTGCGCGAGGCCGGTGAGGTCGCGGCCGACGAGAAGCTGGAGAGTTACCGCATCGTCTTCAACACCGGAAGCGGTGCCGGCCAGACCGTCTGGCACGTGCACGCGCACGTCCTGGGCGGCCGCGGCATGCAGTGGCCACCGGGATAACCGGAGCAACTCGACGTGTCCGTACGTGAATTGGTGGTCCTCGGCACCGCCAGCCAGGTCCCCACCCGGCATCGCAACCACAACGGCTATCTGCTGCGCTGGGACGGGGAGGGCCTGCTCTTCGACCCCGGCGAGGGGACGCAGCGGCAGATGCTGCGTGCCGGGGTCGCGGTCCATGACGTGCACCGGATCTGCGTCACGCACTTCCACGGCGACCACTCGCTGGGCCTCGCCGGAGTGATCCAGCGCATCAACCTCGACCGGGTTCCGCACGAGATCACCGCCCACTATCCGCGGTCCGGCCGGCGGTTCTTCGAACGGCTGCGGTACGCCACCGCCTACCGCGAGACCGTTCAGCTCACCGAAGCACCGGTCGCCGCGGACGGCGTACTCGCCGCCTCGAAGGCGTACACCTTGGAGGCCCGCAAGCTCGCCCACCCCGTCGAGTCGTACGGCTACCGGCTCGTCGAACCCGACGGACGGCGCATGCTGCCCGAACGGCTCGCCTCGTACGGGATCAAGGGGCCGGACGTGGGGCGGATCCAGCGGGAGGGAGTGCTGGGCGACGTCGCGCTGGAGGACGTGAGCGAGGTGCGGCGGGGGCAGCGGTTCGCGTTCGTCATGGACACCCGGCTGTGCGACGGCGTGTACGCGCTCGCGGAGAGGGCCGACATGCTCGTCATCGAGTCGACCTTCCTTGATGCGGACATCGAACTCGCCGTCGAATACGGCCATTTGACTGCTGGTCAGGCCGGCGGGGTCGCCCGGGACGCGGGCGTACGGCATCTCGTGCTGACACACTTCAGTCAGCGGTACTCCGAACCCGATGACTTCGAGCGGCAGGCGCGGGCCGCCGGGTTCGAAGGGGAGCTGACGGTGGCGCACGATCTGCTGCGGGTACCGCTTCCGAAGCGCCGGTGATCCGGCGGCGCGCGCTCACTGCCGCAGGGCGGCTGTCAGTGGTGTGGTGCACACTGGCTGGAAATCGCACCACCTCAGGGGAGCGCACCGTGACCACGCCCCACGGAGAGGGCCCGTACCACTGCCACGCCCACGTCGATCCGCTCGCCGGGCTGCGCACACCCGGCGACCCGCCCTGGGACGTGTACCTCACCGGCACCGTCTTCCTCGACATCATCTTCACCGGCCTGGACTCCGCCCCCGTACGCGGTACCGAGTCCTGGGCGCGCGGCATGGGCTCGAGCCCCGGAGGCGTCGCCAACATGGCGACCGCGCTGGCCCGCCTCGGTCTGAAGACCTCCCTGGCGGCGGCCTTCGGGGACGATCACTACGGGGAGTACTGCTGGGACGCCCTGGAACACGGCGAGCACATCGACCTGTCCTCGTCCCGCACGGTGCCCCACTGGCACTCCCCGGTCACCGTCTCCATGGCGTACGAGGGCGAGCGGACCATGGTCAGCCACGGCCACGAACCGCCCCCGGAGGAGCCGGCTCCCGACTGCCCGCCATCCGCGCGTGCCGCCATCGCCTCGCTGACGCCCGGCACACGCGCGCCCTGGATCGCGCAGGCCGCACGCAAGGGCGCCCGGATCTTCGCCGACGTCGGCTGGGACGACACCGGCCGCTGGGACCTCGCCGGACTCCCCGACCTGGAGCACTGCGAGGCCTTCCTCCCGAACGCCGAGGAGGCCATGCGCTACACCCGCACCCCCTGCCCCCGCGAGGCCGCCCGCGCCCTCACCGACCGCGTACCGCTCGCCGTCGTCACCCTCGGCGCGGAAGGTGCGTACGCCGTCGACGGACGCACGGGAGAGACCGCCGACGTCCCCGCCATCGCCGTCGAGGCCCTCGACCCCACCGGCGCCGGCGACGTCTTCGTGGCCGGCTTCGTCACCGGCACCCTGGCCGGCTGGCCCCTGGCGGATCGCCTCGCCTTCGCCGGCCTCACGGCAGCCCTCTCCGTCCAGGAGTTCGGCGGCTCCCTCTCCGCCCCCGGCTGGACCGAGATCGCCGCCTGGTGGCGCCGCGTTCAGACGTACGACGACCAGGACCCGTCCGCACTCAGGCGGTACGCCTTCCTGGAGGCGCTCCTCCCAGAGGACGCCAGGCCCTGGCCGCTGCGGCGGGCGGTGCCGACGATCGGGTTCCGGACGTCGGCGTGAGTGCGCGGTTCCCTTTCCCGGAGCCCCTGGCTTCGGGAAGGGTGGACATGGGGAAAGAAACCCCTCACCCAGCCGTCGCAGACACCCGCACCACCCCGTCCACCCCCGCCAGGAACACCGGCGTAGTGGCCCCGCCAAGGTCCCGCACAGCCGCCAGGTCGCCGTCCTCCAAGGATTCGGCCTCGCTCACCACCGCGGCAGCCTCCAACGACTTCGCTCCCGACGCCACGGCCATCGCCACCGCGGTCTGCAGAGCAGTGAGCCGCAGGGAGGCCAGGTCAACGGTTCCGGCGACATACGTACGGCCGGTCTCGTCTCGTACGGCCGCCCCTTCGGGCACACCGTTGCGGGCCCGAGCGGAACGAGCCAGGGTGACGATCTTGCGGTCCTCGGGATCAAGCGTCTCGGTCATGCCCTGAGCATACGAAGCCCGAGACCGACCACATCAACCACGGTGTCCCTGGCCTTGGACGACAGCGGGGACAACCCTTGTCACCCTTGCCCATGTACTCCACGCCTCGCCGGACGGCCCGTGCTGGAGGACCGCCTTTTCGATCCGCGGCAAGGCCCGTTGCCCCAGCACTGCGAGTGCCATCGCCACGACGACGCCGCCCCAGGCGACCGGGCCCAGTGGCGTGCAGCCGAAGAAATGGCTGGCGCCGGGCGTCTGGATCAGGGCCACGAGGGCGGCAGCCGAGCCGAGGGACGTGATACGGACCAGAGGACTGTCGCGGCGGTCGGTGAGGGTCTGGGCGAGCTGGGTGCCGACCACGCTGCACAGGGCCATGGTCGTGGAGCGGCGCGCCGTACCCGGGGTGAAGCGCCCGATGAGCCACGCCGTGGTCGCGCCCAGGCACGTGGTCAGGGCGCGGTGGCGGATCTGGCGGATCAGTGGCGCGCCGAGAAGCGACGTACCGAGAGGCTCGGTGCCCGGATCGGCGCCGGTCTCCCCCTCCCCCGGTGCCGTGCCGTCGTCCTCCGCTCCAGCGGCCTTCTTCCGCGGGGTCACCGCCACCGCCATCGCCGGGAACAGGTCCGTGAACAGGTTCACCAGCAGCATCTGGCGGGTGGAGAGAGGAGCGGAGCCCGAGAGGACGGAGCCGAGGATGCCGAAACCGACCTCCCCCGCGTTGCCGCCGATCAGGATGGCGATGGCGTCGGCGACGCTGTGCCACAGGGCACGGCCTTCGGTGACGGCCTCGACGAGGACCGTCAGGTCGTCGTCGGTGAGGACGATGTCGGCCGCGTTGCGTGCGGCAGCCGAGCCACGGGCGCTGATGCCCACGCCGATGTCGGCGGCGCGGATGGCCGCGGCGTCGTTGGCGCCGTCGCCGACCATCCCGACCACCCGGCCCGCGTCCCGCAACGCCTCGATGACCTGGAGCTTCTGCTCCGGCGCGACGCGGGCCACCACGCTCGCGTCGCGCAGCATCCGGGCCCGTGCCGATCGGTCCGCCGCCGCCAGCTCGTCGCCCGTGACCACGGTCGTGTCGTCCGGCCAACCCAGGTCGGCGGCGATCGCCCGAGCGGTCTGCGGGTGGTCGCCGGTCAGCATGACCGGTCGTACGCCCGCGTCGCGCAGACCGTGGACGAGGGCCGTGGACGTGTCACGCGGTACGTCCGCCAGCGCGAGCAGGCCGGTGAACTCCAGCTCGCTGAGGGGCTCTTCGAGTACGTCCGTCGCCGCCTCGCCCTCCTCCAGTGGGCGCCCGGCCACCGCCAGCACACGCAGTCCGTCGCGGGCCAGCGACTGGGCCGCGTCGGACGCGTGGTCCGGGAGGTCGCGGCACGCGGGCAGGACGGTCTCCGGGGCGCCCTTGACCACGAGCACCGGTGTGCCGTCCGCGGTCCGGCCGACGGAGGCGGCGTAGCCGCGGGCGGCCTCGAACGGGCGGCCCTCGGTCTGTGTCCAGTCCGGGTCCGGACCGGCCGCGTCCAGGATCGCCTCGTCGGTGGCGTGCGCCGGCCGGGCGGAGTCGCCGTTCAGACGGGGGCAGGCACGCGCCGCGTCGCGCAGCGTACGCCCGGACTCCGCCTCGCCCAGGTTGTGGACCGTGCCGTCGGCGTCGGTCACCCGCACCAGCCGTAGCCGGTTCTCGGTGAGGGTGCCCGTCTTGTCGAAGCAGATCGTGTCCATGCGGCCCAGCGCCTCCAGCGTGCGCGGGGTGCGGACGAGGACGCCGCGGCGGCTCAGCCGCCGGGCGGCGGCCAGCTGCGCCACCGTGGCCACCAACGGCAGGCCTTCGGGTACGGCGGCCACGGCCACCGCCACACCGCCGCTCACCGCCTGGCGGATCGGCGTGCCGCGCAACAGCGACAGACCCGTCACCGCGGCACCGCCAGCCAGCGTCAACGGCAGCGCCTTGCGGGTGAGTTCCTGGAGCCTGGCCTGCACGCCGCCGGCCGGCGGCGTCCGGGCGGCGAGGGAGACGGCCCGGGCGGCCTCGGTGCGATCGCCGGTGTCCACCACGACGGCCTGGGCCTGTCCGGCCACCACGGTCGTGCCCTCGAACACCATGCAGCAGCGGTCGGGCACAGGAGCTCGCGGGGTCGCGTCCGTCCGCTTGTCCGCCGGCAGGGACTCGCCGGTCAGCGCGGACTCGTCCACCTCCAGGCCGTCCTCCCACAGGAGGCGGGCGTCGGCGGGCACGACATCGTCCGACTGGAGCTCGATCACGTCGCCGGGGGCGAGTCTGGCGGCGTCGACGATGTGCGCTTCGGCGGGCGTGACGTGCGCTTCGGCGGACGGGCCGCCCGCCGCCTGGTCCGTCACACGCGCCTTCTGTTTCTGACCCGCCAGCAGCCCGGA
Organism: Streptomyces sp. NPDC006365; assembly: GCF_042870755.1. Lineage (NCBI taxonomy): Bacteria > Bacillati > Actinomycetota > Actinomycetes > Kitasatosporales > Streptomycetaceae > Streptomyces > Streptomyces sp. NPDC006365. The sequence goes on from NZ_JBIAHS010000002.1 coordinate 422,940, forward strand.
CAGCGCCTGCTCGGCTCGCAGCCGCTGTATGCCTCCGACCAGCGCGTTCAGGTCGAGCGCGCCCACGACCAGCAGGGCGTCCACGACGGAGCCGAGGATGGCCGAGGCGGCCGAGCCGACCGCCAGGACCGGGGTGAGCGGATCGTCCAGTTCGCCGCGCACGGCCCGGGCCAGCCGCAGCGACCACCGCGCCGGGGCCAGAACGGGATTGCGGCCGGCGGATTCGGCCGCCTTGCGTACCCGGATGGCCGTCTGCTGGACGGCACTCTCGTCGGGGTGCGGCTCGCTCTCCAGCCGGGAGAGGACGTCCGCCGGTTCCAGCGCATGCCAGGCCACCCGCGGACGTGGGTGCGGGGCCCTTGTCGCCGCAACGCCCAGGGCAGCTCGCGCCCCGGACAGCAGGGCCACCGCCGCGGCGGCGTCGACCGGTGCGTGCCGCACGCCGGGCAACAACGGCGAGCGGCGTCGTCCCCGCCCGGGCTCGCCGACGGCCACCAGCAGGCCCGACAGCGCGGCGCCGGACCGGGCCAGGGTCTGCGACCTGTGGCCGGTCACGCGCGCGGCCCGCACGGCGGTCAGCAGCCGCCAGACGTCGGCCAGGCCGTGCAGGGCCACGACGTCCGCGCCCCATACGACCGCGGCCTCCTGGTCCGCGAGGGCGACGGCCATGTCACCGCTGAGCAGCCCGGACAGTACGTCGCTGTCGTCGGCCGACCGCAGCCGGGCGACCGTGACGACGGTTCCGTCCCCGTCGCGCAGTCCGTTCACCACCTCGCTCAACGGGCGGTCATCGGGGACGACCTGGTCGGCCAGGCTCGTGAACTCGCTCAGCGCGGGATCCGCGGGATCGTCCACCACCACGACACGCAGCCCGGCGCGCCGAGCAGCGTCCAGTACGGTCTCGACCCACGGATCCGGCCCCGCGCCCGGAGTGCGCAGCGCGCTCGGATGCAGGACGACCGTGTCGGCCATCTCCAGCTGCCGCAGCCGCTCCGTGTCGCGCACCAGCACGCCCGTGCGGGACAGCGCGCCGCTCAGCACGGCGTGGAAGGCGGCGGGCCCGTACCGCGCGGCCTTGGGCGAGCCCGCGAGGACCGCTTCCGCCGCCTCCTTGCCGTCGTGCTTGACCAGCAGCGTCGCCGCCGCGCCCAGCACGCTGCCGGTGGAGGCGTGGGCGGCGTACTCCTGGGCCGGGGAGGTACGCAGCGGTGGGCGTGGGATGTGGTCGGCCGCCGCGCTGATCCGGTCCGGTGCGCACACCTGGTCGTGGACCGTGTCGAAGGCGGCCAGGCGCGCCACCGTCTCCGCCAGCTGGCAGGCGCGCAGGGCCCCGTCGAGCAGCAGGGAGGTCGGCGTCTGGCCCGCGCCGTGGGCGGCCGCGTTCGCCGCGGCCAGCACCATGTCCATGCGGGAGCGGCCGAGCCGGGCGCGCAGCAGACCACGGAATCGCGGGTTCTCGCGCAGCAGCGTCACCACCGCGGTCACCAGCCGGGGTGAGGGCGGCAGACGCAGGGCGTTCGCGATCAGCGCGGCTCCGGTGCCCACGGCGTCGATGGCGACCGCCGCCGCGGCGGCACGTACTCCGGACGGGTCGCCCGGATGCGTGAACTCCTCCACCGACTCGTCCGACGGCACGAGTCCGTGCCGGTCAGCGAGATCCGTCGCCTTCTCCACCACCCGGTCGGTGAGCGCCTCCTCGGTGGCGACCACCACCAGCCGCGCAAGTCCGCCGTCCCAGTACGCGAACGCCACGTCCGGCCGTTCCGCCAGCGCGGCGGCCACCCGTCGTGCCCTGTGCTCCGTCCCGTCTTCCCCCCGCACCCGTTCCGCCGCGGACGGCCGCAGCGCGAGGTGCGCCCGCGTCCCCGACCGCCAGTGGGGCGTGCCGCCGGGCAGCGCGTTGCGGGCGACACGCGCGACCCGCACCGCGGAGTCCGCGCTCCGCACGCCGGCCCGCGCCGTCCCCGCCACCACTGCGGCGACCGCGCCCACCGCGGGTGCGGCACTCCGCGCGAGCAGCCGGGGCCCCGCCCACACGAGACCGCCCGCCGAACGAGGCGTCGTCAACAACAGTCCCAGATCCATCGCGCGCCCTCAGCAGGCACCGGTGGCCGTCGAGCTGCCGCGCCCTATGGCCGCCTCGCTCCGGCCGGAGGAATCATGGACGGACTTCTGGGACATGGCTTCCCACCTCTCGTGACAGCGCCTTTCACACCGTCCGAGTGCCCGCAAAACGGCAGGTCATCCGGGCGAGATGTTCAGGGGCGGTCCAGCCGGAGCCGCTCGGCGCGGGGAAGACCGGCCACCACCAGGTCGTACGAGTCCTCGATCAGCTCCCGTACGAGCCGGTCCGGAAGCTCCCCGTCCACCGTGACCGTGTTCCAGTGCCGCTTGTTCATGTGATAGCCCGGCACGATCAGCCCCGGATACTCGCCCCGAAGCCGAATCGCGTCCTCCGGATCGCACTTGAGGTTCACCGTGAGCGGGACGCCGTCCAGCTGAGTCAGCGCGAAGAGCTTGCCCAGAACCTTGAAGACGGACGTCTCCGGATTGAACGGGAAGTCCTCCACCACCGCGTTGAAGGACAGGCAGAAGGCGCGCAGTTCCTCAGGTGTCACTCCGGCTTCTCCTCCTCCGGCGGCTCCGCCGGGCCCATCGGCTCCACCAGCACGGTCACGATCTTGTTCCGGCGGCCCGCCGCGGCCTCCGCGGTGAGCCGCAGCTCGCGCTCGTCCGGCAGCGCCACCACGGACGAAGCGCCCGCGATCGGTACCCGCCCCAGCGCCTTGGCGAGCAGCCCGCCCACCGTCTCGACGTCCTCGTCGTCGTACGCCTCGAAGCCGTACAGCTCACCGAGGTCGCCGATGTCCAGGCGGGCCGTCACGCGGTAGCGGTCGTCGCCGAGGCTCTCGACCGGCGGCAGTTCACGGTCGTACTCGTCCGTGATCTCACCGACGATCTCCTCCAGGATGTCCTCGATGGTGACGATGCCGGCCGTGCCGCCGTACTCGTCGATGACGACCGCGACGTGATTGCGGTGCTGCTGCATCTCGCGCAGCAGATCGCCCGCGTTCTTCGTGTCGGGCACGAAGGCCGCCGGCCGCATCGCCGTCGAGACGAGTTCGCTCTCCGCGTCCCGGCTGATGTGCGTCTTACGGGCCAGGTCCTTCAGATACACGATTCCCACGATGTCGTCCTCGCTGTCCCCGGTGACGGGGATTCGCGAGAAACCCGACCGCAGGGCCAGCGTCAGCGCCTGCCGGATCGTCTTGTAGCGCTCGATGACCACCAGGTCCGTACGCGGCACCATCACCTCGCGTACGAGCGTGTCACCCAGCTCGAAGACGGAGTGCACCATCCGGCGCTCATCGTCCTCGATGAGGGACTCCGCCTCGGCGAGGTCCACCATCGCGCGCAGCTCGGCCTCGGAGGCGAAGGGGCCGCGGCGGAACCCCTTGCCGGGGGTCAGTGCGTTGCCGATGAGGATCAGCAGGGGCGGGATCGGGCCCATGACACGCGCCAGGGGCAGCAGGACGTACGCAGCTGCCGTCGCCGTGTTCAGCGGATGCTGACGGCCGATCGTGCGCGGGGAGACACCGACCGCCACGTACGAGACGAGGACCATTACGCCGATGGCTATCGTCAGGGCCTCCCAGGTCTCGTCGAACTCCGTCAGGCAGGCGTACGTGACGAGCACGGCGGAGGCCATCTCGCAGGCGACGCGCACGAGCAGCGCGACGTTCAGATAGCGGGTCGGGTCCGCGGCGACCTGGGCCAGCTTGGCGCTGCCGCGGCGACCGGAGCGTACGGCCTCTTCCGCGCGGAAGCTGGAGACGCGCGCCAGGCCGGCCTCCGCAGAGGCGGCGAGCCAGGCGACGACGACCAGCGCGATCGCGCCGAGAACGATCTGGGGGTTCATGACACGGTCGGGGCCGGGGAGGGGCCGGTCAGGCCCTTCTCCGCACGCCAGCCGTCCACGATGGCTGCCTGCAGGCCGAACATCTCGGCCTTCTCGTTCGGCTGCTCATGGTCGTAACCGAGCAGATGCAGCACTCCGTGAACCGTGAGGAGCTGAAGCTCCTCGTCCATGGAGTGCTGCGTCGCCGCCTCCTTGCCCTGCCGCTCGGCGACCTCGGGGCAGAGCACGATGTCACCGAGCAGCCCCTGCGGCGGCTCGTCGTCGTCCTTCGACGGCGGACGCAACTCGTCCATCGGGAAGGACATCACGTCCGTCGGTCCCGGCAGCTCCATCCACTGGATATGGAGTTGCTCCATGGCGTCGGCGTCCACGACGATCACCGAGAGCTCGGAGAGCGGGTGGATACGCATCCGCGTGAGCGCGTAGCGGGCGATGTCGAGGATCGCCTGCTCGTCGACCTCGGTTCCGGACTCGTTGTTGACGTCGATCGACATGATCGGGCTTGGTCTACTTCCGTTTGTCACGGCCCTTGTGGGAGCCGTTCTGTGTGCCGTTCTCGCTGTCGTACTTCTCGTACGCGTCGACGATACGGCCGACCAGCTTGTGCCGTACGACATCGTGGGACGTGAGCCGCGAGAAGTGCACGTCCTGGACACCGTCCAGGATCTCCTGGACCTGACGCAGCCCGGACTTCGTGCCGTCGGGGAGGTCGACCTGCGTGACGTCACCAGTGACCACGATCTTCGAGTCGAAGCCGAGCCGGGTGAGGAACATCTTCATCTGCTCGGCGCTCGTGTTCTGAGCCTCGTCCAGGATGATGAAGGCGTCATTCAGGGTGTTGTGCGTGAGCAGGTAGTCCTGGGTGACATACAGCGAGTCCTCGGCCGCCACCTGGATGCAGACGGTCTCCTCGCGGCCTGCGGGCTCGATGCTGTCGATGAAGCGCATCGGGCGTCCACCGCCTCCGGCCGCGTGGTACTTGTCGCGCTTGCGGGCGAGGCGGAAGGGTTCGAGGCCCTCCGGGAGGCGGATGTCGATGATGTGGGCGTCGCGGTGGAAGGGGACGTCACGGCCGTTCACTCGGCCCGGCTTGCGCCCTGCTGCTGCCCTGCGCCGCGCGTATGCGACACCGCCTAGCGACTGCACGAGCGAAATTACGTCGTCTCGGAGGATGATCGACGTGGTCGTGTACTGGATCCGGCAGGTGCGGTCCTTCTGCGTGACTGGGCCTCCGTCGGTGTCGAGTAGCCCTTGTAGGACCGCAAGACGGACATCGGCTGAGTTGTAGAGGTAGTCGTCTGGGATGAACTTCGAGTACGACTTGCTTCCAAACAGTTCCAACTTGCGCAGCGCCTGCTTGAGCGGATGCGTCAGGATGCTGCCCTCGCCGTCGCTCGGCATCGGGAGACGGTTGACGAGGTAGTTGTAGCCGCCTCGCGACCGCACCTTGACACCCGGAAGCGCTGCCTCCAGGGCGGGGACCAGCTCCGGGTCCGCTGTGGCGAACGAGGGCGTGCCGCCCTTCGAGATGCACCCGTCGCCCAGCAAAAGACCCAGCGCGTACGGATCGATGGGAACCTCCCGCTCCGGGAAGCAGACCGGCGCGGTGAGTAGCGGCAGCTCGTAGCGACGAGCCTGCGCTGCCCGCAGGTTGCCGATCATGTCCTGCGTCTCCAGGACCCGCCACGGCTTGTTACGGCGCTTGTCGTCGCGAGTCCTGACCGTCCACAGGTGCTCGCCGCAGCACAGAGTCCAGGAACCGTCCTGGGCGGTGACACGGTAGATGTCCCTCTCGCCCTGCGGGTACACACCCAGGACCGGCGTCGGCTCGCCGTTCGAGCCGATGACCAGGTCACCGACCTGAAGGTCACCGATGGGACGCCAGCCGTCCGGTGTGAGGACGTTCGTGAAGAGCGGTTGGCTACGCCCACGCATATATGCCAGCGGCGCCACCTCTATCGTCCCCGCCGCCATCAACCGCGGAATCGAGTCCGGGTCGAGCATGTCGTGCAGGGCGTCGTACAGCGGACGCAGATACGGGTCGATCTTCTCGTACAGCGTTCCGGGCAGGAACCCCAGCCGCTCGCCCGCCTCTACCGCCGGGCGGGTCAGGATGATGCGGTTGACCTGCTTCGACTGGAGGGCCTGGACCGCCTTGGCCATGGCGAGGTAGGTCTTGCCGGTGCCCGCCGGGCCGATGCCGAAAACAACCGTGTGTTTGTCGATGGCGTCGACGTACCGCTTCTGGTTGAGGGTCTTGGGGCGGATCGTGCGGCCGCGCGAGGACAGGATGTTCTGGGTGAGCACCTCGGCCGGTGTCTCCTCGGGGCCGTTCCCGTCTTCACTCGCCCTCAGCATGGCGATCGAGCGTTCCACCGCGTCCTCCGTCATCGGCTGTCCGGTGCGGAGCACCAGCATCATCTCGTCGAAAACGCGCTGGACGAGGGCCACTTCGCGGGCGTCGCCGACCGCGCTGATCTCGTTGCCCCGGACGTGGATGTCGGCCGCCGGGAAGGCCTTCTCGATCACGCGCAGGAGGGCGTCTCCTGAGCCCAGCACGGTAACCATGGGGTGCTTGGGCGGGACGGTGAACTGCGCTTTCGCTTGTCCTTGGACGGGGCTGTGCGCCGTGGGTGTGTCAGTCATGGGCCGGCTCGTAGGCCTTGCTCGTCCTCCTCGACAGGGTCCGCAGCCAGTTGACTGCCTTTGCACTGCCCAGGGTACGTCGGAGCACTGACAACGCCGTAGGCGTTTTCGGGGGCCGTTACCGGAGGGGTATGGGACGGGGATCGAGGGAGTCCGGTGCAGCGGCCGAGCAGGGCCCCGCCCTCAGAATCCCAGCTTCCGCAGCTGCCGAGGATCCCGCTGCCAGTCCTTCGCGACCTTCACGTGGAGGTCGAGGAAGACCGGTGTGCCCAGAAGCGCCTCGATCTGCTTGCGGGACTTGATGCCGACTTCCTTCAGGCGCTTGCCCTTCGGGCCGATGATGATGCCCTTCTGGCTGGGGCGCTCGATGTAGACGAAGGCGTGGATGTCGAGGAGGGGGCGGTCGGCGGGGCGGTCCTCGCGGGGGAGCATCTCCTCGACCACGACCGCGATGGAGTGGGGCAGTTCGTCGCGTACGCCCTCCAGGGCGGCCTCGCGGATCAGTTCGGCCACCATGACCTGTTCGGGCTCGTCCGTGAGGTCGCCCTCGGGGTAGAGGGCGGGGCCTTCCGGCAGGAGCGGGACGAGGAGGTTGGCCAGCAGGTCGACCTGCTGGTCGGCGACCGCCGACACCGGGACGATCTCCGCCCACTCGAAGCCGAGCTCCTTGCCGAGCTGGTCGATGGCGATGAGCTGCTCGGCGAGAGCCTTCCCTTCCACCAGGTCGGTCTTCGTCACGATCGCGATCTTCGGCGTCTTCTTGATGGACGCCAGTTCCTTGGCGATGAAACGGTCGCCGGGCCCCAGTTTCTCGTTCGCCGGCAGACAGAAGCCGATCACGTCGACCTCGGCCCAGGTGGTCCGTACGACGTCGTTGAGCCGCTCGCCGAGCAGCGTGCGCGGCTTGTGCAGACCGGGGGTGTCCACCAGGATCAGCTGTGCGTCCGGCCGGTGCACGATGCCCCGTACCGTGTGCCGCGTGGTCTGCGGCTGGTTCGCGGTGATCGCCACCTTCTGGCCGACCAGAGCGTTCGTGAGGGTGGACTTGCCCGCGTTCGGGCGGCCCACGAAGCAGGCGAAGCCGGCGCGATGGATGGCCCCCGAGGATTCCGGCGGCTCGGAGGACTGGGTACGAACGCTCATGGCGCCCATTGTCCCTGATCATCGGAGTCCCGCGGCACGTGCTCACGTTCGCATGCCCGGACCTTCACGTCCGGACCCTCGCGGGCCTTACGGTGCACGCCGCGACCACTTACGATCACGGGTTCATGAAGCTCATCACCGCGATCATCAAGCCGTACCGCCTCGACGAGGTCAAGAACGCGCTCCAGGAAATGGGCGTCCACGGGCTGACCGTCACGGAGGCCAGCGGCTACGGGCGTCAGCGCGGGCACACCGAGGTGTACCGCGGGGCCGAGTACCAGGTCGACCTCGTCCCCAAGATCCGTATCGAGGTCGTCGTCGACGACGCGAACGCGGACGCCGTCACCGACGCGATCGTCAAGGCGGCGCGGACGGGGAAGATCGGTGACGGCAAGGTGTGGGCGCTGCCGGTGGAGACGGTGGTGCGGGTACGGACGGGGGAGCGCGGCCCGGACGCGCTCTGAAGCGTCGCGTCGGCATCCCGTCGTCGGCCGGGTCGCCCGATGACTGGTGCCGGCTGATCGGTGCCGTCTGCGCGCGGACGGCACCGATCACCACGTACGGAGTTGTACGGAGCTTGCTGTGGGGCTTGGGCTTACTCGAACACGAACGGGCCCGGCGACTGCGGTCCCTGGGCGGTGCACGTGATGTTGATCCCGATGACCGTCAGGTTCAGGGAGCCGCCGAAAGCGTCAAGGCTGTCCCCGGGGGCGACCGTGCCGGTCAGGGGCCCGACGGTGACACCCTCACCAGCGGCTATCGCCGGGTTCTCGGTGCCGGTGAACGCGGTGGTGCCGCCGCTCGCCTTCGCCATGGTGAGCGAGGCCTGGATGGAGTCCTCGCCGAGGGCGATCGGCGAGGTGATGTCGGTGGAGCTGACGGTGATGGTGGCGGAGGTGCCGTCCTGGGTGGCGGTGAGGGTGGCCTCGCCGCCGCCGAGGAGGCTGCAGTCCGCGTTGATGGTCGCCGACTGCGGGACCACCGCGGCGGCGCTGGGGGCCAGGACGAAGCCCGTCATGGCGAGGGTGCCGGCCGCGACGGCCGCTCCGATTCCGATCCGCTTGCGTCTCATGAATTCCCTTTCCTTGGTGGGGAGTTGCCATGTGGGAACGGTTGACGGACCGCCCACGGGTGGGGCGCGAAATGCTGCGCGGGTGTCAGATCTGACGGTCCGTCGGAAAGAGTCGAGGTCTATTGAGGCCTGAGTGGCGCGTGTTGGCAAGAGAAGCGGAAGTGATTCTTCTGATGGTTGGAGGAAGTGGCCGAAGGCGGTTGATGGTTGCCCGAAAACGGGCTCCGTCTCAGGGTTGTTTGCGCAGTACGTCCCGCAGCCACCCGTACGACGCCTTCGGTGTCCGCTCCAGCGTGTCGTAGTCGACGTGGACCAGTCCGAACCGGCGTGCGTAGCCCTCCGCCCACTCGAAGTTGTCCAGCAGCGACCACACGAAGTACCCGCGTACGTCGACGCCCGCCTCCAGCGCCCGGTGCAGCGCCCGGAGATGGCCGTCCAGGAACGCGATCCGCTCCTGGTCGTCGATCCCTTCGTACGAGCAGCCGTTCTCGGTGATGACGATCGGCGGGAGGCGGTCGCCGTAGCGGTCACGGAAGCTCGTCAGCAGCTCCGTCAGCCCCTCCGGGATCACGGGCCAGCCGAAATCGGTGACCGGATACCCCTCGATCTCCCTTACCGAGAAGGGGAGTTCGGCCGGAAGGGTGAAGCCGCCGAACTCGATGTCGGCGCCCTGAGGTGCGCCCACCCTTGTCGGGGCGTAGTAGTTGATCCCGTACCAGTCCAGCGGCTCGGCGATCACCTTCAGGTCGGCGTCGATGATCTCAGGGCCTCCGGGCATCAACTCGGCCAGCCCTTCCGGGTATTGGCCCAGGAGCAGCGGGTCCGCGAAGAGCCGGTTCAGCAGTACGTCGTAGAAACCGGCTGCCTCCACATCGGCCGCCTCGTCGGACGCGGGCCAAGTCGGTCCGTGGGAGTTGGCGATCCCGATGTCCGTGACTCCGGCCGCGCGCAGGGCTCGTACGGCCAGACCGTGGGCCAACAGCTGGTGGTGAGCGGTGGGGAGCGCGTCGAACATCAGCTTCTTGCCGGGTGCGTGGGTGCCGAGGGCGTGGCCGAACAGGGTGTGCTCGGCGGGCTCGTTGAGGGTGATCCACTTGCTGATGCGGTCACCGAGGCGTTCGGCGACGACGGCCGCGTACTCGGCGAAACGCTCGGCGGTCTCGCGTCGCAGCCAGCCGCCCTCCGTTTCCACGGAAAGCGGCAGGTCCCAGTGGAAGAGGGTCGGAACGGGGCGTACGCCCGCTGCCGCCAGCTCGTCCACCAGGCGGTCGTAGAAGTCGAGGCCGCCGGGGGACTGGACGCGTGGCCAGGAGATGGAGAAGCGGTACGCTCCCACGCCCAGGTCGCGCAGGAGGGCCACGTCCTCGGGGTAGCGGCGGTAGTGGTCGCAGGCCACCGCGGCCGTCGAGCCGTCCTTCACCCGGCCCGGTTCGGCGGTGAAGGCGTCCCAGACGGAGGGCTCGCGTTGGTCTGCGGCGCCCTCGATCTGGTGTGCAGAGGTCGAGACGCCCCAGAGGAAGCCGGTCGGGAACTGAGGTATTGGGTTCGTTCCGCCGCGCGCATCAGTCGCCATGCACCGGATCATCCTTACCGGCGGTAACAGATGTCAACGGCCTGACGTGAACTGGCCGTTCGGCTTCGGGTGGCGCCTCAGGGGAGGGTGGGTGTGTGCATGGGCGACTGCGGGTGCGTTGTGGCTGGTCGCGCAGGTCCCCGCGCCACTGAGGGGCGCTCCCGTGTGCCCCTGCTTTCTATGCGCCCTCCTTCAGCACCCTTGAAATCAGCTTCCGTTGCTCCTCCGTCAGTCGGGGATCCGAGCAGTACACCGTCTTTCCGTCGACGGTGAGCTGGTAGCTGAAGCCGTCCGGGACGCCGATCGGGGGTGTCTGGCGGGCGGCGGCGACGGCCTGCTTGGCCAAGTCGTGCCACTCCTGGGCATCGGCCCGTCCCGCCGTCTCCACCGAGGCGTGACGGTCGATACCCGCGAATCCACCCGTGCGCTTCACCTGGATACGCATGGTTCCTGTCTAGTACGAAAGTGCTCGCCGGGCCACTCCTGGGCCGCGGCCCCACGCCCCGCGCTCAGGCCGTGGGCACCCCGACCCGCTCCCACGCCTTCGTGACGGCCTGGAGTTCCTCGCCCTCGCCGTACGCGCTGCGGGCCTGCGCGATGGTCAGGGTCGCGAAGTCGGAGAAGTTCGCCTTCGAGTCGAGGTCGCCGCCGGTCAGCACGTCGTACCAGATCTGTCCCGCACGCTCCCAGGCGTTGCCGCCGAGGGTGGTCGCGGCGAGATAGAAGGCGTGGTTGGGGATGCCGGAGTTGATGTGGACGCCGCCGTTGTCGCGGCCCGTCTGCACGTAGTCGTCCATCGTCGCGGGCTGCGGGTCCTTGCCGAGGACATCGTCGTCGTATGCCGTGCCCGGCTCCTTCATGGAGCGCAGCGCCTTGCCGGTGACGCGCGGCGCGAGCAGGCCCGCGCCGATCAGCCAGTCGGCCTCGGCGGCGGTCTGGCCGAGGGTGTACTGCTTGATCAGCGAGCCGAAGACGTCCGACATCGATTCGTTCAGGGCGCCTGGCTGGCCGAAGTATGTGAGGTTCGCGGTGTACTGCGTGACGCCGTGGGCGAGTTCATGGCCGATGACGTCGACGGGGATCGTGAAGTCGAGGAAGATCTCGCCGTCACCGTCGCCGAAGACCATCTGCTCGCCGTTCCAGAAGGCGTTGTTGTACTCCTCGCCGAAGTGCACGGTTGCGCTCAGCGGCAGGCCCTCGCCGTTGATCGAGTTCCGCTCGTACGCCTTCAGGAACAGTTCGAAGGTCGCGCCCAGGCCGGCGTACGCGCGGTTGACCGTGGCGTCCTTGCCGGGTTTGTCGCCCTCGCCGCGGACCTTTTTGCCGGGGAGGTCCTGCTTGTGTTTGGCGTCGTAGATGGTGCGGTTCGGCTGGTCGGCGGGGGCCTTGGGCGCGGCGACGGCCGGTGCGCCGAGGACCGTGGTCAGGCGGCGGTGGGTGCGCTCCAGGGCGTCGCGCTCCAGAGTGCGGCGTGCGGGGCCCGCGAGGGCGGGGTCCTCGGACTGGGCCAGGGTGTCCAGGACGTGGGGCGGCACGATGGTGCAGAAGGTGGGCTCGAAGCCGGGGTTCGCGGTCATGACCGCACCTTCGCACTGGGTTATTTGTCTGTCACCAGGCGCAACCATGATTGGTGAAATGTGGGGATTGGGGCGCCGTGGGGGTTACCTGCTGTGTTATGGCTGCGGGTCCGTCGTGGCTTGTCGCTCCCCACTCTCGGCTTCAGTCCGAGCAGGGGCCCCATCGCGGCGCAGCCGCGTATGTCGCAGCCCCGCGCCCCTGAAGGGGCCGCTTCAGTAGCCTCTTGTGACCTTGTGCACCTTTTGTATCTGAATCCTCCATGGTCCCGCATACTGATACGAACCCTCGCTCGAAGCCAAGCTCCGCTAGCATGCCGAACATCATGCGTTTCGGGCTGCTTCTCCTTAGCTGCCGCGGCGAGGGCCTGTAGTCGAGGCCGACCCCCTCCCCGCGGAGTCTGGCGTTGCGCCGTCGGCCGTCCTTCCGGACACCTTCCAGGAGCCCACGCATCATGGCGAACAGCCAGAACCGCCCGAACCGCCAGCAGTCCACCTCCATGCCGATCCACAAGTACCGGCCGTACGACCAGGTCGACATTCCCGACCGCACATGGCCGGACAACCGGATCACCGTCGCCCCCCGCTGGCTCTCCACGGATCTGCGCGACGGCAACCAGGCCCTGATCGACCCCATGTCGCCCGCCCGCAAGCGCGAGATGTTCGATCTGCTGGTGAAGATGGGCTACAAGGAGATCGAGGTCGGGTTCCCCGCCTCCGGGCAGACCGACTTCGACTTCGTGCGGTCGATCATCGAGGAAGAGGGCGCGATCCCCGATGACGTCACGATCTCCGTACTGACCCAGGCACGCGAGGACCTGATCGAGCGGACCGTCGAGTCGCTGGTCGGCGCCAAGCGCGCCACCGTGCATCTGTACAACGCCACGGCGCCCGTGTTCCGCCGTGTCGTCTTCCGCGGCTCGAAGGACCAGATCAAGCAGATCGCGGTCGACGGTACGCGGCTGGTCATGGAGTACGCCGAGAAGCTGCTGGACGAGCGGACGACCTTCGGCTACCAGTACAGCCCCGAGATCTTCACCGACACCGAGCTGGACTTCGCCCTGGAAGTCTGCGAGGCCGTCATGGACGTCTGGCAGCCCGGCCCGGATCGCGAGATCATCCTCAACCTGCCCGCCACCGTGGAGCGTTCGACCCCCTCCACGCACGCGGACCGCTTCGAGTGGATGTCGCGCAATCTGTCGCGCCGCGAGTACGTCTGTCTGTCCGTCCACCCGCACAACGACCGCGGTACGGCGGTGGCGGCGGCCGAACTGGCGCTGATGGCCGGTGCCGACCGGATCGAGGGCTGCCTGTTCGGGCAGGGCGAGCGCACCGGCAACGTCGACCTGGTCACCCTGGGCATGAACCTGTTCTCGCAGGGCGTCGACCCGCAGATCGACTTCTCGAACATCGACGAGGTCCGCCGCACCGCCGAGTACTGCAACCAGATGGAGGTCCACGCCCGCCACCCGTACGTCGGCGACCTCGTCTACACCTCCTTCTCCGGCTCCCACCAGGACGCCATCAAGAAGGGCTTCGACGCCATGGAGGCGTCCGCGAAGGAGCAGGGCAAGACGGTCGACGACATAGAGTGGGCGGTTCCGTACCTGCCCATCGACCCCAAGGACGTCGGCCGCTCGTACGAGGCGGTCATCCGCGTCAACTCGCAGTCCGGCAAGGGCGGAATCGCGTACGTCCTGAAGAACGACCACAAGCTGGACCTGCCGCGACGGATGCAGATCGAGTTTTCGAAGATCATCCAGGCGAAGACGGACGCCGAGGGCGGCGAGGTCACCCCGAAGGACATCTGGGCGACCTTCCAGGACGAGTACCTGCCGAACCCCGAGAACGCCTGGGGCCGCATCCAGCTGAAGAACGGCCAGTCCACCACCGACAAGGACGGTGTGGACACGCTGACCGTCGAGGCCGAGGTGGACGGCGCCGAGACCACCCTGGTGGGTACGGGCAACGGCCCGATCTCCGCGTTCTTCCACGCGCTGCAAGGTATTGGTTGCGACGCCCGCCTCCTTGACTACCAGGAGCACACGATGAGCGAGGGTGCCTCCGCGCAGGCCGCCTCGTACATCGAGGTCGCGATCGGCGACAAGGTGCTGTGGGGGATCGGCATCGACGCGAATACGACACGGGCCTCGCTGAAGGCGGTCGTCTCCGCGGTCAACCGCGCGACGCGATAAGCCCGTTCACCTGCTTTTCTCCGGCCCCGTCCGCCACCTCGGCGGGCGGGGTCGCAGCGCGATAACCGGCCATGTCGCCGAGTGACCTCGTACGGGGTACTGACTCCGCGTCGACGATGTGGCTAGCATCACGCCAGCGCGGCGATGATGCCGCGGGGTCAGGGAGGTGCGACGTGCTGCCAGGATGGGGACGAAACGGCCGGTTTGTCCGCGCTCGCGCGCTTGGCGTTTCCCGCGTCCTGGGGACCCGTACCGCGTGGACCACGGTCGGTGACGGCGAGTTCTTCTGCCCCGGCTGCGGAGGCGACCGCAACTACCAGCGCCTCGCAGGCCGCCGCCGCTTCACCCTGCTCGGCATGCCGGTCCTGCCGCGCGGCGCCACCGGACCCGTCGTGGAGTGCGCCGCCTGCCGCCACCACTTCGGCGCCGACGTCCTCGACCACCCCACCACCACCCGCTTCTCCGCCATGCTGCGCGACGCCGTCCACACCGTCGCGCTCGCGATCCTGGCCGCGGGCGGCACCTGTTCCCGTACGTCCCTGGAGACGGCCGCCGACGCCGTACGCGCGGCCGGCTTCGAGGACTGCACCGAGGACCAGCTCGCCGCGCTCGTCGAAGCCCTCGCCGCCGACACCGGCCGCGTCCACGGCGGACCCTGCGGACCGGGCCTGACCATAGAGCTCCACGAGGCGCTGGACCCGCTGGCCCCGCACCTCGCCCCCGCCGGCCGCGAGTCGATCCTCCTCCAGGGCGCCCGCATCGCCCTCGCCGACGGCCCGTACACCCCCGCCGAGCGTGATGCTCTCGCTACCGTGGGCGCGGCGCTGACGATCTGCTCGGACGATGTGACGAAGCTGCTGGCCGCGGCGCGGACCCCATCCTGAGCGGGGCGCGGACAGTCACCTGAGTGGTGCGTGTACACCTGCCGGAGCGGTGTCCCGAGTGGGACCCGAATACCCTCCTGACCGGCGCCCCCGCCCCGTTCCACACGGCACAATCGACTTCCTGGCCGACGCGCGGGCGAGGGGGAGCATGAGGCACGCCATTCGCTGGGCGCTGGTCGTCGCCCTCGACCTCATGGCGTTCACCGGTGTCTTCCTCCTCTGCTACCTCGCCGAGCTCCCGCTGCTGCCCGCCTCCGACGACAGCCGGGTCGCTCTCGGGATCGCCGCAGCCACCGTCACGGCCACCGCGGGAGGGGCATGGGGCGCCTGGTGGGCACCGCGTACGGCCGGCGCTGCGGCGGGTGCCGCCGACCCGCCGGTGCCGGGCCCGCGTCTGGAGTTCCCGCACTCGACGGTCACCGTCACCGCGCACACCGTCGATGGCACACAACCCCAACTCCGGGTCCGCATGGGCGACCTGCCGCGCCGCCCCGTCGGTTTCCAGCCGCGCGAGGACCTGCTCGCCGACCTCGCCACGGCAGCGGGGCGCGGGGGGCTCACCGTCGTACACGCCGTCACCGGGGCCCGCGGCGTGGGCAAGACCCAGCTCGCCGCCGCCTACGCACGGCGCCGCATCGGGGAGGACTGGCCCGTCGTGGCATGGATCACCGCGGAGAACAGTGGCCAGCTCACCTCCGGACTCGCCGATCTCGCCGGTCAGTTGGGCGTAAGGGAGGCGGACGACGACACGGAGACGGCCGCCCGCGCGGCCCTCACCTGGATCGGCCGGAACCCAGGCCCCTGCCTGGTGGTCCTCGACAACGCGACGGACCCGGACGAAGTGGCCCGGTGGCTGCCCACGGCCGGCGACGCGCAGATAGTGGTGACCGCCACGTCGCAGGTCTTCGAGAACCTCGCCGCCGAACGGGTGGATGTCACGGTCTTCACCGAGGAGGAGTCTCTCGACTACCTCTCCCGGCGCACCGGAGAGGCCCACGACGTCGAAAGCGTCCGTGAACTCGCCGAGGAACTGGGCCGGTTGCCCCTCGCCCTGGCCCAGGCCGCCTACGTCATCCGCACCCGCGGCACGGGCTGCCGGACGTACCTGGACCGGCTGCGTGCCTTTCCCCTGCGGAACGTCCTGGACAAGGTCCCCGGCGACCCGTACCCGCACCGGGTGGCCGAAGCCATCCTCATCGCGGCGGAACAGGCCGAGCAGCGCGACCCGGACGGACTGGTGCGCGTCCTCCTCGAAGTGCTGTCGGTCCTGTCGCCGTCCGGTGTGCCGCGGGACCTGCTGTTCGGAGTGGTGCGGGAGACCGCTGACCACGAGGCGGGAGCCATGGACGCGGCCCTGGGCGTGCTCATCCAGGCCTCACTCGCCACCCGGGCCGGCGAGGACGCGGTTGTCGTGCACCGGCTGGTGCAGCGCGTGGTGCGCGAGCGCGGCCAGGACGGGCCGGAACGGCTGCGTGCCACGGTCGGGGCGGCGGCCCGGCACCTGTGGAGCGTGCTGGTACCGAGGGGTGAGGCGTGGGAGCGGCGTGACCTCGGCGGACAGCTCGTGGATCAGATCGACGCGCTGTGGACGGCGGCCGTCGGGGACCTGGCGGCGTACCCGGACGAGGAGCAGGAAACGCTCGTACGGTTGCGCCGCTGGGCCGCGTACGACCACCTCGCTGTCGTGGGTGGTACGCCACGCGCCCTGGAGTGGGCGGAGCAGACGAGGAGCGCCTGCGAGGAGGCGCTGGGGGTGGAGGCGGGGGCCTCGTTGCTCGCGCTGGAGACCGTGGGGGACCTGCTGCACTGGACGGGCCGCACCGAGCCCGCCATCGCCGTGCGCGGCAGGCTGGCAGAGCTCAGCGAACGGATCCACGGTGCGGACGACGATGCCACCCTGGCGGCCCGCAGGGACCTCGCCTTCTCGTGTAAGTCGGCCGGACGGTACGACCGGTCGGTGGAGTTGTTCGAGGACGTGGAGCGCACGGTGCGGCGGCGGCACGGCGAGGACCATGCCGACACCCACTCCGCCCGGGGCGACCTGGCGGGCGCGTACGCCGCCGCGTCCCGGCTCGGCGAGGCCGTCCGCGTGATCAACCGCATGCGCGCGGAGTGGACGCGCGAGGCGGAGCCGAGCGCCCAGAGCCTCGACTCCTGGCAGAGCCTGGCCGACATGTACGGCTCCGTGGGCCGCGACGAGGAAGGCGTGAACCTGCTGCGGAGCTATCTGGAGGAGTGCGAGGAGACCCACGGGCCGGACCACGGCGCAACGATCTGGGCCCGGAACAACCTGGCCATGAACTGCCTCGACGCCGCCCTGTACGACGAGGCCCTGGACGCCGCCCGGCGTGCCCTGGCCGATGCGGAACGCACGTTCGGGCCCGGAGCCGAGGACACGACGGAGACACGGGACACCGTCGCCGTGTGCCTGCAGTGGCTCGACCGGGACGACGAGGCGGTCGCGCTCTTCCGCCAGGTGGTTCGGGAACGTATCGCACTGCACGGCCCGGACCGCCCCGAGGTGCTTGAGGCACGCGGCCAACTGATCTGGTCTCTGGACGAGGCCAGACGTCACCGGGAGGCCTACGAGGCCCAGTCCGAGCTGATCGCGGACTACGAGCGGCTGTTCGACCCCGACGACCCCCGCACGCTCTCAGTCCGCCGGTTCCACATCCACCTCTGTACCTCGGACGGCCGCATCGAAGAGGCGGTCGAGACGGCCCGACTGGTCCTGGCCGACCACGAGCGGATCTACGGAAGCTCTCATCCACGGACCGTGGACGCGTCCGTCACGGTGGCCAACGCCCTGTCCGCCGCCTCACGCGACGACGAGGCCGCGGCCCTGCTGCGGCGGACGCTGGACGTCGCCGTCCGGAGCCTCGGCAGCGGTCATCCGCAGGTCTTCTCGTCACGCGGGCTCCTCGCGTACACCCTGACCAGGCGAGGGGACGGAACGGAGGCTCGCACGCTCCGCGAGGAGAACCTGGCGGAACGCATACGGCTGTACGGGGAGGATCACCCCGCCACGGTTTTCGACCGCAGCCACCTGGCCGACGCGCTCACCTGGTGCGAGCTGCATGACGAGGCACTCGACCTGCACCGCAGGGTCGCGGACGACGCGGCCCGCATCCACGGCCCGGCGCACCCCACGACGCTCAACGCCCAGCGCTGGCTGGCTCAGGCGTACGCTTCGGCGGGCCGGTACCGGGAGTGCCTCGACGTTTCCACGCGGGTGCTGACCGATGTCGAACGGCGCTACGGGAGCGACAACCTGGTGACCCTCGCCACCCGCAAAGAGCATGCCTCCGCGCTGCGAGCGGCCGGGCGCGGGCGGCAGGCCCGGCGCTTGGACCGCGAACGCCACGCCGCCTACGCGCGCACCCTGGGACCAGAGCACCCCTACACCGTCGTCGCATTCGACGACGTGGCCGACGGGTACCGCGCGGTCCAGCGCCGCATCAAGGCCCTCCGGATCCGCACCTGGGTCCAGCGGGTCACCGAGGCCCGCTTCGGTCCTCTGGGCCAGAGGACCCTCGGGACGCGTCGGCGTCTCGGCACCGCCTGGGCCTCCGTCGGTCTTCCGTGGCGGGACGTCTCCGTTCAGCGGCGTCTGCTGGACGAGCTGACCACGGCGTTCGGCCACGACCACAGAGCGACGCTCGGGCAGAAGTCCTGGTACGCGGACGCCCTGCGCCTGGCCGGCCGGTGGAGAAAAGCCCTGGAGGTCGCTCGCACCCGACGAGCCGACTACGAACGGGTGCACGGCCCGGACCATCCATGGACGCTCACCGCCCGCGAGTTCGCCGCCTTCACGGCCCGCAGCACCGGGCGGGTCCGCGTCGCCCGCGCCGAGTACGCCGCTCTGGCCGACGACCGGATCCGCCTGCACGGACCCGACCACCCCCTGGTCCACGGAGCACGGATCAGATACGCCTACGCGACTTTGCGGGCGCTCCACCCGCACCGCGCGGTGGCGCTCTTCGACGTGGCGCTCCACGACGCCGTGCGCCTCTTCGGAGCCGAAAGCCCACAGGCCCGGTACCTGGCGCGGCGCTTCGTACCGCTCAGCCTGGCCACGGGCCATTGGGGCAGGGCGAGGGCCGCCCTCCGGCTGCGCCGCCGGCTCGCCGTACCCCCTGTACTCCCGCAGGAGTAATCGCGGCCGTGGGACACCCCTCGCAGTAGCGCCCAACTCGCCCCCACGCCCGACGAATGCCTCCCCTCATGACGGGAGTCTGGTGGATGTCCAGACAGCCGTCCAAGGGAGGGGGACCCCGCCATGGGGCCCGGAAAGACAACCACGCGTACGCGGCGACGAGCCGTGCCCTGGGTGCTGCTCGGGCTCTGGGTGGCCGTGCTCGCCTTGACCTCGCCGTTCGCGTCCAAGCTGTCCGATGTGCAGCACGACCGAGCCGTCGACTATCTGCCGGCGAGCGCGGACTCCACCCAGGTCGCCAAGATCCAGGAGCAGTTGCCCGGCGGCGAGACCACCGAGCTGGTGCTCGTCTACCACCGGGACGGCGGGCTGACCACCGCCGACCGTGAGACGGCGGCCCGGCAGGTCGAGGAGATCGCGGGCGCCGGCCAGCTGACCGGGACGCCCAAGGGGGTGCCGTCCGAGGACGGGACCACCTTGATGTACCCGGTCGCCAGCAACGAACCGGGTATCGACGAGAAACTCCGGGACGAGTTCGTCAACGACGTACGCGATGTCGCCCAGGGGGACGGCGGGCTGAGCGTCGAGGTGGGCGGCCCGGGGGCGCTGGCCACCGACGCGAGCGAGGTGTACGAATCGCTCGACGGGCCGCTGCTCTACACCACCGTCGGCGTGGTCGCGATCCTGCTGATCCTCATCTACCGCAGCCCGCTGCTGTGGCTCGTTCCGCTCGCCGTCGCGGGCGTCGCCAACTACCTCTCGATGGGCGTCGCGTACGGCCTCAACTCGGCGTTCGGCACGACCATCTCCGGCCAGAGCACGGGCATCATGACGATCCTCGTGTTCGGCGCGGGCACCGACTACGCGCTGTTGCTGATCGCCCGCTACCGGGAGGAACTGCGGCGCATCGAGCGGCCGTACGACGCCATGCGGGCCGCCCTGCGCGGCTGCGGCCCTGCCGTTCTCGCCTCGTCCGGCACGGTCGCCGCCGGACTGCTGTGCCTGCTCGCCGCCGACCTCAACAGCAGCCGCGGTATGGGGCCGCTGGGAACCGTCGGCGTACTGTGCGCGCTCCTCGCCATGCTGACGCTGCTGCCCGCGCTCCTCGTACTGCTGGGCCGCCGGGTGTTCTGGCCGATGGCGCCCGCGTTCGGGAGCCGGCCGAAGGAGCGCAGGTCGCTGTTCACCGCGATGGGCGGCTCCGCGGGGCGTCGGCCGCTGGCCGTGCTCGCGGGCGGTGTGGTCCTGCTCGGCGCGCTCGCGACGGGCATGCTGAACCTGCCCGGAGCGGTCAAGCAGGAGGACTCCTTCGTCGACAAGCCGGAAGCGGTCGTCGCGATGGAGACGCTCGCCGCGGCCTACCCCGAGCGGAGCACCCAGCCGATCAATGTGATCACTCCCAGCGGGCAGGTCGACGAGACCTTGGCGGCGGTGCGTGACCATGACGGTGTCGCAGGCGCCGAGCGGGGACGCAGCGGGGACGGCTGGACGGAGATCTCCGTGATCGCCAAGGACCCGCCCCAGTCGGCGGGCGAGACCGCAACGATCGAGTCCCTGCGCTCGGAGCTCGACGGGTCCTACCTCGGCGGTCCGAGCGCCGAACAGATCGACCTCAAGGACACCAACGCCAGCGACATCAAAGTGGTCGTGCCGCTCGTCCTCGGCTCCGTGCTGCTGATCCTGATCGCGTTGCTGCGCAGCCTGGTCGCCCCGCTGCTGCTGGTGGCCGCCGTGGTCGCCGTGTGGGGTGCGGCGCTCGGCATCGGCGGACTGGTCTTCGGCCCGGTCTTCGGCTTCGAGGGAACCGATCCCGGACTCGGACTGCTCTCCTTCGTGTTCCTGGTCGCCCTCGGCGTCGACTACGGCATCTTCCTCATGCACCGGATGCGCGAGGAATCCCTGTCCGGCAAGGAACCCGTGGCCGCCGCGCTCACCGCGCTGCGGACGACGGGGGGCGTCATCGCCTCCGCGGGCCTCGTCCTCGCCGCGACCTTCGCCGTGCTGCTGAACATGGGCCTGGTGCAGCTGGTCGAGCTGGGCTTCGTGATCTCGGTCGGAGTGCTGCTGGACACCTTCCTCGTACGGACGTACCTGGTGACCAGCGCAAGCGTCGCCCTGCGGCGGAAGATGTGGTGGCCGGGCCGCCTGTCGCGCGAACCGGAGCCGGATCCCAGTGCACAGGAGCCGCCGCGACAGCAGGAGCCTGTCGCAGTTCCGTAGACACCGCGGGCGTCCCTCCCACTGCCGGAGGGACGCCCGCCTGACGGAAGATGGAGCAGTGCCGCGCCCCCAATCCCTCATCGAGCGGGCCCTGACCGCCGTCAACCACCCTCCGGCGGTCCCCTCCCTGCGCAACGACGCGCACCTCGCCGCCGCGGTGGCCGCCCTCACCACGGTCATGGCCCTCTTCATCAAGGACGGGCGCCAGCCCGATCTCCTCGCGTGGCTGCTGCTGCTGGGCGCGCACGTCCCGCTGATCTGGCGCCGGCGCCACCCCATGGCCGTGATGCTGGCCGTGGTGGCCTGCATCGCCCCGTACCACGCGCTCGACTACACGCACAGCGCCCCCGTTCCGGCGACCCTGCTCGCGCTCTACACCGTCGCCGTCACCGGCAGCGCCCGCCGCACCCTGCTCATCGGGACCGTCCTCATCGGCATGACCCTCACCGTCAACGCGGTCACCAATCCGGACGGACTCGCCGAGATCATCCGCATCACCGGCTGGCTCATCTCCGTACTGCTCCTCGGCGGCTACATCCGCGTCCACCGCCAGTACCTCGCCTCCGCCCTGGAACGTGCCGAACGCGCCGAACGCACCCGCGAGGAGGAGGCCCGCCGCCGGGTCGCCGAGGAGCGGCTGCGCGTCGCCCGTGACCTGCACGACCTGCTCGCGCACAGCATCACGCTCATCGGCGTGCAGACCTCCGTCGCCGCCCACGTACTGGCCGCCGACCCGGACCGCCTCGACCGCGAGGCCGTCGCGAAGGCGTTCGACGACATCGCCGACACCTGCCGCACCGCCCGCGGCGAACTCCGCACCACCCTCGAGGTGCTGCGCGCCGCCGAGCGCGGCGACGGCCGCGGACCGCTGCCCGGCCTCGACGGCATCGCCCACCTGGCGGAGACCGCCCGCACCGCCGGGGCACGGGTCGAGCTGACCGTACGGGCCGACCACGCGCCGCCCGCCGTGGGCGCCGCCGCGTACCGCATCGTGCAGGAGGCGCTGACCAACTCGGTACGGCACGGGGGACCGGGGCTTTCGATCCGGGTGCACGTGTACGAGAAGGACAGCGCCCTGCACGTCTCGGTCGCCGACGACGGCACGGGGCCGTGTTCCACGGACACCCCCGGGTTCGGTCTCGTCGGGATGCGGGAGCGGGCGCGGAGTGTGGGCGGCACACTGGACGCCGGGCCGGGGGCCGCCGGGGGGTTCGAGGTGAGCGCCGTACTGCCTGAGCTGCCTGTACTGTCCGCGCCGCCCCCGTCACCCGCGCCGCCCCCGTCACCCGCGTCGTCCGCGGCGTCTGCGTCGTCCGTGCACCGAGAAGAGGCCCGATGACCCTGATTCGTGTTCTGCTCGCCGACGATCAGACCCTTGTACGGTCCGCCTTCGCGATGCTCGTCAAGTCGGCCGGGGACATGGAGGTCGTGGGGCAGGCGGGTACCGGGCGGGAGGCCGTGGAGCTGGCTCGGTCGGAGCGGGCGGATCTGGTGGTGATGGACATCCGTATGCCGGACCTCGACGGGATCGAGGCGACCCGGCTCATCGCCGCCGACGAGGATCTTGCCGGGGTCAAGGTCCTCGTCCTGACGACGTACGACACCGACGAGCACATCGTCGAGGCGCTGCGGGCCGGAGCGTCCGGGTTCCTGGTGAAGGACACCAAGCCTGCCGAACTCCTCGACGCGATCCGTACGGTGGCCGCGGGCGAATCGCTCCTGTCGCCCGGTCCGACCTCGCGTCTGATCGCCCGCTTTCTGCGCGCGCCGCATGCCATGACTCCCGCGGCGGGCGGGCCCGAGGAGCTCTCCGAGCGGGAGCGGCAGGTGCTGGCCCTTGTCGCGCGCGGGCTCAACAACACCGAGATCGCTGAGGCGTTGGGGCTCTGCCCGCTCACGGCGAAGACCCATGTCAGCCGGATCATGGGGAAGTTGGGGGCGCGGGATCGGGCGCAGTTGGTGATGGTGGCGTATGAGTCGGGGCTGGTGGTACCGGGCGAGGTGTGAGGACGCCGTGCCCCTGCGCTGAATAGCTGAGCTGGGCAGACACGCCCCTCAGGGGCGCGGGGCTGTGACATATGCGGCTCCGCCGCGGGGGCGCGACCAGCCACGACGGACCCGCAGCCGACGCACAACCCCTCAAGGGGGCCCGGGGGCGTAGCCCCCAGTTTCGGGAAGGGGCGGGCTTGGGGAAAGAAAGACCCCTACAGCAACCCCGCCGCCGCCAAAAACTTCCCCACCCGCTCAACCTCCCCCGCCGACAACGGAACCTGCGGCTCCGCGGTCACCGGGGAGTCGATGACCCCCCGCAGACACAGCGCGGCCTTGAACGCGCCGAGTCCCGACGAGCTCCCTCCCATCCGGGCCCGGTCACCGACGTGGACCATCCCGAACAACGCGCACAACCGCTCCTGTTCGGCCCGGGCGCGCTCCCAGTCGCCCGCGCGGCAGAGGCGGTGGAGACGGACGTACCCGTGCGGATCCACGTTCCCGAGCCCGGGCACGGCCCCGTCCGCCCCCATCGCCAGCGCGGTGTCGACCACCAGCTCCGACCCGGTCAGCACACTGAACCCGGCCACAGCGGGATCCATACGCGCCCCCATCACAACGGCCCGAAACCCGCCCTCGTCCCCGCTGGAGTCCTTCAGTCCGGCCAACACCCCGTCAGCGGCCAGCTCCAGCACCAACTCCGCACTCAGCTTGGTATGGACGGACACCGGAATGTCGTACGCGAAGACCGGCACCGAAGACCGCGAAGCGATGAGGCGGTAATGGCGGGAGATCTCCGCCGGATGGGTCCGCGTGTAGAACGGCGCCGTGACGACCACCGCATCAGCACCCGCGTCCGTGACGTACCGGACGTGATCGAGAACCCGAGGAGTCGTCATGTCGATGGCACCCGCGAGAATGGGCAGTTGACCACCCACGTGGGCGACGACCGTCTGGACGACAAGACGACGATGACGGTCGGTCAGGTACGCGGCTTCGGACGAAGAGCCGAGGACGAAGAGCCCGTGGACCCCGCCCTCCACCAGATGATCGACAAGCCTGAGGAGCGAGGGTACGTCCACCTCGCGGTCCGGTGTCAGGGGCGTGCAGACGGGTGGAACGACACCGGTCAGCGGGGCGGAAAGGGTCATCAAGGGCTCCCTGGTACTGCTGCTCTATGACTTCTCGACGGGGACATCGGCCATGGCGGTGGCCTCCGGAAGCGCGGTGACGGCCTGCGCCACCAGCTCACGTGTCGACTGCTCCTCCTCCACAGGATGATGGCAGCGGAAGCGATGCCCGGAACGCGACGCGTCCGCGAAGCCGGGCATGACCTCGGCGCACCGGGAGTCGGCCTTCCAGCAGCGTGTACGGAAGGGGCAGCCGCTGGGGGGACGGGTCGCCGACGGGACGGGGCCCACCAGCGGTATCGGGTCGATCGGGTCCAGCAGACCGGGGGTGGCGGAGAACAGCGCGCGGGTGTACGGGTGCCGGGCCCGGTCCGTCACCTCGTCGGCGGGGGACTCCTCGACGATCCGCCCCAGATACATCGTGATGACGCGGTCGCTCATCCGCCGCACGGTCTGGATGTCGTGCGAGACGAAGACCAGGGCGAGTCCGAGGCGTTCCTTCAGGTCCAGGAGCAGGTTGAGGATCTGGGCACGGACCGACACGTCCAGCGCGCTGGTCGGTTCGTCCGCCACGACGAGGTCCGGTTCGAGTGCCAACGCCCGTGCGATCGCCACGCGTTGACGCTGGCCGCCGGAGAGCTGTCCGGGGAGTCCCTCGGCCAGGACGCGCGGGAGTCCGACCAGGGACATCAGCTCCCGTACGCGTTCCTCCCGTTGCCCGCCCGTGCCCCGCCTGTGCACATCGAGCGGGTCGCGCAGGATCTGCCGTACCGTCAGGCGGCGGTTCAGGGCGGTCGACGGGTCCTGGAAGATCATGCCGGTGTGGGCGCCGACCGTGGCCCGCCGCTCGGCCGGCTTCATCGTCCACAGGTCACGGCCACGGAAGGACACCGTCCCTGACGTCGGCTTCTGTACGCCCACCAGGACCTTGGCGAGCGTCGACTTGCCGCAGCCGGACTCGCCGACGACGCCCACCGTCTCGCCGGGCGCGATGGCGAGGTCGGCGCCGGTGAGGGCGTACACGCGATCGCGCGAGAAGAGGCCGCCGGTGCGCGCCTTGTGGACGACGTGGGTGTCGGAGAGTGTGATGACCGGGCCCGCTTCAGGGTCCTGCGTAGCCTCACCGTCCCGCTTCACGGCCTCGCTCAATTCACGGCCTCGCTTTCCGTCGGCTCGGTCGTCGCCCCAGCGGTCGTGGGCAGGGCGAGCGCCGGGTGGTGGCAGGCGACCTCGTGGTGTCGGTGCGGGCCGGTCAGCCGGGGTGCCGTCGTACGGCAGACGTCGGTGGCCATCGGGCAGCGGTCGGCGAACCGGCAGCCCGCCGGGAAGTCGGCGGGGGAGGGGACGACTCCCTTGATCTGCGTCATCCGTTCCGCCGCGCCCTCCAGGGAGAGGACGCTGCCCAGCAGCCCGCGCGTGTAGTGGTGTGACGGGGACTCCACGAGTTCCGCCGTGACGCCGGACTCCACGATCTGGCCGCCGTACATCACCACGACCCGGTCGGTGACGTCCGCGATGAGCGCGAGGTCGTGGGAGACGAGGATCAGCGCGAAGTCCAGCTCTTCGCGCAGCCGCAGCAGCAGTTCGATGATCTGCGCCTGGACCGTGACGTCCAGGGCTGTGGTCGGCTCGTCGGCGACGATCAGCTTCGGCTGTCGGGAGAGGGCCATGGCGATCAGTACGCGCTGGCGCTGGCCGCCGGACAGTTCGTGCGGGTAGCTGCGCAGGGTGCGCTCCGGGTCGAGGCCGACCAGTTCCAGGAGTTCGGCGCCCGTACGCTTGCCGCCGCGCCGTATCACCTGCCCCAGCTGGGCGCGGATCGTCATCGCCGGGTTCAGGGACGACAGGGCGTCCTGGTAGATCATCGCCATGTCGTGGCCGAGGAGCTTGCGCCGTACGCGCATCGGCTCGCCCACCAACTGACGCTGGTTGAACCGCACATGGCCGCGTACCCGGGCCCCCTTCGGCTCAAGGCCCATCACCGCGAGCGCGGTCAGCGACTTGCCGCAGCCCGACTCACCGACCAGGCCGAGCACTTCACCGGGCTGTACGTCGAAACTGATGCCGTCGACGATGTCCACACCCCCGTGGCGGGCATCGAAGCCGATGGCCAGGTTCTCGACGGCGAGCACCGGCTGCTCCTCGCGCAGTGGCCGGGCCCGGGAACGCAGCCGCTGGGCCGCTTCCGTAAGCCCCGGCAGTTCGAGGACCTTGCCGCTGCCCGGCTCGGCGGTCTCCAGACGGTCCTTCTCCACGGACGTACGCGCCGCCTCGACGTCGCGTGCCGTAGGCGCCGCCCAGGCGTCCGACACGCCCTCGGAGAGGATGTTCAGCGACAGCACCGTGATCAGCATCAGCAGCCCGGGGAACACGGTCGCCCACCAGCCGCCGGTCAGCACCATGTTCTTGCCGTCCGCGATGACACTGCCCCAGGACGGGTCCGGGGGCCGTACGCCCGCGCCGATGAACGACAGCGAGGCCTCGAAGACGATGGCCTCGGCGACCTGCACGGTGCAGAACACCAGCACCGGGGCGGCGCAGTTGATGGCGACATGCTTCAGCACGATGTGCGAGGTACGTGCTCCTATGACGCGTTCCGCGGTCACGTAGTCCTCGCCGTACTGGTCCATCACATTGGCCCGTACGACCCGTGCGATGGGCGGTGTGTAGAGGAACGCGATCGCGCCGATGAGGACCGGGATGCTGCCGCCGAACACCGCGATGAGCACGGCCGCGAGCGCGATGCCCGGGAACGCCATGACGACGTCCAGGCAGCGCATCACCGTCTCGTCGACCGCCTTGCGCGAGGTCGCCGCGATCGCGCCCAGGAGCGCGCCCACGACGAGCGCGAGCCCGGTCGCGCCGAGACCGATCGCCAGCGACCAACGGGCCCCGTACATCAGCCTGCTGAGGATGTCGCGGCCCAGGCTGTCCTGGCCCATCCAGTGCTCACCGGAGGGCGCGCCCTCGCCGTGACCGTTGTCGATCACGGTCGCCTGGTCGAGCGGGTCGTGCGGGGCGATCAGCGGTGCGAGCAGGGCCGTCAGGACGACGATCCCGATGACGACGACCGCGACCCGCGACATCAAAGGGAGGCGGCTGAATCCCCTCAGCCGGATGCCGGGCCGGGAGAGGGCCTCGGTCATCCGCTTTCGAGACGGCGGCATCATGCTTCGGCACCCCTCAGACGCGGGTTGACCAGCAGATAAAGGATGTCGATGACGAGGTTCACGATCACGAACCCGAAGGCGGTCGTCAGGACGACACCCTGCACGACGGCCGGGTCTCCGTTCTTCACGGCGTCGATCATCAACTTCCCCATCCCCGGCAGCGAGAAGATCGTCTCGATGACGACCGCGCCGCCGAGCAGATAGCCGACCTGGAGTCCGAGCACGGTCATCGGGTTGATCAGCGCGTTGCGCAGTACGTTCCGGCCGACCACGACCACCGGTGGCAGACCGCTGCCGACGGCCGTTCGTACGTAGTCCTTGTCCAGCTCCTCGACCACGGCGGTCCGTACGATCCGGGTGAGTTTCGCGGCGACCGGCAGCGACAGCGCGAACGCCGGCAGTGTCATGGTCTTCAGCCAGCCGCTGAACGAGTCGGCCGGGTTGACGTATCCGCTGGTCGGGAACCAGCCCAGATCCACCGCCAGGTACTGGATCATCAGCAGCGCCAGCCAGAAGCCGGGCGCCGCCACACCGGTCAGCGAGACGACCCGGATCAGCTGGTCGGGCAGCCGGTCCCGGTAGATCGCGGCTGTGACCCCGCCGAGCAGCGCCAGCACCACCGCGATGCCGAGTCCCAGGAACGTCAGCTGCATGGTGAGCGGCAGCGCGGTGGTGACCTGGTCGACGACCGGCGCCCTGGTCAGCGCGCTGACGCCCATGTCACCCCGCGCCAGGTCCGCGACAAAGCCCACGTAACGCACTGGGAGCGGGTCGAGCAGCCCGTTGCGCTCCCGGAAGTCGTGCAGCTGCTCCTCGGTGGGGTTGGCGCCCTGGAAATACGCGGACGCCGGATCGCTGTCCGAGAACCGCATCACGAGAAACACGAACAGGACGATGCCGAGTACGAGCGGGACGAGCAGGGCAATACGGCGGGCCAGAATCCTGACGATCGCGACCACGTACGGCTCTCCTTGCTGTCGCGGCTACGCCCACTTGGCCTGGAGCAGGTTTATCCCCGGGTACGGCTGTGGCCGGATACCCGTCAATTCCTCCGCGTTCCAGGCAGTCATCAACTCGTTGTGGACGACCGGATAGATCACGGCATTCTCCGCGACGATGTCGATGTACTCCTGCGTCATCTGCTTCTTCGTCTCGGCGTCGGGTTCCCGCGTGGCCTCGTCCATGCGCTTGAAGAGGTCCTTGGCCACGGGGTTGTCCGCCCAACGGGCGTACCGCATCCAGGTGTTCTCGGGCCCGTAGTTGTAATGCATGATCAGATCCGCGTCGAGACCGAACTGGTTCGGATTCGACGCGGCGGCGACCACCTGGAAATCCTGCTTCTGGTCGAGTTTGGTGAACAGCGCGGCGGTTTCCTGCGGCTGGAGGGTCGTCTTGACGCCGATGGCGTCCCACGAGGCCTTGATGGTGGGCAGACAGTCCACGATCCAACTCACGTTCACCGCCATGAGGTTGACCGTCAGCCCGCTGACTCCGGCCTCCCGCAGGAGATCCCGTGCCTTGTCCTGGTCGTACGTGTAGACCGTCTTGGCCTTCCGGTAGCTCGGATTCCTCTCGTTGAGGAACGAGCTCGCCGGCTTCCCGTGACCGCGCAGCGCGGCCTGGATCATCTTCTCCGTGTCGATCGCGTAATGCAGCGCCTGCCGCACCCGCACGTCGTCGAACGGCTTGTGAGCGGTGTTGAAGAGCAGGAACAGGTGATTCATTCCCGCTCCGCCCTCGACCTTCATGCCGCCCTTCTCCAGCTGGGAGATATTGGCGTACGGAATGTTGTCGGAGATCTGTGCGCCCGCGCTCGAACCGGAGATCTTGGCGACGCGCGGCGCCGCGTCCACGATCGACAGCCAGTTCATCTTCTTGAACGTGGCTTTTCGGGGCCCGTTGTAGTCGGCGAAGGCCTCGAACGACGTGTTGGACTTCGGATTGTGTGCGGTCTGCCGGTACGGCCCCGAACCGACCGCCTTCCCCGCCGTCGCCTCGTCCAGCGCGCCCGCCTTGGAGAAGACGTGCTTCGGCATGATCTTCGCGAGCGTCATCCGCTGGACCCCGTCCGGGAACGGGAACTTGAGCACCAGCTCCACCGACTTCTCGTCGACCTTCCGTACCTCCTTGAGCCAGGAGCCGAAGAAATTCTTGGCGAGCGTCGTCGTCTTGGGGTCCAGGACACGGTCGAAGGTGAAGATCACGTCGTCGGCGGTGACGGGCTGCCCGTCGTGCCACATCGCGCCCTCCCGCAGCGTGAACCTCCAGGTGGTCGCCTGGAGATCGGCCGGGATCTCGGTCGCGAGGGCCGCGTACGGCTCACGGCTGATCGGATCGGTGTCCAGCAGCCCCTCGTAGATGTGGTGGTTGGCGGCCATCGAGAACGCCGACGCCGTGATCAACGGGTCCCAGCTCTGGTCGTTGCCGTAGCCGATCACCGCCGTGAGCGTCCGGTCTGCGCCCTCGCCCCCGCCGCCCGTCTCGTTCGTGGACTGAGGCCCCGACGAGCAGGCGGACAGCGTCGAGCCGATCGCCGCCGCCGCGCCCAGCGCGCCGGAGTACTTCAGGAACGACCGGCGGTGCAGCGCCGGTGCGTGGGTCGCGTCGCGCACGGTTCCTCCAGCAAGCAGTGGGGAGATACGACGTCCTACGTCATAGGTGCAGCGTGACCATAAGAGGGGGCGTGGGGGCGGTCAAGGGATCGCGCACGAATGCCGTTTCTTCCAGAGGTGCGACCAATGTCGGTACGAAGGCAGGGGAGTTGAGCCCTGTTTCTGACGGGTCGACGGGTCGTCGAAAGAAGTTTAGCCAGGAGGTGGGACGTGGGATGTCCGCCACGCGTACGATGCGGCGCATGTCTCAGGAGCCGATGTCGCAGGAGTCCGTGCCTCAGGAGCCCGCCCCTCACGAATCCACAGACTCCTCCTTGCACTCCCTCTCCCGGGGGCAGTCCACCGGTACGCGGCGGGTCAGCAGCCAGATCCAGAGAGAGGTCATGCAACTGATCCTCGACCGCAGGCTCCGCGCCGGCGCGCCCCTGCCCACCGAGGCCGAACTCATGGGCGCCCTCGGTGTCAGCCGCAACTCCGTCCGCGAGGCCCTCAAGGCGCTCCAGGCCCTCGACATCGTGGAGATCAGACACGGATACGGGACGTATGTCGGCCAGGCGTCGCTGACTCCACTCGTCGACGGCCTGACCTTCCGCACACTGGCCCAGCAGGGCGACGACGGCGGCGCCTTGGCGCTCGGGGACATACTCCAGGTCCGCGAGGTCCTGGAGGAGGCGCTGATACGGCGGGTCGTGGGCGTGCTGTCGGACGCGGAGCTGGACCGGCTGGAGGGTGTGGTGACGCGGATGGAGGAAGCGGGGCGGGCGGGACTGTCGTTTCCCGAACTCGACCGCGAATTCCACGAGTTGATGTACGCATCCCTCGGCAACGCGCTGGTTCCCCAACTGCTCGGCGCCTTCTGGACCGTGTACCGGCGGGTCGCCGGAGTACAGGGCTGGACGGACGATCCGACACCCGACGTCACGGTGCGGCGGCACCGGGACATAGTCGTCGCCCTCAGGGCACGGGATGCCGAGGGTGCGCAGCGGGCGATGGCGGTACATTTCCGGGGGATCGAGGCACGGGCGGCTCAGGAGTCGAGGGGCGTTGGGTGAGCGGGTTCGGGGACGTTGAGGACGGGGACTGGGAGGCCGAGGCGGCCGGTGTGCTGCGGCTGCCGTCAGGTCGGCTGGTACGGGGCCGGGGGCTGCGGCGCCCGCTTGAGCCGTCGGCGCCGACACCCACGTACACCGTCTGTCTGCTGGGCAAGGAACCACCCCGAGTCCCCTGGGAAACCCGCTGGATCCGCTGGCCGGACTTCTGGCTGCCCCGTGACCGCGCGTACGCCCGCGAGGTGCTGACGGAGGCGTGGAACCGGGCGGCGGTCCCGGCCGAGCGGGTCGAGATCGCCTGCGGGGGTGGTCGCGGACGTACGGGCACGGCGCTTGCCTGCCTGGCGGTCCTGGACGGCGTACCGGCCGACGAGGCGGTGGACTTCGTACGCCGGAACTACGACCGGCATGCGGTGGAGACGCCGTGGCAGCGGAGGTATGTACGGCGTTTCGCGGAGCCGTCCCGGGTCAGGCGAGGCGCAGGGTGATCCAGGGCACGGTGTCGCCCGGCAGCACATACCGCTCGACCTCGACGAACCCGTGCTTGTGCGCGAACCGCAACCCGTCCTCGTTCGACGCGAGAACGACGGTCTCGATCACGCCGGCGCCGAACTCCCGCGCCCGCTCCAGCCCGCGCGCGTAAAGCTCCTCGCCGAAGCCCTGCCTCCGGTGGGCGGGCAGCACCCGGGCGATGACGGTGACCTCCGGCGCGTCGTCGGTGGGCGGACGCACGGTCGAGCACCCCACGAGTACGTCCCCCAGATACGCGACCTCCAGGTGATACCGCTCGGCCCGCTCCCGCGCCTCCTCGATCGACATCGCGGCCGGAGGAACGATCACGTTGTGAACGTGCTGCCAGTCCTGAAGCGCGGCACCACTGTCCACATCCACTTGATCAACACGCAGCTTGGTCACCGGAGGAGCCAATCGTGCGGGTGGGGGACCGTCAAATCGGTTTCCGGCTCCCCGGCTGAACAGGGGAGGCAGGCCCAGGCGACGCCTGGATCACCGTTCTCCGCTCAGGGGACGGTCTCGCCCCGGACGAGCGGATGGCACACCGGCTGGAGGTCGCCGGGGAGTTCGTCCGGGCGGCACCAGCGGGCCTCCAGGATCTCGAAGGGGTCGATGCGCAGTTCGCCGCCCAGCAGGCGCGCTTCATAGGCCACTTCGAGACGGGTGCGGAAGCCGCTGTTCAGCAGGACGAGGCGGCCCGCCTCCACATCGAGGTTGGTCTCCTCCTTGATCTCGCGGACCACGGTCCGCCGGAAGTCCTCGCCCTTGTGGGCGAAGCCACTCGGAAGGCCCCACTGGCGTCCCGGCGGCCACATCCGGTGCCGTAACAGCAGCACCCGGCCTTCGTCGTCGCGCACGACACCGGTCACGCCGACGACGAACTTCGCGTTCAGGCACCACATCACACGGCTTTGCACCGGGCGCAGAGCGCGCCAAAGGCGGGCAAGGAGTCGCCTCACGGGGCCTCCGAGGGGTACGGGGTTGTCGCTCCCCGCGAACGGGTGGCGGTCGGGCGAGGCGTTCGCCCCTACGGACGGTACCCCGTCGGCGACGCGTGTTCGCGCCGCACTCGGTGATGCTCGGCACCGACGGCGGCCGGGGCGGCAGGCTGGTGCGTGCTGCCCGGCCGCCTTGTGGTCCACGGCCCGCTGGTGCGTTCTGAGAGGGCTCAGCCCTTCGCCTTTTCGGCCAGGAAAGCGCTCAGACTGTCGAGAAGCATGGTGCTGCCCTGCTCGGACATGTCGCGTTCCTCGGCGGTGTCACAAGTCTGGCTGAGCACGATCCGGGTGTGGTGGCCGTCCTGCCCGTCGAGTTCCAGGGTCATGACTGCGGGCTCGGGCTTGCCGGGGACGTCCATGCCGATCACCAGACGGCGGTTTTCGGCGACCTCGAGATAGCTGCCGGTCAGCGGGAACTCCCCGCCGTCGGGGGTGAGCATCGTGGCCTTCCACGCTCCGCCGGGCCGTACGTCCATCTCGACGGAGCCGGCAGCGGCGTGGGCCCACTGGGCGTACTGATCGGTGGTGGTCCATGCCCGCCACACCGCCGCCGTCGGGGCGTCCAGCGTTCGGGTCAGCGTGTAGGAGAAGCTGTTGGCCGCAGACGTCTGCTCGGTGCTCATGTCTCGTCTCCTTGTCTCGCCCTTGGTCGGGCTGTCGCAGAAGTAGACGCCCGAGGGCGCGGAAACTCATCGGCCCGTCGGGGGCTTCCTCGATCTGCGTCTCCGAGTTCGGAGTTCATACCTTGGTTGCCCTCTCATCGACCATCGGCGGACAGCCAAGTTCCCCTCGGCTCAAGAGACTTGCTGCATGGAGAAGACCAAGGGGAATCAGCGGAACACGGGCAGCAAAGGGAACACGGAGAACGCGGGGATCAGTCGCGCGCACTTCATGGCGGGGGCGGCTGTTGTCGGGGGTGCGGTGGCGGCCGGGGGCCTCGCGGCCCCCGCGTCGGCGTCGACCCGAGCGGCCGCGTCAGGGGCAACGGCAGTGGCAGGTCGGCGCGGGCTGACGCACAGGGGTGTCGTCTACACCGTGGGGAAAGGGGAGACGCCCGGCACCGCCTGGAATGAGCGGAGGATGCGCGAGGACGTCCGCGTGATCGCGGACGAACTGCACGCCGACTCCGTCGAGGTCACCGGGGACGGCGTCGAGCGGCTCAACGCCACGGCGAGTGAGGTGGCCGAGCGCGGACTGCACGTGTGGTTGCAGCCGACGCTGGGGGACGTTCCGGAGAAGGAGATCCTCGATCACCTCGCCGAGAGCGGGCGGCACGGGGAGAGGCTGCGGCGGCAGGGCGCGCAGGTCACGCTCGCCGTCGGGTGTGAGTTCTGGCTGTTCGTGCCGGGCATCGTGCCGGGGGACGACGTCTTCGAGCGGATCGACAACCTGGAGAAGGGGAACTTCGATCTCGCGAAGGTGCAGAAGCGGCTGGCCAGGTTCACCGCGAAGGCGGCGGCGGTGGGCCGGTCCGTCTTCCGCGGCAAACTCAGCTACGCCGCCATGCAGGACGAGACGTTCGAGAACGTCGACTGGGGGCTGTTCGACATCGTAGGCATCGACTACTACTCGTACTTCCGCCAACGAGCCGACTATGTACGGGAGTTGCGTACGTTCCTGCGCTGGGGCAAGCCCCTGGCCATCACCGAGTTCGGCACCTGCACCTTCAAGGGTGCCCCTCAGGCGGGCGGCATGGGCTGGAACATCGTCGACCACACCAAGGAACCGCCGGAGATCAAGGGCAACCCGGTCCGCAGCGAGCGCACCCAGGCCGCGTATCTCACCGATCTCCTCGACGTCTTCGAGTCGATGAACCTGCACGCGGCGATGGCCTTCGAGTTCGTGACCGCGGACGCCCCGCACCGCCCCGACAATCCGCGGTACGACCTCGACATGGCGTCCTACGGCCTCGTCAAGCCCATCAAGGACCGCCCAGACGACCCAGCCTCCGACTGGCACTGGGAGCCCAAGCAGGCCTTCCACGCCGTCGCCCGCCACTACGGCCGGGCACACCGCTGAAAGCGAACGCCCGGTTCAGGGACGCCTGGCCCGGAAGCGGAGGGCGCCCGACTCCGGGTGCCGCTGCACCGATACGTCGGTGAAGCCGGCCTTCGTCAGGCGGTCCGGGAGGCCGGCCGGCTCCAGGGTGTTCATCGTGTCGCGGAAGTGGAGCAGCCGGAAGCCGAAACTCGGCTGGCTGTCGCAGCCGGCGAAGACGCCGCCGGGGCGCAGCACGCGGTACGCCTCCGCGAAGATCCGGTCCTGGTGGGCGGCCGTCGGCACGTGGTGCAGCATGACGAAGCACACGACCGAGGAGAAGCTCTCGTCGGGTACGGGGACCGCCGCTCCGTCCGCGTGCAGGATGCGTGCCCTGTCTCCCCACTTCTGCTCCAGCAGGGCCGCGGTGGACTCGTCGATCTCCGCGGCGGTGACACGGGGCGCCTGCTCGATCAGTACGCGGAGATTGGCGCCGTAACCAGGACCGATCTCCAGTACGTCGTATCCCAGGTCCACGCCGTCGAGAGTCCACGGGAGGATGTG
Source organism: Streptomyces sp. NPDC006365 (assembly GCF_042870755.1). Taxonomy (NCBI): domain Bacteria; kingdom Bacillati; phylum Actinomycetota; class Actinomycetes; order Kitasatosporales; family Streptomycetaceae; genus Streptomyces; species Streptomyces sp. NPDC006365. The sequence goes on from NZ_JBIAHS010000002.1 coordinate 458,324, forward strand.
GTCCTTGGTGGTCTGAGCCCACTTCTCGGAGCTGCACAGTCTGCGGTGCATGAGATTCATCGGCATACGGCGACGGTATGAGCGGAGCCGCCGTGTCCGACACGGGCTACGCTGCCGTCCCATGTCGCCAGACGGACAACCGGCCGCCACCGCGACCACCACCGCGATCTTCATCGGCCACTTCACCATGCCGAGGGGCACGACATACGCCCGGCACTGGCACACCTTCCACCAACTCGCCTGGGCCGCAAAGGGGTTGCTGCGCGTCAGCAGCGAACGCGGCGCCTGGCTGCTGCCGCCCTCGCTGGCCCTGTGGATCCCGGCCTGGGTACCCCATACGACCGAGTCCGCGGGCGACACGGTCATGCGCAGCGCGTACGCCGACCCCGCCGCGTCCCCGGAGATCCGGTGGCCCGAGCCCACAGTGGTCGCCGCGGGCCCGTTGCTCCAGGCGCTCATCGACCACCTGGGACGGACCGGCCTCGCCCCGGAGGCACGGTCGCGTGCGGAGGCCGTACTCCTCGATGTGCTGCACCCCGTGCCGGTGACGAGCGTGTCGGTGACCGAGCCACGCGATCCGCGGGCGTGGACGGTGGCGCGGGCGCTCGTCCAAGACCCTGCGGACGGACGGCCCTTGGAGGCTTGGGGTAGGGAAGTCGGCGCCAGCGCACGGACGTTGGCCCGGCTGTTCGTCGCCGAAACCGGGCTGGCCTTCGGCCAGTGGCGCGAGCAGCTGCGTATGCAGTCCGCGATGCCGTTGCTCGCCGAAGGCATGACGGTGGAGGCGGTGGCCCGGAGGGTCGGTTACGGCTCCGCCAGCTCGTTCGTCGCGGCGTTTCGGCGGGTGGTCGGCGTCACGCCTCGGCAGTACTTTCCGGTGCGCGACTGAGGGATCTCTTGCGCGCCGGGGCTGGAGCCGGACTCTGAGCCACTGCGCCGTCATTTGGAGGGATCGCCTCGTACGAGTGAAAGCTCCGGGTTCGGGGTGGCGGCCCCATCTGCCAGTGGGTTTAGTAAATGCTAAACTCGCGAAGGGATTGAAGGTGGAAGAGCAGTGGGACGTCTACCTGACCGACGAGGTGGATCAATGGCTACACGACCTGGAGAAGGCCGACCCGCTCTCGTACGTGCTGGTGAACCAAGCGATCTGGATCCTCGCCTGCCACGGGCCCGCCGAGGGGGCGCCCTCTGGTCGATCGGATCAAGGGATCGACGCTGCACAACCTCAAGGAGCTTCGTCCAGGATCGGCGGGGCGGAGTGAGGTGCGCGTCCTGTTCATGTTCGACCCGTGGCGCTCCGCGATCCTTCTGGTGGCTGGAGACAAGGCGGGGAACTGGACGGCCTGGTACGACGAGGCGATCCCGCTGGCCGAGCTTCGGTATGCGGAGTACTTGGCTGAGCGGATGAAGGAGTCGGGGAAGTGAGCGGATACATCAAGTGGTCGGCCAGTGGGCATCGAGAGCGGGCCGAGGAGTTGGCGGGTAACCGGGACGCGTTTCTCGAGGGCGCCCAGCGCATGCTCACCGAGGCTCGGGCGTGGCGGCTGGTCGACATGCGTCAGGAACGCGGGTTCACCCAGGCGCAGGTGGCCGAGCGCATGGGCGTGAGCAAAGGGCGGATCTCGCAGATCGAGAGCGGGCAGGTCTCCGGTACGGACGTCGTGGCCCGGTACGTCGAGGCACTCGGCGGCAGTCTGGTTATGGTCGCGGTCTTCGGTGACGGGGAGTTGCGCAAGGTTGGTTGACCGGGAGCGGGGGAGGCGCTCCCGGCTCGGTGGGGCCCACCCGTCCGTAGCCGTTCCTGGGGAGCCCTTTACTCGGGCCGTGGAAGCACGACACTGGTCAAGAAGCGGGCGGCCCAAGCGTTCACTTGAGAGCTTGCGGCACGCTTACTCCGCTACGGCGCCGATGAACTCCGTCCAGGCTGCCGCACCGATCACCAGCACGGGCCCGTCCATGACCTTGCTGTCCCGGACGGGGACGATGCCGGGGAGTCCGTCGGCCACCTCGACGCAGTTGCCGCCTTCGCCGTTGCTGTAACTGCTCTTGCGCCAGCGGGCGTTGCTCAGGTCGTACTTGCGCATCGTCTGTAGTCCTCAGCCGCCGATTCGATCAGAGCCAGGGACGCCTCCGGCGACAGCGCGGCGCCCCTGAGCAGATCGTATGCGCGCTGTGCCCGCTTCACCACTGCCGGATCGTCGACGAGCGTTCCCGAAAACGACGTCTCTGTATAGGCGGTTGGCGGGGCGTCCTCGAACTCCATGAGCCGCAGATCGCCGGTCATGGAGGCGTGGGCTCCGTGCGCATACGGCAGCACCTGCACCACCACCTTGCGCTCCCGCATCAGCGTCGCGATGCGGTCGAGTTGCCTGGCCATCGCTGCCGGGCCGCCCACCGGGATACGCAGAGTGTTCTCGTGCAACACCGCCCAATACTCGGGCCTTGTAGCGTCGCTGAGGATGCACGCCCGCTCGAGTCGGGCGGCCACCGTCTCGTCCACGTACTCGTCCGTCACGAAAGGGTTGGCCGCGAGCGTGACCGCACGTGCGTACTCGGCGGTCTGCAGCAGGCCCCTGGCACCAGTGTCGGCGCGAACTCGCAGATCTTCGTGGCGAGCCGCTCCAGTTCGACGACCTCCGCGAAGTAATCCGCGTACCGCCTCTCATCGATGAGCTTTCGCCACGTCCGCTCGAAAAAACCCTCGGTTTGTAGAACCTCATCGATCCTCTGCGCCACATCCAACTGCGGCTTCCGAATAGCCTGTTCGAATTGCCCAATGTAGCCGCCCGACACAAAAACGCGAGAACCCAAGTCGGACTGAGTGAATCCGGCTTCCTCTCGCCGCCGCTTCAGCTCCGTGCCGAAGAACTCCCAGGCTGCCTGACGCGAACCATTGGCCATGGCCAACCCCCTTGTACTGCACCGTCGTTGCTGAGCGTAGAGGTCTTCCAAAGTCTAAGCGGCCAGCGTCACCGTGGAGATGGAAAGCGTGAAATCCAAAAGCTGGGGGACCACCACGATGGCTGACTATGAAGGTCGCGGCGTACGGCACTCGACGCGATGCGTCGAGGAGGCGGAGGAAACGGTGAAAGAGTTGCGCGAAGCACTCGCGAACGCAGGAATTAAGTTGCCGACACTCCGGATCGACCCGGCAAGTCTGGCGCGGGAGACGCCTTGCCCGCTCATCGAATTGTGGCGGTGTTCCGTCGAGACGGCGGCACGGCTCGCGGCGGTGATCCGGTGACGCTGCCGATCGGGGCGTATGCCTTCGATACGAAGACGGGGAAGGTGGGCGTGGTGATGGGACACGAGGGACCGTACGTACAGCTCAGACCGATCGGCGGCGGACGCGAGTGGGACTGCGAACCGGGCTCGGTCCGCACGGCCACCCAAGCGGAACGCCTCCGCGCGGCTACGGCGTATGCGAACGCACGCAGCCGCGGGGAGGTCCCTTGAAGCGTGACAGGTGGTAGCCGTGGGGAGATCCGTGTGACATAGGGTGCGGGCGCATGGCGATATGGAACCCGATACGGAACCTTCGCAAGCCGAGAACGGCTCGCAAGTACCCCGTGCCGCTCACCATGCACCAGCTGTGGATGGTGTCGCTGAGCGCTCCCGTGCACCGCGACCGGGACGCCTCGCGTACGACGCTGTACCCCTTCACCCGCATCGACGACGAGAAGGCCCGGCGGTGGCTGGCCGACCAGTGGGAGATCACCTCGCGTGAGGCGCTGGCCGGCCGGCTCGACGGTCTCGCGCGGAGCGGCTACCGCGCGCGGGCGCGGCTGCGGCTCGGTGTCGAACCGCTGGCGTGGGACGCCGGGCTGTACGTGGACATCTCCCGGCGGGGCTTCGCCTGCGGGATGCTGAGCGAGGCCGAGGCGTGGACCGCGCTCAAGAACATCGTGCCGGCGGTGGTGCGCTCGTACGGCTCCTGGAAGGAGTACGCCGAGCACTACCAGCTGGGGCGGATGGTGTGGCTCGAGGGCCTCCAGGGAACCTCGGACACGGACTTCCCGGCCCCGCAGGAAGTGTCCGACGCCCACCTGCAAGCCCTGCTGGACCCGATGAACAGGGCCAGCCCCTGGAACATGGCGCCCTGGGAAGCGATCAGCCACCCCGACCACACACGCTGACTCCGTACGCGAGAATGGACCCCATGGGTATGGGCTGCGGAGGCACGCGATGAGTCTCTTCCGGGACGACTGTGTACCCACGGGGGTGCGCGATGAGTCTTTTTCGGGATGACGGCGTCGTCCTGCGGACGCAAAAGCTCGGCGAAGCCGACCGCATCATCACGTTGCTCACTCGTGGGCATGGGCGCGTGCGGGCCGTGGCCCGTGGAGTGCGGCGTACGAAGTCGAAGTTCGGGGCGCGGCTCGAACCGTTCTCGCATGTGGACGTGCAGTTCTTCGCGCGCGGGAGCGAGCTGGTGGGGCGCGGGCTGCCGCTGTGCACGCAGAGCGAGACGATCGCTCCGTACGGTGGCGGGATCGTCTCCGACTACGCCCGCTACACCGCCGGGACGGCCATGCTGGAGACGGCCGAGCGGTTCACGGACCACGAGGGCGAACCGGCCGTGCAGCAGTATCTGCTGCTCGTCGGCGGGCTGCGGACGCTGGCCCGCGGGGAGCACGAACCGCATCTCGTTCTCGACGCCTTTCTGCTGCGCTCCCTTGCCGTGAACGGGTACGCGCCCAGTTTCAGCGACTGCGCGAAGTGCGGGATGGCGGGACCGAACCGGTTCTTCTCGGTCTCCGCGGGAGGTTCCGTCTGCGTGGACTGCCGGGTGCCCGGCAGCGTCGTACCCTCGGCGCAGGCCCTCGAACTGCTCGGTGCGCTGCTGACGGGGGACTGGGCCACGGCCGACGCGTGCGAGTCGCGGTACGTCCGAGAGGGCAGTGGGCTGGTGTCGGCCTATCTGCACTGGCACCTGGAGCGCGGGTTGCGGTCGCTGCGTTACGTCGAGAAGTAGCGGCGTAGAAGCACTACAGAAGTACAAGATCTAGGAGACGAGAAGCACATGGTGGTACGCGGGATACTGGGGCGCCAGCGCCGCGAGTACAAGACGCCGGAGCCGCATCCGTCCGGCGCCCGCGCGCCGAAGCTTCCCGGTGAGCTGATCCCGAACCATGTGGCGGTTGTCATGGACGGGAACGGGCGGTGGGCCAAGGAGCGGGGGCTGCCGCGGACCGAGGGGCACCGGGTCGGTGAGGGCGTCGTTCTGGACGTACTCAAGGGCTGCATCGAGATGGGGGTCAAGAACCTCTCCCTGTACGCCTTCTCGACCGAGAACTGGAAGCGGTCGCCCGACGAGGTCCGTTTCCTCATGAACTTCAACCGGGATGTCATCCGGCGTCGGCGGGACGAGATGGACGAGCTGGGGATCCGGATCCGCTGGGTCGGCCGGATGCCCAAGCTGTGGAAGTCCGTCGTCCAGGAGCTTCAGGTCGCGCAGGAGCAGACGAAGCGGAACGATGCGATGACGCTTTATTTCTGCGTCAACTACGGCGGGCGGGCGGAACTCGCTGACGCGGCCAAGGCGTTGGCCGCGGACGTTGCCTCCGGGAAGCTTGATCCGGAGAAGGTCACCGAGAAGACCGTGCAGAAGTATCTGTACTACCCGGACATGCCGGACGTTGATCTCTTCCTTCGGCCCAGTGGTGAGCAGCGTACGTCCAACTACCTGATCTGGCAGTCGAGTTACGCCGAGATGGTCTTTCAGGACGTGCTGTGGCCGGACTTTGACCGTCGTGATCTGTGGCGGGCGTGTGTGGAGTATGCGCAGCGCGACCGGCGGTTTGGCGGGGCGGTTCCCAACGAGGAGCTGCTGGCGATGGAGGCCGCGATGAAGGGGCGCCCTGAGAGCGGTTGATCGTCCCCGCGATGCCCCTTGCCGGGGTGGGGGCGGGGTTTTCTGGGGCTGCGCCCCAGACCCCCTTGACGGGCCGTACGACGGCTGCGGGTCGGTTGTGGTTTGTCGCTACCCCACTCTCGGCTCCGCTCGAGCGGGGGGACCCCCATCGCGGCGGAGCCGCAAGTTGATACAGCCCCGCGCCCCTAAAGGCCCCTGAAGGGGCGCTCCTGCCGTCGTTCAGGCGCGGAAGGGGACGGGGCCCATGGCAACGGCCGCACCGCGGACGGAGACTTCCGACCCGGCCCCGACCCGCATGGACCTAAGGGGCGCGGGGAACTGCGCGACCAGCCATCCCACAACCCGCAGGCGAAACCGAGCGCCCGCCAGACCGTTGCCCCTCAGCGGCCGGCGGCGCCGCACTCCGCGCAAGTACCGAAGATCTCTACCGTGTGGGCCACGTTCACATAGCCGTGCTCCGTGGCGATCGCTTCCGCCCACTTCTCGACTGCGGGGCCCTCGACCTCCACCGCCTTGCCGCATACGCGGCAGACCAGGTGGTGATGGTGTTCGCCCGTTGAGCAGCGGCGGTACACCGACTCGCCGTCGGACGTGCGCAGGACGTCGACCTCGCCCGCGTCGGCCAGGGACTGGAGCGTGCGGTACACCGTGGTGAGGCCTACGGAGTCGCCCTTGTGCTTGAGCATGTCGTGGAGTTCCTGCGCGCTGCGGAACTCGTCGACCTCGTCCAGTGCCGCGGCCACGGCAGCCCGCTGCCGGGTCGAACGGCCCCGTACGGGCGGTCCAGCGGTCGTCACCGTTGCCTCCTTCTGTCTGCGGCTCGCCGGGCCATTGTGCCAGCCCGATCTGAGGGCAGTCAGACGCCGACCTTCCCCGAGGCGTCACGGGTGGCCGGAATCGCGCACTCCGCCGGGTCCCCGGCGGTCTGCGCCATGGCCCGCGCCCGGCGCCGGTTCAGCGGCGTGGCCAGTGCGGTCAGCGCGATGAACGCCCCGATGGTCAGCAGGACGATGGTCGCGCCGGGCGGCACGTCCTGGTAGTACGAGGTGGCCGTGCCGCCGATCGTCACGCTCACACCGATGGCCACAGCGATCGCGAAGGTGGCCGCGAAACTGCGGCTCAGCTGCTGCGCGGCGGCGACCGGCACCACCATCAGGGCGGAGACCAGGAGCAGGCCGACGACCCGCATCGCGACCGTCACCGTGACGGCCGCCGTGACCGCCGTCAGGAGGTTCAGGGCGCGGACCGGCAGCCCGGTCACCCGCGCGAACTCCTCGTCCTGGCTCACCGCGAACAATTGTCGGCGCAGGCCCAGAGTGACGAGTACCACGAAAGCCGCCAGCAGGCAGATCGCCGTCACGTCGCTCTGGCTCACCGTCGACAGCGAACCGAAGAGATACGAGGTCAGGTTGGCGTTGGAGCCGCCCGGCGCGAGGTTGATGAGCATCACGCCGCCCGCCATACCGCCGTAGAAGAGCATGGCGAGGGCGATGTCGCCGCGCGTCCTGCCGTACCAGCGGATCAGCTCCATCAGCACCGCGCCCACCACCGACACGAGCGTCGCCATCCAGACCGGGGACCAGGACAGCAGGAAGCCGAGGCCCACGCCTGTCATCGCGACATGGCCGATTCCGTCGCCCATCAGGGCCTGGCGGCGCTGCACGAGGTAGATGCCGACGGCGGGCGCGGTGATGCCGACGAGCACGGCGGCGAGCAGGGCCCGCTGCATGAAGGCGTAATCGAGGATGTCCATGGCCGGTCCTTCAGTTCCTCAGCTCAGCAGGCCCGTGCGGACCGGTTCGTCGTGGTGCGACGCGTGCGGGTGTACGTGGTCGTGGCCGGGCAGCGCATGCTGGCCGACCGCGGGCGGAGGCGGGCCGTCGTGGGCCACGCAGCCGTCGCGCAGGACGACCGCGCGGTTGATCAACGGCTCCAGCGGGCCCATCTCGTGCAGCACCAGGAGCACGGACGTCCCCTGGCCGACCTGCTCACGCAGGGTCTCGGCGAGCACCTCCTGGCTGGCCAGATCGACGCCCGCCATCGGCTCGTCCATGATCAGCAGGTCCGGCTGGGCTGCGAGGGCACGGGCGATGAGCACGCGCTGATGCTGGCCGCCCGACAGCGCGTTGACGGAGTGCTTGGCGTGGTCCGCCATGCCGACCAGTTCGAGGGCCTGGTGGACGGCCTCGCGGTCCGCCTTGCGCAGGATTCCGAAGCGGGCCCGGGACAGCCGCCCCGACGACACCACCTCGGTCACCGTCGCGGGCACCCCGCCGGCGGCCGTCGTGCGCTGCGGTACGTACCCCACGCGCGCCCAGTCGCGGAAACGGCGCCGCGGTGTGCCGAACAGCTCGATCTCGCCGCGTGTGACCGGGACTTGACCGATGACCGTGCGGACGGCCGTGGACTTGCCTGAGCCGTTCGCACCGAGCAGCGCGACGACCTCACCGTGGTGCACGGTGAGGTCGATGCCGCGCAGGACGGGGCGTGAGCCGAGTTCGGCCGTCACACCGCGCAGGGCGATGACGGGTTCCCCGGGCTGGTCAGCCTTCATGGCTCGCGCCTTCCGTTCGCTGCTTCGTCTCGCGTGTACTGAACGCGATCACTTCGTGCCGAGAGCCTTCTCCAGAGCCGTCAGGTTCGCCTGCATGACCTGGAGGTAGTCGTCGCCCTTGGACTTGTCGGTGATGCCCTCAAGTGGGTCGAGTACATCAGTCTTGAGACCGGCGTCCGCGGCGAGGGTCTTGGCGGTCTTGTCGGAGACCAGTGTCTCGTAGAAGACGGTGGTGACGCCGTCCGCCTTCGCCTCCTCCTGGAGCTCCTTGACCCGCGCCGCGCTCGGCTCGCTGTCCGGCTCCAGGCCGGCGATGGCCTCCATGGTCAGGCCGTAGCGCTGGGCGAGGTAGCCGAAGGCCGCGTGGTTGGTGAAGAAGACCTTCGTCTTGGTGTTCTTGAGGCCGTCCTCGTACGCCGTGTCGAGGTCGTCCAGCTTCTTCACGAGGTCCGCGGTGTTCTTCTTGTAGTCCGCCGCGTTGTCGGGGTCCTGCTTCTCGAGGGCCTTGCCCACGCCCTCGGCGATCTCGGCGTACTTCACCGGGTCCAGCCAGACGTGCGGATCGAGGGCCGACTCCTCCTCGCCAGAGGGCTCCTCTTCCCCCTCGCCGTGCTCGTGACCGTCCTCGGTGCCGAGGTCCTCGAGCTTCGTCAGTGTGGCCGCGTCGACCTTCGCCTTGACCTCGGACTGCCCGACCGCCTCGTCGACGGAGGGCTGCAGGCCCTTCAGATAGAGAATCGCGTCCGCTTCCTGGAGCTTCGCGGTCTGCTGGGCGCTGATCTCCAGGTCGTGCGGCTCCTGGCCGGGCTCCGTCAGGGAGGTCACACTGACGTGGTCCCCACCGATCTGCTCCGCGAGGAACTGCATCGGATAGAACGACGCCACGACGTCGAGCTTCCCGCCACCCTCGCCCTCGGCGGCGTTGGAGTCGGAGGAGCAGGCGGAGAGAGTGCCGATCGCGAGGGCGGTGGCCGCCAGTGCCGCGGTCCCGGCGGTGTTTATTCGAGAGGCGGCAAGGCGTCGTCGTACGTTCATGACACCCATTTTCAACAAAACTGGAAACGATTGTCAACAAGCGTCCCGGTAAGAGGCGGGTAAGCCCGGGTAAGTCCCGCTTGGGCCCTCCGTCGGTCCGCGACCCCGAACCGATTTGATCCGGGGGGCGGGCCCGCCGGTAATCTGAAGCATTCGCACCTGAAGCAATTGCTCCTGAAGCAGTCGCTCCTGAAGCAACCGCCCGCCTGTCACCCGACCACCACCCCTCATCGAGGCGCTTCGCGCCCCACCAGTCAAATTTTCGCCGTCGTCGTAATGAAGAGAGCACCGTGGCCGCCGACAAGATCGACACCATCGTCAGCCTGAGCAAGCGCCGTGGCTTCGTCTACCCGTGCAGTGAGATCTACGGCGGCCAGCGCGCCGCCTGGGACTACGGGCCGCTGGGTGTCGAGCTCAAGGAGAACCTCAAGCGCCAGTGGTGGCGCTACATGGTGACGTCGCGCGAGGACGTCGTCGGTATCGACTCCTCGGTGATCCTGGCGACCGAGGTCTGGGTGGCCTCCGGTCACGTCGCCACCTTCACCGACCCACTCACCGAGTGCACCTCCTGTCACAAGCGGTTCCGCGCGGACCACCTGGAGGAGGCGTACGAGGCCAAGCACGGCCGTCCGCCCGAGAACGGCCTCGCCGACGTCAACTGCCCGCACTGCGGCAACAAGGGCCAGTTCACCGAGCCCAAGCAGTTCTCCGGGCTGCTCTCCACGCACCTCGGCCCCACCCAGGACAGCGGCTCCGTCGCCTACCTGCGGCCCGAGACCGCGCAGGGCATCTTCACCAACTTCGCCCAGGTCCAGCAGACCTCGCGCCGCAAGCCGCCGTTCGGCATCGCGCAGATGGGCAAGTCCTTCCGGAACGAGATCACTCCGGGCAACTTCATCTTCCGTACGCGCGAGTTCGAGCAGATGGAGATGGAGTTCTTCGTCAAGCCGGGCGAGGACGAGAAGTGGCACGAGTACTGGATGGAGCAGCGCTGGAACTGGTACACCGGCCTGGGCCTCCGTGAGGAGAACATGCGGTGGTACGAGCACCCGGCCGAGAAGCTCTCCCACTACTCGAAGCGCACCGCGGACATCGAGTACCGCTTCCAGTTCGGTGGCAACGAGTGGGGTGAGCTGGAGGGCGTCGCGAACCGGACCGACTACGACCTCGGTGCCCACTCGAAGGCCTCCGGCCAGGACCTCTCCTACTTCGACCAGGAGGCGGGCGAGCGCTGGACTCCGTACGTCATCGAGCCCGCGGCCGGTGTCGGGCGGGCGATGCTCGCGTTCCTGCTGGACGCGTACGTCGAGGACGAGGCGCCCAACGCCAAGGGGAAGATGGAGAAGCGGACCGTGCTGCGGCTTGATCCGCGGCTTGCGCCGGTCAAGGTTGCGGTGCTGCCGCTTTCGCGGAACCCGGAGCTCTCCCCCAAGGCCAAGGGGCTGGCTTCTGCGCTCCGGCAGCACTGGAACATCGAGTTCGACGACGCGGGGGCCATTGGTCGCCGTTACCGGCGGCAGGACGAGATCGGTACGCCGTTCTGTGTGACCGTCGACTTCGACACGCTCGACGATGACGCGGTCACTGTGCGTGAGCGAGACTCGATGAAGCAGGAACGTGTTTCGCTGGGCCAGATCGAGGGTTACCTGGCGAGTCGGCTGATCGGCTGTTAGGCCGCCCCCGCCGCCCCTGCTCGGCTCCGCTCGAGCGGGGGACCCCCATGAGCGGGGGAAACCCCCATCGCGGCGGAGCCGCAAATCGATACAGCCCCGCGCCCCTGAAACGCGCGGTTCGCCGCCCCTTGCCGGGCGGCGAACCGCGCGATTTCAAATGCCCCGGTTCTGTCTCGTCCGTAACGGATGTAACAGAACCGACGGATTCGCAATCCAAGGCCCAAACCGTTCCGAAGAGGTGGGCATACGCGGCCCGCAGGGGGTGGGTCGCAGTGAACCTCTCACGGGGGCATCAATGCGTAAGCAGGCAATCATCGGCGTCGCGACCATGGCGCTGGCCATCGGAACCGTCGGCTGTGTCGCGGGGAGTGACGGGGAGCAGGGGGCCGCGTCGTCAGCGGCGGCCTCGTCCTCTTCGGCGATCGAGGCCAAGGGTGGTGCCGGGGCGCTGCCGGCGGGCTCGGGTGGGCGGCTCAGTGCCATCGGGCTCACCGACAACCAGCGGCTCGTCAAGTTCCGTGTCGACCGGCCGAACCGCACCCTCCCGCTCGGCAAGGTGAACGGGCTCAAGGGTGACAGCAAGTTGGTCGGCATCGACTACCGCGTACAGAACGGCAAGCTGTACGGCGTCGGGGACCGCGGCGGCGTCTACAGGATCCGCGAGATCGGCGCCAAGGCCACCAAGGTCTCGCAGCTGAGTGTGGCCCTGCAGGGCAATTCCTTCGGCGTCGACTTCAACCCGGCCGCGAACCGGCTGCGGGTCATCAGCGACACCGGCCAGAACCTCCGTCACAACATCGACGACCCGGCCGGCGCTCCGGCCGCGGGCGCCACCGCGGTCGACGGCACGCTCACCAACCCGCCGGTTCCGCCCGCCACGACCGGGGCCACGGCGCAGGGGGTGACCGGCGCCGCGTACACGAACAACGATCTCGCCGCGGCGACCGCCACCACCCTCTTCGACGTGGACACGGCTCTCGACCAGGTCTCCGTCCAGTCCCCGGCCAACGCCGGCAACCTCGCGTCCACCGGCAAGCTGGGCGTGGACGCCGGCCCGAGCGCGGGCTTCGACATCTACACCTCGACCCGTTCCGGCTCGAACACCGCGTACGCCGTCCTGCGCGTCGACGGCAAGCAGCGGCTGTACCGGGCGGATCTGCTGAACGGCTCGGTGGCTCGTACCGGGACGTTCGACAGTGGTCGGGCGGTGGTGGACGTGGCGCTGCCGCTGCGGCAGGGCTGAGTCGCGATGGCCCGCACGGTCGAGGTACGGATCTGAGACCGCGCCGGTGAGCGGGTGGGCCCCTTCGGGAGCGCCCACTCAGGGGCGCGGCTTCGGGTGTGGCCCACTCAGGGGCGCGGGGAGGCGCAGTCTTTCAGGGGCGCGGGGCTGTGACATATGCGGCTCCGCCGCGGGGCGCGAGCAACCACGACGGACCCGCAGTCGCCGAACCGCGGAGCCACCCCGACGAACGCCCAAGGGCGCCGGAACCCACGGGTTCCGGCGCCCTCAGGCGTACTGCCGAGCCCAGCGGCAGCGTCACCGCGAGGGCCCAGGGCCTGGAGGCCTCACCAGGACGGCATGATCGCCTCGGGGTAGCGGGACCCGGCCGCGCCCTGCGGCAGGATCTCCTGGACACGGGCCAGGTCCTGCGGCGTGAGCGTGACATGCGCCGCCGCGACGTTCTCGGCGAGGCGCTGCGGGCTGCGGGTGCCCGGGATGGGCACGATGTCGTCGCCCTGGGCCAGCAGCCAGGCCAGCGCCAGTTGCGTGACCGTGCTGCCCTTGGCGTCGGCCAGCGCGGTCAGCTCGCGGATGGCGGCCAGGTTCTTCTCGTAGTTGCCGGGCTGCCAGCGGTCGTCCCAGCTGCGCATGTCGTCCGCGGGGTAATCGGCGGCGGGCTTCACCGCGCCGGTGAGGAAACCGCGGCCCAGCGGTGAGTACGGTACGAAACCGATGCCCAACTCGCGGACCACAGGCAGTACTTCGGCCTCGACTGCCCGCTCGAACACCGAGTACTCGGTCTGCAGCACGGACACAGGGTGGACGGCATGGGCGCGCCGCAGGATGTCCGGACCGGCCTCGCTGAGCCCGAGGTACCGCACCTTGCCTTCGGCGATCAGCTCGCCGACGGCGCCCGCCACGTCCTCGATCGGTACGTCAGGGTCGACCCGGTGTTGGTACAGGACGTCGATGTGGTCGGTGCCGAGGTGGCGCAGGCTGTTCTCGGTGACCTCACGGATGTGGTCCGGGCGGCTGTTCAGCGCGAAGCCCGCGCCGTTCTGCGGGACGCTCATGTCGAAGCCGAACTTGGTGGCGAGGACGATGTCGTCGCGGAAGTCCTTCACGGCCCGGCCGAGCAGTTGCTCGTTGCTGCCGGTGCCCATGCCGTACAGCTCGGCGGTGTCGAAGAGGGTGACGCCGAGGTCGTACGCCCTGCGGATGGTGGCGATGCCGCCGGGTTCGTCGCCGGCGCCGTACGCCATGGTCATGCCCATCGTGCCGAGACCGATCGCCCCGGCCTCAAGGCCCTGCGTGCCGAGCTTGCGCTTCGGCAGGTTCCTGCTCTGGTTCTTGTCCTGCTGTGTCATGCCGTCGACGCTATGAGCGCGGGCACCGCGAGGTCATGGGGCGCAGACCGCATAGGATTGCCTGATCCTCTCACCGATCCCGCTCAGGAACCGGCACAGGAACCCACTCAGCACCTCGCTACCCAGGGAGCGCTCCATGCTCGACGAGCTCGCGTCGGCCATTGCCCGGCACGGCAGCGACATGTGGTCCGACACCGCGGTGCCACGCCTCCGGCTGGTGACGCTGGACGAGCCCGTCATCCCCGTCGACGTGCTGTACGAGCCGATGATCTGTTTCATCGTCGACGGTTCCAAGAGCTCTGTAGCGGGCGACCGGAGCTGGAGGGCCGGGAGCGGGGAGATCTACTTCAACTCCCTCGTGCTGCCGGTGACCGCCACGTTCGAGCGGTTGCCGTACCGTTCGGCCGTGCTGCGGCTCGACGGCCCGACGCTCGCCGATCTCCTGCTGGAGCTGGACGGCATGGACCCCGTCCCGCTCACCGAGCCCGAACCCGGCGGCCGGATCACCGCACCGATGACCCCGGAGATCCTCGACGCGGTCACCCGTTGGGTACGGCTGCTCGACACCCCGGACGACATCCGTCCCTTGGCGGCGCGTATCGAGGGCGAGATCCTCTACCGCCTGCTCGGCAGCCCCCTAGGCCCGCTCCTGCGCCACTTCACGCTTGCCGACACGCCAGCGGCCCGGGTCCGCACGGCGGCCAGGTGGATCTGCGAGCACTACACCGAGCCGCTCAGCATCGAGAAGATCGCGGCGGTGGCCCACATGAGCCCCGCCACCCTGCACCGCCACTTCAAGTCCGCCACCGGCATGAGCCCGTTGCGCTTCCAGAAGCATCTGCGACTTCAGGAGGCCCGCCGCCGACTGCTCGCCGGCGACACCACGGCGGCGCTGGTCGCGGAGGCGGTCGGGTATGTGAGCGCGACGCAGTTCAACCGCGAGTACCGACGGGCGTACGGACTGCCGCCCGCCCAGGACGCGGCCCGCCTGCGCGGTCGGCTGGTGAGCGCCGGGCAGGCACGGTAGGGATCGGTTCCGCTATCCCTCCGACGGATCCACCGTCGCCTGATGAGCCTCCGCGAGGTGTTCCTCCGCCTTCAGCCACGGCAGGAACTGCGCGCCCTTCTTCCAGCCGCACGTATCGCATCTGACGGTGCGCTGCATCCCCGCGCGTTGAACCCGTACGACGTGCTCGCGGCCGTGCTGATCCCAGCGGCTGACCTTGCTCGTGTTGATCTCCAGCATGACGCCTCCCGGCGATGGGCATTCCTGGAACACCTCTCTGGTTGCGCAGGATTGAGAATGCCGGACAGACCGAGGGGCTCGCACTGGTTCGCGGGCATCAGTTACGGCACAGTCGGGCCGGTCGCCTCCCTCGAGGAGTCGGCTCATGGTTGGGCAGTTGATGTTGGTCTTGCTGCACACTGCTTCCTTATTTCGTTGGCATCTTTGCCTAAATTGGATATTTCGCTCTCCGCCCTGGCGGGCTGGAGTCCTGGACCGGCAGTCTGGTCCGGTGGCGATCGGCCCGTTCCTGGAGGATCTGCCTTACTCGCATGTGCGGTGTGTGCAGGGAGATGTCAGGGTCTCCGTCTCGTTCCAGGACGTTGATCGCTCCCGCGTGGTCTGCCTGCCACACGTCCCCGCACTGGGTGCAGTGAAGCCAGTTCCCCTGACGCTTGCCGAGGATCCGGCAACAGGGGACGACTTGTGACGTATAGGCCGCGTTGACCAGCGTCAGCGCAGAACCTCTGCGCTCTGACACGTGTGTGAGTGCCTCGGCCGTGATGCCTTTCGTCCACGCGGCGAGGCGGCGGTTGGTGTTCTTGCCCAGTTTCTTCCGGGACACGAAGGGCCGGCTGAGGTCCTCGGCGACGATGTGCCTCGCCTTGTCCACGACGGCGTGGACGGCGGTGAAGGTCACCGTGCGCACGCGGGATGCGAACCGACGGCGGCGCCTGTCCCGCTTGATGGTGCCGAGGTTGTTGGCCGCGATCCGGTCGGCCTTCGCGTGGTCACCGGCGTTCCGGGCCCTTTCGACGACGGCTCGGATTTTGGCCCGGCGAGCGTTCTTGGTCTTGAGGTAGTCGGACTCGGCCCGCAGCAGATTGCCGAGTTCTTGACCATGATGATTACCCTCGGAGTCGGTGAGAACCTCGCTGTATCCCTTGTCCACACCGACCTTCGCCGCCCCACAGGGACGCATCTCGCGCAGGTCGGGCGCGTCGATGGCGTAATGGACTTCAACGCGCCCGTTGCGAAGGATGAGCCGCAGGGTGCCGGTGGGAGCGACGGTGGTGGTAAGTGGAATGCTGATCATCTTCCGGCGCACCAGGGACGGAACCGCGAGCCAGACGTTTCCCCCTTTGGCCAGGGTGAAGGTGCGGTATTGGTCGGAGCGCACCACGATCTGGTTCACGGTGCGGGAGACGCCACGGCGCCAGTGTTTGCGCATGAGACGGCACAGGAATGGATCGTTCGTCCAAGTGTCGTGCCTGAGCGCGGTGTACGCGTCCCTGAGCTCCTTCTCCGTGTGGTAACGGCGGTGGATTGCTTTGCGTACGAGTACCTTTGCCGCTTCACGGGATGCCTTGATGTCGGCCACTGCGTCCCGCACAGTCTCCTTCCGCGCGTTCGCCAGTACGCCGAATGCGGTAGCTGTGCCGTCAGCCAGCCACTGGTCGCGGATCTGCCGGTCTGAGATGCCAACTCCGTTGACCGACCCGTACCTGCGCCACACCAGCGCCCGCACCACACCCAGCCGGTGCGCTTGCTCGGTGAGTTGGCCGTATTTCCCTCTGCTGAGGTTGTTGCTGTAAGCGATGCGGGTGACCTTCACCAGCTACCGCCGGTCAGCTCGTCCTTCAGTGCTTTCTTGCAGCGGCGCGGTCTGCCCAGACGGCATGAGGGGGCGTGCGTGACCGCGAATAGATCCTCCACCGGTTCCAGCCACGGGGACGGCAATTCCGCGTTGGCGATGACGATATCGCAGCGATGCCGGTTCGCCGCGTGGCCGATGCCCCGTCTGGAGGCCGTGATGTACCAGTGCTGGCGCTGGACGCTGACAGTGGTGTCCCTGCTCGTGCGATGTCGAGAGTGAGTCTTCCGTAGCCCGTCCATCCCCCACCCCTGCTCGAAATCTGCCCCGACAACTCGGTCACTGCATCCAACGAGGTTCGCTCGTAAAGGTCACGTATTCGATGTCGGAAAATTCGTTCTCATTCCGAGGCGGCGAAAACGCTGGCGGACACATGCGGCGGCACCAAAGACTGCCCAGAGCGGCTCCTTCACGAGAACCCGTTTGAGCACACGTCAGCAGCAGTTTCATTCCGCTGCTCAGGGAGGTCGGTGAGAGCCTCAGGCCAGTACGTCCGTCTGCGCCTTGACCTCCGCCGACTCCAGCCGTTCCGCCGTGCGTTCGGCCGTGCTGCGGGCCCAGCGGCCGCTCGTCAGGGCGCCGACGAGCAGGACCGAGAGGCCGCAGGCCGCGATGATCCACCAGCCGGGGCGGGCGGCCGGGACGAAGACCTCGCGGTACGGGGACGAGCCCACACCCGCGGCGAGTACGGCGCCGATCACGGCGACACCCAGGGTCTGGCCGATCTGGCGGCTGGTGGAGGCGACCGCGGCGGCGACACCGGCCTGGGCGCGGGGCATGCCGGAGACGGCGGTGTTGGTGATGGGCGCGTTGACGAAGCCGAAGCCGAGGCCGAAGAGGACGTAGCCGATGACAAGCGTCACGTTCGACGTCTCGGCCTCGAAGGCGGCGAAGAGCACCCCGCTCGCGGTCATCGCCACTCCGGCGACCAGGAGGGAGAGGCGCGGGCCGCGGCTGCCGACAAGGCGGCCGGACAACGGGGCGGACACGAAGGTCAGGGCCGCCATCGGGAGCATCCACAGTCCCGCGCTCAGGGCGGTGAGCCCGCGCACGTTCTGCAGATAGAGCGTCGAGAGGAAGAGGAACCCGCCGAGCGCCGCGAACGCGCTGATTGCCACAACCGTGGCCCCGCTGAACGGCGCCGAACGGAAGAAGCGCAGGTCGATGAGGGGTTCGGCGCGGCGCGGCTCGTACCACAGGAGGCTCAGCAGGGCGGTCAGGGCGAGGGCGCCGAAGGCGATGACCTTGGGAGCGCCCGAGTGGGGGGCCTCGATGATCGCGTACGTCAGGGAGCCGAGCAGCGCGATCACCAGGAGCTGGCCGACCGGGTCGGGGCGGCGGGCCTTCGGGGCGCGGGACTCGGGGACGTAGCGGAAGGTGAGCAGAAGGGCGGCCAGGCCCACCGGGAGGTTGATCCAGAAGATCGAGCGCCAGCCGACCGAGTCCACGAGAAGGCCGCCGATCAGAGGGCCGGCCGCCATCGATATGCCGACGACACCGCCCCACACCCCGATCGCGCGGGCGCGCTCGCGCGGATCCGTGAACGTGTTGGTGATGATCGACATCGCGACCGGGTTGAGCATCGAACCGCCCACCGCCTGCACCATCCGGAAGACGATGAGCGATTCGAGGTTCGGCGCGAGGGAACACAGCACCGAGCCGATCGTGAAGACGACCAGCCCGGCCATGAAGACCCGCTTGCGGCCGATACGGTCGGCCGTCGACCCCGCGAGCATCAGCAGCGAGGCCAGCACCAGCGTGTACGCGTCGATCGTCCACTGGAGGCCGGACGTACTCGCTTGCAGTTCGCGCTGCATCGAGGGCAGCGCGACGTTCAGCACGGTGTTGTCGAGGCTCACGATCAGCAGGCTCAAACAGCAGATCGCGAGGACCAGCATGCGGCGGCGAGGGCTGAGCTCGGGCATTGCTCCAGAGTACGCGATGTCGGTAGTGCGTCTAACTAACGATCGCGCGACGGTCGCGGCCGAAGGCTGTGGCTCGTGCTCGTCGGCGTACGGGACAATGGGGCCATGCCCACGCCCACACCTCTCCTGAACTCCACGCTGTCGATCGGCCCGCACCCGGTGCAGCCGCCTGTCGTCCTCGCCCCCATGGCCGGGATCACGAACGCGCCGTTCCGCACGCTGTGCAGGGAGTTCTCCGGCGGCAAGGGGCTGTTCGTCAGCGAGATGATCACGACGCGGGCGCTGGTCGAACGCAACGAGAAGACCATGCAGCTGATCCACTTCGACGCCTCGGAGACTCCGCGCTCGATCCAGCTGTACGGGGTCGACCCGGCGACCGTCGGCAAGGCCGTGCGCATGATCGCGGAGGAGGACCTCGCCGACCACATCGACCTCAACTTCGGTTGCCCGGTACCGAAGGTGACGCGCAAGGGCGGCGGCTCGGCCCTCCCGTACAAGCGCAACCTGCTGCGCGCGATCCTGCGCGAGGCGGTGAGCGGCGCGGGGGACCTGCCGGTCACGATGAAGATGCGCAAGGGCATCGACGACGACCACATCACGCACCTGGACGCGGGCCGGATCGCCGTCGAGGAGGGCGTGACGGCGATCGCCCTCCACGGCCGGACGGCCGCGCAGCACTACGGCGGTACGGCGGACTGGGACGCGATCGCCCGCCTCAAGGAGCACGTGCCGGAGATTCCCGTCCTCGGCAACGGCGACATCTGGTCGGCGGACGACGCGCTGCGGATGGTGCGGGTGACTGGTTGCGACGGGGTGGTGGTCGGCCGGGGTTGCCTCGGTCGGCCGTGGCTGTTCTCTGACCTGGTGGCAGCGTTCGAGGGGGGTACGGCCGAATACGCCCGTCCGACCCTCCGGGAGGTCGCGTCCGTCATGGTCCGGCACGCGGCCCTGCTCGGCGAGTGGATCGGGGACGAGGCGCGCGGAGTCATCGACTTCCGCAAGCATGTGGCCTGGTACCTGAAGGGGTTCGCGGTGGGGTCGGAGATGCGCAAGCGCCTCGCGATCACGTCGTCGCTGTCCGAACTCCGTTCCGGGCTCGACGAGCTGGACCTGGACCAGGCGTGGCCGACGGGCGCGGACGGGCCCCGCGGCCGTACGTCCGGCAACAACAGGGTTGTTCTGCCGGACGGTTGGCTGAAGGACCCGTACGACTGCACGGGAGTCGGCGAGGACGCGGAGTTGGACACGTCCGGGGGTTGAGTGTTCGCTGCGGGCGCGTGAGGGCTGGTCGCGCAGTTCCCCGCTCCCATTGCCGGATGGGGTTGCAGGCGGTGGTGCCGGGCCCAGGTGCTCGGGCCGCGCGGGTGGCGGCGCAAGCGGTCGAGTGAACGCCGCCGCTGTGAACAACGGCGGCGCCCAATTCCGGGCCGCGCCTTCCCCTCGCCAGGGCACGGACCGAACGGTCCCGAATGTCCACGCCGGGAACCGGGCGGCGGATCAGCTGTTCGTCAGTTACAGCTGATCCGCGCCCCGGTTTCCATGCTGTAGTTCGCCCACACCATCGCATCCCGCGTATTGGGGCCGTAATCGCCGTCCGCCCTGACACCCACCCTCCTCTGAACGGAGATGAGCGCCGACTCGGTGAGGCCTCCGAAGACTCCATCCGTTGCCAGGCCGTATCCGTAGCAGGAATTCAGGTTCTTCTGAAGGGCGCGGACTGCCGTGTTGCTCATCCCCCGGTCCAGCCAGCAATTGCTCCCATCGCCGGTGACGTAGGGGATGTACTTGTAAGAGGTGGGGTTTGTGACTCTGTTGTAAATGGTAGCCCCGTAGCTGCAAGGGGAGGCAGCCGTGGCCGCGGTCGCGGACGGCGCGCCGGCGAGGACGCCGCCGAGGAGGCCGGCCAGAAGGGCCCCCGTGGCCGTAGCCGACTTGGCGCGCCCGCTTCGGATTTTGATCAACTCTGCTCCACCTTCCGATTGTCGGGCGGATTGCCCGAGTTCCTGCAGGACGGGACTGCGGATGCGACTGAAGCAGCGTGAACTGAGGATCACTGGTTCGATGCGGGATGCTCCTGCCGGTGTCGGCTGCCCGGGTCATGAGCGGAAAAGTGAAAGTGAGGTCATGCGTGCCCGCCACGGCCGGTGTCAGCCCCGTACGACGGGCACAGTAGCCCGGCCCGGTCGCTGAGTGTGCCGGTCGTTTGCCCCACAAGGAACGGCCGCCGCGCACACCGGAATACGCGCAAGGCAGCGGCCGAGACCGCCTCTCGTTCACAGCCGTGACCTCGTTGAGCTCGACTGCCGCTGCAAAACGCGGGCAGGTCAGTTGTCGTTCGGCGGCTGGAATTCAGAAGGCCGACCCCGACGCCTTCATCGCACCGAGGCCCGGGGTGAACGGGCGCTCTTCCTTGATCGTGGATCAACTACCCTTGTTGCTGTGCGGCATGGGGGATACGGGGGGAACGGGGATGGGGCCGCTGAGCCGATAGACGGGCCCGGAGACGGGCCCAGGTCCAGTGAGCGCCTGTTGAACCTGACCCTCGAGCGGTACGGGGTGTGGCTCCGGTCCACCGTGGTCTGCCTGGGCAGTGCGCTGGGTGTCGTCTCGGCGGACGAGGCGGAGATTCCCCTGGCGATGTCTCTGCTGGTGCCCGCCGTCCTGGCCTGCGGTGTGCGCCTCTACGCGCTGCGTCACCCGCTCCCGTTCGCCCTGCTGGGGGCGTTGGACGCGGCCGTGTTGGTGCTGACAGGACTGTCTCAGCCGGTGCTCGGCGGCGACGGCGCGGATCTGATGGTGGAGGCGATTGTCGGCATCAGCGTCATCACTTTCCAGCACGAGTGGGCGACGCGCCCAGTGGCCGGGGTTGGCCTGGCCGCGTTGGGGGCTGTCGTCTGCGTGCTGGGCGACGTCCTCTCCTCGCCCGGACACAGCCCGGAGTTGGTACCCCTGGTGCGCATGCTGATCGAGGCGGGCCTGTCGAGGGCCGCCTACCTCATCGTTCGGGCGCGGGCCAGGGCGGCTGACCGGTCGGCCGCGGCCAGGGCGGCGTCGCGCCGGGAGGCCGAGGCAGCCGCCGCACGGAGGGCAACCGAGCGCGAGTACCTGGCGACCCTGCACGACACGGCGAGCGCGACACTGCTGATGGTCTCCCAGGGCGACGGCCGGGACTGGTCGTGGCTGCCTCTACGTGCCAGACAGGATCTGGAGGCATTGTCCGCCATGCCCGGATTCGAGACGGAGAGCGTCGACCTCGCGGAGCTTCTCGGCTGTGTGCCCGAGGGTGAGGGACAGGCCAGGGTGCAGCTCAAGACGCACATCGACGGCCCGCTCGCGATTCCGTCCGGGCCCGGGCTCGCGATATTCAACGGGGTCCGGGAGGCCGTCACCAATGTGGCACGCCATGCCGGAGTGCGGGAGGCAGAGCTCAGGGCATGGGCAGAGGAGGACGGCGCCGTCGTCGAACTGTCCGACGCGGGACGGGGCTTCGATCCGCAGTCCGTCCCCGCACGGCGCCGGGGCATCTCCGGTTCCATCATCGGCAGGATGCACGCGGTCGGCGGCTCCGCTTCCGTTACCTCATGTCCGGGCACCGGGACCCTCGTGCAGTGGCGCTGGCACGGCCGGGCTCGGGCGTCATGGGCAGAAGCTCGGGCGTCACAGGCAGCAGACGGAGCGCAGGTGACCGACGGCGTACCGCGCCCGCCCCGCGCCCAGGCACAGCACACCGCTGTCGTCCGCCTCATCCGCGGGCAGCTGCTTTACGGGGCCCAACTGGCCGCGCTGCTGATCAGCCTGGTGGCGCAGTTCGCCATCTCGCTGCGCCAGCTCACTGCCTACCAGGGCGTGTACCACCCTGCGTGGGCACAGACAGCGGCCTTCGTCTGCCTCGCCGCCGTCGCGGCGACCGGGGCCGCCTATCTGCTGCGCGGCAGGCAGGTACCGCCGAGGGTGCGCTGGTGGAGCCTGGGCGCTGTACTGACCGTTTCGGCGACAGGCGCGTTCACGCTCCCGCCGGAGCGGTTGACAGGTGCCGAGGACTGGGCGTTCGGACTGGTCGGCTGGCATGCGCTGTTCCTGCTGGCGGACCTGCGGGTCAGGGCGTTCGCGGCGTTCCTCGGGGCGCATATCGGTCTCAACGCGGCCGCTGTGTTCTTGTCGGGGGCGCCAACCGCCGCGGAGTCGGCCGCCATGGGGATCTCCACGGTATCCATCTGCGGCTTCCAACTCTCAGTCGCTGTACTGCTGACGCGCCTGCTCCACGGTATGGCGCCGGCAGCGGGGACCGCGGCCGCACAGGAGGAGGAACTGCGTACCCGGGAACGCATCCATGAGGACATGCAGCGTGATCACAAGGAGCGCTACCGCGCCCTGACGGCGACGACAGTGCCGCTGCTCGTGGGCCTTGGCCACGGTGTGCTGAGCCCGCACGACGAGGAAGTCAGGCTGCGGTGCGGCGTGGAAGCCGCCCGTATGCGCCGCCTGTTCGCGGAGAGCGATGCCGTCCTGGACCCGCTGCTGAACGAGTTGCGGGCGTGCGTCGAGGTGGCCGAACACCAAGGGGTGACGGTGAGCCTGGCCGTACGAGGCCATTCTGGCGAGGTGCCTGTGGAGGTGCGCAGGGAGTTGGTCGACCCGGTGGCGGTGATTTTGGGCCGCACCCGCTCGACCGCGCGGGTGACGGTCGTGTGGACCCCCCGCGCGGTCCGGGTGAGCGTGGTCAGCGAGGACTGCGCCGGCGGCCGTGGCACGGCAGAGGCCACTCAAACGCACGGCCGTGCCACGGACGCGGAGGTGACCGTGGCCCGAACAACGCGCGGTGGAAGTGTGTGGGTGGAGGCCGGCTGGAGAAGACCGGCGGCCTCCGGAGTTGAGCTGACATGAGTGACAACGCACCAGTGAGCGTGGTCGTCGTGGACGACCATCCCGCCATCCTCGCGGGCATAGAGGCGTGGTACGCCGCATCGCGGCGGCCCATCACCGTGGTCGCGGCCGGCGGCTCCGTACGGGAAGCCTGGACTGCGCCGGGCAGCACCGCCGATGTGGTCGTCCTGGATCTGCAACTGGGCGAGGGCGGCCTCGCCTTCGGCAGCCTTCGAAGACTCGTCGACGCCGGGCGGCAGGTGGTCGTCTATTCGATGCGGGATGACGAGAAGACAGCACTCGGCTGCCTGGACCTGGGAGCCGCGACCTTTCTGACCAAGAGCGAGGGCCGAGAGCACCTGGTCGAGGCGACGCTGGCAGCGGCCGATGAGCGGCCCTACATGCCGCCGGCGCTGGCCGGCGCGCTGGGAACCAACACCCGCGCCGACCGCCCCCTGCTCTCCGCGCGCGAGGAGAACGTGCTCATCGAGTGGTTCCAGTCGGAGTCGAAGGAGTTGGTCGCGCAGCGTCTCGGCATCTCCGTACGGACGGTCAACTCGTATCTGGACCGGGTGCGGATCAAGTACGCGAACGTCGGGCGCCCCGCGCGGACCAAGGCAAGCCTGGTGGCCCGCGCCATCCAGGACGGGCTGGTCGACGTGGACGACCTCTGAGTACGGGCAAGAGGACGGACGACCTCACCTCTCGCCGCCCACTGACACTCATCGTGGACCCGCACTCGCGAACCGACATATGGCCCCGAGCTCTCAAGCGCCCCCAACAGCCGTCAGCAACGCCAATGGAGCCGCCGCCGACCGGGATTCCCGCACGCACGCATGCGGATAGGGCACCGGCTCCCCGTGACTGTCGCGGCTGTAGCCCGCAAGGACCTCCGGCAGACGATGACCCGCGGCCGTCGCCGCGTCCACCAGCGCATGCGCGACCGTCCGGGCCTCGTCATGGAGCCCGTACCGCGCCAACCCCAACGCGATCAACGCGTTGTCATGCGGCCACACAGACCCCCGGTGATACGACAGCGGATGGTACGCAGCCTGGCCGGAGGCCACCGTCCGTACGCCCCACCCGGAGAAGAAGTCCGGCTCCAGCAACCGCCGCCCCACCAACTCCCCGTACTCCTTGTCCAACAGCCCCGACCACAGCAGATGCCCGGCGTCGGAGGCGAGTGCGTCCACCTGGTTGCCGTCACCGTCCAACGCCAGTGCGGGAAAGGCGCGTTCAGGCATCCAGAAGTCCCGCTGGAAGCGATCACGGAGGTCGCCCGCCGCCTGCTCCAGCAACGCCGCGTACACCTCGTCCTGCCACACCGTGCGCGACAGATGCGCGGTACGGCGCAGGGCGTCGTACGCGTACCCCTGCGCACCCGCAGCCATCACCGGCCCGGTGGCGCGGCTGCCGTCGGCGGAGCAGATGGCGCCGGGGGAGTCCTTCCAGTTCTGGTTGGCGAGACCGCCCTCGTCGGCGCGGTAGACGAGGTAGCCGCGCGAGGTGAGTCCGCCGTGGTCCAGCATCCAGCCGATCGCCGCGCGGGCGTGCGGCTCGAGGCGACGGGCCGTGGCGACATCGCCGGTCTGCTCGACGTACGCGCCGAGCAGCACCAGGAACAGCGGCGTGGCGTCGACCGAGCCGTAGTAACGCCCGTACGGCACCTGTCCGAAGTGCGCCAGCTCCCCGTGCCGTACCTCGTGCACGATCTTGCCCGGCTGGGCCACCGCCCCGGTGCCGGTCGCGGTCGCCTGCGCGGCGGCGAGCGCGGGCAGGGTGGCGGCGGCGAGCTGGGGGCGGTAAGGGAGCGCGAAGAGGGAGGTGAGGAGCGCGTCCCGGCCGAGCAGCGTCAGGAACCAGGGGACTCCGGCCGCCGGGACGCGAAGTTCCTCTCCGTCGGGTCCCGTTGCCGGAACCTGGAGGACGGCCAGGTCGGCGAGGCCCCGCGCGCAGGCCGCGGCCAGCTCCGGCCAGCCCGTCGGGAAGGGCACACCCTCGGTGAACTCGGCCTCCAGCGCGCGAAGTTGCTCGTTCGCGACGGACGGGGAGGCCGGCACCTCCGGGTGCGGTGTGCCGTGCGGGCGGGCCGCGACCCGGAGGGCCAGCTCTGCGGAACCGTGCGGTTCCAGGTCGAGGGCCCAGACCAGGCGACGGGCGCCCGTCCCCGTCTCCTCGACGCCTTCCGGCGCGGGCTCGGCGGTGACCGTCGTCGAAGAACGCCACTCACCGCGCCGGTAGCTGAACTCCACGCCGTCGTCCAGGATTTCGCGGGAGCGGACGGCGCCGATCTTGGCGTACGTACGGTGGTCGGAGCGCAGCTCGAACTGGTCCGAGAAGTCGGCGTCCGCGGTGACCGCGATCCGGACCGTCGTCGGCACCGGGCGGTTGCTGGTGACGCGCAGCGCCTCGACGAACGCGCCGTCGGCGACGGCCTGTTCACGGAAGAGCGTGTACGCGGGCGGCTCCTGGCGGCCACCGCGCGGTACGAGAACGCAGCGCGCCGCGTCGCCGTCCGCGACCGGAGACAGCAACTCGGGCACCGCGCCGTCGACGGTGAGCTGCCAGCGGCTCAGATGCCGGGCGTCTCGTACGAACAGCCCGTCCGGGGAGCCGCTGCCGCGCACTCCGCTGATGTCCCCACCGTCGCCCACGGCCGCGAAAGTCCCACCGTGCACAAGCAGATGCTGCCGGTCCGTCATACCTGGTTCCCTCCCTTGGCACCCTTGCCGATCTCTTCGCTTGCGCGCACCGCGCCCTGTGCCGTGTTGTATGCCGGGCCGGGCGGCTCGTGCTGGTGGTCGTGGTCGTGGTCGTGCAGCAGGTCGAGCGTCAGCGCGGCGGTCCAGCTGAAGCCGGGCGCTCCGCAGGCCTCGCCGGTGTACGGGGTCACGTACTCCGCGAATCCGGACGCGCCCGCCGTGCCGAGCAGCGCGCTCCGCAGGCCGTCCGCGAGGGCCTGCTCCCCGTGCAGCCTGAGGCCCCGCTCCAGCATCCAGTTGGTGTTGAACCAGGCCGGGCCCCGCCAGTACCGGTGCGGATCGAAGGCCTCGCCCGTCAGGTCGTAACTCGGTACGAGCCGGGTTGCGCCGCCGAGCCCGAAGTGCGGACCGCGCATCGTCTGTACGAGGCTGTCGGCGATGTCATGGGGCAGGGCGGGCAGGAGCAGTGGGACGAGTCCGGCCACGCCGCGCTCGGGGATGAGCTCCCCGGTCAGTACGTCCCGGCAGAAGAACATCCCCTGCGCCGGGTCCCACAGCCGATCCACCAGCGCCGCCGTCAGCCGCTCCGCTCGCGCGCGGCGGGCCGTGGCCGTGGCGCCCAGCTCGCGGGCGATCCGGGCCAGCGCGTACTCGGAGGCGATCAGGAGCGCGTTGAACGCCGGGTCCTCGACCGCGAAGTGGCCCGCCCGTCTCCCACCACCACCCTCAAACGAGGCCCTGCGGGCCGCCCCTTGTTCTGCCCCATCGGCATATCCACGGTCCCGGTAGTCGCTCGCCAGCGCCACATACCGCCCGTAGTCCAGGTCCGTAGGCCGGTCCGAGGCGGCCCCGTGGTCCAGGTCGGCGCGGCGGAAGGTGCGGGGCGGGGCAGGCGTGACGCGGCTGAGCGGGGCGTCCCAGGCCGGGGCGTTGTCCATGCCCTGTTCCCACGGGTGGACCACGGAGGCCAGGCCCCCGCCGCCCAGGTCCCGGCGGTGCAGCAGATAGCGGTGCCAGGCCGCGAGCTGCGGATAGAGGCGGGAAAGGAAGCCGCGGGCCCGTGACAGGCCCGGGTCGGCAACATGCACCAGCCAGGCGGCGAGCGCGTGCACCGGTGGCTGCACGATGCCCGACGTCTGTACGGTGCGCGGGGCGCCCGCGGCGCGTCCCGCGGTGGAGGAGCGCCAGAAGTCGGGGCTCGGGAAGTACGCATCCAGCGGGACGGAGGGGTTGAAGACGATGTGCGGAATCCGGCCGTCGCCCCACTGCGCGTCCAGTAGCGTCTCCAGCTCGACCTGTGCCCTGAGCGGCGACAGATGGCGCAGCCCGATCGCGATGAACGCCGAGTCCCAGGACCACTGGTGGGGATACAGGCCGCGCGAGGGCACCGTTGACGTGCCCGTCCAGTTGCCGTGCAGCACCCGGGCGGCCCTCAGGTGCAGCGAGCGCGCGGCGAGGCCCGGATCGTATACGGCCGTCCCGGAATGGCCGATCTCACCGTGGCCGGAAAATGAGGGTGAGGCCGAGGTGCGTACGGGATCCGGGGGTCCGGTGCGGCGGGCTGTGAGCTGGGTCGAGCGGTCCACTCGGGTCTCCACGAAGACGTATGTCCGGGCCGGTTGGGTTGGTGCTGCCGTAGGGTTACGTCTATTTAACACGCAAAACTCAATATGTAATGCAGAGTTGAGGAACGCAAGAGGGTGTGCATGACCGGGAACACCGGGAGGACCGGTATGGCAGGACGGGCCGGCAGGGCGGGCAGCCAAGCGAGCGCCGGCGAGCTGCTGGCGCTGGTGCGCAGCGGGCGGGCCACCACGCGCGGTGCCTTGCAGCAGGTCACGGGCCTGTCCCGGGCCACGGTGGGCCAGCGCCTCGACCGGCTCTTCAGGGCGGGCTGGCTGCGCGAGGGTGCCGCGGGCCCGGTGGACTCGCCGCTCGGTGGCCGTCCTTCGGTCCGACTTGAGTTCGACGACTCACATGCCGTCGTCCTCGCTGCCGACCTCGACACCCGGCATGCGCGTGCCGCGGTCCTCTCGCTCACCGGCGAGCTGCTGGCCGAGCACACGGGGTCGCTGCTCATCGAGGACGGCCCGGACGTGGTGCTCGGCGAACTCGGCCGCTGGTTCGGCGAGCTGCTGGAGAAGGCGGGGCACCGGGCGCGGGAGGTGTGCGGGATCGGGCTCTCCGTGCCGGGGCCGGTCGACAGCGACACCGGCCGCGTCGTCCAGCCGCCGATCATGCCCGGCTGGGACGGCTACGACATAAGGACCCGACTGGCCCGCTCCTTCGCCGAGCACACGGGCGCCGAATCCGTCCCCGTGCTGGTGGACAACGACGCCAACCTCATGGCGTACGGCGAACAGCGCACCGCCTACCCGGACTGCTCGGCCTTCGTCCTGATCAAGGTCTCCACCGGCATCGGCGCGGGCGTCGTCGTCGGCGGCGCGATCTACCGGGGCATCGACGGAGGCGCCGGGGACATCGGGCACATACGGGTCCCGGAGGGCGCCGACGCCTTGTGCAAGTGCGGTTCGTACGGCTGTCTCGCCGCCGTCGCCAGTGGCGGCGCCGTGGCGCGGCGGCTCGGGGAGACCGGGGTGCCGGCTTCCTCCGGCTCAGATGTGCGGGATCTGCTGACGGCCGGGCACCCGGGGGCGGCGGCGCTCGCGCGGGACGCCGGGCGGCTGGTCGGTGACGTACTGGCGACCGTGGTGACGCTGCTCAACCCCGGGGTGCTGATGATCGCCGGGGATCTGGCCGGAACTCCGTTCCTCACGGGCATACGCGAGCTGCTCTACCAGCGCGCCCTGCCCCGCTCCACTGCCCACCTGGACGTGGTCACCTCACGGCTCGGGGAACGGGCGGGCCTGGTGGGGGCAGGGCTGCTGGTGGTGGAGCACCTGTACGCGCCGGAGCGGGCCGAGGAGCGACTGCTGGCGATGGGCGTGTGAGTTGCCGGGGTGCGGGTCGGCGCGGGTGGCCGTATGGGTCGGATCGGTGTGTGACATCGGGGTTACGGTCCGCGTACGCGTCCGCATGGTGAAATCTGGCCGCTCTCATCGGCGTGATTCTTGCCACCCTTGATAAGGGTTGCGCTCAGATGAGCGGATCTTGAGCAATTGCACTTCTCCAAGGGGTGGCACTCAGTGCCACCCTTTGATCGTTCACGACTCGAACTCATACGTTTGGAGTGCCGCTCATGTGAGCGCATTGACGGGTCTACGGGCGTTGACTCGTTCGGGAAGTGAAAACAACAACTTCCGACTCATTGCCAGGTCTTGACTTGCGATCTGTTGGCGGACGAGCGGTTACGGCCGCATGACGCGCAAGTGGACGTACCGAGGTACCTTCGATCTGGGTATGTTCCTCGCCGTCAGGGCAGCCAGCGCGTCCTCGAGGAGTCGAGATCCGTGTCGGAAAACAAAGATCCCCACGTAACTGGTAGCGGCGACAGTGTTGTCGGCGGAGCGAAGTTTGTTTACGACTTCACCGAGGGCAACAAGGACCTCAAGGACCTCCTCGGTGGCAAAGGTGCGAACCTCGCCGAGATGACCAACCTGGGGCTCCCCGTCCCGCCGGGCTTCACGATCACAACCGAGGCGTGCAAGACGTACCTCGAAAGTGGTGCGGAGCCCGCGGCACTGCGTGACGAGGTCAGTGCGCACCTCGACGCCCTCGAAGAGCAGATGGGCAAGAAGCTCGGGCAGGCCGATAACCCCCTGCTGGTATCGGTCCGTTCAGGGGCGAAGTTCTCCATGCCGGGCATGATGGACACCGTCCTGAACATCGGGCTCTCCGACAAGTCGGTCCAGGGCCTGGCCAAGCAGGCCGGTGACGAGCGCTTCGCCTGGGACTCGTACCGCCGGCTCATCCAGATGTTCGGCAAGACCGTCCTCGGCGTCGACGGCGAACTCTTCGAGGACGCGCTGGACTCGGCGAAGGCGGCCAAGAAGGTCACGGTCGACACCGAGCTGGAAGCGGCCGACCTGAAGAAGCTCGTCACCAAGTTCAAGAAGATCGTCAAGACGGAGGCCGGGCGCGACTTTCCGCAGGACCCGCGCGAGCAGATGGACCTCGCCATCCACGCGGTCTTCGACTCGTGGAACACCGACCGCGCGAAGCTCTACCGCCGCCAGGAACGCATCCCGCACGACCTCGGTACGGCCGTCAACGTCTGCTCGATGGTCTTCGGCAACCTCGGCCCGGACTCGGGTACGGGCGTGGCCTTCACCCGCGACCCCGCCAGCGGCCACCAGGGCGTGTACGGCGACTACCTGCAGAACGCGCAGGGCGAGGACGTGGTGGCCGGCATCCGCAACACGGTCCCGCTCGCCGATCTGGAGAAGATCGACAAGAAGTCGTACGACCAGCTGATGCAGATCATGGAGACCCTGGAGAACCACTACAAGGATCTCTGCGACATCGAATTCACCATCGAGCGCGGCCAGTTGTGGATGCTCCAGACGCGTGTCGGCAAGCGGACGGCGGGCGCGGCCTTCCGCATCGCGACCCAGCTGGTGGACCAGGGACTGATCGACGAGGCCGAGGCGCTGCAGCGTGTGACGGGTGCCCAGTTGGCGCAGCTGATGTTCCCGCGCTTCGACGAGGACACGAAGGTCGAGACGGTCGGTCGGGGCATCGCGGCGTCGCCGGGTGCGGCGGTCGGCAAGGCGGTCTTCGACTCGTACACGGCGGTGAAGTGGTCGCGTTCGGGCGAGAAGGTGATCCTGGTCCGCCGCGAGACGAACCCGGACGACCTGGACGGCATGATCGCGGCGGAGGGCATCCTGACCTCGCGCGGCGGCAAGACCTCGCATGCGGCAGTCGTGGCGCGCGGCATGGGCAAGACCTGTGTGTGCGGTGCCGAGGAGCTGGAGGTCGACACCAAGCGGCGCCGGATGACGGTGCCGGGCGGGAGTGTGGTGGAGGAGGGCGACCTCATCTCCATCGACGGGTCGAGCGGCAAGGTGTACCTCGGTGAGGTGCCCGTGGTCCCGTCCCCGGTCGTGGAGTACTTCGAGGGCCGGATGCACGCCGGCGCCCAGGACGCCGACGAACTGGTCGAGGCCGTACACCGGATCATGGCGTTCGCCGACCGCAAGCGTCGCCTGCGGGTGCGCGCCAACGCGGACAACGCCGAGGACGCGCTGCGCGCCCGTCGTTTCGGAGCGCAGGGCATCGGCCTGTGCCGCACGGAGCACATGTTCCTCGGTGACCGTCGTGAGCTGGTCGAGCGCCTCATCCTGGCCGACACGGAGGCCGAGCGCGAGGAGTCGCTGAAGGAGCTGCTCCCGCTCCAGAAGCAGGACTTCATGGAGCTGTTCTCGGCGATGGACGGCCTGCCGGTGACGATCCGTCTCCTCGACCCGCCGCTGCACGAGTTCCTGCCCGACATCACAGAGCTCTCGGTCCGGGTCGCCCTGGCCGAGTCCCGCCAGGAGCCCCACGAGAACGAACTCCGCCTCCTCCAGGCGGTGCACCGCCTGCACGAGCAGAACCCGATGCTGGGTCTGCGCGGCGTGCGCCTCGGCCTGGTCATCCCCGGCCTGTTCACCATGCAGGTACGGGCGATCGCCGAGGCCGCGGCGGAGCGGAAGTCGGCGAAGGGCGACCCGCGGGCCGAGATCATGATCCCGCTGGTCGGCACGGTCCAGGAGCTGGAGATCGTCCGTGAGGAGGCCGACCAGGTCGTCGCGGAGGTCGAGGCGGCGACGGGCACGGAACTGAAGCTGGCGATCGGCACGATGATCGAACTGCCGCGGGCCGCGCTGACGGCTGGCCAGATCGCGGAGGCGGCGGAGTTCTTCAGCTTCGGCACGAACGACCTGACCCAGACGGTGTGGGGCTTCAGCCGCGACGACGTGGAGGCCTCGTTCTTCACGGCGTACCTGGAGAAGGGCATCTTCGGCGTCTCCCCGTTCGAGACGATCGACAAGGACGGCGTGGGCTCCCTGGTGAAGCTCGCCGCCGAGGCCGGCCGCGCCACCCGCCCCGATCTGAAACTCGGCGTGTGCGGTGAGCACGGCGGCGACCCGGAGTCGGTCCACTTCTTCCACGAGGTGGGTCTCGACTACGTATCCTGCTCGCCGTTCCGGATCCCCGTGGCCCGCCTGGAGGCCGGCCGCGCGGCATCCTCGTCGAAGGGCAGCGACCACCGCTGATCCTGTCCCGGACTCCGGAGCCGTCGTCGGTCACCCCGACCCTCACCGACGCGATGGCGGCTCCGGTGCGCGAAAGGGAAGGGGCGGCGCCTGTGCGGAGGCGCCGCCCCTTTCGCTTGCGAGGACCAGGGCCAAAGGACCGGCCGGGAGCAGGAATCGACCGTCTCCTGCCTCAGGCCCGGTCGCTCGTCGACCGGCCGCGCCGGAACAGGGGCATGACGGGCGGCGGGGATGTGCCCGGCATGGGCTCCGTGTCCAGGTAGAACCACTCGGCCGTCGGGCCGGGGACGGGAGCCGGATCGGCAGAACGGTCGGCGGTGGCCCGGTCATGGGGCGGATCCCTGTGCGGGTCGGACTCCGGGACGTGGGCCGTGGTCCAGGAGCGATCGGTGTTCCATGACGCGTCGGTGTCCCAGGCCTGGTCGGGGTCCCAAGTCGCGGTCCCGCTGTCCGGAGCCGGACTCATTCCCCGGTCGGGGGTGGCGGTGGCGTCCCAAGCCGAGCCCGTGGACGCGCCCGTTTCCCAAGCGGAGCCGATGGAAGAGTCCGGATCCCACGCCCGGTTCGCTCCCCCGTCGAGCGCGGCATCCTGGCCTGCCCGGCCTACGGGCGCAGTCGCCTCCCACGCCTGGTTCATATCCTTCTCCCAGGTCGGGCTTGGCGCCCCGGTCGGGGCCGAGGTCTCTTCCCACCGCCGGTCCGCCGTCCCGCCGAAGGCAGGCGCGGCAGCAGGGACCGAAGCCAGAACCCGCTCCCTTTCCGACTCCGGCCCCGGCGCGGATGCCGAGGGCGATGCCCCAGCGGCCGACGCCACGTCCGGCTCCGGCGACGGCGGCACCTTCGCCGCCGCCCCCGTCACCGCAGGCCCCGGCATGAGCAGCTCCACACGCAATCCCGCACCCCGCTGCTGAGCGACGAACTCGTCGATCTGGCTGCGGCAGGCGTGGTCCAGGTGGGTCACGCCCGTGAGGTCGAGGCGGATGCGGGGCTTTCCGGAGGCCGCGGCGGACTCGAGGGCGTCGATCAGGCGCGGCAGGCGCAGGAACGTGGCGTTGCCCGCCATGACGACCTTCGCCGTGTCGTTGTCGATGTGCTGCCGGACGACCGTCTGGGACATCCGCAGCGCCGCCAGGATCACACCGGCCGCGAGGCCGATCAGTACGCCCTCCAGCAGCGCCGTGGCGACGATGACCAGCGTCGTGGTGGTCATCACCGCGAACTCGCCCCGGTCCTGCCGCCACATCTTCGGAAACTCCTCGGGCGCGAACAGCTTCCACCCGCTGTGGACGAGGACACCCGCGAGCACCGAGATCGGGATCAGCGCGAGCACCTGCGGCAGCAGCAGCGCGAAGGCGAGCAGCCACAAGCCGTGCAGCGTACGGGAGAGCCGGGTTTTGGCCCCGGCCTGCACATTGGCCGAGCTACGGGCCACGACCGCCGTGATGGGCAGCGCTCCGAGGACACCGGCCACCGTGTTCCCGGCGCCCTGGGCGATGAGTTCGGTGTTGTAGCGGGTGCGCGGGCCGTTGTGCATCCGGTCCACGGCCGCCGCGGTGAACAGGCTCTCCGCCGAGGCGATGACCGTGAACGTGAGGATCGCGGTGATGATCCCGGCGTTGGCCAGGCCCGCGAACTGCTCCGGCCCCGGCACCTGGACGGAAGCCAGCAGGTTGCCCACCTGGAGCGTCTTCACGTTCACGCCCGGCAGTGAGGCCACCCCGATACCGATGCCCACGGCCACGAGCGCCGCCGGGACCTTCTTCACCGGTCCCGGCATCTTCTTCCACACGAAGCTGAGCACGATCGTCACGATGCCGAGCAGCGCCGCGATCACCGCCTGCGGGTTCGCCAGGGTGTCCACGACCAGCCCGGGAACACCGACGATGTTCTCGATCGGCATGCCGGGGGCCTTGGCGTCGGCCATCGGGTAGGCCTGGCTGAACATCAGAGGCAGTCCGATCCCGGCCAGCATCCCCTGCACGACCGCCAGCGAGATCGCCTGGAACATACGGCCCAGCCGGACCATCCCCAGCACGATCTGCAGGATGCCGGAGAAGAGAACGATCACGCCGAGCATGGCGACGCCGAACTCCATCACCGTCTCCGCGACCAGCGCCGCGAGCCCCGCGGCCGGTCCGCTGACCTGGAGCGTGCTGCCCCGGGCCGCCCCGACCACCAGTCCGCCGATGACGCCGGAGATGATCCCCAGCTCGGGGGGCACACCGGACGCCACGGCCACCCCGATGCACAGCGGCAACGCGACGAGGAACACGACGAGCGAGGCGGTGATCTCGGTGGCGAAGTCCACGCCACCGCCACCGCCACCGCCACCGCCTGAGTCGCGTCCCTTGCGCAAGCTCGGGGACGTCGGAGGACCGGCAGACCCCTCCTCGGTACTTCGGGCCCCCGGAGGGTTCTGAGGGCTCTGACTGCTCGTGGTCTCCATGGTGAGCGTCGACGAAGCCGCCGACGATCCCGTACCGCGTCCGCGCGCCCGCCGCGCATGCTGCCCGCTCATGACGCGTGCACCCGGAACAGGCCGTCCTCTTCCAGTTCATGGACCTGGCCGGTGTCGATCTCGTAGTACCAGCCGTGCAGCCGAAGCCGCCCGGAGTCCAGGAGTTGACGGGCCGTCGGGTACTCACGCAGCGCGGCCAGCTGGTTGCGCACGTTCATCTGGACGACCTCCCGCAGAGCCGGGTCCTCGGGCTCGACGGCGTCCCCGAGCAGCGAGGTGAGCCCCGGCCGGGCGAGGTCGAGCCAGGCGTCCACCCGCGGCAGCCCGGACAGATCCGCGCCGTGCTTCAGCGCCCCCATGGCGCCGCAGTGGGAATGGCCACACACCACGACGTCCTGAACGCCGAGCACCTCCAGTGCGTACTCGATGGTGGCGGCCTCGCCGGAGGCCGCTCCGTGCTCATCGTGCGGCGGCACGATATTGCCCGCATTGCGCAGCTCGAATATCTCGCCGGGCCTTGCGCCCGTGATCAGAGCGGGTATCACCCGCGAGTCCGAGCAGGTGATGAACAGTGCTTCCGGGAATTGCCCCTCGGCCAGCTTCCGGTATTCACCGCTCTCGAAGTCGACCCGACGTTTGAACGACCGGGCGCGATCCAGCAATGCCTTCATATTGCCTCCTGAAACCTGTTCTGACCTGGCCTTATGAACCGTAGGACAGGCCTGGCCAGAGAAAGGTTAAGGGGACACTAAGGCGACACCAGGTTTGCCACATATTTCATCCAGGCGCCCCATCGAAGCCGCCGGAACCAGTCGAATCGGACAGATACAAGCGCTTACTGAGCGCCTTTTCACAAACCCCGCATTCATGGGACACGTGCATGAGACCTCTTGTAGCGTGGCGACCTCACAGCACGGGATTCGTGTTGTCCGGGTTTCATGTTTCATGGAGAGAACAGGACGCATGGGCGTACGAGTGCTGCTCATCGAGGACGACGAGACGATCGCCGAACCGCTGACCGAGGGGCTGCGCCACTTCGGGCTGACGGTCAGCCATGTCGCCACCGGCGCAGACGGGCTGAGAGGGCCGCACGGCGATGTCGTCCTGCTTGACCTGGGCCTGCCCGACCTGGACGGCATCGACGTCTGCCGCGGCATCCGCCAGACCTCCGACGTACCCATCATCATCCTCAGCGCGCGCGGCGAGGAGGCCGACCGCGTGCTGGGCCTGGAGCTCGGCGCGGACGACTACCTGGCGAAACCGTTCAGCATCCGCGAACTCGTCGCCCGCATCCGCGCCGTGACGCGACGGCTGCACCGCACGGGGGCGCCGGGCGACGCAACTCCCGCTTCTGGTACGTACGTTGGCCCGGCAGCGGGTACGTACATTTCTGATCCGTACGCCCCCCAGCCGGCGACGTACGATCCGAACGCGTACGAACCTGCCGTCCCCGCCGCGTACGATCCGGGGGCCTACGAACCGCCCAGGTACGAGCAGTCCCCGCCCGAACCCGGCGAGCCGGCGGGCGACGCCCCGCCGCCCGGACCGCTCGTGGTGGACCGGCGGACGCGGCAGGTCTGGGTGGGCGACGGCCCGGTGCCGCTCACGCCCAAGGAGTTCGAGCTGCTGGCGCTGCTCGCCGAGGATCCCGGCGCGGTGTACTCGCGGCAGCAGATCCTCAACCGGGTCTGGGACACGCACTATCAGGGCCCCACCAAGACCCTTGATGTGCATGTCGCCACGCTGCGCCGCAAGCTCGGCGACCCGGCATGGATCCAGACACTGCGCGGGGTGGGGTTCCGGCTCGCCGTACGCACCCCGGGGCAGCGGACCGGCCGGGAGCGCGACGGCCAGGGCGACGCACCGGACACCCCCGAGGAGGCAACGGTGTCATGACCCGCCGTCTGCTGCTGACCTACCTGAGCCTCGCCGCCTTCGTCCTGCTGTGCCTGGAGATCCCGCTGGGGATCGTCTACTCGCGGGCCGAACGGGAGCGGATCGTCAACTCCGCGGTCGACGAGGCCGAGTCGGTGGCCGCGTTCGCCGGCCTTTCCCTCTCGGCGGGGCGGGAGGGTGAGCTCGCCGAGCGGGTCGTCCAGTGTGCCGAACGTATCGGCGGACAGGTGGCCATCGTCGGCGCGGACGGCGAACTGCTGGCCACCTCGCATCCGTTGTCCGACGCGGAGGAACGCGAACTGTCGTCGCGTACAGAAGTGGCCGCCGCACTCGACGGCACCGCCACCAGCGATGTCCGTACGTCCACGATCGGCGGCGTGCACTACCTGTCCGTCGCCGCCCCGGTCCTCGCGTCCGGCGTGCAGGGGGCAGCGGGCGACGAGCGGGCGCAGGGCGCGGTGCGGATCACGCTGCCCACGGACATGGTCGCCGAGCGGGTCGGCCGGGTGTGGCTGTTGCTGGCGTTCACCGGATGCTCGGCCCTGACCGCCGTCGCCGCGCTGGCCTTCGCGTTCGCTCGGTGGGCCGGGCGTCCCATCCGCGAACTCGAGGAGGCCACGCACCAGCTGGCAGACGGCGGCCAGGCGACTGCGGTGGCGGTCACCTCCGGCCCGCCGGAAATACGCAGCCTGGCGGCGGCCTTCAACCGGACCGCCGCCCGCCTCGAACACCTCCTGGCCTCGCAACGCGCCTTCGCCGGCGAGGCCTCGCACCAGCTGAAGACCCCGCTCGCGGCCCTGCGGCTGCGGCTGGAGAACCTGGAGCCGGACACCTCCCAGCGCGCGCGAGGCAGTCTCGCCGCCGCGGTCACCGAGACGGACCGGCTGTCGCGGATGGTCGAGGGGCTGCTGGCGATGGCCCGCCTCGAGGACAGCGCGGCGGCTCCGGGCCCGGTCGACGTGGGCGAGATCTGCGCGGAACGGCACCGGACGTGGGCGCCGTTGTTCGAGCGGCACGGTGTCTCGCTCGTCCTGTTCGCCGGCAGCGTGGGCAAGGTGCTCGCGATCCCGGGAGCGGTGGAGCAGATCCTGGACAACCTGCTCTCCAACGCCCTGCGGGCCTCACCGCCCGGCAGCACCGTGTCGATGGAGCTCCGCCTCTCGGCACCCACCCGCCGGCATCCCCTGCACCATCTCCACCACCTCCGCGACAGCCGCGCGTCGTGGGTCGACCTGCACGTCACGGACGAGGGCCCCGGCATGAGCCCCGAACAGCGAAGCCGAGCCTTCGACCGGTTCTGGCGCGCCCCCGGCGCCCCCAAGGGCGGCACCGGCCTCGGCCTCTCCCTGGTCCAACGCCTCGCCCACGCGAGCGGCGGCGAGGCAACCCTGCACGCCGCGGCCACCGGCGGCCTGGACGCGGTGATCCGCCTTCCGTCCGCGCAGTCGCATGAGCCGCCGGCAGCGAAGCCCGGCCCCCGTCGCCGCGAGGCACCGGCTCTGCCCGCCTGACGTCGTAGCGTGGCGCCCGACGACTCGGAAGCGGAGGTGGAGACGTACATGAGCGAGACCGATCCGCACATCCACGTCGAGGAGAAGGTGGTGCAGGCCGGCGCCGCCTACCGCAACACGATCGCGTCGACGCTTGGCCGCGTGCCCGACGCGCCGAGCGCCGTCACCACCGGTTGCGCACGCCGGGTGCCGTACGCGATGACCTCTCCCCACCCGGAACGCGTCACCTGCCTGGCCTGCCGGGAACACGCCCACCGGGAGCATCTGCGCTTCGCCGACCAGGTCGAACGCCTGAGCCGTATGCCCGGCGCGATCATCACCGGCGACCAGGCGACTGGGGCCGCGCAGTGGCACCGGGACCTGGCGAGAAGGTTCTCCGGCTGATTCCCGGGCTGAGCGCGGCCGTGTTCGGCACACCTCCAGGTTTACAAATCCCTGCCCCATGAGCGGAGAGTTACCTTCCAGTCACGTCACGTTCGCATCACGGGTCCTTCATATCGCCTCCACACCGGCAGCCCCTCAATACGTTGATCACCTCAAATCCGCTCGATCGCCACTTCGTGATCACGCGTACGGATATCCGCACATATCTGGGGGCTCTCCATGAACCTGTTCCGCAGACCTGCCGCCGTTGCCGTCGCAGCCCTGGCGCTGGCCGCCCTGCCGGCCACCGCCGAGGCCCATGACGGCAATCACCCGTTCAAGAACTGCACCGAGGCGTACGAGAACGGGTACTCCAACATCCTCGAGGGCAACGAGCACTACGGCGACCACCTCGACCGCGACAAGGACGGCGTCGGCTGCGACCAGCCGCCCGCGGACTTCGTCCCGGCCGAGGACACAAACACCGGCGACGAGGACGAGAGTGCCGGAGCCGACGAGTCCAACGGCACGGACGACACCGCGGGCGACCAGGGCACCGACCTGGCCGAGACGGGCGGCAGCAGCGCGACCCCCTACCTCGCGGGCGGCGGCGCGGCCGTCCTGCTCGCCGGGGGCGGCGTCCTGCTGGCGGCCCGCAAGCGCCGTACCACGCGCTGACCTGTGGTCGCCTGACAGGATGACGGAATGACCGACGGACTCCGCTGGGTGTTCGAGGCGTATCGCGAGGTGTAGAGCCTCATCTTCTGCGAGGACCTCGCACCGGAAGACGTACTCGTACGACTCGGTGCCTCGCCGGAGTCCGTCCTCTTCCCGCTGAAGGTGGTCGCCCGCCGGAGGACACGCCTGGCCCGCGGCCACCACATGATCTTCAGGAGTGCACACAACCCCCGATGATCAGGCTGAGGCCGTCCCTCTCGCGGGCCGGGCTCTCAGCTTGACTGCGAAATCGAGCTCGCGTGTCAGGCGGTGAAGCCGCCGTCGACATGGATCGAGGCTCCGGTGATGTACGCACCGTCCGCACTGGCCAGATGGGCGACGGTGGCCGCGATCTCGGCCGCTTGCGCGTAGCGCCCAACAGCGGTGAAGCCGGCGATCATCTCGGCGTTCGGCCCGTCGGCGGGGTTGGTGTCCGTGTCGGTGGGGCCGGGATGCACCAGATTGACGGTGACTCCACGCGGGCCGAGCTCTCGGGCCAGGCCCTTCGTCATCCCGGTCAGAGCCGTCTTGCTCATCGAGTACAACGCCAGGCCGGGGAAGACCGCACGCTCGGCGACATTGCTGCCGATGCTGATGATGCGACCGCCCTGGTCCATATGGCGCACTGCCGCCTGAGAGGCTGCGAACGGCGCCCGGACGTTCACCGCCAGAGTGCGATCGATCTCTGCCGACCCCAGGTCTTCAAGTGGGCCGACGAGGAAGATGCCGGCGTTGTTGACGAGGATGTCGAGCCTGCCGAACATCGCGGCGGCCTCGTCCACCGCGGCGGTGAGTGCCTCAGGGACTGCGCTGTCGGCTTGGATGGCAAGGGCCCGGCGCCCTCTGGTCTTGATCTGCTCCACCACCTCGGTGGCGAGTTCCGCGCTGTTCGCATAGGTCAGGACGACGTCGGCGCCTTCTTCGGCCAGTCGTAACGCAACAGCGGCACCGATACCCCTGCTTCCGCCCGTGATCAAGGCCACGTTTCCTTCAAGTCGGTTCATGACACCGAGCATTGCTCGCACCAGCGCCCGGGGCTGGCGGGAATCCGACCTGGCGTTCAACCTCCGGGAAGGCAACACCATCCTGATCACGAAACCACACTGCAGTACCCGCGGACCGCCGTCCATGAGACGCCCGGAGGCCAACCACCGCCGGGCGGGGACGGGCGCGCCGAGATCGCGTTCAGCCCGCCCACGGCGTACGGGAGCCCAGGACTCTGGCGGTGAAGGCCGCCAGGTGAGAACGCATCTGCTCACGAGTCATCCGCTGTTGGCCGACGAGGTGTTCGACGAGGTCGGCGCGGGTGGCAGCAAGCAGAGCATGCGCGGTGAAATTGCTGTCAGTGAGTCCGGGCACCTGCTCCAGTGCGGCCTGGAGCGTGCTGTGCCACCGCTCGTAGTGTTCTGCCGTATAAGGGCTGTCGCCGCCGGTTCCCTCCAGGGCCAGGGCGAGGTGGCGGTTGTCGATCTTGAAGCACAGGACGGCGTCGAGGAGGGCGGGCACGCGCTGGGCCGGCGGGGTGGCCGGCCCCAGAGGTGGTGCCCCCTCTTCGACGGCGAGCCTGATCGGGGCGAGCCGCATCTCGTACAGCGCGTGGATCAGTCCGGTGCGGTCACCGAAGCCGCGGAAGAGCGTTGCCTTGCCGACGCCGGCTGCTGCCGCGATGTCGGCCATGGTGACGGCCTCAGGGCTCCCGCAACGGGCGAAGAGTGTGTCGGCAGCCGCAAGTACGGCCTCCCGGTTGCGAGTTGCGTCCGCGCGTGGTTTGCGTTCGGGCATGCGGTTCCTCCGTTTGCAAAGCGGACCGCGGGTCCGTATCGTCGGGCCCAACATGAAGCGGACCCGCGGTCCGTATCGTACGGGATGGAGCGAACCCATGAGCACGAGCACCGCACCGGTGGACCTGTACCGCCACGGCATGCAACTACTGCTGGACAAGGACATCCCCGCGTGGGTCGACCTGTGGGACGAGAACGGGATCTTCGAGTTCCCCTTCGCGCCGGAAGGCCGGCCGAAGCGGTTGGAGGGCAAGGCGGCCGTCGCCGAGTACATGCGCGACTACCCCGACCACATAGACCTGCATGGCTTCCCCTACGTCGAGATCCACCAGACCCTCACCCCGGAGACCATCGTGGTCGAGATGCGCGGTGTGGGCCGTCTGGTGCACACCGACAGCCCCTTCGACATGTCCTACATCGCCGTTGTCACCGTCAAGAACGGCCTCATCACCCGCTACCGCGACTACTGGAACCCGCTCGCCGTCCAGGACCTGGCCACCAACTTCATCGGGAGCAACTCATGAACGCCTCCCAGGAGTTCACCCTGGTCGTCGGGGCCACCGGCACCACCGGCAGCCGCGTCGCCGCCCGACTGGCCGCCGGAGGCCGGCCTGTCAAGGCTGCCAGCCGACGTGCCATCCCCGTGGACGGGGCCTGTGCCGTGCGGTTCGACTGGGACGACCCAGCGTCCTTCGAATACGCCCTCGAAGGTGTGGACCGGGTCTACCTCGTCCCACCGCCCGGCTCTCCGGACCCGGCAGCTGTCATGCTGCCCTTCCTCCAGCAGGCCCGCACCGCAGGCGTCCACCGTGCTGTCCTGCTCAGCTCGTCGGCGATCCCCGCCGGAGGCCCTGCCGTGGGACAGGTTCACCAGGCCCTGCCCGGCCTGTTCGATCAGTGGGCGGTCCTGCGGCCCTCGTGGTTCATGCAGAACTTCACCGGCAACCACACGCACGCCCGGACCATCAAAGCGGGCGGGGCCATCCAAACGGCAGCCGGTGACGGCCGCGTCGGATTCGTCGACGCCGACGACATCGCCGCCGTCGCCGTGCGCGCACTGACCGGGACGCAGGCCCCCAACACCGACCTGATCATCACCGGGCCACAAGCGCTGAGCTACGGCGACATCGCCGCCATCCTCACCCAGGTCACCGGCCGGACCACCACCCACCGCCGGCTGACCTACGAGCAGATGCGCGACCGCCTGGCCGCCGACATGCCGGCCGAATTCGCCGCGATGCTCGCCGGCATGGACCACGCCATCGCCGAAGGCGCCGAGGACCGCACCACTGACACTGTCCAGCGCCTCACCGGCCGCCCGCCGCGCAGCTTCCGCGCGTTCGCGGAACGGGAGATGCATCGACTCCGGAGCTGACATCCCCACTTCTGGCTCGGGCTCTGCATCTGGGAGGAAGTACTCGCCCCAGCGTGAGCCCTTCGCCACCAACCAGCCCCTGAAGAAAAGCGGAACCCCGGCTAACCTGAAACCGTACGTCCCGTAGGGAGTTGAGAGGGTCCTCAAGGCGCCGTGAAAAGGAGCCGTCATGGCCGGCTGGAGTGTGCAGGACATCCCTGACCAGGGTGGGCGTGTTGCCGTCGTGACCGGTGCCAACAGCGGGCTCGGGCTGGCCACCTCGCGGGAGCTGGCCCGGCGTGGGGCCCACGTGGTGCTCGCCTGCCGTAGCGAGGAGCGGGGTGCCCGCGCTCGTGACCGGATCCAGAGCGAAATCCCTGATGCGCAGGTCGAGTTGAGGGCTCTCGACCTCGGACGCCTCGAATCCGTACGGGAGTTCGCGGCATCCTTCGGTCACGAGCGGCTCGATCTGCTCATCAACAACGCGGGTGTGATGGCCCTGCCCCACGGGCGCACAGCGGACGGCTTCGAGACGCAGTTCGGGGTCAACCACCTCGGGCACTTCGCGCTCACCGGGCTCCTGCTGCCGCTGCTCCTGAAGGCCCCGGGTGCGCGGATCGTCACCGTGTCCAGCACCATGCACTCGATGGCCAACATCGACATCAACGATCTCAACAGCGAGCGCCGCTACAACCGTTGGCTCGCCTACTCCCGCTCCAAGACGGCCAACCTGCTCTTCACGCACGAACTCGCCCGCCGCCTCACTGCCACCGGCGCGGACGTCGTCGCGGCCGCGGCCCACCCCGGCTACGCGGCCACGAACCTGCAGACCAAGGGCCCCAGGATGGAGCGACGCAAGGCCGCCGAACTGTTCATGCGGACCGGCAACCGTTTCTTCGCCCAGTCCGCCGAATCCGGCGCCCTGCCCATCCTGTACGCGGCCACCGCACCCGGCGTCGAACCCGACTCCTTCACTGGCCCCTCGTTCGCCAACTGGCGCGGCTCACCCGCCAAGTCCCGCCGCGCCAAGTGGACGCTCAACGACGCGGCGGGGGAACGGCTCTGGGCGGAATCGGAACGCCTCACAGGAGTGACGTACGACGCCCTCAAGGTCTGACAACAGCCAGGGGCCGGCCAGGTTCAGGACGTACGCACCCCGTATGTCGCCACCGTCACCGTGTCGTCATCCAGGCA
Organism: Streptomyces sp. NPDC006365; assembly: GCF_042870755.1. Classification (NCBI taxonomy): domain Bacteria; kingdom Bacillati; phylum Actinomycetota; class Actinomycetes; order Kitasatosporales; family Streptomycetaceae; genus Streptomyces; species Streptomyces sp. NPDC006365. Next base: position 501,857 of record NZ_JBIAHS010000002.1, read on the forward strand.
CCGCCCCGACTCCAGCTCGAAGCGCTGCTTGAGCAGGGGTGAGGCCACGAATGAGCGGCCCTGATGGGAGCCGATGAGGCCGCGGGAGAGGACGGCGGCGCCGGTGAACGGGTCGCGGTTGTCGATGGCGTACAGGCGGCCCGCGCGGTCCTGGAAGAGGGCGACCTGGCGGCCGTCCGGGAGCAGGGCCGCCACCCCGCGGCCCGGCATCAGCGCGCTCATGTCACAGACCGTGAACCAGTTGTCCGCCGTGTCGTCGACGCGAAGCTGGACCTTCAGGGTCGTCGTCTCGGGTGCGAGGGTCATCGCTGGGCGCTTCCTTCCAGGGGACGGGTGCCGATGGTCAGCAGCGGCAGGTCGGGCTTGATCTGGTCGCGCTCGGGGACGAAGCCGACGACGGGGTCGGGGGTGTCCGGCGCGTTCACGAAGGAGACGAAGCGGGACAGCTTCTCCGGGTCGTTGATGGTCTCGGCCCACTCGTCGCGGTAGTTCGCGACATGCGCGGCCATCAGGGACTCCAGCTCCTCGCAGATGCCCAGGGAGTCATCCACGACGACATCGCGTACGTGGTCCAGGCCGCCGGGGATCCGCTCCAGCCAGGTCGACGTGCGCTCGAGGCGGTCGGCCGTGCGGATGTAGAACATCAGGAAACGGTCGATCAGACGGATCAGTTCGGCGTCGGAGAGGTCCTTCGCGAGCAGGTCCGCGTGGCGCGGGGTGGCGCCGCCGTTGCCGGCCACGTACAGGTTCCAGCCGTTGGCCGTGGCGATCACGCCGAAGTCCTTCGACTGGGCCTCGGCGCACTCGCGCTGGCAGCCGGAGACCGCCGACTTCAGCTTGTGCGGGGAACGCAGCCCCCGGTAGCGCAGCTCCAGGTCGATCGCCATGCGTACGGAGTCCTGGACGCCGTAGCGGCACCAGGTCTGGCCGACGCACGACTTCACCGTACGCAGCGCCTTTCCGTACGCGTGCCCCGACTCGAAGCCCGCGTCCACCAACCGCGCCCAGATGAGGGGGAGTTGCTCGACGCGTGCGCCGAACATGTCGATGCGCTGGCCGCCGGTGATCTTCGTGTAGAGGCCGAAGTCGCGCGCCACTTCCCCGATGACGATGAGCTTCTCGGGGGTGATCTCCCCTCCCGGGATGCGCGGCACGATCGAGTACGAGCCGTTCTTCTGGAGGTTGGCGAGGAAGTGGTCGTTGCTGTCCTGCAGGGCCGCCTGGTCGCCGTCCAGGACATAGCCGCTCGCGCCGATCGTGGGGGCGAGGGAGGCGATGATCGAGCCCACGGCCGGCTTGCAGATCTCGCAGCCGTCGCCGCCTCGGGCGCCCTCACGGCCGTAACGGTCGAGCAGGTCCTGGTACTTGTTGATGCGCAGGGCGAGGACGATCTCGTACAGCTCCTCGCGGGTCTGCGAGAAGCAGCCGCACAGGCCCTTGTCGACCTCGACGCCGCTGGCCTCCAGCTCGGCGTTGACGAGCTGGCCGAGGACCTTGACGCAACTGCCGCAGCCCGTACCGGCCTTGGTGCACTTCTTGACCTCGGGCACCGTCGTGCACTGGTGGTCGGTGACCGCGCCGCGGATCGTGCCCTTGGTGACGTTGTGGCAGGAGCAGATGACCGCCTCGTCCGGCAGCGCGGACGGGCCGAGCTGGGCGCCGCCGCCCGAGCCGGCCGGGAGCACCAGCTGCTCGGGGGAGACGGGCGGTACGGAACCGGTCAGGGCGCGCAGCGTGCCGTACGCATCCGCGTCGCCGACCAGGATGCCGCCGAGCAGCTCGCCGTCGCGGCCGATGACCAGCTTCTTGTACAGGCCCGAGCGGGAGTCGGAGTAGACGACGTCCAGGCAGTCCTCGGCCGTTCCGTGCGCGTCACCGAAGGACGCCACGTCCACGCCGAGCAGCTTCAGTTTGGTGGACAGGTCGGCGCCGGTGAAGGAGGCCTCATCCGCCGCGATCGTCGCCGCCACCGTCTCGGCCTGCTCGTAACCGGGCGCCACCAGGCCGTACACCCGGCCGTCGGAGGCCAGCGCGCACTCGCCGATCGCGAAGACATGCGGGTCGGAGACCGTACGGCACTGCTCGTCGACCGTGATGCCGCCGCGCTCGCCGACCGTGAGGCCGCAGTCGCGGGCCAGCTGGTCGCGGGGGCGGACACCGGCGCTGAACACCACCATGTCGGTGGCGAGTTCGGAACCGTCGGACAGCTTCATACCCGTGACGGCGCCCGAGTCGTCGGTCACGATCTCCTGCGTGCCCACGCCCGTGTGGACGGACAGGCCCATGTCCGCGATGGTGCGCAGCAGGGCGGCGCCACCGCCCTCGTCGACCTGCACCGGCATCAGTCGGGGCGCGAACTCCACGATGTGGGCGTTGAGTCCGAGACCCTTCAGCGCGCCCGCGGCCTCGAGGCCGAGCAGACCGCCACCGACCACGGCACCGGTCGTCGCCTTCGACTTCGCGTACTCCTCGATCGCGAGCAGGTCCTCGATCGTGCGGTAGACGAAGCAGCCCTCGGCGTCCTTGTTCGGGACCGGCGGCACGAACGGGTACGAACCGGTGGCGAGGACCAGGACGTCGTAGTCGACGACAAGACCGGAGCGGGAGGTCACCTTGCGGGACTCACGGTCGATGGTCTCGGCCGGGTCGCCGACGTACAGCTCGATGCCCTCCTTCTCGATGAACGCCATGTCGGTCATCGAGAGATCCTCGGGCGTCTTGCCCGAGAAGTACGAGGTCAGCTGAACGCGGTCGTACGCGGGCCGCGGCTCCTCGCACAGCACGACCACGCGGTGCGTGGCGGTCAGGCCGCGCTCGGCGAGCGCTTCGAGGAAGCGCTGGCCGACCATGCCATGGCCGACGAGCACGATCGTGGGGCGGGGGCCGGTCCCCACAGGTGCGGTCGTGGACATCAGGAGCCTCCATCGTTGGTGAGCAGGTGGAGCAGGGGGCCGGTCTCGGGGAGCGGCTCTGCTCCCTCCCAGGCGCGGGCGAGCGCGCCTACGGTGCCGAGTTCGCCGACGAGTACGCCGCCGACCACGCGGTCGTTGCGGACGACGACCTTGCGGTAGGTGCCGCGGGTCGCGTCGGCGAGCTGGATGACGTCGTCACCGGGCTGCGGGGTGGGCTCGCCGAAGGCGGCGAGGTCGAGCGGGGTGCCTGAGGCGAGGGTCAGCCGGGTGAGGGCGCGGGTGCCGGTGTAGCGCGCGGCGCTGTCGCCCGTCGCCAGCAGCTCGGCCAGCGCTTCGGCCTGTTCGATGGCGGGCGCCGCGAGACCGTAGACGGTGCCCGCGTGCTGCGCGCAGTCGCCGATCGCCCGGATGTGCGGGTCGGACGTACGCAGCTCGTCGTCGACGATGACGCCCTTGTGTACGGCGAGCCCCGCGTCCTGGGCCAGACCCACGCGCGGGTGCACGCCACAGGTCAGCACCACCAGGTCGGCGTCGAGCGCGTACCCGTCGGCCAGCTCGACCGAGCGGACGGCTCCGCCGACGCAGCGCACATCGCGTACCCGGCACTCGGTGTGCACCTCGACGCCGAGGTCCTTCATGTGCCGGAGCACCAACTTCGAGGCGGACGGGTCGAGTTGCCGTTCCATCAGCCGCTCGGCCTGCTGTGCGAGCACGACCTGCGCGCCGCGCGCGGCGAGCGCGCGGGCGGCCGAGACGCCGAGGAGACCGCCGCCGATGACGACGGCGCGGGCGTCCGGGCGCACGGCCTTGGACAGGCCGAGGCAGTCGTCCATCGTGCGGAAGGCGTGGACGCCCTCCGGCAGCACGTGATCAGCGGTGAAAAGCCCCCGCAACGGGGGCAGTTTCGCGTTCGACCCGGTCGCCAGGACCAGCGTGTCGTATGCGATCACCGAGCCGTCCGAGCAGTGCACCTCCCGCTGACCGCGGTCGATGCCGGTGACCCGGGCGCGGACCAGCTCCGCGGGCGCGGGCAGAGCGATCACGTCGGGGGCGTACCGTCCGGCCAGCACTTCGGCGAGCAGAACCCGGTTGTACGGGGTGTGCTCCTCCTCACCGATGAGCACGGCGGGCAGCCCGAGCTCGCCGAGCCGCCGGGCGAGCCGTACGCCCGCGAGGCCGGCGCCGATCACCACCACACGCGTATTCGAGGTCATGGTGACGAGCGTGCGGTGCGGGTGTTACCCGACGGCATCACAACTGTTTCCCCCCGGGAACGCTGCCCTCAGCGGTGTGGGGGTGGGTGTGTGAGGGTTTTCGGCGAGGGACGGCGGGGGCGGTGTCGGGCCTGGTGGGACCGGTGTCCGGCCTGGTGGGCCCGGGTGGGGTCAGCCGAACCGCCAGGTTTCGTGCGGACACCATCGCTCACGCGGCCGGGTCGCGGAAACCTTGAGGTATCGGTCACTTCACCCCAGGGGGCCACACCATGGACAACCGTCCAGAAGCCGTACGTCAAAGATCCCGCCGCCGCATGGGTATGGCGGATCGTACGCGAGCCGTTCACCGCCGGGACATGGCGGCGGGCCGCGTAAGCGGTAGTGGCCGTGCCGGCGGGGCCGGGCAGCGTGCCGGCCGTAGGCACCTTCGTGATCATGCGCCCCGCTTGCGGTACGGCGCCCTCGACCCCCCTGTCTCCCCGCGCCGCGTCCTTGCCGCGATCGGGCTCGCGGGCCTCGGCATCGGCTTCTACGACGGGCTCATCGGTCCCGGCACGGGTACGTTCCTCGGTCGTATCGGGTGGCGGGCCACTCGTTCTTCGAACCGAGTGGCCGTCCCGATCCTGGTGTGGAACGGCATAATGCGCCCATGGATCATGGAGCAGCGCGGGTGTTCGTCGACTCCTGGGTGACGGCGTGGAACGCGCACGACTTGGACGCTCTGTTGACGCACTTCGCCGACGACGTGACGTTCCGGTCGCCGGTGGCCGCGCAGCTGCTCGGCAGTGACGGGGTCATTCGCGGCAAGGACGCGCTGCGCGCCTACTGGGCGGAGGGCCTGCGACGCATCCCGGACCTGCGGTTCGAAGTGGTCGGATGCTACGTCGGCGTGGACTGCCTGGTCATCAACTACCGCAACCAGAAGGGCGGACTGGTCAACGAGGTGCTGACCTTCGAAGGCCCGCTGGTCGCCGAGGGATACGGCACCTACCTCGACGAGGACGCCAACCCGGCGGGGGCACGCTGAATTCGGTCTGGGGTTTCGGCTCGAACGGTGCCCCGAACGTGATCACTCGGAAGTGCACTTGGTCGTCCAGGTCCGCCGCGTCGGACCTGATCGCGGGCAGGCAGTGGCGCCGGGGCGACGCGGACATTCTCGTCGTCTGCGACGCCGGCTGAACAGGAGATGGCTGAGCGGGAGATGGGTCCCGCTTCCCCCTCCGGGCCGCGAGGGGCGTCGGACCCGGAGGGGGAGGGGACAGCGGTACCGGTGGACAGCGGAGGTGTCCGTCAGATCCCGTCGCCTCTCGCCCGGCGAAGCAGGAGCCAGGTACCGCCCGCGACGGCGACGGCGAGCGCCGCCACTCCCGCCGCGGTCTGCACGGGGCCGGGGCCGACCGCGCCACCGACCCCCGTCTTCACGCTTCCTTTCGGGTGCACCGGTTCGCCGGCGCCCTTCTCGGCCCCCTCGGAGTGGGCCAGCGCGACCCTCAGGTCCCCGGACAGCCGCATACCGCTGGAACAGCGCGCGACGATCTCGTACGTTCCCGGCTGCGCGGACGGCGGCACCCGGAACCGCCCGACCGCGTTCCGCTCGTGCGTGCTGGGCGTCAGCGTGAAGGCGCCCGCGCCCACCGCGCCCGCGTCCCCCGTCATCGAGCCGTCCGCACCGCACTGAGCCGTGTTCACCATGACCTCGGCGCCGGGTGCGACGGTCGACGGATACACCTCCAGCGGGCCGGTGTCCTCGCCGAACGCATACGCGGGCGCGGCAGAGAGGGCCGCGGCGGCGAAGGTCAGCGCGGTACCGGTCAGCAGACGGCCTGTGCGCATCGTGCTCGCTCCTCCACGTCGGTCGCATCCCTGCCCTATCGAGGTAAGTGGCAGTCCGCCCGACTCGCCTCCTGATGAGGCGTCAGAACGGGTGTCGCGTGGCTGCGTCGGCTGACGTGACGGGTGACGTTTCGGCAGGTCACGGGCGTACGAGCAAAAAGAATCCGCGGGGCGGGGGGCGCGGGTGTGAACGGGTGACCGGCCCTCGTGGGCGACGGACCTACCGGTGGTCCAGTCGAGCGGCGCGGCCAGGACTTGACCTCAACTTTGATTGAGGTATGAGCCTGTCCCCATGAACTCCGCAACTGACCGACCCATCACCGACGCACCCCTCCATGTCGCCCTGATCATCGGCAGCAACCGGGAGGGCCGCTTCGGGCCTGTGGTCGCCGAATGGCTGCTGAGCCGGATCCGCGAGCGCGACGACATGGAGGTCGATGTCGTCGACGCCGCCGACGTGCGGCTGCCGACGGCCCTGTCCTACTCGCCGTCCGCCGAGGTGACCGGCGAGCTCGACAAGGTCAGCCCGAAGCTCGCCGACGCCGATGCCTTCGTGGTCCTCACGCCCGAGTACAACCACTCGTTCCCGGCACCCCTGAAGAACCTCATCGACTGGCACTACACCGAGTGGCGCGCCAAGCCCGTCGCCTTCGTCTCGTACGGCGGACTCTCCGGCGGCCTCCGCGCCGTCGAGCAGCTCCGCCAGGTCTTCGCCGAACTTCATGCCGTCACCGTTCGCGACACGGTCTCCTTCCACAACGCGGGTGCCCACTTCGACGACGAGGGCCGCCACAGGGATCCGGCGGCCCCGGATGCCGCCGCGAAGGGGATGTTGGACCAACTGACCTGGTGGGGGCGGACGTTGAAGGAGGCGAAGGAGACGCGACCGTACGCGGGGTGACGAGTTTTCGCCCCTCTCTCCGTCAAATAGGCAAGTGCGCCTTGACAATTCCCAACTGTCAAGGCGCACTTGCCTCATGGCTCTTCCAGACCTGGACGAACTCATCGCGGAAGTGGACCGCACCTGCGACACCGCGCACCGGCCCGGCGGCGCAGCGGAGCAGCCCGACTGGCTCGCCCTGCTGACCGTGGCCGCACAGCTTTCCGGCCAACTACAGGCCCTGGCAGACGACTTGGTCGAGGACTATGTCGAGCACTGCCGGATGCACGGCTGCTCGTGGACCGACATCGGCGCCGCCCTGGGCGTGACCCGGCAGGCGGTGCAGCAGCGCTTTCACGCCCCCCACAAGCGATACGCCCCCGAGACGATGACCGACGACCTCCGCGAGGCGATGACCCACGTCAAGCGGGCCGCGGTGCAGCACCGCAACAACTACATAGGCACCGAGCACCTGTTGTGGGGCCTCACCGCGAAGCCCAACAACGCCACCCGGCTCCTCGAGGCATCCGGTGTCGCCCCCGATGTCGTACACCGTTCGGTCGAGGCCCACTTGAGCATGGGTGCCTCACAAGCCGCCGAACGGATCGCCTGGACGCCCTACTCCCGCAAGGCCATCGCCCTGGCGGAAGAGCAAGCGGGCTCCGCCCTCATCGACTGCGACCACCTTCTGACGGGCCTCAGCCGGGTCGGCCGCGGGGTGGCGGCGACGGTACTGACGGAGGCGGGCTTCGCGGTGGCGGCACCGGACGAGGATAGTCAACGGGCTTGAAAAAGCAGGACAGTTGGGCGCCGTTTTCCCATCCTCGTGGGGACACCCGTACTGACCGCCGTCCCCTCTTCTGAAGGTGACATTCGTGAAGTTCAGCTATGCGATGCTCCCCGACTACCCGCTCACAGAGTCCCTGGAGTCCATCACCTTCGCCGACGAACTCGGCTTCCACGCCTGCTACGCCGCCGACGAGACCTGGCACAAGGATCTGTGGCTGCTCTTCGCCGCGGCCGCCGGCCGGACCAGCCGAATCCGCCTGGGCCCGAGCGTCTCCCCGGTAACGCTCCGCGAACCGACCCTGATCGCCCAGGCCGTGGCCACACTCGACGAACTGTCCGACGGACGCGCGGAGGCCGTGCTCTCCAGCGGCAACTTCGGGCTCCTGGCCCAGTACAAGATCGACTGGGCCCGCACCCGTCCGCTGTCCCGGGTCAAGGAAGCGCTGCATGTGGTGCGCACACTGTTGGACGAGGGGACGATCTCGTACGACGGCGAATTCTTCTCGTATGAAGGCCTGTTCACGTTCGCGCGACCGGTCCAGAGCCGGGTGCCGCTGAAGCTCGGTGCGATGCGCGGGCCCAAGTCCTTCGAAGCGGCGGGGGAGTTGTCCGACGGCTGCCATCATGCGCTGAGCTACACGCGAGAGGCGTACGAGTACGCGGTGCGGCACCTCCGGGCCGGAGCGGAGCGCGCCGGCAAGGACTGGCGGTCCCTGGACATCGGCGCCTGGGTCGTCTTCGCGACCGGCCCCGACTCAGCCGCCGCCAAGGACGCGGCGCGCAGCATGGTCGGTGTCTACGCCTCCTCGATGCCCGAGGAGCAGCTACGCCGCAACGGCGTCGACCCGGCCGAACTCAAACCGATCATCGACGCCATCGCCTCCGGCGACCTGGCCCGCGGCATCGAGCTGACGACGCCGGAGATAGCCGAGCGCCTCTCCATAGCGGGCACCCCCGAGGAATGCCGCGACAAAATCCAACGGGAGATCGCCCCCACCGGCGTGAACCACATGATCTGCGCCATCACCGATCGCACCCTGGTCAAGGCCTTCACCGGCCGCGACCTCACGGAGGTGGCCGACGTGAACACCCAGCTCCGCCTGATCCATGAGGGGATCATGCCGGCGTTGGCGTGATCGAGGGTCGGGGCTGTTCGCGGAACCTGCCGATGCGTGATGCGGTTCCGCATCCGAGGCCTGGCCTTACCGGCTGAGGGCGGTTTGGGCGAGCCACCTCATCTGGGACTGTGTATACGTGGCGAGCTCGACTTCTCGGTCATCGAGGAGCCCGTCGATGCGGTCGTCCGCCGCGTCCGACCCGCCTCTGGCGAGGAGCGCCGCGTTTCTGCGAAGGCCGGAAGAAGGAGATCGATCATGGCCACGCCCGACTGGCTCACCGTCCTGACCACGACGGACGCCCCGGAGAAGGCTGACGCGCTCGCGCGGGGCGCGGTCGCGGCGCGTGTCGCCGCCTGCGCGCAGATCTCCGGGCCGGTCACGTCCGTCTACCGGTGGAAGGGAGAGATCGAGACCGCGTCCGAGTGGCAGGTGCTCTTCAAGACCACGGAGACGCGGTACGCGGAGCTGGAAACGTATCTGCGCGAGGCGCACGACTATGACACGCCGGAGATCATCGCCACGCCGGTGGTGCGGGGGAGTGCGGCGTATCTGGAGTGGCTGGAGCAGGAGACGGCGGGGTGAGCCGTCTGCCCTTCTTCGTGTACGGGACGCTGCGGCCCGGCGAGCCCAACCACGATCTCTTCCTCCTCGGGCGCACCGTTTCCGAGGTGCCCGGGCGGTTGGCGGGGGCGGTGCTGTACGAGGGGCCCGGTTATCCGTACGCCGTGGAGGAGCCCGGGGGCGCGGTGTGCGGCGAGCTGATCACTCCCTCGCCACAGCAGTACGGCCGACTCCTGCTCGCCCTCGACCGGTTGGAGGACTACGCGCCGGGAGATCCAGCCAACCTGTACGAGCGCGTGGCCCGGGACGTCGCGCTCGGGGACGGTACGCGTGTCCAGACCGCCTGGGTGTACGTGGCCGCGCCTTCGGTGGCGGTTCGACTTCGGGCGCGCGGCAAGCTCATCGAGGGCGGGGACTGGCGGGGGCGGGGCTGTTGAGGTCGGCTTTCTCACCCCGAACCCACCCCTTCTGAAAAAAGTCCCCCCGTCACCGCTCAGTTCTGTGGGGCTCCTCGGTCTACATCTGCGAAAGGCACATCAACCTCCGTACGACACACAGGAGTCAGAGCCATGACCGGGACCACGCCCCAGACGCAGACCATCGCCCAGTCCTCCCCCTCCTCGACCCGTTCCCTCGCCACACGGCCCGTATGGCTGGTCGGTGTTCTGGCCACGCTCGCCGGGGCCGTCGTGACCGAGGTGTTCGGGCTGATCGCTCGCGGCGCCGGCGTACGGATGGACGCGGCCGGTCCAGGGGCCAAGGAAGCCGCGGAGATTCCGGTGGGCGGCTTTGCCGGAGGCGTGGTGTTCTGGTCGGTCGCCGGGATCGTTCTCGCGGTGGCTCTCGCCCGCTGGGCCAAGCGGCCCGCCCGTACCTTCGTGGTGATCACCGTCGCACTGACCGCGCTGTCCCTCGCCGGTCCGGCCGTCGCCCCGCACACCGCCACGTCCACCCAGATCGTCCTGGCCGTGTCCCACGTGGTCGCCGCCGCCGTGATCATTCCCGTACTGGCCCGGCGGCTTGCCCAGCAGCGCCGGTGACGAAGTGGACAGCTCCACCCACCCCGTGGTCGCACTTTCGGTATCAGCCGAGGGTGCGACTACGGGGTGGGTGGCGTAGGGATGCACCTGGAGCCGCCAGCCACCATGCACCCGACAACGAAGGGGCCGGTGGTCTACGACGCGGAGTTGGCGGAGGTGGCCGAGGGGGGAGGACGGACGCGGTCAATCAGCTTTCGGCTGACCGGCGACCGGCCTTCAGGATCTGCTCGACGTTGAGGATGACTTCGGCGCCGACTTCCTCGGGCAGGGTGACGACCTCGCCGGGGGAGTGCGGGCGATGGTTCTCGTACTCGTCCCCGGCGGGCTCGGTCAGCACGTGAAGGCGCTGGTGCTTCCGGTCGACGATCACGTAGACCGGAACCTTCGCGCTTGCGTAGGCCTTCACCTTGTCGCGCAGGTCGGTTCGGTAGTTGCTGGAGGTGACCTCCAGGACAAGACGGAAGCAGACGGGGTCGTAACAGTTGTTCTCGGCGTGGTGGTCCTGGAAGTCGGCGTCCACCAGAGAGAGGTCGGGGATCGCGTAGTCCTCGGTGCCGGTCGGCAGCCACAGGCCGATTCCCTGTACCACCCTCGACTCCGTCCCGTGGAGACCGGCGGTCAGGAAGGGCACCATGAGATCGGTCAGGGCTACAGCGTGCGGGCCGTCCGGTGGCGGGCTCACGAGGATCTGGCCTCCGATGATCTCGACGCGGTAGCCCGGATTGCGGTCCATGAGCCGGTTGGCCTCCGCGGTCAGAGGGCGGTGCTCATGGGGCCGCTCGACGGATGCTGCGGACATCACGTGCCTCCTGTGGGCTGGTGTCGAGAGCATCATCGTAGGCAGGCCCCAGGCGCTGTGTCCCGGTCCGGCCCGTTCACCCGAAAGTGATCACCGGTCCGGCTCCCACGCCCGCGGTGCTTTCGCGGATGCGTGCTGCTGGGCGATGGACAGACCCGCACCCGACAACGACCCCCTCGCTCAACCGCCGGAGGCAACCCGCACCAACAGCACCCCCGGAGACCTCGGCAACTCCACCCGCAGCGCCCCCGCCTCCCGGTCCCACTCCGCCATACCGGCCGACGCGGGCGCCGACGGATGCAGGACCTCCACCCGTACGTCGTCCTGGCCCGCCAAGTGCGGCAGAGCCAACGTCCGTTCGGCCTCCCCACCCCGGCGCCACACCGACAGATACACCGGCCCTGCAACCGGCCCCGCCACCGGCACGCGCATCCCCAACGCCACCCACTCATCCGTCCATCCCGGCAACCCGACCGGCCAGAACGGCACCGCCGACCGCAGGTCACCCCTGATCGACTTGTAGGTCGCCACAGCGTCCCGTACCAGCGACAGCTGTCCCGCCGACATCCGATCAAGATGCCCCGACAGATGCACCCGCCCGAGCAACGCCGTACCCAACGTGAAGTTGATCTCGTCATCCGAGAACTCGGCCTGCGGATACGCCCACACCGCCCCTTGCTCCGGCGGCACAGCCGTCGGCGCCGCAGCCGCGATCGGGGGATAGCGGAGGAGATCCTGCTGGTCCGACGTGGACTGCACCTGCGCGACGGCCAGGGAAGCGCCATCCATGCGCATACCGCCGGACGCGCAGTTCTCGATCACCAGCGACGGGTGGCGGTCCAGCACCGACGACAGCCAGGACAGCCACGCCCGCGTATGCGAGAGCAGCCCCGGCACGGAGGTGGTGATGTTGTAGTCCAGCTTCAGATAGCCCACACCCCACTCACCCACGATCCGGTCCACCGTCCGGTCGAGGTGGGCGCGGGCCGCAGGATGCGTCAGGTCCAGCTGGTGGCGGCCCTGTTCGGTGACCCGGGCACCGCCGTCGTGGCGCAGAAAGGCCTCGTCGGGCAGCGAGCTCGCGACGGCGCTGCGGACGCCCACGACCTCCGGCTCGAGCCACAGCCCCGGCACCATCCCGCGTGAGCGGATACGGTCGAGCACCGCTCCGAGCCCCCCGCCGGGAAAGCGCCCGGAGGACGGCAGCCAGGCGCCGACGCTGTCCCACCAGCCCGCGGAGTCGTCGTACCAGCCGGCGTCGACGCAGAAGTACTCCGCCCCGGCCGAGGCCGCCGCGTCGATCAGCGGCAGCAGCTTCTCGGTGGTCGGGTCGCCCATCAACGTGTTCATGTAGTCGTTGAAGATGACGGGGAGCCGTTCGTGGTCGGAGTGTGGGCGGCGGACGAGACGGCGGTACGTCGTCAGCGCGGCCAGCGCTCCGTCGAAGCAGGTACCGAGGGCCAGCGCCACCCACTCGCTGCTGAACTCCCCGCCGGGCTCCAGGACTTCACGCCAGCCGTGCTCGTCCGAGGTCGGCCCGCCGAGCGTCAGGTACGTGTGCCCGCCGGCTTCCCCCGTCTCCCAGGACCAGCTCGCCGCAGACTCGATCTGCCACAGCCAACTGCGCGCATCCGTACGGTGGTTGAGGGCGCCCATCGCCAAGTGTCCGTCGGTGGGCCAGCTGCCCCGCCCGGCGAGGCGCACCGCGGCCCGGCTGTCGTGCTCGTGGACATCCCGGCCGATGTCGGGCACGGACGCCCGCAGCGGCTCGGCGTACCAACGGCACTCGGCGAGCCAGTCGTTGCGCGCCCGGAACACGAGCAGGTCGTCGGGGGAGGGCAGCGCGCCCAGCAGCAGACTGCTGACCGAGCGCAGGGTGACCGGCGCGGAGCCGTCGTTGCGGAGCCGTACCCGGGAGCGCAGCACAGGTACCCCGTCGGGCGAGGCATACTCCGCGAAGACGGACAACTCGCTTGCCGGATCGCGGAGTTCGACGGTCAGACGATGCCAGCCGTCGTTGTACGTGGCGTCGTGTGCCCGGTACCTCAGCCGCGGCCCGAGCGCCGTACCCGTGAACCGCGGTCCCGAGAAGCCCGTACCCTCACCGGCCGGCACGACGTCGACCAGAGGCAATGCGGCGCGGACCTCGGCATCCTCATCCTTCGGCTCCGGATCGCCCGGCCGCGCCACCCGCAGCAGCCGAGGCGAGTCCCCGCCGGCACCGGCGGCCCAAGCGGCCCCGCTGGGCCCACCAGTCCCACCCACCTTGCCGACCCCGCCGAAATCGAAGTCGACAGCGAGGCCCGAATGCCCCCAGCGATAGTGCCGTGCGCCGTTGCCGTGCTTTTGCGTCACTCAATCCCCCCGCGATAGCCCTGGTGACTCATGCCCTGATGCCGTGATCCCAAAGTCGACAAGTCAACCGATACCCGTGCCGCCCGGGCCCGAACTCTCCCGCACGATCAGCTCCGGCTCCGCACAGGGCTCCTGCCCCGGAGCCGACGGATCCAGCAGGCGATGCAGCAGGCCGAAACACGTACGCCCGAGCCCCTCGAAGTCCAGCCGCACCGTGGTCAGCGCCGGAGCGAGATACGCGGACGCGGGGGTGTCGTCGAAGCCCACGACGCTCAGCTCGTCCGGCACCCGGCGCCCCGCCTCCCGTGCCGCCCGCAGCATCCCGAGCGCCAAATCGTCGTTGCCGCACAGTACGGCGGTGGTGTCGGGGTGGCGTTCCAGCAGCGTGCGCGCCGCCAGGTGACCGGAGCGCGGCGTCCAGCCGCCCTCGACCGGCGCGGGCGCGTCAACTCCCGCTTCCCGCAGGGCGTCCAGCCAGCCTTCCGTCCGCTGGGCCGTGCGTGCCGTGGACGACGGGAGTGCAAGGCAGTGCACGGTGCGATGGCCCAGGCCGAGCAGATGGCGGGTGGCGCGGGTGGCGGCGAGGCGGTCGTCGAGCCATACGTGCCGGGGGTCCGGGTCGTCGCCCGGTGGCCGCTCGACCAGCGCCGTCACCGGTACGTCGGCAGGCAGCAGCTCCAGCGCGCGGGCGCCGGCCGCGTCGAAGGCGATGACGATCACGGGCTCGCCCGGGCGTACCAGCCGGGCGCGCAACTCCTCGGCATCCGGTGCCGCGTGCCGGTCGAGCACGCTGATCGAGACCGCGAACCCCGCCGTGCGCGCGGCCTCCTCGATGCCACGCAGGGCCGTCGCGTTGCCGTACAGGGAGGTGTCGGAGGTGAGCACGGTCAGCGAGCGGACCGCTTTGCCGGCGAGTTCGCGCGCGGCCCGGTTGGGCCGGTAGCCGAGTTCGCCGATGGCGGTCTGCACCCGCCGACGGGTGGCTTCGGCGACGCGTTCGTTGCCGTTGATGACGCGCGAGACGGTCTGGTACGAGACGCCGGCCGCGCGGGCGACGTCCCGGATGGTCGGCTCCTGGAGGCTCCTCATGTGAACGGTCACCCCACTGTTAATGCTGCAACAGGTGTTGACAGATGGTACTGCGGCGGGAGAATCATGCGCTGATGTGACCGTTCACACAAGAGTCCGGGAGCCGATGGATGACTCGGAGAACGCGCACGACACGAGAGGCCAGACGATGGACCACGACGGTCCTCACGCTCGCACTGATGGGAGGGGCCATGTCGGCGGCACAGATGTCCGCGGCCCAGGGGGCGCAACGGGCGGCGCCCCGCCTTTCCGTCGACCTCGCCGACTCCGAGGGGCCGGTGATGCGCGGCGCGAACGGCGCGCTGTACGGGCTCAGCGACGACGGGGTGCCCAGCGACGCGGCGCTGGAGCCCCTGAAGGTCACCAGCATCTCGCAGAAGCCGGAGGGCGGTGCCCAGCACCCCAACGGCGACGCGATCACCGTCTCCAAGTCGTTCTTCCGCAACGGCGGCGGCGAGATCAACGTGATGATGCAGGACATCTACGCCAAGTGGCCGTACGAGGACCTCGGCATCGCCGACTACCTCCCCAAGGTCGACAAGATCGTCAAGGAGGTGTCGGCCGCCCCCGACAGCGATCGCTTCGTCTACATCCCGTTCAACGAGCCCGACCAGATCTGGTACAACCTCGGCGTCTCCGACCAGGCGACGTACGAGAAGAACCGCGACCGGTTCTTCCAGGACTGGAAGACGGTGTACCAGCGGATCCGCGCGATCGACCCGGATGCCAGGATCGCGGGCCCGAACGAAGCCGCCTACCACACACGCCTGTTGACGGACTTCCTCGCCTTCGCCAAGCGGGAGAACGTACTGCCCCAGATCATGACCTGGCACGAGCTCGGCTCCGGCTCGCTGCGGGACTTCCAGGGGCACTACGACAACTACCGGTCGATCGAGCGAGAGTTGGGCATCGCACCGCTGAAGATCAACATCGATGAGTACGCCAACCGCCGTGATCTGTCCGTGCCGGGGCAACTCGTGCAGTGGGTCTCGATGCTCGAACGCAACAAGGTGTACGGCAACATGGCCTACTGGGACGCCGCCGGCAATCTCAGCGGCCATGTGGTGCGCTCCAACATCCCCAACGGCGGCTGGTGGCTGTTCCGTTGGTACGCGGGTCTGACCGGCGACACCGTCAAGGTGACCCCGCCGCAGGCCAACACCATCGACACGCTCCAGGGTCTCGCCTCGTACGACACGAATCGCCGCCAGGCGCAGGTGGTGCTCGGCGGCGCGGCGGGCGACGCGGACGTCGTGGTCAAGAGCGTCGACCGGCGCGTCTTCGGTCGCTCGGTCACCGCGACCGTGGCGGAGGCGGCCTGGTCGGGCTACGAGGGCGGGCACCCGGCGCCGCAGGTGCTCAAGCGCGTGAAGGTGAAGGTGGCCTCCGACGGCACGGTCACCGTTCCGCTCACCGGCATGCGGAAGATGTCGGCGTACCGCGTCGTCCTCACCCCGGCCGGGTCCGGGACGCCGGCCGCGCCGTCCGTCCCCTGGTCGGCGTCGTACGAGGCGGAGGACGCGGCGATCACCGGCGGCCAGGTCTACACCCAGGGCACGGTCTCCAACGCCAACGGGTACGCCGCCTCCGGCACCAAGGACGTCGGCTCGCTCAACGCCGCCTCGAGCAAGGTGGACTTCACGGTCTCGGTGCCGCGCACGGGGACGTACGACCTCGGGATCCTGTACGGCAACCAGAGCGGGACGCCGTCGACACAGAAGCTCTCCGTGGACGGCGGCACGGCGACGACAGTGACGTATCCCTCGACGGAGAACTGGACGTACCGCGCCCTGAAGACCGTCCCCGTATCCCTCACGGCGGGCAGCCACACCCTGACGCTGGCCAAGGACAGCAAGGAGGTGACGCTGGACCGCGTCGACCTGACGGCGAGCAGCACGCCTTCGGCGCAGTACGAGGCGACGCTCGCGGACATCTCGGGCAAGCCGGCGTACGACTACGGGAGTTCGGCCGCCACCGGGACGGGAACTCTGCGGCTCGGCTCCGGCGACAAGGCGGTCTTCGACGTGTACGCGCCGCGTGACGGCTACTACACGCTGACCTCGCGGGCCTCGGCGGCCGTGAAGCTGTCCCTGCACGGCCAGTCGGCGACGGCACCGCCCGACCGGGCGCTCCGGCTGTATCTGGTCGCGGGCAACAACCGTGTGACGGCTACCGGTTCGGGCGTCGGACTGCGCTCGCTGGACGTGTCGGGGACGGGTTCGTCCTCGGGCACGCTCGCATACGAGGGCGCCGACGCGACCCTGGCCGGGGGAGCGCGCCTGGAGTTCTCCTCGTACGCCTCGGCGGGCTCGTACATCGGCTGGCTGGGCAACTCCGCGGCCAGTACGGCCCAGTTCGCGGTCGACGCCCCCAAGGCGGGCCGCTACATCCTGCTCATCTCGTACGCCAACAACGACCGCCGCGACAACGGCCACGCCTACAACACGGACATCGTGTCCCGCACGGCGGACGTCACGGTCGGCGGCGCGACCCGGAAGGTGACCTTCAAGAACACCTGGAGCTGGGACGACTACTGGACGCTCGGCGTCCCGGTCGACCTAACGAAGGGCACGAACACGGTGACGTTCGGCAACGCCACCGCCTGGGCGCCGAACATCGACAGGGTTGAACTGGCACCAGTGCTGGGCTAGTTGGCGGCGAAGCACGCCGCGCGAGGCGGTTCGGAGCTCCGGGTCCGTCGTGGCTGGTCGCTCCCCCACTCTCGGCTTCGCTCGAGCAGGGGGACCCCCATCGCGGCGGAGCCGCATATGTCACCGTCCCGCGTCCCTGAGGGGCCTGCGGCCTCTTCAGGGACGCGGTGCCGCACGCCCGGCTAGTCGGCTCGCTCCACGCGTACCGCGCACGCCTTGAACTCCGGCATGCGGGAGGTCGGGTCGAGGGCCGGGTTGGTCAGTGTGTTGGCCCGGCCTTCGCCCGGCCAGTGGAAGGGCATGAAGACCGTGTCCGGGCGGATGGAGGTGGTGATCCGCGCGGGCGCGGTCGCGCGTCCGCGCCGGGAGACGACGGCCAGCGGGTCGCCCTCATTGGCGCCGAGCCGCTCGGCGAGCCTCGGGTGCAGTTCCACGAAGGGGCCGGGGGCGGCGGCGTTCAGTTCGTCGACCCGCCGCGTCTGGGCCCCGGACTGGTACTGCGAGACGACCCGCCCGGTCGTCAGCAGCACGGGGTACTCGTCATCGGGTTCTTCGGCGAGTGGCCGATGCGTCACGGGGGCGAACCGGGCGCGGCCGTCGGGGGTGGCGAAACGGTCGAGGAAGAGGCGGGGCGTGCCGGGGTGGACGTCGGCCGTGGCCGTCGGCTCGGCCGCCTCGCTCGCGGGGTCGTCCGGCCCGACGTCCAGCGCTGCGTCCTCGCCGTCCTGCGCCGTGTCGTCCGCGGCGCCGGGCAGCGGCTTCCCTGCCGGGGGCGCGGGGGTGTCAGCGCCCGCCTGCTGAGCCTCAGGAGCCTCCGCCGGGCAAGGCCAGAACACCCCGTTCTCCTCGATGAGCCGACGGTATGTAATCCCCGAGTAGTCCGCGGGCCCGCCCGCGCTCGCCCGGCGCAGCTCCTCGAAGATCTCCTCCGCGTCCGTCGGGAAACCCTTCTCCACGCCCAGGCGGGCAGCCAGTTCGTGCATGATCTCCAGGTCGCTGCGTACGCCCTCCGGCGGAGTGATCGCGCGCCGCCGCAGCAGCACCCGGCCCTCCAGGTTGGTCATCGTCCCCGTCTCCTCGGCCCACTGCGTCACCGGCAGTACGACATCCGCCAGGGCCGCCGTCTCCGACAGGACCACGTCACACACGGCCAGGAAATCAAGCGACTTGATGCGTTCCTCGATGTGCGCAGCGCGTGGCGCCGACACCACCGGGTTCGAGGCCATCAGCAGCAGGGCGCGGATGTCCGTACCGAGGGCGTCGAGCAGCTCGTACGCGCTGCGTCCCGGACCGGGCAGCGAGTCCGGGTCCACGCCCCAGACCTCGGCCACATGGCGACGGGCCGCCGGGTCGTCGAGCTTGCGGTAGCCGGGCAACTGGTCGGCCTTCTGGCCGTGTTCGCGGCCGCCCTGCCCGTTGCCCTGCCCGGTCAGACAGCCGTAGCCGGACAGCGGCCGCCCCGCGCGGCCCGTCGCCAGGCACAGGTTGATCCACGCGCCCACCGTGTCCGTACCCTTCGACTGCTGCTCGGGCCCGCGCGCGGTGAGCACCATCGCGGACTCCGGCTCACAGAACAGCCGTACCGTCTCCCGGAGTTGAGGCACGGACACTCCCGTGATCCGCTCCACCAGCTCCGGCCAGTGCGCCATCGCCGCGGCCCGCGCCTCCTCCCAGCCGCTCGTACGCTCCTGGATGTACGCCTCGTCCGTACGCCCCTCCGCCACGACCAGGTGAAGCAGGCCCAGCGCCAGGGCAAGATCCGTACCCGGGCGGGGGGCGAGGTGCAGGTCCGCCTGCTCGGCGGTGCGGGTGCGGCGCGGGTCGATGACGATCAGCTTGCCGCCGTTCGCCTTGAGCTCGGTGAGATAGCGCAGCGCGGGCGGCATCGTCTCGACGAGGTTCGAGCCGACGAGGATGACGCAGCCCGTCTTCGGGATGTCCTCCATCGGGAACGGCAGCCCCCGGTCCAGGCCGAACGCCTTGATCCCGCCGGCCGCCGCGGACGACATGCAGAAGCGTCCGTTGTAGTCGATCTGCGAGGTGCCGAGCACGATGCGGGCGAACTTCCCGAGCGTGTACGCCTTCTCGTTGGTCAGCCCGCCGCCGCCGAACACCCCGCACGCGTCCGGGCCATGCTCCGTACGCGTGCGGGACAGCGCCTCGGTGATCCGGCCGAGCGCCTCGTCCCAGGTGGCGGGCTCCAGGACACCGGCGTTCCGGACGAGGGGTGAGGTCAGGCGGACGCTCGATGACAGCACCGCGGGCGCGGTACGGCCCTTGCCGCACAGCGCGCCGCGGTTCACCGGGAAGTCCGGCCGCTCGACCACCGCGACGCCCCCGTCCTGCTCGGGCGTGAGATTCATTCCGCACTGCAGGGCGCAGTACGGGCAGTGGGTGGGCGTCACGGTGTTCTGCATACCGTCCAGCGTGCGTCGCACGTGTTACGCACCGCAACGCCTCTCGTTACACGGCAGGCACGGGGACCTCCCCGTGGGGGCTCAGGCGGCGTGAGGGGCGGGGAGCGTTGTCCGTGAGGTTCCTGTCGTCTGCCTGTTCGGAAGCTGTCGATGTGCTGACAGTTCAGTCATGTGACTTGTTTTGCCGGTGACGCGGCCCACATTGAACGTTAAAGCTATTGAGGCCGCTACCGCGCACAGGCGGTGCGGCCAAGCACCTCCGCACGGTGTTCGACATTTCGACGCAAAGTAAGCGTTCAGTCGCCCGAGGCACCTTCTCCCCACACAGCCAGGAGGTCTGTGAAGCATGCCCCTGAGCCATCTGTCCCCCCAAGACAGGGCCCTGTTCTGGCAGTTCGGCCAAGGTCCTGAAGTCCCCGTCCCCGACCCCCTCGTCCACCACGCCGTCGAACGGCAGGCCGCTGCCGCGCCGGACGCCGTCGCCGCCGAGCACCAGGGCACGACGATCACGTACGGCGAGCTGAACCATCGTGCCGACCGGCTCGCGGCCAGACTCGTACGGGAGGGCGTACGGCCCGGCGATCACGTCGGCCTCTTCGTACGCCGCTCCATCCCGATGCTCGTGGGACTGCTCGGCACGCTGAAGGCCGGTGCCGCGTACGTCCCGCAGGACATCGGCCTCACCCCCGCCGCCCAGCTCCGGCACGTCATCCGCACCGCCGGAACCCGGGTCGTCCTCACTCAGTCGGAGCACACGCTGCGGGTGCCTCTGCCTGACACCGGACACCGGCTGATCACGCTCGACGACGACGATCTCGCCAGTCTCTCCACACAAGGGCCGGTCCGTCTCGAGCGGCCCTTACGCCCCGACGACGGGTGCTACGTCCTGTTTACCTCCGGCACGACCGGTAAGCCCAACGGCGTGAAGGTCACCCACCGCAACGTCGCGAACATCCTCCTCACCGAGCCCGGTGACCTGGGCATCCGCCCCGGCGACCGGGTCGCCCAGCTCCTCAACATCGCCTTCGACATGGCCGCCTGGGAGATCCTCGGCTGCCTTGCCCACGGCGGCACGCTCGTCGTCCGCGGCAAGGACGTCGCGGCGGCGGCCCGGACGGCGGACGTGCTGATCGCGACGCCGACAGTGCTGTCCGGGATCGACCCGGCGGGCTGCCCCCGGGTGCGGACGGTGGCGGTCGCGGGCGAGCCGTGCCCGCGCCCGCTCGCGGACGCCTGGGCCCGGCGGTCCGCTTTCCACAACTCCTGCGGGCCCACGGAGGCGACGATCGTCAACACGATGCGCCACCACCGCGTGGACGACCCACTGATCACGATCGGCCGCCCCACCCCCAACAACACGGTGTACGTCCTCGACGAGCACCGGCGTGCGCTGCCCATCGGGGAGACCGGGGAGATGTGGGCCGGCGGTGACTGCGTATCGGCGGGCTACCTGAACAACGAGGCGCTGAACGCCGAGCGGTACGCCCCCGACCCCTTCCTCGGCGGCGGACACCGGATGTTCCGTACCCGCGACCTCGGCCGCTGGACGCCCGACGGCGAACTCGAGCATCTCGGCCGTACCGACGACCAGGTCAAGGTCCGCGGCTTCCGCGTGGAACTCGACTCCGTCTCCTCGGTGCTGGAGTCGGTGGCGGGCTGCTCCCGCGCCGTCACGCTCAAGCGGGACGCCCGCAGCCTGGTCTCCTTCGTCTGCCCGGCCGACGTCGACCCGGACACGGCCCGGCGCGCGGTGGCCGACGCACTCCCGTACTACTGCGTGCCGGCCACGGTCCTCCCGGTGGCCGCGTTGCCGGAGACGGACCGGGGCAAGGTCGACCGGGCGGCGCTGCTGCGGCTGGCGACGGAACGGGAGGAGGCCGCGCGGGATGCCGTGCGGGTGGCGACCGTTCGTGGCGAGGAGGCCCCCCTGCTGCGGGTGTCGGCGGTGCGAGAGGGGGCGGCCTGATGACGTCGTCCGTGGAGACCTCGTCCGCTGAGGCCTCAGCCGTCGAGGTGAGAGGTGTCACGCACGCAGCGCCTCCCGCCCCTCCCGCGGCTCTCGCCGAACTCCCTCCGCTCACGTCCGCGCCCCGTCGCCTCCTCAAGCACCCCCGCCTGATGCACTACAACCGCCTGGCGGCCCTGGTGCTGCTCGCCAACCTCGGTTTCTTGGCAGCGAGTTGGGTCCCGAGCGCCCAAACCATCGGCTACGCGTCCCTCGCGAACCTCGCGCTCGCCGTGGTCGTACGCCAGCAGTACGTCATCAACCTCTTCTTCCGGCTGGCGACCCGGGCTCCGACGAGCTGGCCGCTGAAGGTGCGGTGGACGCTCGGGAAGGTGTACCACTTCGGCGGACTGCACGTGGGCGGGGCACTTGCCGGAGCGTTGTGGTTCCTCGCGGGGGCGGTCGTGGTGACCGTCGACGGCGCCAAAGTGCCGCTTGTCACGGTGAGTTGGGCACTCGTCGCCCTGCTCGTCGTCATCGTCGCCACCGCCCTGCCGCCCTTCCGCTCCCGCTTCCACGACCACTTCGAGAAGATCCACCGCTTCGGCGGCTGGAGCGCCCTCGCACTGTTCTGGACGCATACGCTGCTCGGCGCGCGGGGGCCGGCCGCGCTCGGGGTGCTGGCCGTGGTCACCTTCAGCGTCGCCCTGCCCTGGCTGCGGCTCCGCAAGGTGAACGTACGGATCGAACGGCCCTCCACGCACGTCGCGTTGGCCCGTTTCGACCACGGCGTGACCCCTTTCGCGGGGTCGTCCACCGCCATCAGCCGCAGCCCGCTCACCGAGTGGCACTCCTTCGCCAACGTGCCCTCACCCGGCGAACCCGGCTTCCGGCTGACCATCTCCCGCGCGGGCGACTGGACGGGCTCGTTCATCGACGACGCGCCCCCGAAGGTCTGGGTCAAGGGCATCACCACGGCCGGGGTCGCCAATATCGAGACCCTGTTCAGCAAGGTGATCTACGTCGCCACCGGCAGCGGTATCGGTCCCTGCCTGCCGCATCTGCTGGCCGCCGAGGTGCCCTCACGGCTCGTATGGGCGACGCGCGATCCCCGCAGGACCTATGGCGACGACCTGGTCGACGAGATCCTCGCCGTCCAGCCGAACGCGCTGGTCTGGGACACCGCACGGCACGGCAAACCGGACATGGTGCGGCTCGCGTACACCGCGTACCGCGACTTCGGTGCCGAAGCTGTCATCTGCATCTCCAACAAGAAGCTGACCTGGCAGGTCGTTCACGGTCTCGAGCGGCGCGGCATTCCCGCGTACGGCGCGATCTGGGACTCGTAACAGACCAATCAGGAGACAAGGAGAGAGGGAGAGTCGATGAACACCCTCAAGATCGAACGCCATGACCACGTGGTCACCGTACGACTCCACCGGCCGCACGTCCTGAACGCTCTCAGCAGCGAGCTGCTGGCCGAACTCCTCGACGTACTCCGCCCGTTGGACCGTGACCCGGACGTCGGCTGCTTCGTCCTCACCGGTTCGGAGAAGGTCTTCGCGGCCGGTGCCGACATCAAGGAGATGGCCGGGAAGTCGGCCGTGGACATGGCCGCGGAGGACTACTTCGCGGGCTGGGAGGAGTTCGCCGGATTCCGTACGCCGAAGATCGCGGCCGTCAACGGCTATGCGCTGGGCGGCGGTTGCGAACTCGCGATGATGTGCGACCTGATCATCGCGGGCGAGTCGGCGGTCTTCGGCCAGCCGGAGATCAAGCTCGGCGTGATCCCCGGCATCGGCGGCACCCAGCGGCTGACCCGCCTGGTCGGCCGTGCCAAGGCCATGGACCTGATCCTCACGGGCCGCACGATGGACGCCGGCGAGGCGGAGGCTTCGGGCCTGGTGTCGCGGGTGGTCCCGGACGACCGCGTCCTCACCGAGGCCGCGGAAGCCGCCGCGACCGTCGCCTCCTACGGCCGCCCCGCCGTCACGGCGGCCCGTGAGTCGGTCGACCGGGCCCTGGAGACCGGCCTGCGCGACGGTCTTCTCTTCGAACGGCGCGTGTTCCATGCGCTCTTTGCGACAGAGGACCAGCGCGAGGGGATGAGCGCGTTCATGGAGAAGAGGGCGCCTGTCTTCAAGGGGCGTTGACGGGAGCACGGGGTGAGTTGACCCGGTGAGGGGGGTGAGCTGATCCGGTGAGCGGGGGCGGCGGACGGGGGTTCTCGTCCGCCGCCCCTCGTCGTGTGGGGGGTGTGAGTTCGTGTCCCGTAGGGGGAGGACCGGGGTCGGATCAGGGCGGTGCCCGGATGTCCGGGGTGCGCTCGGACCGAGATCGTCGAGGCATGACGAAATCGGGGACGAGGACGACAGGGGCGGCAGGGACGGTGGGCCGGAGCGGCGAGGGGAGTGCGGCCGGGAAGGAGGACAGGAGGAAGGCCGGGAGGAAGAAGGGGCGACGCCGTACTCTCACGCGGGTTCTGGTCACCCTTGGCACGGTCGTGGCCGTTCTGCTCGCCGCGTTCGGTGGATGGTTGGCGTGGCTGTGGACCAGCGCCGATACCAGCACGGTCGGCAAGGGCTCCTTCGGCAATGAGCTCGCCATCCCGCCGCTCGCCGAACCCAGCCGGGTCAAGGCGGACGGCACCAAGGTCTTCGACCTCGAGATGCGCACGGGCGAGAAGGAGTTCAGGCCCGGGAAGCGGACCACAACCTGGGGATTCAACGGCGACTACCTCGGCCCCACCCTGCGTGCCGAACGCGGGGACAAGGTCGAGGTCAGGGTGCGTAACACGCTTGACGAGTCGTCGACCGTGCACTGGCACGGAATGCACCTGCCCGCGCGGATGGACGGCGGTCCGCATCAGATGGTGCGGCCGGGGGCCACGTGGACGCCGTACTGGAAGATCGACCAGCCCGCCGCCACCCTCTGGTACCACCCGCATCCCCACGGCCGGACCGAGCAGCACGTCCAGCGCGGCCTCGCCGGGATGTTCCTCCTCGACGACGACAAGTCCGCCGCCCTGCCGCTGCCGAAGAAGTACGGCGTGGACGATCTACCCGTCATCGTGCAGGACGTCAGGTTCGACGGCGCCGAGTTCGATCACGGGCGCGGTCTGATGCAGAACGTCGGCTTCCTCGGCGACCGCACCATGGTCAACGGCACCCTCGACCCGCACCGAGAGGTACGTGACGAACTGGTGCGGCTGCGGCTGCTCAACGCCTCAACGGCCCGGACATACTCCTTCGGCTTCGACGACAGCCGCCGCTACACACAGATAGCGACCGACGGCGGCCTCCTGGAACGCCCCGTGCAGACCGAGCGGCTTCAGCTCTCACCGGGGGAGCGCGCCGAGATCGTCGTACGCATGCGGGCCGGCGAACGCACCACCCTGCGCAGCTTCCCGCAGGACAACTACGGGGACGCCTGGAACACCCGCTTCGGCGGGGCCGACGACTCTTTCGACATCCTGCAACTACGGGCCGCGGAGACGCTCCGCCCCTCGCCCGCACTGCCGCAGGAGCTGGGTGAACTGGAGGTGCCGGACGGTTCGGACGCCGTGCGCGCCCGGCACTTCGACCTGAAGAAGTCCGGGATCAACGGACGCAAGATGGCCATGGACCGAATAGACGAGACGGTCACCACAGGCACCACCGAGACCTGGACCGTGCGCAACACCAACGGCATGCCGCACAACTTCCATGTCCACGATGTGCAGTTCCGCGTTCTGGAGGTCAACGGAAAGATCCCGCCGCCGCATCTGCGGGGCGCCAAGGACACCGTCTTCCTGCCGAACGGTACGACGATGAAGCTGGCGCTGCGCTTCGAGGGACCGGCCGACCCGGACACCCCGTACATGTACCACTGTCATCTCCTCTACCACGAGGACGAGGGCATGATGGGCCAGTTCGCGGTGGTCGAGAAGGGCCAGCGGGCCGGCCGGCCGGACGCCGGTGGAGCCGATGGTGGACCTGACGCGCACGCGGGACATTGACGTGCGGCCGTGACGACGGGTGCTACCCGGAAACGGGGACCACTGGGGCGATGGGCTGGGCGACGGGGACGACGGGACGACTGGGACGACTGGGACGACTGCGGGGAGCGGCGCCTCTGCTACTTCGCCGTGGCCAGGGCGCGCGACACCCCCGGCTCCTTCGGCCCCAGGAACCGGGGATCGGGCTCGAACACCGCCTCCGTTGCCGCCTTGCTCGCCGCGAAGACTTCCCGGACGGCGCCGTAGTACCAGGTTCTGTCACGCCGGTCGCCCGGTGCCGGGACGCCGTACGCCGTGACGCCCGCCTGCTGGCACAGGGCGACCGCACGGCGGATGTGGAAGCCCTGGCTGATGAGCACGGCCTCGTCGACGCCGAAGATCTTCTTGGCGCGGACGCAGGAGTCCCAGGTGTCGAAACCGGCGTAGTCGCTGACGATGCGCCGGTCGGGGACGCCGCGCTCGGTGAGGTAGGCGCGCATGCTGTCGGGTTCGTCATAGTCTTCGCGGCTGTTGTCGCCGGTGACCAGGACAACCTCGATACGGCCCGACCGGTACAGCTCGGCCGCCGCGTCCAGGCGGTGGGCGAGGTACGGGGAGGGCTCCGCGTCCCGCAGCCCGGCGCCGAACACCATCGCCACCTCGGTCCGCGGCACGTCCCGGGCGGTCCGCAGCCGGTCGTCCGACGCCAGGAACAGCCACGTGGAAGGGAGCAGCGCCAGTACGCACCCGAGCATCACCAGCTGCACGGCCCGCCGCTGCCCGGCACGGGTGCGCGGCAGCCGCGGCCGGCCCAGCCGCCGCAGCCGAAGGGGGCGCAGCAGCCGTGGTCGACTCAGCCGCAGCCGGCCCGGCCTCGTGTCGCGCATGCGGTTTCCTCCCAGGTCAGTGGCCTCATGGAGGGGACGCAGGGATCGGTGATCCGGTTCTCCGCCGGCTCCGGGGCCACCTCACGCTCCCTCGCACCCCACCGTGAACCCCCGGAAAACACCCGTCATTCCCGCGCAACGGGGCGGCAACGTCGTACCGCCACCATCGGTTCATGACGGCGTCGAACCCTCCTCGCGACGAGTCCACCACGCGCCCCGGTGGCCAGCACCTCCGGAGCGCTCACCTCGACAGTACGGCGCAACTCATGAACCGGATCAGCAGCCAGCTCGGCAGCCAGCTCAGCCTCGTCTCGCGCGACGGCACGCGGCGTTCCGCGGCGCCCGCGCTCGTCCTCGTGGGCCACGGCAGCCGTGACCCGCGGGCGCTGAGCACCATCCGTGCCCTCATCGAGAACGTCCGCGAGCTACGCCCCTCACTGCCCGTGCACCTCGGCCACATCGAGCTGAACGAGCCCCTGCTGCCCGACACGCTCGCCTCCCTCGGCACCGGTGACGCGGTCCTCGTACCGCTGCTGCTCAGCCGCGGCTACCACGTCAAGCAGGACATCCCCGAAGCGGCGGCCGCCTCGTCGGCGAACACCCGGGTCGCCGCGCCACTCGGCCCGCACCCGCTGCTCGTGGAGACGCTGTACGCGCGGCTCGTCGAAGCCGGCTGGCGGACGAGGATGAGCGAGACCGCCCGCCGCAGCAGCGGGATCGTGCTGGCCGCCGCCGGCTCCCGGGACCCCGACGGGGCCGTCGACACCCGCCGCACCGCCCAGCTGCTGGCCGAGCGCCTCGGGGTGCCCGTCGTCCCGGCGTACGCCTCCGCCGCCGCACCCACCGTCCCGCATGCCGTCCGCGCACTCGCCTCCCGTGGCCGCCACCGGGTCGCGATCGCCTCGTACTTCACCGCCCCCGGCCGCTTCTCCACCGAGTGTGCCGAGGCGGCCCCCTGGATAGCCGCGGCTCCGCTAGGCGCGCACCCGGCGATGGCACGCCTCGTCCTGCACCGCTACGACCAGGCCGTCGCCGCTCCGGCAGCCACCTCGGAGCGCCGACTGGCCTCGGCCTGAGTTTTCAGCCCAACGGTCGGCCCTGGCCTGGCTGTTGCAGCGCCGGCACACCAGGGTCCTCATCCCGGCACCTCCTCCCGGTCCCATCTGCGAGAGAACATCGCCGTGGCGGAACCGGAGCTGCCGGACGACGCGATCGCGGAACTCGACACGATCGGCCGCCGAGAGATGGGGGAGCGACAAGCCACCGACAACCCGCACTCGCAAGCGATCAGAACCCGGCAGATGAGTAGGCGCCCCGCATCCGGCAGCGCCCATTTGTCACTGCTGACGCTTAATGTCGAGACATGGAAGGCACCGCACCCACCCAGCCGTACGAGAACCACCTCCCGCCCTCTGGCTACGACCCGACGTCAGTCGACCGTTGGGCCGGCGAGCCCGACAAGCGTCCCGGCCGCACCGCCTTCCAGCGCGATCGCGCCCGCGTGCTGCACTCCGCCGCACTGCGCCGCCTCGCGGGCAAAACCCAGGTCGTCACGCCCGGCACCCTCCCCCACTCTCGGCTTCGCTCGAGCGGGGGGACCCCCATCGAGGCCTGGGACGCCAGCCCCCGTACGCGGCTGACGCACTCCCTGGAATGCGCCCAGGTCGGCCGCGAGCTGGGCGCCGCCCTCGGCTGCGACCCGGACCTCGTCGAGGCGGCCTGCCTCTCGCACGACCTGGGCCACCCGCCCTTCGGGCACAACGGCGAACAGGCCCTGAACGAGTTCGCAAAGGACTGCGGCGGCTTCGAGGGCAACGCGCAGTCACTGCGGCTGCTGACGCGCATCGAGCCCAAGCGCTTCCAAAGAAGCGAAGAAACGGGCGACCTCGTCAGCGTCGGCCTCAATCTCACCCGCGCGGCCCTCGACGCCGCCACCAAGTACCCCTGGCCGCGTGGCGCCCACCCCACTGATCCCGCGTCACGGAAGTTCGGGGTCTACGACGACGACCGGCCGGTCTTCGACTGGGTCCGCAAGGGCGCCCCCGACCACCGCACCTGCTTCGAGGCCCAGGTCATGGACTGGTCCGACGACGTGGCGTACTCCGTGCACGACGTCGAGGACGGACTGCACGCCGGCCATATCGACCCCGGCTGCCTGTACGCGGAGCCCGAGCGGCAGTCGGTCTTCGCGGTGGCGATCGGCCGGTACGTACCCGCTGACACCGACCCCGCCGAGCTGGCCGAGGCCCTCGACCGGCTGCTTGACCAGGAGTGGTGGCCGCACGGCTACGACGGATCGGCCGTCGCGCAGGCCCGCCTGAAGGACGCCACGAGCCAGCTCATCGGCCGTTTCTGCCTCGCCGCGGAGGCATCAACCCGGGCGGCGTACGGCACGGGGCGGCTCACGCGGTACGCCGCCGAGCTGGTCGTACCGAGAAGTGCCCGCCTGGAGTGCGCGGTCCTCAAGGCGGTCGCCGACCGGTACGTCATGCAGCGAGCCGAGCAGGAGCGACTGCGCGCCGACCAGCGGATCGTGGTCGCCGAACTCGCCGAGGCGCTCACGGCCCGCGCGCCCGAAGGTCTGGACCCGCAGTTCCGCGCCCTGTTCGACGAGGCCCCGGACGACAGAGCCCGCATGCGCGTGCTCGTCGACCAGATCGCCTCGCTGACGGACGCGTCGGCGCGGTCGCTGCACGCGCGGCTGACGCGGGGCTGAACCGTTTTCAGCCCCCGCGGCGGAGCCGCAAATTGATACAGCCGGGAAGGGGCGGGCTTGGGAAGAAAGTCCCCGCCGCAGGCGACACCCGAACGTGACCCTCTGTGGCCTGATCGGGCCACTACCTCTTCCCGCACCACGCTGCGTGCGGGAGGCTCACATGTGGCGGCACCATCAGCGTTTTCTGGGGGACACCCCCCAGACCCCCGGCAGGAGGCACCAAGTGGTCGACGCGGATCAGACATTCGTCATCGTCGGAGGAGGGCTGGCCGGTGCGAAGGCGGCCGAGACGCTCCGGACGGAGGGCTTCACCGGCCGCGTCATACTGATCTGTGACGAGCGTGACCACCCGTACGAGCGCCCCCCGCTGTCCAAGGGCTATCTGCTCGGCAAGGAGGAGCGCGACAGCGTCTTCGTGCACGAGCCCGCCTGGTACGCGCGCAACGACATCGAGCTGCATCTCGGCCAGACCGTCGACGCGATCGACCCGGCTGCGAAGACGGTCCGTTTCGGCGACGACGGCACGCTCGTGCGCTACGACAAGCTGCTGCTCGCGACCGGCGCCGAGCCCCGCCGCCTCGACATCCCGGGGACCGGCCTGGCCGGCGTCCACCATCTGCGCCGCCTGGCCCACGCCGAGCGCCTCAAGGGCGTCCTCGCCGCTCTCGGCCGCGACAACGGCCACCTTGTCATCGCGGGCGCCGGCTGGATCGGCCTGGAGGTCGCGGCCGCGGCCCGCGAGTACGGCGCCGAGGTCACCGTCGTCGCGCCTCAGCCCACTCCGCTGTACGGGGTCTTCGGCCCCGAGATCGGTCAGATCTTCACCGATCTGCACGCCGAACGGGGCGTCCGTTTCCACTTCGGCACCCGGCTCACCGAGATCATCGGCCAGGACGGCATGGTCCTGGCCGCCCGCACGGAGGACGGCGAGGAACACCCTGCCCACGACGTGCTCGCCGCGATCGGCGCCGCCCCGCGCACCAGCCTCGCTGAGGCCGCGGGCCTCACCCTCGTCGACCGCTCGCAGGGCGGCGGCATCGCGGTCGACGAGCAGCTGCGCACCTCGGACCCCGACATCTACGCCGCCGGCGACGTGGCCGCCTTCCACCACGCCCTCTTCGACGTCCGGCTGCGCGTCGAGCACTGGGCCAACGCCCTCAACGGCGGACCGGCGGCGGCCCGATCGATGCTCGGCCGCGAGCTGACGTACGACAGGGTGCCCTATTTCTTCTCCGACCAGTACGACGTGGGGCTCGAGTACTCGGGCTGGGCGCCCCCCGGCTCGTACGACCAAGTGGTGATCCGGGGAGACGCGGGCAAGCGGCAGTTCATCGCCTTCTGGATGAAGGAGGGCCGGGTGCTCGCAGGGATGAACGTCAATGTGTGGGACGTCACGGAGCCGATCCAACAGCTGATCCGGTCAAGGGCCCAGGTGGGCATGGAGGCACTGGCGGACCCGCATGTTCCGCTGGACAGCCTGGTCTCGTGACGGTTGACGGTGCTCCACTGTCACACCGCCCCCGGCTGCGATTCCCGGGAGACAACCCCCGGACCCCGACCCCCGGCCGAAAGGCCGTTCCCGCGCCCCAGGAGTGTCAGTGCTGCCCCGTAGAATCACCTCGTGGCCGGAAGGATCAACGACGAGGACGTGAAGGCGGTTCGGGACGCGGTTCCGATCGACGCCGTGGTGTCCGAGTACCTTCAGCTACGGAGCGCGGGCGGTGGCAACCTCAAGGGCCTGTGTCCGTTCCACGACGAGAAGTCGCCCTCCTTCCAGGTCAGCCCGAGCAAGGGGTTCTTCCACTGCTTCGGCTGCCTGGAGGGCGGCGACACCATCACGTTCGTGATGAAGATCGACCACCTCTCCTTCTCGGAGGCGGTCGAGCGCCTGGCCGCCCAGGCGGGCATCACGCTGCGGTACGAGGAGGGCGGCTACAACCCCTCCCACCAGCGCGGGGAACGCATCCGCCTGGTCGAGGCCCACAAGCTCGCCGCCCAGTTCTACGTCGAGCAGCTTGACACGAGCTCCGAGGCCGACACGGGCCGTAAGTTCCTCGCCGAGCGCGGCTTCGACCAGGCAGCCGCCGCCCACTTCGGCGTCGGCTACAGCCCCCAGGGCTGGGACCACCTCACCCGCCATCTGCGCGGCAAGGGCTTCACCGACAAGGAACTCCTCCTCTCCGGCCTCTCCCAGGAGGGCCGCCGCGGCCCCATCGACCGCTTCCGCGGTCGGCTGATGTGGCCGATCCGCGACATCGGCGGCGAGGTCGTCGGCTTCGGCGCGCGGAAGCTGTACGAGGCGGACAACGGCCCCAAGTACCTGAACACACCCGACACGGCGATCTACCGGAAGTCCCAGGTCCTGTACGGGATCGACCTCGCGAAGAGGGACATCGCCAAGACCAGCAGAGCCGTCGTGGTCGAGGGCTACACCGATGTGATGGCCTGTCACCTCGCCGGTGTCACCACCGCCATCGCGACCTGCGGCACGGCCTTCGGCAGCGAGCACATCAAGATCCTCCGCCGGCTGCTGATGGACAACGGCAGCGCGCGCGTCATCTTCACCTTCGACGGCGACGCGGCCGGCCAGAAGGCGGCCCTGCGCGCCTTCGAGGACGACCAGAAGTTCGCCGCCGAGACGTACATCGCCATCGCACCGGACGGCATGGACCCCTGCGAGCTGCGCCTGGCGAAGGGCGACGAGGCGGTCGCCGACCTTGCCGAACCCCGCACCCCGCTCTTCGAGTTCGCGCTCCGCCAGATCGTCGCGCGCTACGACCTCGAAACCCCCGCGGGCCGTGCCGCCGCCCTGGACGAGGCGGCGCCCATCGTGGCCCGCATCAAGAACAGCGGCGCCCAGCACGAGGTCGCCGTACAGCTCGCGGGCATGCTCGGCATCCTGGACACACAGTTCGTGGTCAAGCGGGTGGCCCAGCTCGCGCGCTGGGCCCGCGACCGAGGCGGCAGGGGCCCGGCGCCGACGCCCGACCGCGCGGCCCAGTACGACATGGCACCCCGCCAGGCCCTCTCGGGCCCCGCCCTCAACCTCCGCAACCCCGTATACGCCACCGAGCGCGAGCTGCTCAAGCTCGCCCTCCAGCGTCCCGAGCTGGTCTCCCCGGCCTTCGACGCGTACGGGGTCGACGAGTTCACCGCCCCGCCGTACGCGGCAGTGCGCCAGGCGATCATGGATGCGGGCGGCGCGGAGTACGGCGTCCAGGACCCCCAGGGGTATCTGGTCCGGGTCCGCGAGGCCGCCCCCGACAACGCGGTCCGCGCCATGGTCACGGAGCTGACCGTAGAGGCGATCATGCGCAAGTCCGTCGACGAGCTGTACGCCGGCGATCAACTGGTCATGGTGCGCCGCCGCGCCGTCGACCGCCGCATCCAAGAGGTCCAGGGCACCCTCGCCCGCGCCAGCGCCCAGGGCGACCCGGCCCAGCTGGCCGCTGTACAGAACGAGTTGTGGGTGCTCCAGCAGTACGGACAGGCGTTGCGCGAACGGGGCACGGAAGCACTCTGACCGGGCCTTGCGCCCTCGTTGTGACTCCGTCGTACGTGTGGGTAACCGCCCGGTCACAGACCGGCTTCAAAAAGTCACCGCACGCCCCTCGTGGCGAGGATGTGTCGTACTCCACACTGGGTTCCGGTGCCTGAGTCCTCGGAGCGCGGCCGACCCGAACGCGACGGGTCCTCCATCCCCGCGGTTCCGCTCAACGTGTACGGGACGGATGGCGGCGCGGCCGCCGAGTCCGTTCGCGAAGTACCGCTGCCGTTCGCCTCAGCAGCGATCACCCTGGAGGTCGCCCCCGTGCAGACCCAGACCCTGACCCAGACCGACAACCCGACGGACGCGAAGGCGGACGTCATCACGGCGGTTCCGCAACAGAGCCGTGTCGCGCACCATCCCGAAACCGAGCCGGAGGGCCCGCCGCCCGATCTCGACGAACCGCCCGCCGGTGCCGTAGGGACAGCCGTTCCCACAGCTGCCGGTTTGGCGGTCGAGACGGAGGCCCCCGAGCCGCCCATGGAGACGCTGCCGCCCCGTGGCCGTACCGCCGACACCAGTGGCCCTTCCTCGGACCTGTTCCGCCAGTACCTGCGGGAGATAGGCCGTATCCCCCTGCTCACCGCCGCCGAGGAGGTCGAGCTCGCGCGCCGCGTCGAGGCGGGCCTCTTCGCCGAGGAGAAGCTGGCGCGCACCCCGGCTCCCGAACTGAACAGCCAACTCGCCCTTGACCTCGACAAGTTGGTGGTCATGGGGCGGATGGCCAAGCGCCGCCTCATCGAGGCAAACCTGCGACTCGTGGTCTCGGTGGCGAAGCGCTACGTGGGGCGCGGGCTCACCATGCTCGACCTCGTCCAGGAGGGAAACCTGGGCCTGATCAGGGCCGTCGAGAAATTCGACTACGCCCGCGGGTACAAGTTCTCGACATACGCGACCTGGTGGATCCGGCAGGCCATGTCCCGGGCCCTCGCCGACCAGGCCCGGACCATACGAGTCCCCGTCCACGTAGTCGAGTTGATCAACCGTGTCGTCCGCGTGCAGCGCCGCATGCTCCAGGAGCGCGGCTACGAGCCGACCCCCGAGGAGGTCGCGGGTCAGCTCGATCTGCCCAGCGAGCGGGTCAGCGAAGTCCTGCGCCTGGCCCAGGAACCCGTGTCCCTGCACGCCCCCGTGGGCGAGGAGGACGACGTCGCGCTGGGCGACCTGATCGAGGACGGCGACGCGACGTCTCCGGTGGAGTCGGCGGCGTTCCTGCTCCTCCGGGAGCACCTGGAGGCGGTGCTGTCGACGCTGGGCGAGCGGGAGCGCAAGGTCGTCCAACTCCGCTACGGCCTCGCGGACGGGCGTCCGCGCACGCTGGAGGAGATCGGCCGCATCTTCGGCGTCACGCGGGAGCGCATCCGCCAGATCGAGTCGAAGACCCTCAACAAGCTCCGGGACCACGCGTTCGCGGACCAGCTGCGGGGTTACCTGGACTGAGGCCTGCGGCGGAGCCGCGGATGGATGCGGTCGCCCCGCCGCCCCTACCCGTCCCATCCCCGGGGCGAGCCCCCAGGCCCCGATCGGCCTGAACGACCTCGTCCTCAAGTGCCGTACGGGCTGATTGATGCGGGCCTGCGCCGACAAGGTTCGACCACGGAAAATCAGCCCCTCCGGCGTTTGAGGAGCGGGGGGCCGGGGCTGGCCCCGAAACGGGGTCCGGGGCGGAAACCCGAGGGGTCCAGGGGCGGAGCCCTGGCGAGGTCGAAGGGGCGGAGCCCCTGGAGATGGGACGGCGGGTAGGGGCGGCGGGGGGCGGAACAAACCCCTGCGCACCCCCGGCGAGAACCGTCACTCCACCTCCACCACCGCCTCCGCGAACTGCGCCTTGTACAGCCGGGCATACGCCCCGCCCGCCCCCAACAACTCCTCGTGAGCCCCCTGCTCCACGATCGCCCCGTTCTCCATCACCAAAATCGTGTCCGCGTCCCGAATCGTCGACAACCGATGCGCGATCACGAACGACGTCCGCCCATGCGCCAGCTTCGCCATCGCCTTCTGGATCAGCACCTCGGTACGGGTGTCGACCGAGCTCGTCGCCTCGTCCAGCACCAGGATCACCGGATCGGACAGGAACGCCCGCGCGATCGTGATCAACTGCTTCTCACCCGCGCTCACCCCCGACCCCTCGTCATCGATCACGGTGTCGTAGCCATCCGGCAACGTACGGATGAACCGGTCCGCATGAGCGGCGCGCGCCGCCTCCTCGATCTCCCCGCGCGTCACCTCGCGAGAGGCCCCGTACGCGATGTTCTCCGCGATCGTCCCCCCGAACAGCCACGTGTCCTGGAGCACCATCCCGATCCCGGCCCGGAGTTCGTCGCGGGACATCTTCGCGATGTCGACCCCGTCGAGCGTGATCCGCCCACCGGTTACCTCGTAGAACCGCATCAGCAGATTCACCAGTGTCGTCTTGCCCGCCCCCGTCGGGCCCACGATGGCGACCGTGTTGCCGGGCTCGACCGTCAGGGACAGGTCCTCGATGAGCGGCTTCTCGGGGTCGTAGCGGAAGGAGACGTTCTCCAGCGCGACCCGCCCCCGCACCTCCTCCGGCCGAACCCCGGGCACGGGATCCGCCTCCTGCTCCTCCGCGTCGAGCAGTTCGAAGATGCGTTCCGCCGACGCGATCCCCGACTGCACGAGGTTCGCCATCGACGCGACCTGGGTGAGCGGCATCGAGAACTGCCGCGAGTACTGGATGAAGGCCTGCACATCACCGATCGACAGCGCGCCGGACGCGACTCGCAGCCCTCCGACCACCGCCACCAGCACATAGTTGAGGTTCGACACGAACATCATCAGCGGCTGCATGACCCCGCTGTTGAACTGCGCCTTGAACCCGGCCTCGTACAACTTCTCGTTCTGCTCCGCGAACTGCGCCGCCGACTTGTCCTGTCGCCCGAAGACCTTGACGAGCGTGTGCCCGGTGTACATCTCCTCGATGTGCGCGTTGAGCTTCCCGGTGGACCGCCACTGCTGCACGAAGTGCGGCTGCGAGCGCTTGCCGACCCATCTGGCGACGACGTACGACAGGGGCACCGTCACCAGCGCGACCAGCGCCAGCAGCGGCGACACCCAGAACATCATCGCCAGTACGCCGACGATGGTGAGCAGCGAGTTGACGAGCTGCCCCAGCGACTGCTGAAGCGTCTGACCGATGTTGTCGATGTCGTTGGTCGCCCGGCTGAGCACCTCACCGCGCTGCCGCTGGTCGAAGTACGACAGCGGCAGCCGCGACAGTTTCGTCTGCACGTCCTCCCGCATCCGGTACACGGTCATGTTGACGGCCCGGTTGACCAGCCGCGTCGCCACGGCCATCAGCAGCCCGGCCGCGGCGAACGCCAGCAGCGCGAACCCCAGCACCTCACCGACCGCGGTGAAGTCGATGCCCTTGCCCGGCGTGAAATCCGTACCGGAGAGCATGTCGGCCATACCGCCGTCACCACGCTCCCGCATGGACTCCAGCACCTCGGCCTTCGTGGCGCCTTCGGGCATCCCCCGTCCGACGACCCCCGCGAAGACCAGGTCGGTCGCCCGCCCGAGGATCCACGGGCCCAGCACAGACAGGCCCACACTCAGGACGACGGCGAGCAACATCCCGTACATCGTGGCCCGTTCGGGCCTGAACTGCGCGAGCAACCGTTTCCCGGATCCCTTGAAGTCCATCGACTGCTGGTCGGGGCCGCCCCCGGCCATCATCCGCCCCATGGGCCCGGCCATCAGGCTGCCTCCGCTTCCGTCAGCTGGGAGAGCACGATCTCCCGGTAGCACTCGTTGTCCGCCATCAGCTCGTGGTGGCGGCCCGTCCCCACGACCCGCCCCTCGTCGAGTACGACGATCCGGTCGGCGTCACGGATGGTCGACACGCGTTGCGCGACGATCACGACGGTCTCCTCGGCGGTCTCCCGCGCCAGCGCCGTACGCAGGGCCGCGTCCGTCGCGTAGTCGAGCGCGGAGAACGAGTCGTCGAAGAGGTAGATCTCCGGGCGCTGTACGAGGGTCCGGGCGATGGCGAGCCGCTGCCGTTGACCACCCGACACATTGGTGCCGCCCTGTGCGATGGGTGAGTCGAGCCCGTTCTCCAGCCGCTGAACGAAGTCCTTGGCCTGCGCCACCTCCAGCGCGTGCCACAGCTCCTCGTCGGTCGCTTCCGGATTCCCGTACCGCAGGTTCGTGGCCACCGTGCCCGCGAAGAGATACGGCTTCTGCGGTACGAGGCCCACGGTCCGCGCGAGCAGTCGCGCATCGAGTGTCCGTACGTCCACGCCATCGACCAGGACCTCACCGTCCGTGGCGTCGAACAGGCGCGGGACCAGCCCGAGAAGCGTCGACTTGCCGCTGCCGGTCGACCCGATCACGGCGGTCGTCTCACCGGGCCGCGCTACCAGGTCGATGGACCTCAGCACCGCCTCTTCGGCCCCGGGGTAACGGAAACCGGCCCCGCGGACTTCCAGATGACCGTGCCGCCGCAGTTCACGTACGGGAGCCGTCGGAGGCACGACACTGCTCTGAGTGTCCAGGACCTCCTGGATGCGCTCGGCGCAGACCTCGGCACGCGGCACCATCATGAACATGAAGGTGGCCATCATCACGGCCATCACGATCTGCATCAGATAGGCGAGGAACGCGGTCAGCGCGCCGATCTGCATCCCGCCGCTGTCGATACGGTGCGCGCCGAACCACACCACAGCGATCGACGAGACGTTCACCACCGTCATGACGATCGGGAACATCAGCGCCAGAATCCGCCCGGTGCCCAGCGACATCTCGGTGAGATCGACGTTGGCCTTACGGAAGCGCTCCTCCTCGTACGGATCCCGGACGAAGGCGCGGATGACACGGTTGCCGGTGATCTGCTCGCGCAGCACCCGGTTCACGTTGTCGAGCCGCTCCTGCATGGTGCGGAACAACGGACGCAGCCGCCGCACGATCAACGTCACACTGATGCCGAGGACGGGCACCACGGCGACGAGCACTCCGGACAGCTGAACGTCCAGACCGAGCGCCATGACGATGCCGCCCACGCACATGATGGGAGCCGACACCATCAGCGTGAACGTCATCAGGGCCAGCATCTGCACCTGCTGCACATCGTTCGTGGTGCGGGTGATCAGCGACGGCGCCCCGAAGTGGCCGACCTCACGCGCGGAGAACGACTGCACCCGGTCGAAGACGCCGGCCCGGATGTCCCGGCCGACCGCCGAGGCCGTACGGGCGCCGTAGTAGACGGCGCCGATGTTGCAGACGACCTGCGCCAGCGAGACACCGATCATCAACGCGCCGAAGGACAGGATGTAGCCCGTGTCGCCCTTCACGACACCGTCGTCGATGATGTCCGCGTTCAGGGTGGGCAGATAGAGGGTGGCGCAGGTCTGGAGGAACTGCAGCAGCACCAGTAAGGCGATGGCCTTCTTGTACGGCCTGAGATGGGCACGCAGGAGTCGTATGAGCACGCTGGTCTCTCGGAGTCGGCGACAGGGGCGAGTGGTGACGCACCACGCCTCATCGTCGAGCATTCCACCGGCGTTACCCCAACCAATTAAGCCGACAGCGTTTCAAGAACCTCCCAAAGCGCCCGGAAAACCCGACTCCGGCGTTCTGCGGTGATCGCTCCTGGTGCGCGGCCGTCGGTCGGGGTGCCCGCTCAGAGCACGACGGCGCCCGGGTGGGTCTGGTCCCGTACCGACGTGTACTGCTGCCGCACCGCCGCCCCCACCGCCACCTCGTCGCCAGGGTCCAGGATCTGCGCGGTCGCACCCTGCCAGACGGGCGGCTGCCGCGGATCCAAGGTGCCCTGCGAGGCGCCGAGCGCCCAGGCGGCCTGCCGCGCCGCGCCGATCGCCGCGTAGTCGGCGGACTGCGGCACCACGACCTGCACACCGAGCAGCGAGGGCGCGCAGGCCTGCACGGCCGGTAGCTCGGCGGCCGGACCCAGCAGAAAGATCCGCCGCACCTCAACGCCCCGACGGCGCAGTACGTCCAGCGCGTCCGCGAGCCCGCACAGCATGCCCTCGAACGCGGCCCGCGCCAGATGCTCGGGCCGCATCGACTCCCGCCGCAGCCCTGCCAGCGTCCCCGCCACATGCGGCAGAGAGGGCGTCCGCTCACCTTCCAGATATGGCAGCAGTACGAGTCCATGGGCGCCCGGCGTCGACTTCATCGCCAGGTCCGACAGGCTCTCCAGGTCGGGCAACCCGAGGAGTTCGGCACTCCCGCGCAGCACCCGTACGGCATTCAGCGTGGTGACGACCGGCAGATGCATGCCCGTCGCGTCCGCGAGCGAGGTGATCATTCCGGACGGATCGACCAGCGCCTCGTGGTGTACGGCCATCACGGACCCGGAGGCGCCGAGCGACACCACCGCGTCGCCGAGCCCGATGCCCAGGCCGAATGCCGCGGCCATCGTCTCGC
Source organism: Streptomyces sp. NPDC006365 (assembly GCF_042870755.1). Taxonomy (NCBI): domain Bacteria; kingdom Bacillati; phylum Actinomycetota; class Actinomycetes; order Kitasatosporales; family Streptomycetaceae; genus Streptomyces; species Streptomyces sp. NPDC006365. The sequence goes on from NZ_JBIAHS010000002.1 coordinate 540,997, forward strand.
CCGTCCCCGCCGAGATCAGCAGCCCCTCGGGCGTCGTCCCCGCGGCCTCCGCCGGACCGAGCACATCGGGCAGCAGGGCCTGATGCCCGAGTGCCAGCTCGACCAGATCGGGGCGGTACGCACCGTTCACCGCACTCCAGTACCCCGTACTGGAGGCCTCGCCCCGGTCCGTGGTCCGGCGGGCCGGTCTGCCGAGCAGCTGCCACACCAGCCAGTCGTGCGCCTGCATGAGCATGGCCGTCCGCAGCGCGGCGTCCGGCTCGTTCTTGACCATCCAACGCAGCTTCGTCACCGGCTGCGCCGCCCCCGGCACCGTGCCCACGGCCTGCGCCCAGGCCTCCCGGCCACCGAGCGCGTCGACCAGTTCGGCGGCGCAGACCTGCGCCCGCTTGTCCCCGCCGACCAGCGCCGGGCGCACCGTGTTGCCCTGCGTGTCCAGCGGAATGAGCGCGTTCTGCTGCGCGGAGACGCCGATGGCCTGCACACCTTCGAGCAGCCCGCCGCCCGCCGCCTCGCCCAGGGACAGCAGCCAGGCCTGCGGGTCGACGTCCGAAGGCCGACCGCCCTCGGCGCCGTCGAGCGGATGCGGAGCGTACCCCTGCCTGAGCACGACTCCGCTGTCCGCGTCGCAGACGACGATGCGAGTGAAATCGGGCGAACTGTCCAGCCCGGCGACTATCCCCATGGCGGAAATTCTGCCGTACCGCCGGAGCTCACCGCGCCGCTCTGCCGGAGGCGCTCGTACCGCTTGTGCCCTGACCTGCTATGTGTTGCCGGTACTGAGTCGTGCACGTGGCGCAGGGCACTCCGTTCGGTCCTTGGCGCGGGCACTGGGTCCGGCCGTGTGGTGCGGGGCGCTCTGACCGGCAACGTGTTGCGTGACGTCCTGTGTGGCTGCCGTGTTGCGCGACACGCCGTGCGGCTAGGTATTGCTGGTGCCCCAGTCGTCGTGAGCCGCCGCGCCGTTCGTGTTGCGCTCGCGCAGATGCCGTACGCGCTCGGCCACCGAGTCCGGTACGCGGTCACCGACCCGCTCGCTCACCACGTGGTAGGCCTTGCCCGCGAACTGCCGGCTCTGCTGTGCGGCCGACTCCGCGGTGTTGCGCACCGCCGGGTTCTGGGCGATCTCCCGCGCGGACTTCTTCAACTGCTCGTAACGCTCGCGCCCGGCTCGTGTGCCCAGGACGTAACCCAGGGCCAGTCCGGCAACGAACGTCAGTCGATAGCGCATGACGGCCACCCTTCCCTTGAGTCGGCATCGGTCACGGGGGAGGAACCGATTGGCGAAGCACCCCCCTGCTTGCGCTAATGTATGTGTCGCAGCGAGCGCCCGCCCACTGGCGAATACCCAGGGAGGTACGTTCGATGCACCGAGACAATCCTCCGTAGCTCAATTGGCAGAGCAGCCGGCTGTTAACCGGCAGGTTACTGGTTCGAGTCCAGTCGGGGGAGCTCGATCTTCCGTAGCTCAATTGGCAGAGCAGCCGGCTGTTAACCGGCAGGTTACTGGTTCGAGTCCAGTCGGGAGAGCAGCGGAAGAGGACCCTCAGGGGTCCTTTTTCATGTCCGGCGGAACCGCGCAGCCTGCGGCGTTGTCCTCATGGTCGTGCGTAGCCGACCATCCGAAGCAGGAGATCGTATGAGCGGCTATGCTGCGGCAGACGGCGCGCACAAATGTGCGCGACGCGCCGTAGACGGGGCGGTAGCTCAGCCGGTTAGAGCAGCGGACTCATAATCCGTCGGCCGTGGGTTCGAGTCCCACCCGCCCCACTGTGCAGGTCGCTGACCTGCGGAAACGTCTCATCAGGGTTGCGGATTCGGGACTTTGGGTCCCGGGGACTCATGCCGGGGTGCGTGCGCCGCTGTGAGACGGCGAGGCAGCCGACGAGTCCCATGATCATGGCCGTTCAGTGCAGTGGGGCACCCGGTCAGCGAGGGAGGTCTCGAGGCGACGGGTGAGGACATGGGCGGCCCGGAAGGCGGTGACCGCGCAGGGGTGTCGCAGCGTGGGTCGGGAGGAGAAACCCCTTCGCCTCCCTTGTGCTGGCCCCTGAACTGGGCTGCTGCAAGTGCTGTGCCCTGCGGTGATGCCGTAGCGGGGGATGCGGTGAGCGGGGCGAAAACGCGTCTTGTCGGGTATCAGATTCTCTGAGAAAATCAGGTCATGAAGACGATGACCGCTACCGAAGCATCACGGAACTTCGCCTCCGTGCTGGACAGTGCGGAACGCGGGGAAACCATTGTGATCACCCGTGGAGGCAAGCGTCTGGCCGTGCTGGCTCCCGCGCCCAAGGCCACGGGACGGGCGGTGAAGGACGCTCTCCTGCGTCATGTCGGCACCCTTGATGACGCCTTCGAGGACGACGTGACGGCCACCCGTGATCTGCTGACGCTGGACGATCCGTGGAGCGACTGATCCTGGACACCGGCGTGCTGATCGCGATCGAGCGCCGGAAGGTCTCCCTCGATCAGGCGCTGGCCGACGACGACGATCCTGCGATCGCCGCCATCACAGCGGCGGAACTGCTCCAGGGGGTGGAACTGGCGGACGACATTAATCGGGTTGCCCGCCAGTCCTTCGTCGACACCGTCCTCGCCACCATCCCGGTCGAGGAGTACACCGTGGACGTGGCCCGCGCGCACGCGCGGCTGCTCGCGCATGTCCGCAGGGCTGGCCAGCCCCGAGGTGCCCACGACCTGATCATCGCGGCCACCGCGCTGACCACCGCGCGTACCGTGGTCACCTACGACAAGCGAGCCCGCTTCGACGACCTTCCCGGAGTTCGGGTACGTCAGGTGTGACAGGCCGTTGGCAGACGGCCGAGGGTTTCGAGGCCGTTCCGGGCAGCCTCGCGAGGGCCAAGGGACGTCGGGCAGGAATGTCGGTCCGCAAACCCCCGTACGCGCGACTCTTCGGTCAGGGGCTGCTCGCCGCGCCGAGTGTCTCCCAATGGAGCGTGCGCTCACACCAGCGGTTCAGGAGCGTACGGTCATGTCCTACGGCGAGGAGTCCCGCGCCGGTGGATCGCCGGTAGCCCGTCCACTCTCCGCGTTCCCGACCCTCGGGCCGGGCCGGTGTCTCCTCCTCCGCCGATGTCCTCGTTGACCGTCTCTGACTTCGTGGGGAAAACGGCTTTGTCGGAGACCGATGGGACAAGGCCACCGGTCTCCGGCGCGGTGCTCTACGGAACCTGTCGCGCCGACCCGGCCCTGCTCGCGGACCGGGCGGCCGAAGCGGTCGCCGACGCTTACCGGCGACTGGCCGCCGAGCCGGTCATCCGTGACGAGGTCGACCGCAGCCTGCGCCTGCTTACGCCGCGCCGTCGGCGAGCAGTGCCGCTCGAAGAACTCCGCCAGGTTCATGCCGAGTTGCGGCGCATGGTCCAGCAGGTCCCCGACGGTGATCTGCGTGGTCGGCTGCTCGGCATGGCCAGCCGACGGGCTCAACCTCCGCCACGGCCTCGGTGCCGGGCCCGCCCCTGGCACCCCGGGAACGCGACGTCCTGGCGCAGGTGGCACTGGGCTGCAGCAACGCCGAAGCCGGTCGCAAGCTCTCGCTGCTGCCCGAAACGGTCAAGTCGTATCTGCGCAGCGCGATGTGCAAGCTGGGAGCGAGCGCCCGCTTCGAGGCGGTGGTCGCCCGCACGTCGATAGACGATGCCTCCTCAGGGTGGGCGTAGTGGCCCCCCGGGCCGATGGGCACCCAGCCATCGCCCGAGGGCCCGCCTCACCGCCACCCGCACTGGTCGTCCCGCAACCAACCCGTGCGTTTGTCAGGAGCCTGCAGCCACGCTCACGGTCAGATGCCTGGGCAACGAGGCCGGCCGTGCCCTTCTCAGGTGTGGCGCGGGCGAGGCAGCAAGGCGAACGCGCTCTCCGCGATCGAGGTCAGGCGGTCGGGGCTGTGGCCGTACGCGCCTACGACATCGGTCCCGCGGATGATCGTCAGCAGAAGGTACGCGAGGTCGTCGGGATCCGCGTCGGGGTCGATGTCGCCGTTGCGCTGCGCCGCTCGCACGCAGTCGGCCACCGCCGCCCGGACCACGGAGAAGCAGTCGTTGGCCAGGCGTTTCACCTCGGGGTCGGAGGCGCCGATCTCCAGGGCCATCTTGGCGGCGAAGCAGGCCGCCCCCGCCCGGTCAGGGGCGGGGGGTACGTCGGCGGCGAGTGGCACCCCGTGGACGGCGCGGAGCAAGTATGCGTGCAGTCGTTCCAGGGCGCCCTCGTCCGGTCCGGCAAGCATCTTCCGCGGACCCTGCGCCAGCCGGGCGAAGTAGCCGGCCATCGCCTGCAGCAGCACGCCGTGCTTGCCGTCGAACGCGCCGTAGAGGCTGCCGCGGCCCAGGCCGGTGGCGGCGCTGATGTCGTCGACGCTCGTGCCGTTGTAGCCCGAGGTGCGGAACTGCCGCTCGGCGGCATGGAGGACGTGGTCGCGGTCGAAGCTCCGTGGTCTGGCCATACAAAGAAGGTAAAGCCGACCCGCCCTTCTTGACAACTCAGTACAGAACTGCCTAGGTTTCGGACTGTTCAGTAAACAACCGTCCTGAGCTTGCCGGACAGGCTTGGTTCGGGCTTGCAGGACCGGTGCGGACCGTGTCGGCCTCAGCGCGGGCGACCCCGCGCAGCGCCCGACGAAGCCATGCCCACAACCGAAGGAACCACCATGCAGACAGGTCCCTCCGTGGCCCTCGTGACGGGCGCCTCCTCCGGGATCGGGCGGGCGGCGGCGCTCGCCCTGGTGGGCGCCGGCTTCGCGGTGGTCGGCACGAGCCGCAACGCGGTGAACGCCGAGCCGCTCGCCGGGGTGACGTTCCTCGATCTCGACGTGGCCAGCGACGAGTCGGTCCGCTCCCTGGTCGGGGAGGTGATCGATCGGTTCGGCCGGATCGACGTCCTGGTCAACAACGCAGGCGTGGGCGCGGTCGGAGCCGGCGAGGAGAGCTCGATCCACCAGGCCAAGGAGGTCTTCGACATCAACGTCTTCGGCCTGATCCGGATGACCAACGCAGTGCTGCCCCACATGCGCGCTCAGGGCAGTGGCCGCGTGGTCAACGTCTCCTCGGTACTGGGCCTGATCCCAGCCCCCTTCATGGCCGCCTACGCCGCCACCAAGCATGCGGTCGAGGGCTACTCCGAGTCCGTCGACCACGAGCTTCGCGAACACGGCGTCCGGATACTGCTGGTCGAGCCGGCCTACACAAGCACGAGTTTCGAGGCGAGCAGCATGGCACCCGACTCGCCCCTGCCGATCTACGCCGCACAGCGGGAGGTCTCCCGAGACGTGCTGGCCACGGCCGTGCGTAACGCCGACGCCCCGGACGTTGTCGCGAAGGTGATCGTCGCGGCCTCCACCGATTCCAAGCCCAAGCTCCGGTACACCGCCGGCTCAATGGCCAAACGCGTCAGCGTCCTGCGCCGGATCGTGCCCTCGAGCGCCTTCGACAGACAGATCCGCAAGCTCAACCGACTGGCTGGCTGACCCCGCAGTACGGGGCGGCGCCCGAGGAGACGCACATGTCCGAACCAGAGACACCGAAGCCAGCATCAGCATCTCTCGTCCGACCGCCCTTGGACGCTGCGCGGACCGTCATCATGACCGTGGACGACGATCCCGGGGTGTCCCGGGCCGTCGCCCGTGACCTGCGGCGGCGCTACGGCGGTTCGTACCGGATCGTGCGCGCGGAGTCCGGCGAGTCCGCGCTGCAGGCGCTGCGGGAGCTGAAGCTGCGCGGTGATCTGGTCGCGGTGATCCTGGCCGACTACCGGATGCCCCAGATGAACGGCATCGAGTTCCTCGAACAGGCCCTGGACGCCTATCCGGGCGCCCGGCGCGTGCTGCTGACCGCGTACGCGGACTCGAACGCGGCGATCGACGCGATCAACGTCGTCGACCTCGACCACTACCTCCTCAAGCCGTGGGACCCGCCGGAGGAGAAGCTGTACCCGGTGCTCGACGACCTGCTGGAGGCGTGGCGGTGCAGTGACTTCCGGCCGGTGCCGAGCACCAAGGTCGTCGGTCACCGGTGGTCGGCGCGCTCGTCGGACGTACGGGAGTTCCTGGCCCGCAACCAGGTGCCCTACCGCTGGTACTCCACCGAGGAACCCGAGGGGAAGCGCCTCCTCGCGGCGGCCGGGGCGGCCGGGGCGGACGGGCGGCGGCTGCCGGTGGTGATCACGGCGGACGGTACGGCGCTCGTCGAGCCGGAGGTGCCCGAACTGGCCGCGCACGTGGGGCTGGCGACGACACCCACGGCCGACTTCTACGACCTGGTCGTCATCGGCGGCGGCCCGGCCGGGCTGGGCGCGGCCGTGTACGGGGCCTCGGAGGGCCTGCGGACCGTGCTGGTGGAGCGGTCGGCGACCGGCGGGCAGGCCGGGCAGAGTTCTCGGATCGAGAACTATCTGGGCTTCCCGGACGGGGTGTCCGGCGGCCAGCTCACCGACCGGGCGCGACGCCAGGCCACCAAGTTCGGCGCCGAGATCCTCACCGCGCGGGAGGTGACCGGACTGGAGAGCAGCGGGGCGGCGCGGCTCGTACGGTTCGCGGACGGGTCGCAGATCGCGGCGCACAGCGTGATCCTGGCGACCGGTGTGTCGTACCGGCAGCTGGAGGCGCCGGGTGCCGACGAGTTGTCGGGCCGCGGGGTGTTCTACGGGTCCGCGCTCACCGAGGCCGCCGCCTGCCAGGGCCACGACGTGTACATCGTCGGCGGCGCCAACTCGGCAGGGCAGGCGGCGATGTACCTGTCCAGGGGCGCCAAGTCGGTCACCCTGCTGGTGCGCGGAGCGGACCTCACCGCGTCGATGTCGCACTACCTGGTCCAGCAGATCGCCGAGTCGCCGAACATTTTCGTACGGGCCCACACGGTCGTCGAGGCCGCGCACGGCGACAACCATCTGGAACAGCTGACATTGCGCGACACGACGAGCGGTCAGACCGAACGGGTCGACGCGCAGTGGCTGTTCGTGTTCATCGGCGCGGCCCCGCTGACCGACTGGCTGGAGGGCACGGTGCTGCGGGACGAGCGCGGGTTCATCCTCGCCGGGCCCGATCTGACCGCCGACGGGCGGCCACCGGCGGACTGGGAGCTGGACCGGCCGCCCTACCACCTGGAGACCAACATCCCCGGCGTGTTCGTCGCCGGGGACGCGCGCGCGGAGTCCGCGAAGCGGGTCGCGTCCGCCGTCGGAGAAGGAGCCATGGCCGTGATGCTCGTACACCGGTATCGGGAGCAGTCGTGAGCGGGCGGGTGATGCCGTGCAGAGCGGCGGAGATCAGTTCGCTGTTCCTGTTCGAGAAGCTGAGCTCCGAGCAGATCGGCAGGCTGTGCAGCGAGGGTCGGATCGAACTGTTCGACCCCGGGCCGGTGTTCGCCGAAGGTGACCCGGCGAGTTGCTTCTACGTGATGATCGAGGGCACGGTCGTCATGTCGCGCCGGGTGGGCAGCGACGACATCGAGGTGAGCCGCACGTCCCAGCCAGGGGTGTACGCGGGGGCCGTGATGGCGTACGTCGGGGACGGGAAACCGCAGCGGTACATGAACTCGCTGCGGGTGTCGGAGCCGACGCGGTTCTTCGTGCTGCCCGCCGAATCGTTTGCGAACTTCATGCACGAGTGGTTTCCGATGGCGATCCATCTCCTGGAGGGGCTCTTCCTCGGTTCGCAGACCTTTCAGCGGGCCGTCGGGCAGCGCGAACGGCTGCTGGCGCTGGGCTCGTTGTCCGCGGGTCTGACCCATGAGCTCAACAACCCGGCTGCGGCGGCCGTACGGGCCACCTCGTCGCTCAGGGACCGGGTCGCGCACATGCGCAACAAGCTCGGCGTCATCGCCTCGGGCCCCTACCACGGCGACGCCCTGAAGGCCCTGGTCGACCTCCAGGAGCGTACGGCCGAGCGGGTCTCCAAGGCGCCGGCACTGAGCCCGCTCGAAGCGTCCGACCGGGAGGACGAACTCGCCGACTGGCTGGACGACCACGGTGTCCAGAACGGCTGGCAGATCGCGCCGGCCTTCGTGCAGGGCGGTCTCGACGTCGACTGGCTGGAGCAGATCGCGGCGGCCGTCGACGAGCAGGAAATCCTGCCGAGTGCCATCGGGTGGCTCACCTACACGGTCGAGGCCGAGCTGTTGATGTCCGAGATCGAGGACTCCACCACCCGTATCTCGCACCTCGTCGACGCCGCCAAGCAGTACTCGCAGCTGGACCGCGCGCCCTACCAGGTCGCCGATGTGCACGAACTCCTCGACAGCACGCTGCTGATGCTGTCAGGCAAGATCGGTCCCCAGGTCAAGGTCGTGAAGGAGTACGACCGTTCGGTGCCGAGGATTCCGGCCTACCCGGCCGAACTGAACCAGGTGTGGACCAACCTGATCGACAACGCCGTCTTCGCCATCAACAGCGCGGGCGACGAAGGGACGTTGACCGTACGCACCGCTGTGGTGCACGACCGGCTGCTCGTGGAGTTCCAGGACACCGGACCCGGAGTGCCGCCGGACATCCGTGGCCGGATCTTCGACCCGTTTTTCACCACCAAGCCGGTGGGCGAGGGCACGGGGCTGGGGCTCGACATCTGCTGGCGGATCGTCGTCAACAAGCACCACGGTGACCTGAAAGTCGAGTCCGTACCCGGCGACACCCGCTTCCAGGTGCTGCTTCCCCTCACCGCCACCGACCCTGACATCGAGCCCGACACCGTCTCCGACCCGGCTCAGGAGCCCTCATGACCAAGGACACCGGAATCGACCGCAGCGGGGGAGACGTCGGCCAGGACGTCGACTCCAGAGCGCAGGCGGCGCTCTCTGAGACAGGACACTTCGGGCGACCGCACCTCTTTGCACCTGATCAACTTCACAGACCAGCGAAATAAGTTGAATGCCAGTATCGCGGCATTCTCCTCACCGGAGAGGACAGAACCATGGAACGCAACGAGTCTCCCGACGCGACGTACGCGAGAACCTGGAGCAACGGCCGCGGCGAGGTGCGGTTCCTCACCCGGGCCGACGGCTCGCGGCTGCGCTACTACACCGTGGGCACCGGCCCCGCCCTCGTTCTGATGCACACCGTGCGCGGCCAGCTCGACTACTTCCAGCGGGTGATCCCGCTGTTGTGGGACCACTACACGGTCTACGCGCTGGATCTGCCCGGGATGGGATGGTCCGACATCGTCCCCGGCGCACAGTACGAGGAGCCGCAGCTGCGGGCCGCGGTAGTCGAATTCGTCCGCGGACTGGACCTTCACGACGTCACCCTGTCGGGCGAATCGCTCGGGGGCGCCCTGTCCCTGTCGGCATCGATCGACCTGAAGGACCGGGTCAGCCGGGTCGTGGCGTTCAACAGCTACGACTACCCCCAGGGCGGGGAGCGGGGGAACTGGATCGCCCGCGTCATCATTTCCAGCGTGCGGATGCCCGTGCTGGGCCCCTTCTTCGCCACCCAAGAGCCGCGGCCCGTCTTTCGGGCAATTCTGCAGGGCGGCTACGTCGACAAGACCAAGCTGCCCGAGGACTTCATCACCGAGCTACTGAGGAGCGGCCGCCGCAAGGGCTACGACAAGGTGTCCCGAGGGATCTTCCGCAGCCTCAAGGGATTCGACCGGGCCCGCGAACGCTACCCGCGCGTGTCGGCACCCGTCACCCTTGTTTACAGCGAGAACGACTGGTCCCGGCCCGCCGAACGAGACCGCGTGGCCAACGCGCTGGCGGACGTCCACCGCATCACCGTGCCCCGTACCGGACACTTCTCCGCCTTGGAGCGTCCCGACGAGATGGCGCGGATCCTGCTCGACGCGGCCTGACCTGACCCGGCAGCGATCGGCACCGGCCGCCCATCCCCGTCAGGACATGAGGAAGTGCCATGACTCAGGCCGTCCCCCACCTCGTCAACCGCCTTGTCATCGACACCGACGACTCCTTCGATGACGTCCGTCGGCGCTACGAATCGCTGGTACCCGCCATCGATTTCGCCGAACTCGTCGAAGTGATCGCAACAGGTGACCTCGCACGGGTGCAGGCATACACCGCCGACAGCACACCCCATTCCTTCGCCGTCTTCTGGACCCTGGACCCGATGCCGGTGATGCGGCTTTCGGGACATCAACACCGCGCCGTCACCTACATGATGGGAAACAACGTCATCGCGGAAACCATGTTCCGGCACGACCCCGGCATCATTCTGTACGCCCCGCTGCGCACCGCGATCTACGAGACCGCCTCCGGCCGCGTGCAGTTCAGCATCGACCAACCGTCGAGCAAATTCGCCAGCTTCGGCGATCCCCGCATTGCCGAGGTCGGAGCACAACTCGACGCCAAAGTCGCTGAACTGCTCCGCCTCATGACACTGCCGGTACCACCGGAGCTGACCACGGCCTGACCCTTGGCACTCCAGCACCGTTTCGCTGTCTGACCTGGTCAGAGGCATCGTCGGGAGTGTAGTGGGCTGGTGGCCCGTCAGGGACGGTCTTGCCGGACCGCCCCTCCGATGAGAGGCATCGCCGCCGGCACAGCCTGCTCGGGTGCCCCATTGCTGCGGGGGTCCCCCCACAACCGTGCGAGCCCGTTGTCCGAGCACACAGCTCAGGCGAACTGACCTGGGGCGGGGCGCCGAGTCCGGCCATGTCGCCTTCGCCGACGCCGGGCTGAATGACACGCGGTGCAGGGGCTGGCTGCGCTGCGTGACTGACAAGGTCCTCGGAGGCGGCCACGGCCCGAAGCCGTCGAGCGGTTCGGGCTGCTGCCCGGCGGCATGCTCACCGCATGGCGTCGTGGCGGTGGGTGATGTACGTGAACGCCGCCCTCGCGGCCCCGCCCTGATCGGTGCATTGCTGCTGCCGTTGTGGTGAGCGAGGGTCGACCTGCCGTACTTGACAACTTAGTACAGAACAGCTTAGGTTTCTGACTGTTCAGTACACAACGGTCCTGAGCTCACCGGACAGGCTGCGTGCACGCCTGGCGTTGCGATGCCCTCCAGGCCGACAAGGCACGGTCTGATCCTCGCGATCCTGGCGACGGCGTTCATCGACGTACTGGATCTGTACATCACGAACGACCCCAGCAAACCGGGGCCGGACTCTTCACAACAGCCCAAGACGGTCGCCGCCCGCATCCTGCGCTTCCTGAACGGCTGCCCCCTCCAACCACCCAGAACTCGAAGGATTGACCGAACCATGACTGATCAGGAAAGGCAGGAGGCCGTGGCTGCGGCGACTCCTCCGTACGCGAGCGACGCTCTGCCCGAGGGGGCCGTCGACGCGGTGGTGATCGGCGGGGGCGCCGCGGGGCTGAACGGTGCACTGATCCTCGCCCGCTCCCGCCGCTCGGTCGTCGTGATCGACAGCGGCTCCCCGCGCAACGCGCCCGCGGAGGCCGTGCACGGCCTCATCGCCCTGGACGGCACCCCGCCGTCCGAGATCCTTCGACGGGGCCGGGAGCAGGTGCGCCAGTACGGCGGACGCGTCGTGTTCGGTGAGGTGGTCTCGGCCGAGTCCGCCGCCCCGTCGGCGGACGGGGACCTGAGGTTCACCGTCACCCTGGCCGACGGCCGCAGCGTCACCGCCCGCCGCATCCTGGTGGCCACTGGCCTCACGGATGTGCTGCCCGAGGTGCCCGGCCTCGCCGAGCACTGGGGACACAGCGTGGTGCACTGCCCGTACTGCCACGGCTGGGAGGTGCGCGACGAGCCCATCGGCATCCTCGCCACCGGCCCGGCCTCCATCGGCCACGCGTATCTGTTCCGCCAGCTGACCGAGGACCTGACCTACTTCACCCACGGCACCGACCTGGACGAGGACAGCCGCGCCCGCTTCGCCGCCCGCGGCATCCGCGTCATCGACACCCCGGTCACCGAGGTCGTCGACGACGCCGACGGTGCCCTCGCCGGAGTGCGCCTGGCCGACGGCCAGGTCGTGGCCCGCCGCGTCCTCGCGGTCGCCCCGCAGATGCAGGCCCGCACCCATGGCCTGGAAGGTCTGGGCCTGCCGGTGCAGGACCTGCCGACGGGCCGCACTTTCGCCTCCGGTATCGACGGCACCACCGAGGTGCCGGGTGTGTGGGTGGCCGGCAACGTCACCGATCCGGTTGCCCAGGTCGGGGCCTCCGCAGCGGCCGGCGCGCTGGCCGGCATCGACATCAACAAGGTGCTGGCCATCGCGGACACCGATGCGGCCATCCAGGGGATCGCCGAGGGAAGCCGACAAGGGGCCACAGCGTGATCTTGAAGCCCGGAGATCTCAGCCCGTCATCCGCTCGCCTCACGGGCAGTCAAGTGATTCCGCGCGTCCGCCCCGTCCCCCTCAGGAGCTACTGATGTCCTTCCTTGTGAACACCCCCGTGGAGAAAATGACCGGGCCTTACGCGCGGCGCTGGTGGGCGCTGCTCGTGCTGTGCCTGAGCCTGCTGATCACGGTGATGGCGAACACGTCACTGATCGTCGCCGCCCCCGACATGACCACCGACCTGGGTCTGAGCAGCAGTGATCTGCAGTGGGTCGTCGACAGCTACACCGTTCCGTACGCGGCGCTGATGCTGGTGCTGGGCGCGATCGGCGACAAGTACAGCCGGCGTGGCGCGCTGGTGCTGGGTCTGCTGATCTTCGCCGGCGGTTCGGTGATGGGGAGCCTGGTCGACGAGACCTCGCTTGTCATCGTGGCCCGCGCGATCATGGGTGTCGGTGCCGCGGTCGTGATGCCGGCCACGCTGTCCCTGGTGGTCGCGACCTTCCCTCGCAGCGAGCGGGCCAAGGCCATCACCGCCTGGGCCGCGACCTCCGGGGTGGCGGTAGCCGTCGGTCCGCTGGTCTCCGGCTGGCTGCTTGAGGACCACGCCTGGGGCTCGACCTTCCTGATCAACGTGCCGATCGCCGTCCTCGCCGTGTTCGGCGCGCTCGCCCTGGTACCGCCGTCCAAGGCGGAGGGCATGGGCCGGATCGACTACGTCGGTGGTCTGCTGTCGATCGTCACGGTCGGCTCTCTGATCTACGCCGCCATCGAGGGCCCGCACTCCGGCTGGGGCGTCGGCCCCGTCGTTGCCGCCGTGGTCGCCGGTGTCGGTCTGCTCGCCTTCGTCTCCTGGGAGCTGCGGCACCCGCACCCGATGCTGGACGTCCGAAAGTTCGCGCTGCGGCCCTTCACCGGTTCGATGCTCGCGGTGATGTTCTTCTTCTTCGGTATGTTCGCCGTGATCTACTACTCGACGCAGTTCCTGCAGTTCGTCCTCGGCTACGGCGCCCTGGACACGGGCCTGCGGCTGCTGCCGCTGGGCGGTGCGGTGTTCCTCGGGTCCGCGGTGACCGGGGTGCTCGCCCCGAAGCTGGGGGTGAGGGTGATGGCCGTGACCGGCTTGACCGTCGGCACGGCGGGCATGTTCCTGCTCACCCAGGTCGACAAAGGGTCGACGTACGGGGACTTCCTGGTGCCGCTGATGATGCTGGGCCTCGCGCTCGGTCTGGCCATCTCCCCGGCGACCGACACGATCATGGGCTCCTTCCCCGAGTCCGAGCTGGGCGTCGGCGGCGGTGTCAACGACACCGCGCTGGAGCTGGGCGGGGCGCTGGGCATCGCGGTGCTGGGCTCGCTGCTGGGCACGGTCTACCGCGACGAACTGACGGACCTGGTGGGCAACCGGCTCCCGGCGGAGGCGATGGAGACCGCCAAGGACTCGGTCGGCGCCGGCCTGGCCGTCGCGCAGCGGGTCGCGCAGGATCCCTCCGTCGGGCCCCAGCAGGCCCAGGCCGCCGTGGACGCCGTCCACCAGGCATTCGCCCACGGAGTCGCCCAGACCAGCCTCATCGGCGGGATCATCATGGCCGCCGGAACACTGATCGTCCTCGCGGTCCTGCCGGGCCGGCGCGGGTTCGTGAAGAAGAGCGCCGAGCCGGGGGCCGGGACGACGGCGAGCGAGGCGGCGACTGTGCGGGAGCACACCGGGTCCCCCCGCTAGATCGCCGACTGGGCGTCCACCGGATCGACGGGGACGCGCCCGCCCGCCGGAGCGAGTGGCACCGCCTCCGCCGGATCACCCGCCAGGCGCGTCGGCCAGGAGCCCGGCGGCGCGAGACGCGCAGGGCGCGGGCGTGGTCCACGGTCCACGGCCACGGATACCCCTCGGGGCCGGCGCGGGGTATGCGCGGTGGAAGGCGAATCCGCTGCTCGCGCGTCCAAGGCCCATTGCCGAGCTGGAGCGATCGCCTCGGAAGCCGGCTTCACGTGTCCGTCCAGAACGCGTTCTGGACGCAGGTTGGACACAAGGATCGGAAAAGACTGACAAGGGCCGAGAAGGACTGAGGTGCCAAACCGTGTCTGACCTGGGAAAACGACCAAGATGAGCATTGCCCGACAAGGGTCGCCAAGATCCTCAAAGGACTCATAATCCGTCGGCCGTGGGTTCGAGTCCCACCCGCCCCACCTGTGCAGGTCTTTGACCTGCGGAAACGTTCATTTTTGGGGTGTCGGAGCGTCAACTTTGCCTGGACGGACTGAATCCGCTGCTCGTGGGTTTGGAGTCCGACGGTGGTCGGGGGAGCTGTAACCCATCTGACCTGCGGTGGAGCAGGTGATCGAGGTTGTCGCTCGGGGTCCGGGCGGCTGCCCTGAGGGCCGATGCCAGGACCCAGGGGCCGTACAGGGGCCGTACAGGGGCCGGGGCGGCGCGGCCGTGTCCAGGCCGACGGTGTTTCCGAGGCAATTCATCCGCTGGTTGCGCGGCATGGGCTGCGGTCCACGGGGCTGCCGGCCGAGGACCGGGCCGGCAACAGAGGTTGTGCAGATACCGGCACGGCGGGTGCGCGAGCGCGAGTAGGGCGACGTCGGCTGTTCACCGGGCTCGACTGGTCAGGCCGGCGCGACAGTCACCCGCAGGCGGCACGATCGGCGGGCCGGTGTCGGCGAGCACGTCCAGGAGGACCTGGCGGCGAGCGGTTCGCGGCACTCCAGGGCGGCGACGGCGAACTCGCGACCGATGTCGCGCGAGGAACCGGCGACGGACCAGACCTTGCTCATGCCGTAAGCCTCCTGTGGGCACGGACGCCTCCCGCAACCGGGATGCGTGCCCCGATTCGCTATACGGGATCGTGATCCCGCTTCTGTGGCGTTCTCGGAAGGCCGGTCCACTACAATCGGGACAGTTGTCCCGCTTGGTCGGAAGTCTGAGGTCTTTGATGCGTGCTGATGCCGAGCGCAACCGCCAGCGTGTCCTGGAGGTGGCGTTGGAGACGTTCGCCACCGAGGGGCTGTCGGTGCCGGTGGCGGAGATCGCCCGGCGGGCCGGTGTGGGCACAGGGACGGTCAGCCGGCATTTCCCGACGAAGGACTCGCTGTACGAGGCGATCGTGCTGCGTCTGGTGACCGACATCGTCGACCGGGCCCGGCAACTGGCCGCGACCCGTGATCCGGGCGCAGCGTTCTTCGAGTTCTTCGCCCTGATGGTCGATCACTTCGCGGCCAATCTCGGTCTGTCGCAGGCGATGAGCGGGACAGGCTTCGACGTCCACTCGGTGGCCTTGGCCCCCGAGCACAATCTGGTGGCCGTGGAAGAGGAACTGCTCGTCGGTGCGCAGAAAGCCGGCGCCGTGCGGCCGGACGTCGTGCGTGCCGACGTCAAGGCGCTCATCGTCGGCTGTCTGGCCCGGGAGCAGCAGGGCCCCGACCCGGAGGCGCGCAAGCGCATGATCGACCTGGCGTGCGCGGGACTGCGCGCCCAGCGGTAGCGGCGTCTGCCGACCGCGCCGAGGATCGGGGAAGTGGCGCCCGCTTGCTTCAGTTGCAGGGTGCCCTCAGTGTGTCGTCGTCCGGGACGCAGCCCAGGACCCAGGTGCGCAGGTCGGTGCGGAGGTGGTCACCCAAGACGTGGGCCGACTGCGCGAGAGTCGGCGACTGCGCCTTGAGGCGGTGGTTCAGCGGCATGGTGTCGCGCCGACTCTCGACGTAGTCGAGCAGAACGGCGGTCGGTGAGGTCCACAGTGGCTCGTCGTCGGGCCGGGCCTCCAGCAGGGCGCGCCAGTGGTCGTGTGCTTCCGGGTCCGGGACGGTGGCTTCCTTGCCGGAGCTACAGACCGACATCGCACGGTGCCGCAGGACGTCCGGATCGTCGAAGGCGTATCTGCCGGCGGAACCAGAACAGGTACGGAGGCGGGCCGTATCGGCCCGCCTCCGTACCTGTCCCGTCTGTTCGCCCGTGTCGTCCACTGTGCGGTCGGCACAGCGTGTGGTCGCCGCTAGGCGGTCGCGTGCTTGCCGCTGGTCCGGCGGGCAGCGGGGCTGTGGGTGAGGATGCTGCGGAGTTCGGCGGTCTGCTTGTCGATGGCCTGGGGGCCGTTGCCGGTGAGTAGTCGCACGGACGGCTCGTAGGCCGTTTGCGGGGCGGACATGTTGAGGGAGGACGCGACGGTGAAGCCGGCTTCCTTGATGGCCACGTCGACGAAGTAGGGGAGCCGGGTCTTGCTGCCGGGGACGTGCGGGTAGAGAAAACTCAGCGCGAACAGCTCGCCCAGCTTGGGGACGGTCGCGATGGGGGCGGCGAGGAACGGATTGTCCTTCACCGGGTAGGCGGCGCCCTGCGCGTCGATGCGCTGCCGGGTGGAGGTCACCGCGATGGGCGCGTGGCAGATCAGCGAGATGGTGACGCCGTTCTCTCGGGCCACGTGGAGGGTTTCGCCGAGCCACGGGTTGTCACGGAAGTCGACCATGGGGGCGTGACCGCCGGGGGTGTGGATGAACTCGAAGTCGGCGAGGGTGAACGCATCGGCCGCATCGCGGTGGCGCAGGACGAGGTCCTGCAGGGAGTGGAAGGTGCCCTCGGGCAGCTTGTCGAGGCGGCGGATCAGTTCGGGGCGGTACTCGGCGAGCTCCGGTTCGCTGTTGGGCAGTAGCTCGGAGACCGGGATCCGGCCGATGTGCCGCTCCAGCAGCCGCACTTCCTGCTCGCGGCGGGCGACCAGCTCGGGGTGGCGCTGCCGGAAGCCGTTGACGTCGAACGAGCGGCCGCGCTGCTGCCTGCGCAGGGGGATGGTCTTGGCGCCGATCTTCTCGATGTAGTGCATGGCCAGGGCCATGCCGTTGATGTCGAGTTGCGGGGCGTTGCCGTCGGGGGTGGCGAAGGTGAACTCGTAGTCGTTCTCGAACTCCTTGAGCATCTGAGCCATCTCGACCAGGAAGAATCCGGTCGAGATGGACTTGACCTCGGTCGGCTTGGCCAGCGGCAGCTGGCGGCCGGACGAGATGATGATCAGTGCGCGACGCTTGGTGGTGGGCATGACGGGGCTCCCTTCAGTGGGCCTCGATGGCGTGGGACGGGTGGGCCCGTCTGGCCCACTCCTGATTGTGCTGCTGTTGGTTGTGCGGGGCGAGTTGCCCGGGCTGCCGGCCGAGAGGCATCCGCAACGGGGCGGCATGGCGCTTGCGGAAGCAGGTGACGCCGAAGGTGCTTGGGCGGGGAAGGACCTGCTGCCTGCCGGTGCAGGAGCCTGGGCGGGTGTGCCGCCCGGGCTCTCTCAGGTGCCGGCGGTGCGGGTGCACGCCGTGGTGTGGGCGTGTCACGGGTGGGCCGGGCGTTTTCTACTTGCCTTCCGCGGCCTTGGACACGTGCGCCCACTCGGCCCAGGTCTCCAGGCGCTGCTGGTAGACCTGCGGTGCCATCTGAGTCGGCGCCTCCCCGAAGAACACGCGCAGCGGCGGCTGCTCGGAGTCGACGATCGTGAGGATCGCGGACTTGAAGCCGACCGGCTCCGGGAGTACGACCTGCGCCCGCCGCGCGGCCATGTTCTCGTGCAGAGCCGCGTACGCGGGATGCGCGTCGGCGACGATGGCGGATGCACCGGACCAGTCGGTGGCGAAGCCGCCGGGTTCGACCAGGGTGACCTTGATGCCGAAGCCGGCGACTTCCTGAGCGAGTGCGTCCGTCATCCCTTCCAGCGCCCACTTCGACGCATGGTAGGCACCGAGGGTCGGAAACGCGACGATGCCGCCCATGGTCGAGATCTGGATGATGTGGCCAGCGCGCTGCTCGCGCAGGATCGGGAGGACCGCCTGCGTGACATGGAAAACGCCGAACAGGTTCGTCTCGATCTGGTCGCGCAGCTGCTGCTCGGTGATCTCCTCGACCGTTCCGAAGAGCCCGTAGCCCGCGTTGTTGATGACGACGTCGATCCGCCCGAACGTCTCGTGCGCGGACTTCACCGCAGCGAACACCTGGTCGCGGTTGGTGACGTCGAGCTCGACCGGGAAGACGGCGTCGCCGTACTGCTCGACCAGGCCACTCAGAGTGTCCGTGTTGCGGGCGGTCGCTGCGACCTTGTCGCCACGCTCGAGGGCGCCGAGGGCGAACTCGCGGCCAAAGCCTTTCGACGCGCCGGTGATGAACCAAACTTTGCTCATGATGTAAACCTCCTGTTGGTATGGGCGGCGGTAGCTGCCCGCAGCTCCACGGTCACTGGTGGGCCGCATAGCCCGACGTGCCGTGGCCCGCGGGCCGGACGTTTTCTACTTGCCTTCCGCGGCCTTGGACACGTGCGCCCACTCGGCCCAGGTCTCCAGACGCTGCTGGTACACCGCGGGCACCCACTGGGAGGGCTCCTCGCCGAAGAACACGCGCAGCGGCGGCTCCTCGGCGTCGACAAGCTGGAGGATCGCACCGCCAACACCCTCGGGGCCGGGCATCTGGGCGGCGGCGCCCATCTCGTTCAGCGACGCGTGCAGGGGGCCGTAGGCGTCCCGGCGGTGCGCGGTGAAGACCGCCGAGCTCGCGAAGTCGGTGGCGAAGCCCCCGGGCTCGATCACCGTGACCTTGATACCGAAGGCCGCGACTTCCTGGGAGAGCGCCTCGCTCAGGCCTTCCAGCGCCCACTTGGAGGCGCTGTAGCCGCCCGTGCCGGCGAAGGTGGCCACCCCCATGGCCGAGGAGATCTGGACGATGTGGCCGCTGCCCTGCGCACGCAGGACGGGCAGTATCGCCTGCGTGACGTGGAAGACGCCGAACACGTTGGTCTCCAGCTGGTCGCGCAGTTCCTGCTCGCCGAGTTCCTCCACGGCGCCGATCAGGGAGTAACCGGCGTTGTTGACCACCACGTCCAGCCGCCCGAACCGCTCCTTGGCCGCCGTGACGGCCTCGAACACCTGCGCACGGTCGGTGACGTCCAGACGCAGCGGCAGCACCGCGTCACCGAACCGTTCGACCAGGTCGGTCAGCGCTTCGGTGTTGCGGGCGGTGGCCGCGACCCGGTCGCCGCGCTCCAGGGCGGCGAGGGCGAACTCGCGGCCGAAACCGCGCGACGAACCGGTGATGAACCAGACCTTGCTCATGACGTGAACCTCCTGTGGGGATGGACGGCCACCCGAAAGCGGGATGGCTATCCCGATTGACTATACGGGATGAACGTCCCGCTTTCGACGGCTGTGGAGTCAGGCGACGGCAGCGATCCACAGCCCCACGCTCAGCGGCCTTGCACTGCTGTCACCCGGAGTCGGACTCTCGACTCAGGGCCTGGATCTCCTGCGGGAAGCTCGCCCCGGCGGGCTCCTCCGACGCCGTCCACAGGCGGCGGGCGGCCACCGGGTTGCCGGCCGCGGCCGTGCGGCCCACGAGGGTCGGGGCGCCCTTCGACTCACCGCGACCGTCGGGGCCGACGTAGCTCGCGCCCGGAAGGTCCTGCGTCGCCGCGTACAGGGCCGGCAGTGCGCCGTCCTTGTCGTCCCGGGCGAGGAACTTGTTCGTGATCTGCACAATGGCGCGGGCGAACGGATTCGCTATGTGGGTCGCGAGGTCGGTCGCCGCGTAGCCGAAGTGCGCGGCCGTGGCACGGACCGGGGGCCGCCTCGGTCAGGCGGCGCTGGAGTTCGAGCGTGAACAGCAGGTTCGCCAGCTTCGACTGGGCGTAGGCGCGCTGCGGGGTATAAGACCTCGTCGGTTCAGGTCGTCGAAGTCGATCGTGGCGTCGCCCCAGCGGCGGGCCGAGGACGCGAGCGTGACCACCCGGTCCGTGACGTACGGCAGCAGCAGGTTCGTCAGGGCGAAATGGCCCAGGTGGTTGGTGCCGAACTGCATCTCGAAGCCGTCCCGCGTCAAAAATGAGCGTTGATCGGCAAGGACCGCCAAGATCCTCAATGGACTCATAATCCGTCGGCCGTGGGTTCGAGTCCCACCCGCCCCACCTTTACAGGGCTCTGACCTACGGAAACGTATCAGCGGGCGTGCGGATTCAGGACCTTGGGGGTACGGACTGAATCCGCTGCTCGCGAGTTCGACTCCGTTGTCGTCAGCGTTGGTTCGAACCGCTCTGAACTGCGTAGATGTGGTTGTCCGGTGTCGGGGTAGGTCTCCGCGGGTGGCGTGTACGAGGCCTTGGACGCCGGATTCGGGACGTTGGCAGGACACGAGGATTCGGAAGTGCTGTCTGGCGGTCTTCGAGTACGCCCCTTTTGCCGGGGCCGGCGGGTGAGTACGGCCGTCCACCCGAGCGCGTCGTGCCCCGAGCTGAATGCCGGGAAAGCAGCTCAGTCCGACAGCCTCCTCGCGGACTCCTGAGTCCACGTCCAGGTTGTGCGCAATGCTGCGGATTGACCCCTGTAGCGCGTGCGTTTGCCTCGTGGTTGCCCTCGGCGCAGCGGGGGGGGAGCCGGGGGAGCCGGGGGAGGGGCGTCCACGGGGGCCGGGGCCCAGGTGGAACACACTGAGAGTCGCACGTGTGTCAGGCGTCTCGTCAGGGGCGGCGCTGCTGCTCGCGCCCACCGGAACGGCCGCCGCCGCGCCGCACCGCTGCGCTGCAAATCCGCAGCCCACCGACTCCCACCGGCACCCCCGGCCGCCCACACCTGCCCGGTCTGTCAGGGCATCTTCACCACCAACCCCCGTCTGCGGCAGGTCTATTGCTCGCCCAACTGCCGACGCGACGCCGAGAAGCAGCGCAATCAGGAACGCGATGAACAACGGGCCGTCCGCCTCGGCGAACAACAGGCACGAACGGCTCCGGCAGCCACGAGTGTTCCTGCACGACCGGCGGAAGTCCTGACCCCCATAGCCGTCCGGAACTGCCCGCACTGCGACCAGCCATCACCATCGTCGCCCTGCTGGCAACCCCCGAAGCGACCCGGCCCTCTATCGGCCCGATTCGCTCGATTCCATCGTCATCACACTTGAATCGAGCGCATGGATCCGGCATGGTGCTTGAAACAAGCGCAACGCCTGCCGTTCACGCAGGAGAGAGGTGCTGCATGGACGACATCGACCGGGCCATCCTGCGGGAGCTGCAGGTCGACGGCCGGATCCCTTACGCCGATCTGGGTCCGAAGGTGGGGTTGTCACCGTCGGCCGCGAGGCTCCGGCTGCAGCGGCTGATCGACACCAAGGCGGTCCAGGTCGTCGGAGTGACCGACCCGATGACCATGGGCCGGCAGACGATGGCACTCCTGGGCTTGCGCATCGACGGCGATCCCCGGGCGGTCGCCGATGAACTGTCCCGGCACGACGAAGTCGTGTACACGGTCCTGACGGCCGGCGGCTTCGACCTGTTCGCGGAGGTGGTGTGCCCTCAGCCCCGGGATCTTCTGGACTTCATCAACGACGTCGTGCGGCCCGTCGAGGGTGTCGCATCCGTGGAGAACTTCCCCTACTTCGCGATTCACACCCACCGCTTCTTGTGGCACGTCGACTGAGGCATCCGAGCGTCCGAGCCCTGTTTGCCCGCACCAGCCGAGGAACCCCGCATGCTGCCCGACGAGTACCGCACGATCGACTTCTTCACCGAGGACGCCCTTCCCGCACCCCGCATGGCGCCGGCCGAGGCTGAGCTCATCGCTGCCGAACACCTCGGCATCACTGCTCGCGCGCAGGCGCTGGGCAGCCAGCAGGACGCCAACTTCCTGCTGCACGCCGAGGACGGGACGCCCGCGGCGATTCTGAAGATCGCCAATCCAGCCTTCGGCACGGTGGAGATCGAAGCCCAGGACGCGGCAGCCGACCTGATCGCCTCGGCCCGCCCGGAACTGCGCATCGCCACGGTCCTGCGCCGCCCTGACGGCTCCCCGTGGCGCACGACGGTGGACACCGAGAACGGTCCGGCCGTCGCGCGCCTGCTGTGCTACCTGCCCGGCGGCACGCTCTCGGGGCCACGGCACCTGTCCCCCGGCACCGTGGCGGGCATGGGCACGATCGTCGGGAAGGTCAGCACCGCCCTGCGCGACTTCCGGCACCCGGGCCTCGACCGCGTGCTCCAGTGGGACCCGCAGCACGCCGATCGCGTCGTCGCCAAGCTCGCCGGGCACATCGGCGAACCCGACCGGCGCACCGCCGTCCAGACCGCGACCGCCGAGGCCTGGGCACATGTCCACAAGCTCGCCGCCACGCTGCCGCTGCAGGCCGTGCACCTGGACCTCACCGACGACAATCTGATCCGCTGTCCCGACAGCCGTCCGCCCATGCCGGACGGGGTCATCGACTTCAGTGACGTGACCACCAGTTGGGCGGTCGGCGAACTCGCCGTGTCCCTGTCCTCGATGCTCCATCACGACGGTATCGAGCCTCACCACGTGCTGCCGGCCGTCCGCGCCTTCCACGCCGTTCGGCCGCTCTCCGCCGAGGAGGCCGAGGCGGTGTGGCCGCTCGTGGTCCTGCGCGCCGCCGCCCTGGTGGCCAGCGGGTGGCACCAGGCCGCCGTCGACGAGGACAACGTCTACGCCAAGGCCGCGCTCGACCGCGAATGGCGCATATTCGAACAGGCCACCGGGCTGCCCCTGCCGGTGATGATCCGCCTCATCAGGGACGCGACCGGCATGGCCGACATGCCCGCCCGGACCGCGCGCGCCGACGCACCGGTGCGCCCTCTCCTGCGGGACCTCGCCGCCGACGACATCACCCTCCTCGACCTGTCCACCGAAGCCGATTCCATGGACCACGGAGCCTGGATGGACGCGGGCACCGAGGCCCGGCTGGTGACTACCGCGCTCGCGGACGGAGCGGCCGCCGTCGCCACCCGGTACGCCCATGCGCGACTCACTCGGACACCGGCGCTGTCGGCGGTGTCCACCGCCACGGTGCCCACCGGAATCGACCTCTGGCTCGGCCGGGATGCCGTGGTGCAGGTGCCCGCCGCGGGGAAGGTCCTCGCTGCGGCGCCGGGCCACGTGGAGCTCACCTGCGGCGCGCAGGCGCTGTCGCTGTCCTTCCCCCGCGTGGCCCAGCCCGTGGTCACCACCGGTGCGACGGTGCAGGCGGGCGAGGACATCATCCACCTCCGCTCCGGTGCCTCGGTCCACGTTGCGCTGCGCGACGCCGACGGCCCCGCTGCCCCGCGCCTGGTCCGTCCCGAGTACGCCGTCGGCTGGCTCGCGCTCACCGCCGACCCCGCCCCGCTCCTCGGCCTCCCGGCCGACTCCGACCGTACGCGCGAGAGGGACCTGCTCGACCGGCGGGACGCCGCGTTCGCCACCGTGCAGGAGCACTACTACGCCAACCCTCCGCGTATCGAACGTGGCTGGCGTCACCATCTGCTGTCCACCGACGGCCGGTCGTACCTCGACATCGTCAACAACGTCACCCCATTGGGCCACGCCCACCCCCGCGTCGAGCAGGCGGTCTCCCGGCAGTTGCGGCGGCTCAACACCAACTCGCGCTTCCACTACGCCTCCGTGGTGGAGTTCACCGAGCGCCTCGCCACCCTCCTCCCCGACCCTCTGGACACGGTGTTCCTCGTCAACTCCGGTTCGGAAGCGGTGGATCTGGGTCTTCGCCTGGCCATCGGGGCCTCCGGCCGGCCCGACGTCGTCGCGCTGCGCGAGGCGTACCACGGCTGGACGTACGCCTCCGACGCGGTCTCCACCTCGCTCCAGGACAACCCGAACGCCCTGGCCACCCGCCCGAGCTGGGTGCACACCGTGGACTCGCCCAACTCCTACCGCGGCCGCCACCGCGGGTCGGATGCCGTGCGCTACGCACCCGAGGCCGTCGCGGTGATCGACGGACTGGCCGCCGCCGGCCGCCCGGCGGGAGCATTCATCGCCGAGACCTTCTACGGCAACGCCGGAGGAGTCGCCCTTCCCGACGGCTATCTCGCCCAGGTGTACGCGTCGGTACGGCGTCACGGCGGCCTGGCCGTCGCCGACGAGGTCCAGGTCGGATACGGCCGCCTGGGACGCTGGTTCTGGGGCTTCGAGCAGCAGCGGGTCGTCCCCGACATCGTCTGTGTCGCCAAGGCCATGGGCAACGGACACCCCCTCGGCGCCGTCATCACGTCCAAGGCGGTCGCGGACCGGTACCGCGACCAGGGCTATTTCTTCTCCTCGACCGGCGGCAGCCCCGTCTCCAGCGTCGTGGGCCTCACCGTCCTGGACGCCCTGCGAGACGAAGACCTTCAGGGCAACGCGGCGCGCGTCGGCGGCCATCTGAAGAGCCGGCTGGAGGCACTGGCCGACCGCTACGGCATCATCGGCGCCGTCCACGGCTCGGGCCTCTACCTCGGCCTCGAACTCGTCCGGGACCGCGTCGGCCTGGAACCCGCCACAGAAGAGACCGCCGAACTCTGCGACCGCATGCTCGACCTCGGCGTGATCCTCCAGCCCACCGGAGACCACCTCAACATCCTCAAGATCAAGCCACCGCTGTGCATCGACACCACCGCAGCCGACTTCTTCGCCGACATGCTCGACCTGGCCCTCACCCAACTCGGTCACTCCCGCTGACGCCGCACATCCGGAGGCCCGTGGCCCGGCGGCGTGTACGGCATCCATCCGAGCAGGACGGCGAAGGCCAGGAGGCGGCGTAGTCGTGGCGGACACGCCGCCTCGGGACGCTGCCACGCCTCCATCGGCTCCACGGATGTACAGCGACGGCTCCTTCCGGCTGCGGGCGTAGTGCCCGGCCCGCCCTCACCTCCAGTAGCGTCAGGCCCTCGCGAGTAGCGTCCGGTCCTTCGGGCGTGTCCATGCCGAAGTCGGAACTCTCAGGGGGAGGTAGGCGGGTGGGGTGCCGTCGGTGGTGGTCGAAGCCAGC
The DNA here is from genome assembly GCF_042870755.1 of Streptomyces sp. NPDC006365. Taxonomy (NCBI): domain Bacteria; kingdom Bacillati; phylum Actinomycetota; class Actinomycetes; order Kitasatosporales; family Streptomycetaceae; genus Streptomyces; species Streptomyces sp. NPDC006365. Next base: position 565,962 of record NZ_JBIAHS010000002.1, read on the forward strand.
CTCGAACCCCCGCAAGAGGGAATCCAACCTCTGGGCCGCGCCGCACGGAGAGCACAGCCGGGTGCTCCTGGTGCGGCCCACCGGTCGCGGTCATCGAGGGCTGGCGGGCCGGGCAGGCTCGCCGCGGCGGGTGTTCACCGCTTGAAGCGAGGCGGTCTGCGATGGGGCCGGCCGGACTCGCCGACTCGACTTGGTCGTCCATCCAGTCGTACAACCACCCGCACCGCTATATCCGGCACTACGTGTACGAGCTGCGGCTCGACCCGATCACCAGTGCGGCGGGGCGCAGCGACGCCACCTTCCGCTTGACGAGCTGACCCGACCGGGGTGCCGGCGCCTCCAGGAGAGCGCCGACACCCCTTTTTTTCTGCTTCCCAAGGCGGTGGCGGTCGACGGTGTCGGCTGATGGCGGTCCGGTGGCCGGTACCAGCCACCAGGGGCGACAACCCCGGCGCCTACGTGAGCCAGTCCGGCCGACTCGGCATCCTGGTCCCGGTCGGCGCCACCAGCTCCGCGGCCACCCGGCAGGCGGCCACCTTCACCTTCGTTCCCGGCCTGGCCGACCCCCGCTGCTACTCACTCGGGGAAGACGGCGCTGAGCTTCCCCTTCTCCTGTGGAGAACGTGACCGGCGGGGTATGCGGGGGTCATGGCTACCCCGGTGACCGGCCCAGGACGATCCGCTCAACACCAGTCGCTTAGGCTGGTTCCTTGTCGCCGGTAAGGAGGCGCAGGCTGCGGCAGCGTGCGCTCGCCGTCCGTCCGAGGGAGGCGTTCGCGTGGCAGTTGCTGGGGGCCGGTCGACGAAGCGGCTCCAAAGGGGAACTCTTTCCCAGGGGCTCATCGTGGGGACTGCGCTGCGGATCCTCGACGAAGACGGGCCGGACGCGCTGACCTTCCAGCGACTCGGCAAGGAACTGTCCTCCTCCGCAACCGCGGTCTACCGGCACTTCGCGAGTCGCGACCACATCATGGTCGCCGTCGCGGAGGAGCTCGACAGGATCTCCCTCGAGGGGTACGAGCCGCACGAGTCGTGGACCGAGTCGCTGCGGGACCTGGCGACCCGTGCCTGGAACACCGCGCTGGACCACCCGGCGGCCGCCGCGCTCTGCATGGGGAGAGTGACCCGAGGCGTTCACGAGTTGCGCGCCGTCGACGCCGTCCTGGAAGCGTTCCACCGCGGCGGCTGGCGCGGCCGGGCGGCCGTCCTGCACTACCAGGCGTTCTCGAACTTCCTCCTCGCTGTTGCGAGCAACAACGCCTGGCGACTCGTCAACCAGCGTTTCGGCACCGAGGTGAACTGGGTGCAGGAGTATCACCCGGCGGACCCTGACGCGTACCCCTACGCCGAGGCGGCCAAGGAGCACCTGCGCAGCATCGACATGACCGACGTCTTCCACCGGCAGACGGACATCCTCCTCGCGGCCCTTGAGGCGGAGGCGGCGACGCTCCCGCGCGACTGACACGTCAGTTTTCGCGGCCACCGCCCAGCAGCGTTTTCGCGGCCGAAAACGGCGGCAAGCGTGGCGCACGCAAAAGATAGTTAACGCTATTGACTACGTCGTTCACTTGGCTGCATCCTCTCCACACCGAGTGCTCCACGGCTCGCTCCCAAGCGGTGTCCACCGAGCGCCGCGCGCACCGCCTCCACCCCGAACTGCTTGCGCTCGTCCCGCCCGATCCCGTGCGACCTGCACAGAGCGCGACATCCCTCTCCAGGAGCACCCATGCGCCAGACCCGTACCCGCGCGGTCCCTGTGACCGCAGCCGTCGCCATGACGGCCGTACTCGCCGGCTGTACCACCACGGGATCGACGTCCGGAGACCCGAGCGGCGGTGATGCCGCCACGGCGACGAAGATCCGGACGACGATCGACGTGCCGGCCGGCTTCGACCCGGCCAAGGCTCTGTCCCTGCCGGACTACCAGCTCGCCCGGACCAGTTACGACACCCTCGTGCGCAAGGACGACGGCGGGCTCGTCGGCGGGCTCGCCACCAAGTGGAAGAACACGCCGACCTCGGCCACGTTCACCCTGCGCGCCGACGCGACCTGCGCCGACGGGACGCCGATCACGCCGACGGTCGTCAAGGGCTCCCTCGACCGCTACATCGACCCGAAGACGGCGGCGCCCGATCTCCCCACGGTCTTCGGCCCCGGCAACACGGTGAAAGTGACCGCCGACGACGCGGCGCGGACGGTGAAGATCACGCTCGCCAGGCCGTGGGGCGACATGGTCACCGGGCTGTCGGTCGCGAGCACGGGCATCGTCTGCCCGGCGGGACTCAAGGACCTCAAGGCACTCGCCGCCGGTAAGGCCAAGGGCTCCCAGTCCGGCCCGTACCTTCTTCAGAAGTCCCAGTCCGGCGTCTCGTACTCATACACGCTTCGCCCGGAGTACAAGGCATGGCCGGCCTGGCGCACGAAGATCCCCGGCAAGGTCGCCGCGACGACGGAGTACCTGGTCTCACCCGACCCCACGGCGACCGGCAACCTCGTGACGAGCGGCCAGCTCGACATCGGGAAGATCGACGCCTCCGGCATCCCGCGCTTCGACGGCGTGGGCGGCCACAGCGTGAGCATCAGCCGGTTCTCCGACTTCTACCTGCTCTTCAACGAACGACCCGGCACGGTCTTCGCGGACGTCGCCACCCGCAGGGCGGTCGCCCAGGCCGTCGACCGCGCCGCCTTCACCAAGGTCGTCTCGAAGGACACGGGTGAGCCGTCGACGATGTTCGTGCAGAAGGGCGTCCCCTGCAACGACCCTGGCTCCTCCTTCCTCGTACCGACGGACAAATCCGCGGCGGCCGCCGTGCTCAAGGGGAAGAAGATCCGTCTCGTCGGCCCGCAGGTCGTCGGGCCCGCCGGCGCCGGTAACCAGTACATCCAGGAGGCGCTGCGGGCCGCCGGCGCGGACGTCACCCTCGCCAACGTCGACGTCGGGGCCTGGGTCGGGACCGTGTTCGGCAAGCCTGACGCCTGGGACCTCACGGTCTTCGCCGACCTCAACTTCCTCGGCAGCCTCGCCAACCCGCTCGGTCACTTCGTGGGCCCGACCGTCCCCGAAGGCGGCGGCAACCTCGGCGCGGTGAGCAACCCCGTGGTGAACAAGGCCTTCGCCCAAGGCGCCGAGGCGACGACCGAAGAGGCCCGCTGCGCCGCCTACCAGAAGGCCGCCAGGGCCCTGATCTCGCAGGTGGACGCGGTGCCGCTGGTCAACGACCCGTTCATCTACGCGCTGCGCAAGGGATTCAGCGCACAGATGCTCGGCGGCTCACTCGACGACCCCATCCTGCGCATCACCGGCTGACGGACAGGCCGCCCGCACGCGGCGGAGACCCATGCGGCCGGACCCGACCGTCCGGCACGGAGAATCCCCGCGCTGTTCCGGTGCCCCGCACCGAGACCCTTGCACCTTTCCGACAGGAGTCCCCTGGTGATCGATCCATTCAGTACCGCTCAGCAGATCGCCGACCTCGTGCGCACGAAAGAGGTCAGCCCGGTGGAGGTGGCCGAGACCTACCTCGACCGCATCGAGCGGATCAATCCCGCCGTCAACGCCGTCGTCTGGCTCGACGCCGACGCCGTGCGCGCGGCGGCCGTCCGGGCCGAGCAGGCGGTGCTGCGCGGCGATCCGCTCGGCCAGCTGCACGGCGTCCCCGTCCCCATCAAGGACCTCAGCTCCGTCGCGGGACAGCCCAACACGATGTCCTCACTGGCGATCCGAGACACCCCTCAGACGGTCACGGACCCCGACATCCAGCTCCTCCTCGATGCCGGCGCGATCCCCCTCGGCCGGACGAACTCGCCGGAGTTCGGCGCTCTGACCGTCTCCGAGAACGCCCGGCACGGCAAGACGCGCAACCCGTGGAACCCGGCGCACACCTCCGGCGGGTCGAGCGGCGGCGCGTCGGCGGCCGTCGCGGCCGGGCTCGCCCCGGTGGCGCACGCCGGCGACGGCGGCGGATCGATCCGGGTACCGGCGTCCGTCACCGGCCTCGTGGGCCTCAAGCCGAGCCGGGGACGCGTGCCCGCGTTCGTCCGGGGCTGGGAACACTCGACGACCGAAGGCGCGATCACCCGCACCGTGCGCGACGCGGCCCTCATGCTCGACGTCATGGGCCGTGCCGACCGGCTCGCCTGGTACAGCGCGCCCGAACCGGGTCGCCCGTACATCGAGGAGGTCGGTGCCGATCCCGGGCGGTTGCGGATCGGCCTGCTCCTCGACGCGCCGACCGGGCTGCCGGTAGACGAGGAGTGCCGCACGGCGGCGCTGACGGCCGCGCAGGCACTGCGCGACCTGGGACACGACGTCGTCGAGGCCCGCCCGAAGATGTTCTCGTACGAGGCGATCATGGGCTTCACCTGGACGATCATCAGTGCCTCCACCTACGCCATCGAGGTCGACGATCCCGACGCGGTGGACCCCTACATCCGGCGCCGCCGGGAAACCGCCCTGGAGGTCACCGCGGGCGACTACGCCCGGACGGCGGCCCGCCTGCAGGCCGAGTCACGCGAGGTGGTCGCCCAGTGGGGCAAGGACTTCGACGTTCTCCTCACCCCGACCACGGCGGTCGTGGCGCCGCCGGTCGGCCCCGTGTACGACGAGGCGAACTCCGACCCGGACGGCCCGCGGGCCACCGAGACCCGGATGGTCTCGTTCACCGCGTTCGTCAACATCGCCGGGCTGCCCGCCATCTCGCTGCCCGTCCATACGACCGCGGACGGACTGCCGGTCGGCGCGCAACTCGTCGGCGCGCCCTACGACGAGGCGACGCTGCTGCGACTCTCGGCCCAGCTCGAACCGCGGTTCCGCTGGTACGAGCGGCACCCGGACGACGCGGCACTCGCGGGGGCGCTGTGAGCGCCGGGTCCGCGGTCCCGACCGGGCCGCTGCCGACCGCACCCGTCCGGCGCGTTCCCCGGCTGCGGCTGCGGCTGCGGCTGCGGCTGCGCGGTGGCTGGGCCGGGTTCGCCGTCCGCCGGGCGGGCGGCCTGCTGATGTCCATGCTGCTGCTCGTCCTCGTGACGTTCCTCATCGTGCCCCTGCTGCCCGGGGACCCGGCGCGGGCGATCGCCGGCACCAACTCGTCCCCGGCCACGCTCGCGGCGATACGCGAACGACTGGGCCTCGACGAGCCGATGGCGACGCGATTCGTCCACTACCTCGGCGACATCGCGTCCGGACGGCTCGGCACCTCGTTCCGGTTCGACACCCCGGTCGCGGACATCGTCGCGACCCGGTTGCCGTACACCGTCCAGCTCGTCATCCCGGCCGTCCTGCTCTCCCTGGTCATCGCCGTCCCGCTGGGCATGACCGTCGGTGTCCTCACCCGTGACGGACGCCGCCGCCGGCTCGGCGTCGGATTCGGCACGGTCGCCGGGCTCCTCGCGTCGGCGCCGGTCTACGTCGTCGCGACCCTCCTCATCGTCCTGTTCTCGATCAGCCTCGGGCTGCTGCCGTCCGGCGGCGCCACGACACCGAGCGCGCTCGTCCTGCCGATCGCCGCGCTCTGTATCGGCCCGGCCTTCGCCATCGCCCGGGTCGTCCGGCAGGAGACGGCCTCGGTTCTCGCCCAGGACTACATGAGGACCGCCCGCGGCCACCGTCTGGGATCCGTGCGTCTCCACCTCCGCCACGCGCTGCCCAACCTCGTGACGAGTGTCCTCACCCTGAGCGGTCTCGTCCTCACGTCCCTGCTCGGCGGGACGATCATCCTGGAGAACGTCTTCACCTACCCCGGGCTCGGCACCGAGGTCGTCCAGGCGATCATCTACAAGGACTATCCGGTGATCCAGGGCATCATCCTCGTCGTCGGCATGCTCGCCCTGCTCGTCAACCTCCTCGTCGACGTCGTCCTCGGGATCGTCGACCCTCGCACTCTTGAGGGAGGTCGGCGTGGCCACTGACGCGACCGTGCGCCGATGGCGCCGCAACCCGTCGCTGCTGTCCGGCGCGGTGATCCTCGGACTGCTCCTCGTCGTCGCTCTCGTGGCCCCGCTGCTGCTGAGCGGTTCCGCCGAGACCCTTACCGACGACGCCCGGCTGGGGCCCGGTGCCGAGCATCTCCTCGGCACCGACGCCTTCGGCCGCGACGTCCTCGCCCGGGCGCTCGTCGCGACCCGGCTCACCCTGCTCATGGCCGCCGCCGCCACCGCCGCCTCGTTCGTCGCCGGCGTCGCGATCGGCGCGCTGGTCCACCTGGCACCCGGGTGGCTGCGCGAGACCTGCCTGCGGCTCATCGACTCGGCGGTGGCCTTCCCCTCGCTCGTGCTCGCCCTCGTCATCGCGGCGGTGCTCGGGCCGGGCATGGGATCCGCCATCGTCGCGATCGCCGTCGCCGGCGTCCCCGGGTTCGCACGGCTGACGGCGAATCTCGCCGCGACCGTCGCGGACAAGGACTACGTGCTCACCGCGCGCCTGCTCGGCGTCCCCGGCCTGCGCATCCTGGGCCGGCATGTCCTGCCGAACATCAGCGGGCCGCTGCTGGTGCTCCTCGGTTCCAGCTTCACCCTGTCCCTGCTCGACATCAGCAGTCTGTCGTTCGTCGGCCTCGGTGTGCAGAACCCGCAGTACGACTGGGGCCGGCTGCTCAACGAGGCGCTGCCGTCGATCTTCGCCCAGCCGTCGGTGGTCCTCGCTCCGTCGATCATGCTCATCTTCACCGGTGTGGGCGCCATGCTCCTCGGAGACGGCGTGGCCTCACTCGTCGACCCGCGAACCCGCGGCACAGCACCCGCACCGGCCAAGACGGCGGACGCGGCGGGACCGGCCGCCCCGGCACAGGCGCCTCAGGCGCTTCAGGCGTCGGGCGGTGCGGGGGCAGTGGCCGGCACGGAGCAGGACGGCCTGCTGACCGTCGCCGGGCTGACCGTGCGGGCCGGTGACCGGACACTCGTCGACGACGTGTCGTTCACCATCGGGGCCGGCCAGATCGTCGGCCTCGTCGGGGAGTCGGGCTCGGGCAAGTCCACCATCGCCATGGCGGTCGCGGGCCTGCTCCCCGAGGGCGTGCGGGCGAACGCGTCGCGCCTTGCCGTCGACGACCTCGACCTGCTCGGAACACCGCCGGAGCGACGCCTCGCGACCGAGATCGGCATCGTCTACCAGGACCCGATCGGCACGTTCAACCCCGCGCTGAGGCTCGGCACCCAGCTCACCGAGGTGGTCAGGGTGCATCTGGGGACGCCCCGGCGCCGGGCCGCGCAGGACATGGTCCGCGCCCTGGCCGACATCCACGTCACCGAGCCGGCCCGGCGGCTGCGCCAGCACCCGCACGAGCTGAGCGGCGGCATGCTCCAGCGCGCCTCGATCGCCTCCGCGATGACGACGAACCCGCGGCTGCTCATCGCGGACGAGCCGACGACGGCCCTCGATGTCACCGTCCAGGCGGAGGTGCTGCGGCAGTTCCGGCGCATCAACCGCGAGCACGGTACGGCGATGCTGTTCATCTCGCACGACATCGGCGTGGTCGGCGTGCTCTGTGACACCGTCCTGGTGCTCCACGGCGGCCGGGTCGTCGACCGGACGACGGGCGGCGACCTGCGCCGGGGGACGGTCACCCACCCGTACACCCGCGCGTTGCTCGCGGCGACGCCCGCCGCGGTCGAGGCCGGTGGAACCCTCAGCGCGGTCCGGTGGACGGCCGACGCGCATGCGGCGCAGCCGAGCGGGGCGTCGTCGGACGACCTTTCCGACAAAGCCGCGGACCGCCCCCCGGCCGCGGAAGGGAGCCGCTGATGTCCGTCACCGCCACCACACCGGACCCGCGGGCGGCCACCCCGCTGCTGCGCGTCGAGGATCTCACCGTCGAGCTCGGCCACGGCGTCGCGGCCCGCAGGGTACTGAAGGGAGTCTCGTTCGACATCCCCCGGGGCAGCACCCTCGCACTCGTCGGAGAGTCCGGGTCGGGCAAGACGACGCTCGCGCGGACACTCGTCGGCGTCCACAGGCCGTCGAGCGGCCGGATCCTCGTGGACGGCGCCCCGCTGCGCACCTCGCGCGGACGGGCGGGAGCCGCGACGGTCCAGATGATTCCGCAGGACCCGTACTCCTCGTTCGACCCGCGGCGCACCGTCGCGCAGTCGCTCGCCGAGGCACTCGATCCGACCCGGGCCAGGGTAAAACCGGTCCGGACCCGGATCGCCGAGCTGCTCAGCCAGGTGAGCCTCGACCCGGACGCCATGGACCGCTACCCGCACGAGTTCTCCGGTGGCCAACGGCAGAGGCTGGCGATCGCACGGGCCCTCGCACCGCGTCCCCGGTTCGTCATCGCCGACGAGATCACCTCGGCCCTCGACCTGACGACCCAGGCCGAGATCCTCAACCTGCTCGCCGATCTGCGCCGCCGGCTCTCGGTGACGATGCTGTTCATCTCGCACGACCTCGCCGTCGTCCGGCACGTGAGCGACACGGTCGCGGTCCTGCTGCACGGGGACCTCGTCGAGCTCGGCCCGACCGGAGCCACCTTCGCCGCGCCGAACCACCCGTACACCGCTCAACTCCTCGCGTCCGTACCGGGTGACCCGAGGTTCCGCCTCGACGACGAGCCGGCCACGGTGTGAATCGACCGGACGCGGTGCGGCTTCCGGCCCGCCGACCGGCCCATGCCGGTCGGCGGGTCGTGTGGCGCTGTGGGCCTGGACCTCGCCGGTCGTCAGCCCCCTTGCCACAAGGGAGATGACCATCTCGTCCACGCCGGACAGTCGTCTCTGCGCTTCTTGGCGATCTTCGGCTCGAACGAGCCGCCCCGATCGCGGGGCACGGCTGTCTCCACTGGGCCGACATCGGTGAGTACGGTCTTGGCGCAGGTGCCGATGCGGAAGTCATCGGGGCCTCCGGCCGGCCCGACGTCGTCGCGCTGCGCGAGGCGTACCACGGCTGGACGTACGCCTCCGACGCGGTCTCCACCTCGCTCCAGGACAACCCGAACGCCCTGGCCACCCGTCCGAGCTGGGTGCACACCGTGGACTCGCCCAACTCCTACCGCGGCCGCCACCGCGGACCGGATGCCGTGCGCTACGCACCCGAGGCCGTCGCGGTGATCGACGAACTGGCCGCGGCCGGCCGCCCGGCGGGAGCATTTATCGGCGAGACCTTCTACGGCAACGCCGGCGTTCAGACAGAGCGGCCACCAGCCCTGGATGATCCGGTGGTGAACTCGGCGGCGTATTCCGCGAACCAGATCAGCATCTCCCGGTGGGTGACAGCGCCTGCCGCGGTGACGTCGGCCGGGTCCGCTCCCTGGAGGATCCGTTTGACGGGCACCTCGAGCTTCTTTCCGGTGAGAGTCCGCGGAACGGCCGGGACGGCGACGATGGTGTCCGGTACGTGGCGCGGGGACAACTCGTGCCGGATCGCGGCCCTGATCCGGCCGCGGACGACGTCGTCCAGTGCGACGCCGGGAGCCGGGACGACGAAGAGGGGCATGACGTAGCCGCCGTCATCGAGTTCGACCCCGATGACGAGACTGTCGGTGATCTCGGGGAGTTGATCCACGACGGCGTAGATGTCGGCGGAGCCCATGCGAACGCCCATGCGGTTGAGGGTGGCGTCCGATCGGCCGGACACGACGACGGTGTGGTCCGCGGAGACGGTCACCCAGTCCCCGTGCCGCCAGACTCCGGGGTAGGTGTCGAAGTAGCTCGCTCGATAGCGGGAGCCGTCGGCGTCGGCGACGAAGTGCAGTGGCATCGACGGCATCGGCGCGGTGACGACCAGTTCACCCTGCTTGTCGATCACGGGGTCTCCGTCGGGGTTCCATGCGGCCAGTGCCACGCCGAGGGCCGGGCACTGGATGCGGCCGGTCCGTACGGGGAGGAGGAGGGATCCGCCGGCCAGCGCGGAGCAGACATCCGTGCCGCCGCACACCGACTGCAGCCAGACGTCGGGCGCGAGGTGGTCATAGACCCAGCGCCAGGTGGACGGTGGCAGGGAGGAGCCGGTCTGCAGGATCGACCGGATCGCGCCGAGGTCGAGGTCGGCGCCGGGGCGGGCGCCGGCCTTCTCGCCAGCGACCAGATAGCCCGCGCCGACGCCGACCAACGTCGCGCCGGTGCGCTCGGCGACCCGCCACGCTCCGTTGACGTCGGGGAAGGCGGGGCTGCCGTCGTAGAGCACGATCGTGGCCCCGTGGAGGAGCCCTGCGACGAGGAAGTTCCAGACCATCCAACTGGTGGAGGTGAGGAAGAGGAACCGGTCGTCGGGACGCACGTCCGCACCGAGACCGAGGGCCTTGAGGAGTTCCACGGCGATCCCGCCGTGGCTGTGCACGATGCCTTTCGGGATGCCGGTCGTTCCCGACGACCACAGGATCCACAGGGGATGGTCGAACGGCACGTCGGTGAACTCCAGGCGGGCGTCCGCGGCGGTCACGGCGGCCAGTGCGGTCCACTCGTGCTGGGCCACGTCCCTGCGTCGCGACCATGTGTCCGAACCTGCCGGAGACAGTCGGTTGACGGTGACGAGGTGCCGGACCGTGGGCAGACCGTCCACGATATCGGCGATCTGCCCACGGCGGTCGTGCTCCTTGCCGTCGTGCCGATAACCGTCCGCGGCGACCAGCACGGTCGGCTGTGCCTGCCGGAGCCGGGCCAGCACGCTGGGGGTGCCGAACTCCGGGGAACACACGGTCCAGACGGCTCCCACTGCCGCGGTGGCGAGCAGGGCGACCACGGCCTCGGGGATGTTGGGCAGGTATCCCGCGACGCAGTCGCCCGGCCCGATGCCGAGATCGCGCAGGGTGGTACTGAGCACGGCGACCTGGTGGCGGAGGTCGGCCCACGAGGTCTCGACCGGTGTGCCGCCCTCGGTGAGGCTGATCAGTGCGGGGTGGGTCGCCGAAGGATGTGTCGAGTGACGTGTCGAGGGATGTGCCAGGCATCGCTCGGCGAAATTGATCCGGGCTCCGGTGAACCACCGTGCTCCGGGCATGGCCGGGTCTGCCAGTACCTCGTCGTAGGTGGTGACCTCGTCGAGGCCGTAGTACTGCCAGACGGCGGACCAGAACGCGGGCAGGTCCGTGATACTCCATTGCCACAGGTCGGCGTAGTCGGTGAACGACAGGCCACGTGTGTGCCCGAGCCATCGGATGAAGCCGGAGATGTTGGAGCGGGCGGCGGTTTCGGTGTCCGGGCTCCACAGCAGGTCGGTGTCGGTGTCGGGTGTCTTCATCGTCGCCTTTCCGGCTCCGGGCGCCCGGACGCGCTGCGTCGGGGCGGGGAGGGGGACGGCCGGCGGGGGAGGGGAAGGCGCCCCCGCCGGCCCGGGTCCTACAACGTCACGGGCAGGTCGCGGCCCAGCCACTCGGTGTAGAACGTCGCCAGGTCGGGTGTGAAGTCGACCTCCACCGGAAAGGTCGGCGGGACGCAGTCGACATCGAGGAGTGTGCCGCTGACCGGGCAGAGGAACTCGCGGATCTCGACGAGTTCGGGATCGATGGTCAGGTGTTCCTCGGGGTAGATCTCCAGGAAGTCCTCGCGGGTGCGTCGGACGATCACCCGGCAGTTCATCTTCCAGTTCCCGTTCCAGGGGCCGAGTTCTGCGCCGGCCTTCGTCTTGACGACGGCCTTGCCGTCCTTGGCGACGATGAACAGGTTCTCCCCGAGGGGGAGCAGGATCTGCTCCTCCCAGTCGACGAGTTCCTGCAGCGCGACGAGGGTTTCGGCGAAGCGGGACTCCTCCTTCGGGGCCCGCATGAGCCCGAGCAGTTCCTCCCACGACAGCTTGCGCTGCACCAGGGCGGTCGTCGTCTCCTGGCTGGAGACAGGGGGGCGGTCGTCGGCGGTGGTCATGGTGCTGCCCTCTTTCCGGAGGTGTCAGGAGGCGGTCGCGTCGGGCCGCGGGCGGCTGGACGAGCTCGGGTAGTAGAAACCGACGGGTGCCGGGGCGGAGAAGTTCGGCTCGCCGGTCTCGGTGTAGGGGAATGCGTCGAGCTGCCAGAACGCCTGGTACTGGGTGACGAGGGCGTCGGACAGTTTCGCCGAGCGGGCGAAGGCGTGGTGCACCATGTCGGAGACCTCGCCCGCGGCGGCGCGGTCGCGTTCGCCCTCCCACCACTGGGAGGCGGGTACGGACGCGGCCAGCCGAGCCTGCCGCCGTCGTTCGCGTTCGGCTTCGGTATCCGTGTCGGAGCCGGCGTAACCGTAGGCCGCACTCGCACCCTGAGTGGTCATCAGTCCGTTGGCGAGGTCCTTCTCGATGGAGGGAGTCTCGCGATCCAGCGGGTCGCCGTAGCCCGCGCCGCCGTAGTACAGCACGCCGAACAGGTCGCCTTCCCGCAGGTTCGGTGACCACTGGTTGTCCGGACCGCAGTACCAGTCCTCGGCGGTGATCGTGCCGTCCAGCAGCATCTGCTCGGCCTCTTCGAGGCTGGACGGCAGCTTCTCGCCCCGGGCGATGAGGTCGCCGATGTTGGTTCCGGTGGCCCACAGGCACTTCCAGCCCGCCGGCGGGTAGCCGCCGAAGAGCCCCTTGTGGAACACACCGCCGTTCATGCACCCGGACCCCGAGAGGGTCACGTTGACCACGTCGGAGCCCTTGACCATCCACAGCGACTGCCAGCCGGACCCGCCGCGGAAACGGCCGTAGCCCTGGTGGTCGGGGATGAAACTGCGGCCGAGGTAGACGTTGGGGCCGGTCAGCTCCCAGACCTCGGCGTCGCCCTGGATGCCTTCCGAGTTCCAGATCGGACTGCCGCAGTCCATGCCGTCGGCGACCCCGCGGGCGCCGAAGCTCTCCCCGGCCATCTCGAAGTTGTTGTAACCGGTCGGCCCGCCGAACTGGTCGAAACCGGTGACCCCCACCATGCAGGTCGGGGTCGACATCAGGATCTCTTCGGTGAATCCCCTGGCGTACCAGCTGATTCCCATCAGCCGCCAGACGTTGGCGAAGATCGGGATGAGGGTCCACCAGGCCAGTGAGGTCGCCACGCCCTGGTAGTTGGCGTTGACGATCGATCCCTCGGGCAGGTACTGCTTGACCGCCAGATACGCGCCGTCGTTGACCCGGCCGTCGTAGTTGAGGAGTTGGGTCAGGGTGATCCAGAAGCCGCCGTTCATCGGCCCGGGGGCGCAGTTGAACGGGTGGAAGCTCCAGCCGGTCGAGCCCTCGTAGTCGAGTTCTATACGGCCCTCACCGGTGACCGTCATCTCCTGACGTACGAGGTCGATGAAGTCGTTCTTCGCGAGCGGGTGCACGAACGGCACGTGGCTGCGCTTGTGTACCGGCATGGTCAGCCCGCGGTAGGTGCCCGGCACCATGGTCGTACGGACCCGCTTGAGGAACTCCCGGCGGCCTTCCTCGATCAGTTCCTTCGTGGCCTGCTGGTAGTAGCCCAGGCCGAAGTCCTCGATGATCGCGGTGAGCGCGTCACGGACCATCAGGCAGCCCGACAGCTTGGCCTTGTCGTCGAGGATCCACCAGTTGGCGTTCCTGAGGCCCATGCGCAGCCGCAGCATGTAGTCATGGCGGAAGTGGTCGTCCTCGCCGACCTTCTCCGCGCTGATGTGCAGGCCCTCGCCGTAGCGGTCCGGGGTGAGCACCGACATGCCCGGTCCCTCGTAGGTGCCCGCCTCCAGTTCGTGGGTGACCGCGCCGACCCAGGCGATGAGCTCGTCGCCGTGGAAGACCGGGATGACCGTCATGACGTCCGGCGTGTGCACACCGCCGGCCCACACCTCGTTGTTCTCGAAGATGTCCCCGGGCCGGATCCTCGGATTGTCCTCGTACCCGTTCTTGATCATGAACTTGATGAACTCGGACAGGGTGTGGACGTGCACCATGATCCCGCTGGACAGGGCGATGGCGTCGCCTTCCGGGGTGTAGAGCCCGATCACGAACTCCTCGAAGTCCCGGACCGCGGGGGAGGAGGCGATGTACTTCATCGTCTCGCGCGTCGAGATGATGGTCGACAGTAGCCGTGAGTGGAACGACTCGAACTGCAGCGGGTCGGCTTCGAGGTTGGTCAGCTCGGTCAGTCCCTGGTAGTGACCGGTTTCCTCGAAGAGTTGTTCGCTGCGTTGCAGTTGCTGGAGCAGCGTCGGCTTCTCGTTGGCCATGGTGTGTGTCTCCTCGGCAGGAAGCGGGACGGCGGTCAGGCCTGACCGGCGCGGTAGTGGATGAGGCGGCGGCTGTCGAACTCGACGTGATGGGTGGGCGGGATGAGCAGCGTGGTCGCCGGGTGCTCGATCACCGCCGGGCCGCCCACGACGTTGCCGGCCTGCAGCTCGTCCATCTCGTAGATCTGGAAGGTGATGTCCTGGCCTCTCCAGTGGCCCGGTCGGGTTCCCTTGAGGGCCGAAGAGGGCGGGGTCCTGCCGTGCAGGTCGAGCACCGGGACGGCGGGCTTGGGTGTCTCGAGGTCCGCGGAGAGCGCGAGCTCCAGGATCTGGTAACCGACCTCGGAGTACAGCGCCTGCTTCGGGTAGATGCTGGTGTAGACCCGCTCGTAGCCGCGCATCAGCTCGTGCAGGTCGTCGACCGACTCCAGCCGCTCACCGGCCCAGGGGACCTCGAAGTCCGACAGCTGGTTGGTGAAGCGCACATAGGCCGAGCGGTTCAGCTCGGCCGCGCCGAAGTCCCAGCCGTGGACGGCGAAGTCCTGACGCGCGCGCTGCTCCAGCGACGCCCAGGCCGCGTTGATCGCCTCGATCGCCGCGCCCTTGACGGCGCGGGCGGGAGCGTCGTCCCCGGGCGGGCAGGCCGCGATGGTCGCCTGGTGGTAGCGGTAGCGCCGCGGCGCGCAGAGCACGCCGAACGCCGAGAAGACGGCGGCGAACGGGAAGGTGATGATCTCCTTGAAGTCCAGCCCGTCGACCACCCCCGACAGTCCCAGCGGGCCACCACCGCCGTACATCAGCATCGAGTACTCCTCGGTGGTGTACCCGCGGCCACGGAGCATGTTCGACAGGAACTCCCGCATCGACTCGGTGACCAGCTGATGCGCCCGCTCGCAGAACTCCATGACACCGACCTTGAAATGCTTGGCCATGGGCTCCAGCGCCGCCTGCGCCGCGTCCTTGTCCAGCGGCACGTCACCGCCGAGGAAGTTGTTCGGATCCAGATAGCCCAGCAGCAGGTGGCAGTCGGTGATCGTCGGGTTCGGCCAGTTCAGGCAGGCCCCGACATCGGACCCCGCGCTCCGCGGTCCGATGGTGAGCTTCCCGGTCAGCGGGTGGATCCCCAGTTCCGAGCCCATCCCGGCGCCGATCGACTCGGTGTGGATCATCGGGATGTTGGTGCGGAAGCTCAACAGCGTGGGTTCCCGGGTGATCGGGATGGTGCCGTCGCGGACGATGCCGACGTCGAAGCTGGTGCCGCCGATGTCGCAGCAGACCACGTTGTCCGAACCGAGGATCTCCCCGACGTAGTGCCCGCCCAGCACACCGCCGACCGGACCGGACACATACGACTCGTACAGCCGGGGGGTGTCCACCGGCACGGTGCCGCCGTGTGCCAGCAGCGTGGAGACCTCCCGCTGGAAACCGTCCGAACGCGCCTTGCTCTCCACGGACTTGAAGTGCCCCCGCGCTCGCTCCCCGGCGTAGGACTGCGCGACGACACTGGCCAGCCGCGTGTACTCCTTGTGGGTCGGCGCGATCGCCGAGGACAGCACCACCGAGACGCCGGGTGCCTCCTCGGCGATGATCTCGGCCGCACGCTGCTCGTGCGCGGGGTTCATGTGCGAGAACAGGAACATCACACCGATCGACTCGACCCCGGCGGCCGCCAGCTCCCGCGCGGCGATCCGTACGTCTTCCTCCCGCAGGGGGACGGTCACCTGGCCGAACAGATCGATGCGTTCCTGGGCGCCACGCACCCGCTGCCGCGGGATCACCGGATCGTCGTGGTGATGGGTCACGGTGTGCAGCCGGTCGGCGTAGGGATAGCCCAGCCAGCCGCCCTCGGCCTTCTCCATCAGCAGGTAGTCCTCGAAGCCCTGCGTCAGCAGCAGCCCCACCGTCGACCCGGTCTTGCTGAGCAGCGTGTTCAGCATGATCGTGCCGGCGTAGACGATGACCTCACTGTGCGGCATCACCTCGGACAGCTCTCTGCCGTCGGTCTTCGCCGCGTCGGCGATCGAACCGATGAAACTGACCGACTCGTCCTGCTTGTTGGTCAGATACTTGCCGACCAGGAACCGGCCGTCCTCGCTGACGATGACCGCGTCCGTCATCGTGCCGCCCGCATCCAGGGCGACCCAGTTGCTCTCGCCTGCGCCGGGTGATTGATCTTGAGCTGTCACGGGTGCATCTCCGATCCAACGGAAGCTGCGGCGCCGTACGAGCCCACCTGATGGCCCAGCGCCGTACGAGCGCCCACCTGATGGCCGACAACGGTGCACCGGAACCCGTCGAAAGGCTTGAACAGGAATGCCCGGGCGTTGAAGGAATGCGTACGGCCGGCGAAGACACGGAAGAACGCGCACGTCATGGAGACACGGGGCGTCTCGACGCGTTGAACAATCCGCTGAGCGGATTGAACATGCGGAGCCGACAATCAGCCTGACCTGTCGCATTCCGCCCGCAGGCGCTAGCGTCCCAACGCGACGAGTTGCCGCGCACTCGCGGCGCCGCAGCCCGTTGCCGAGCGTCAACGTCGACGTGGAGGGCAGTCCGATGGCGCAACAACTGATCAGGCCGGACGAGCTTCCGACCTGGGTGCCGGGGCGCCTCACCGTGCACAGTCCCGAACAGGGCTGGGACGGTATGTCGGTACGCGGATACCGCTACGCCGGCTCCGATGTCGAAGTCCCCCCGATCCGGGACTACATGATCGTCGCCTATCGCCGCGGAACCACCGCCATGCGACGCCGCCTCGACGGCCATTGGTCGACCGAACACCTCGGCCCCGGGGACGTCTCACTGCTCACCCGCGCCGCCGAATCCCACTGGGTCTGGCCGGAGGGCATCGAGGTCGTGCACGTCTACCTCACCCAGGACGAACTCGCCGCGACCTGCCGTCAGATGTACGAACGCGATATAGCCGACATAGAACTCCACGACGTACTCAAGGCCAGCGACCCGGCGATCCACCGCACGGCCATGCACATCGCCGCCGAGGCCGCGCACAGCGACGTGGGCAGTCCCCTGTTGATCGAGTCCCTGTCCTGTCAACTGTCCGTGCACATCCTGCGGCGCCACGCCCAGGTGCAGTTCAAGGAGCACAGCCCCAACGACACGCTCACCACACGACAGATCAGTGCCGTTCAGGAATACATTCGCTCGCACATGCGCGAGAACATCTCTCTCGACGACCTGGCCGACTGCGTCGGCCTGAGCCGCTACCACTTCGCGCGGCGGTTCCGGCGGACCACGGGGACCACTCCACACGAATTCCTCATCCAACAGCGTGTCTCACGGGCCCAGCTCATGCTCCAGCGGACCAGCAACCCACTGCGGGAAGTCGCAACTCTTTGCGGCTTCTCCGACCAGAGCCACATGACACGCGTCTTCCAGCAGAGGCTGGGCACCACGCCGGGCAAGTTCAGGGCCGGAAGCTGAGTCGGCGGGGAACCGCAAGCCAGGGTGCGGCGGGAGTCGTCCCCGAGCGGCCCCGTGCGGACGCCGTACCGCTTGCGCAGGAGAGGGGAACGCTTCGTGCCGTGCGTCCATCTGGAACAGGAGCATGGTGTCCGCGTGCCGTCGCATACCTGTCAGTCACTCAAGGACCTCACAACAGGCCGAGGTCCCGGGCGCGGAGCGCCGCCTGGGTGCGGTCGCGTAGGGCGAGGCGGGTGAGGATGCGGGAGACGTGGTTCTTGACCGTGCCCTCGCTGAGGTATAGGCGTGCGGCGATCTCCCGGTTGGTGTGGCCGTGTGCCAGGAGCCGCAGTATGTCCGTCTCACGTGGGCTCAGCGAGACGGCGGGAGGCGCGTCGGCGGGGGCGGGGGACGGCAGGGCGGCGGTGAGGTGGCGGGCGACGGAGGAGTCGAGCTGTGTGACGCCGGCGTGTGCCAGGCGTACCGCGTGTGCGAGTTCCTCGGCGGGCAGGTCCTTGAGCAGGTAGCCGTGGGCTCCGGCGCGCAGTGCCTGTACGACGTACTCCTCGTCGTCGAACGTCGTCAGCATCACCACTCGGCAATCCGGCGCCCGGCCGCGCAGGACGGCAACCGCCTCGACCCCGTCCATCCCCGGCATCCGGACGTCCAGGAGTATGACGTCCGGGGCCAGCTCCAGTGTCTTCGCCACGGCATCCCGGCCGTCCACGGCCGTGCCGACGATCTCGATGCCCGGCCGGATGGAAAGCAGGGAGGCGATGCCGTCCCGGATGAGCCGCTGGTCGTCCACCACCAGCACCCGTACAGGCGTCTGCGTCGGCTCCTGATCCATGTCACATCTCCCCCGTCTTCCCGCGCGGAACGGTCACCATCAGCCGTGTGCCGGCGCCCGGGCCGCTCTCGATGTCCACGCTCCCCGCCACCAGCTGCACCCGCTCCCTCATCCCGACCAGCCCGAACCCGGTGGCGGCCGCGTCCGGTGCGAAGCCGCGGCCGTCGTCCGTCACCACCAGCCGCGCGGCGTCCCCGGCCAGCCGAACGACCACCGTCACCTGCGAGGCCAGGGCATGGCGGCGCGCGTTGGTCACGCCCTCCTGCGCGGCCCGGTACAGGGCGGTCAGCTCGGCCGTGCCGTAACCGTCCTCGTCGCCGCTCACCTCGACGGTGACCCGAGGTGGCGCCCCGCCGTCTCGCGCCAGGCCGGCCAGCACGGCCGACAACGCGGGGCGCGCTGCCTCGCCGCGCAGCGCGCGCACCGACTGCCGTACGTCGCCCAGCGCGAGCCGCACCGACCGCCTCGCCTCGTTCAGCGCCCGCTGGGCCGCGTCGGGGTCCAGGGTCCGGAAGTCCGAGGCCATCTCCAACTGCACGGACATCGCGGTGAGATGGTGACCGAGGCTGTCATGGATGTCCCGGGCCAGCCGGTTGCGCTCGGTGGCGGCGGACAGCGCGGCGACCCGGGCGGCGTACTCCTGGAGTTCGAGCCGTGCGCGCTGCTCGCCGACGGCCACGGCTGCCATGGAGAGCGCCAGCACCAGGCCGACGGTGAGCATCAGCAGATCGGACACGTGCTCCGGGTCGCGGTACCAGCCGGGTGCGGTCAGCAGGTACGCGGTGAGCAGCCCGGCCGGGCACAGGGCGCCCAGCGCGAGCGCGGTCGTGCGGCCGAAGGCGAAGTAGGCGGTGAACGGCGGCAGCACGAACAGCACTTGGGACAGTCCCGAGGCGTCGAGGAGCACCACCGCGCCGATCAGGGCGCACCGCGCCAGCAGCACCGGCACCCGGGCAGCGGGCCGGCGGTGTCCCGCCGCCTCCAGGGCGAAAAGCGCCCCGATCGCGGCGACGAAGCCGACCGTCCGCCACGCCGTCGGTCCGGAGCCGGCGCCCAGGCCTGCCGCCGCGTAGTACAGACCGCCGACGAGCACCGCACCGTACAGCAGGGGCGCCACCCACCGCACGGGCACAAACGCCGTCATCGGACCCCCTCACCCGCTGTCGCCAGGCTAAGCCGAAGACGGCCTCTGAGTGACCCCGGCGGGGCACTCCGGCCAGGTCGGGCCGACCGGCACATGCCGAACGGCCGCATACAGCCCGGGAGATGGTGACCTCCGGCCACCGATGTCGCCGCCCTTCACCTCCCGTCGCCAGTCGCCCGCTCCCTACGGTTGCCGCCCTGACCCACTTCCGAGCAACCGGAGCGGTTTCATGACCTCGCCGACCATCTCATCGACAGTCCGTGCCGGCGCCCTGTGCGGGGTGCTGTCCGGCCTGCTGCTCGCCCTGCCCGCGCTGATCGAGGTATTCACCGGGGAGACCTCCGCGACCAGCGTCCCGCTCGCCCTGTCCCCGGCGTTCGCCCTGCCGCTGCTCACCGCGCTGCACCGGCGGCAGAGTCCGGCCACCGGCCGCTTCGGGGACGTCGCCCACACTGTGAACCTCATCGGTCTCGGCCTGTTCGGCGGTGCCGCGTTCGCCGCGAACCTGGTGCTGTTCTACTTCGACGACGACGTCCTGGACGAGACCCTGACCGGCCCCACGATCCCCGTGCTCATCGGCTCCGCGACCGTCTTCGCCGTAGGCTGCGCCCTGTTCGGGGCGGCCCTGCTCCGCGCCCGGGTGTTCCCAAGGATCCCGTCGTGGGGGTACGCCGTCGTCCTGCCACTGTTCGCGTTCCTGACCCCGCTGCCGGAGTCCCTGCTCACGAGCTCGCTGCACATCCTGGTCGGCGTCATCCTGATCTGGCTCTCCGCCGCGCTGTTGCACACCTCGCGGACCGAGGAGACGCCGCACAGGGACGAGCAGGACAGGGACGAAAGCCTTGGGCAGCGGGGAGTCGCCGGCGAGTCCGCGGACCGCGTCGTGGATGGTCCGGTGGGACCGGTTCGGTGATCCGGGCGGGGAGGCGGTCACGCTGTTGGAATTGCGTGACCGTCGAACCGCCCCCGCCGGTGCGGAGAAAACAACACCATCGCCCTCATGACCGCACTGACCGGACTGGAGCCCGACGTACCCGCCGGACGCCTCCACCTCCGGCCGACAGGCCCACTCCCCGTCGGCGCGCTCACAGTCACAGGGCTCAACGTCGCGGGAGAACGGCTCGACGTCGCCATCGGCTCCGACGGCCGGATCGAATCGGTTTCGGCACCTGCGGGACTGATCGTCGAGGAGCACGCGGCCTCACAGTCCTGAGGCGCCCCGGCCGACCTGTGCCCACCCCGACCGACCTGTGCTCAGCCCCGACCGACACCGACGGAACGAACTATGCCGCGACCGTGATGTTGGAGTTCCCGCTGCTCCGGTAGCCCTCGGTCGCGAGGATCATGTAGTACCTGAAGCTGCCGAGGGGCATCCCCGCGCGGGCCCAGGCGTCGAAGTGGTTGCCTGTGGTGATGGTGCCGCCCGTCCGCCTCGACTGCCGCACGCTCCAGTACTGGTTGAAGGTCCTGACGCCTTCGACGGACGGCGCGTTGTACCGCGTTGTCTGGTAGATGTCGTACGTGCCGCCGTCACTGCTGACAGCGCCCTTGTACGTGCCCGTTGGCCGGTAGGTGCCCCAGTTGTCGACGACGTAGTACTCGACGAGCGGGTTCGACGTCCACCCGTACAGGCACAGGTAGCCGTTGCCGGAGGGATTGAAGGTGCCCGAGTACCTCACGGTCCTGCGCGAGCCGTTGCTCCAGCCCTTGCCGGCGACGAAGTTCCCGGTGTTTCTCCAGCTCGTGCTGTAGTTGCCGCCGGAGCCCAGGGTCATGGAGACCGTGCCCTGCGCGTCGGTCCAGAACGAGTAGTAGAAGCCGTTGTTGGTGCCGGTCTGGTTCGTGGTGATGACGGTGGCGGCGCGGGCGGTACCGGGCAGGGCCAGTGCCGACGCGGCCCCTAACAGCAAGCCGCAGGCGGCCCTGCGGGTCGTCGGGTGTGCGGGTACCAGGTTCATGTGAGGGCTCCTCCTCATCTGAGGCCGGGATGTGGTCGAAGTGTGGGCATGCTCTCGACAAGTGTCAATAGTTGCGGTTTCGGTTACGAATATTTCGAAGGCCTCAAGCCCTTGATCAAGGGCTTGAGGCCTTCGAAGCAGAGGGGCGCTTCCGGGAAATTCCTAGGGCCTGGGCTTCGAATGTTTCGAAGGGGAGGAGCGGCCTGCGTCGGGCGCTCCGGACTTCCAGTCGCGGGGCAGCGCGCGCGTCGAGGCATGTGACGGGCCCTCTGGCCTCTGGTTGGTCAGAACAACTCCGAGGACAGCAGTTCGGCGGCGGGCCGCAGAGTCCAGAGATCGCCGCCGGGCGGTGGGATGAGCAGGGGCAGCGCCGCCCGCGCGTCGCGGTCGCCTGCGTCGGCGGCTGCGTGGATGACGTCGTCCGCCTTCCATATCTCGAAGTTCGACTCGGGGTAGGGCCAGGGCGCCGTGCCCGTAGCGGCCGGGAGGAGGAAGCCGACGGCCTTGAACACGCTCTGGCCGTCGGGGCCTTGGTACTTCCAGAGGTTGATGCCTACGTGCCGTCCGACGTCGGCGAGCCGGGCGAGGGCGAGCAGGTTGAAGGCGGAGTAGTGGTAGCTGCGGGTGCGGCGGATCTCCTGCGGCTGGCTGCCGTCTGGGGAGATGCCCTGGTCGATGCGGGTGGTCCGTGCCTGGGTGACGGTCTGGCGGGCCAGTTGTGGGCGCCCGACGGCCAGCGCGATGGCGGACACCTGCATGTCGGCGAAGGTGCCGTGGTTGTTGACGGCCGCGGATTCCGCCTTGCCGAAGTCGCTTGTGGTCAGCCAGTCGAGGTACTGGACGGACCAGGAGCGGAATCCGTCATGGTCGCCACGGGCCCAGCCGGGGGCGCCGGTGTCCAAGATCGCGGCCGCATCGAGCAGGCTCGTGAAGCCCAGGGAGAACTCGATGAGGCCGGCCGCCCGGCCGTCGTCACCGCAGGGCACGAACTGGGCGTTGATCAGGCGTGGGTTCATCCTCGTCTCCGGCGTGACGAACCAGGTGCGCAGAATGTCGGCCGCGTGCCGGGCGTACGCGGCCTGGCCGGTGTAGTACCAGGCGAGGCTGAGGGTGTAGGCGGACGCGAAGACGTAGGCACGGTTGGCGTGGTCGGGGATCGCGTCGGCTTCAGGGTTTCGCTGGCCGTCCCTGCTCACGTACGGGCAGCCCAACGGGTTGTCGGGCGTCTTCGGCTGGCTGGGCCACCAGTACGGGGCCTGACTCAGGTAGTCGTGCTTGTCACCGCTGGGCGGGGTCTGTGTCTTGTCGGTGACGCTCCAGGGGCCCTGGCCGAGCCACTTGTCGGCCTGCTGGACCAGGTCGGCGAGAGCGCGTCGCCGCACCGGGTCCCCCTGGTTGAGGCGTTGTTTCGCGTGCACCAGGCGTTTGCCGTCGAGCACGACGGTTCGGGGGACGCGCTGCTCGGCTACCACCGTGCCGGCCGGGACCGCGGCTCCGGTCGGGATCGCGGCGACGAGCAGCAACAGGATGGCCGCGCCGAGGGACAACAGGCCAACGGTACGTTTGTGCATGACGACTCCTCATCACATGGATGAACGACGTTCACATGCGTACCTGATGGACGGTAGAAGCGTCACTCGCGGACGGCAATACCCGTGACCTGACGTCATCCGATGAATAGGCGTAACTCTGTCGGTGGTCGTCGTCATCTCGTGATGAGTTCCGCTCCTTACGCGCCGTGAGATCGGATGTATGGGGAAGATGGTGCGCCGCGGTCGTCGGGTGCGAGCACGCAACGCGGCCCGCGCTCGTGGCGGCCGGATCGTTATCGCGGTGAACGCCTACGACTCCACCAGAGGCCCCTGCGCCGAGCTGTTCGTCATCGGCGCGGCGGGCCGCCCAGGGTGCAGTGTGACGGACCGTCAGCGAACCGGCACCCACCTGCTGAGGAGAACAGCCGAACCCCACCGGTGCTGCCATCTGGAATGTTCTCCGGCCCATGTCGGGCCGTGCGTTCGAGGGCTTTGGCGCCAACTGCTGTTTGGTGACGTGCTCATGGGTAACCCGTCCGGCGAACCGGACACAAAGCCGGACACAAAGGAGAAACTCTGCCATGGGCATCATCGCGTGGATAATCATCGGTCTGCTCGCTGGGGCCATTGCCAAAGCGCTCATGCCGGGCAAGGACCCGGGCGGAATCATTGTCACCATGCTCATCGGCATCGCCGGAGGCCTGCTTGGAGGCTTCCTCGGCAAGGTGGCCTTCGGAGTCGACTCGATCGACGGCTTCTTCGACCTGTCCACCTGGATCGCGGCCATCGTCGGGTCCGTCATCCTCCTCGCGCTGTACCGGCTGTTCACCAGCCGTGGACACGGGCGCGGACACGTCCATGCATAGCGGACACGTCCATGCATAGCAGGCTCGTTCTCGAACTGCGGCCCGGGACGGGTGAGTCCGGGCCGCATCGCGTGGGCCGGTAGTCCGGCGAACAGGAAGAAGCAGAAGGCCGCGACCACGGAGAGGCACGCGATCACCTTGTGCGAGCGGCTCACCCCGCGTCGACCTCCACGCCTTGGGAAGCGCACCGAGCCAGGACCGGAAACGCCCGCGCTGGGGCTCCGGGTCCAGCGGATCGTTCGGCAGCGGCGGCCCGGCGGGACATGAGTACGTCAGCCCTCCGTGGGGTCGCCGCGTCATGGACCCTCCGTCACCCTCTTCGGGCCCGTCCCGCCCAGCCGCTGGGGCCCGCCCGCGCACCCGCGCCATCAGGTCCTGTGGCACCCCGGCCCGGACGGCGACCCGCACGGGCGCCGCACCGACCCCGCCCTGCTGCGTATCCGCTCCGAAGACGTCCTCGACGTCCTCGACCGACTCCCCGACGCAAACCCGTCATGAACCACGCACCCGTCATGAACCACGGGCCCGGCATGAACCACGGGCCCGTCGACATGAACCACGCGCCCGTCGGTGTCGTCATCGCCACCCGCAACCGTGCGCCCTCGCTGGCCCGCACCCTCCGTCACCTTCTCGACCTGCCCGAGCGGCCCCCCGTCCTCGTCGCCGACAACGCCTCCACCGACGGCACCCGCGACCTCCTCGCCCGCGACTTCCCCCAGGTCCGCATGCTGAGCCTCCCCTCCAACCGCGGAGCCCTCGCCCGCACACACGGCGTCCGGGCCCTCGACACCCCATACGTGGCGTTCAGCGACGACGACTCCTGGTGGGCGCCGGGCGCCCTGAGCCGCGCGGCCCGCCTGTTCGACGCCCACCCGCGGCTCGGCCTGCTCTCCGCGCGCACCCTGATCGGGCCCGCCGCCGATCCCGACCCGCTCAACGACACGCTCGCCACGTCCCCGCTGGGCCCTGCGGCCGACCTGCCCGGCGCCCAGGTCCTCGGCTTCCTCGCCTGCGCCTCCGTCGTCCGCCGCAGCGCCTACCTGGACGCGGGCGGCTTCCACCCCCTGCTGTTCTTCGGCGGCGAGGAAACTCTGCTCGCCTACGACCTCGCCGCCCGCGGCTGGGGCGTCACCCACTGCCCTGACGTGCTCGCCCACCACCACCCGGCACCGTCGCCCCGCACCGACCGCCCGGCCACCGTCCGCCGCAACGCCCTGCTCACCGCATGGCTGCGCCGCCCCCTGCCGTACGCCCTGGCCCGCACCCGCGACCTCGCCGCCGAGGCCCGCCACGACCCCCACGCCCGCCACGCCCTGCGCCAGACCCTTGTGCGCCTGCCCGCCGCACTGCGGGCCCGCAGGCCGCTGCCCCCGCACGTCGAGCGGGCCGCCGGCAGCCTGGACGCCGCAGACACCGGAGCACCGGTATGACCGACCCCCGCACGACCGTCGTCGTCATCACCCACAACCGCCGCCCCGAACTCCTGCGCACCCTCGACCACCTGGCCCAACTGCCGGAGCGGCCCCCTGTCATCGTCACCGACAACGCCTCCACCGACGGCACCGCCTCCGCCGTCGCCCGCCTCCACCCCGAAGTACGGCTGCTGCGTCCCGGCCGCAACCTCGGCGCCGTCGGCCGCAACCTGGCCATGCGCCAGGTGCACACGCCGTACGTGGCCTTCTGCGACGACGACTCCTGGTGGGCGCCGGACTCCCTGTCCGGTGCCGCCGACCTGCTCGACCGGCATCCCGCACTCGGCGCCGTCACGGCACGTATCGTCGTCGAACCGGACGGCACCGAGGACCCGATCGTCACCGAACTGCGCAACTCGCCGATTCCCGGGCCCTCTTGGCTGCCCGGGCCGGCCATCGGCTCCTTCCTGGCCGCCGCGACCGTGCTGCGCGCCGACGCCTTCCGGGCCGCGGGCGGCTTCCACCCCCGGCTGTGGCTGGGCGGCGAGGAGGAACTGCTCGCCGCGGACCTCGCGGCGGACGGCTGGTGGCTGACGTACGCGGAGCACCTGACCGTCCATCACCGGCCCTCGGTCGTCCGGAACGCCACGCTGCGGCGGGCCCACGGCATCCGCAACACGCTGTGGTTCACCTGGCTCCGCCGCCCGGCAGGGCCCGCGCTCCGCCGCACCGTGGACCTGGCCCGCACCGTGCCGCACGACACCGTGTCACTGCGCGCCTTCGCCGAGGCCGCCGCAGCGCTGCCGTGGGTACTGCGCGAACGGCGCGTGCTTCCCCCGGAGGTCGAGTCCCGGCTGCGGTTGCTGGAGGATTCCCAGCGCCATTCGAGGGCCCGCCGCTACACGGGCTGAACCGCCGCACGGGCTTCGGTTTCGGGCACGGCCTACCCCAGGAATCCGCGATCCGGGGTAGATGAGGGGTAGCCGAAGGGGAAAGCAGCCGACTGAGTCGGCACGCCGAACGCGCTGTGAGCAGATCCGCCCAGCCCAGCCCAGCCCGGTCCCCAGTCCGGTCCCCAGTCCGGTCCCCAGTCCGGTCCCCGGTCCGGTCCCCGGTCCGGTCCCTAGCCGTGGTGCCGACTCAGTAGCGTGCCGCGGCTCAGCCGCCCTGCTCCGTCACCATCGCGTCGAGGGTGGCCGCGACCGTCCTGAGATCCCCCGGCGCCGACCGGGCGGCGCCCAGGCGTTCCCTGAGCTCCCGGCCGGACATCACCGTCATCGCGCCGCGACAGCGCTCCGAGTCCACCTCCGGAGCGGAGACCACTTCGGCCCGCCCGCGGAGCAGCACCAGCACCGCGTCGTCCTCACGGTTCAGCAGCGCGCGGACATGAGCTTCAGTGATCATCGGAATCACGTGCCTCTCTCCGGGGCAGCCGTCAGCCCGTTGCCCGCCCGGAGCTGAGAGCGGACGCCGGTACACGGACGGCCTCGATGACGAATCCGCTGCGTATGCGCGCGGGCATGCGGCTCAGCGGGATCCTCAGGTCCTGTTCCGGCACGTCGTACTCCAAGCGCGCCAGCCGTGGCCCGAGGGCGCGCAGCAGCGAGATCGTGATGTCCTCACCGGGGCAGCGATGACCGGTGGTGCGGTCGCCGCCGCCTTGGGGAACGAGTTCGTCGCGATGGGCCGGCCGCTCCAGGAAGCGCTGCGGGTCGAAGGTGTACGGAGCGTCCCAGAGGTCCGGGTCGTGGTTCTGCCCGTACAGGTCCAGCAGGACCAGAGTGCCGGACGGGATCGGTTCTCCCCGCCACTCCAGATCGGTGACGGCCCGGCCGCCGAGGAACGGGGCGAAGGGGTAGAAGCGCCGCAGCTCATGGGCGAAGGCCACGGCGTACGCGGGGTCGTCCTCGCCCAGCCGTTCCCGGATGTCCGGCCTGAGGCGCAGTGCATGACCGGCGTAGGCGACGAACCAGCACACCGCGACGGTCGGACGGATGACATTGAGCAGTTCGACCGCGGCCGTGTGCGAGTCGAGGAGCCGGCCGTCGGCGTCCCGGTGCCGGACCACCACATCCAGCGCCGACCCGGCCGGCGCGGTGGCGGCCCCGTCCCGTACGTCCTCGACCAGACGTCCCAGCCACGCCTCACTGCGGGACCGCGCACGGCGAGCCCGCCAGTGGCGCGGCCCCGGCGTGGCGAAGCCGTCGACCATGGCGACCAGGTCCCGGGCCACCGACTCCGCGTCGTCGAGGGGGATTCCGGCCCAACGGCAGACGCCTCGGGTGAGAACGCGGCTCGCTTCGTCGAACAGCACCACCGACGGACGGCCAGGCCACGACTCCACCGCTTCGTCCCATGCCGCGATGGCGCATTCCACCAGACCGGCGACCGCCTCCGGTCCGGTGAGCAGGGAGAGGAACATCTCCTTGCGTACGCGGTGTTCCTGGCCGTCCATGGTGTGCACGGCTCCGTGCCCGAACAGTGTGCTCAGCACCGGACCGGGAAGCGCCGTTCCGCGCTCCACGTGCTGTTCGTCGTAGAAAAACCGCACCGCTTCCGGACCGTGCAGGGCGACGGCGTGCTGTCCCGTGACCCGGGCGCGCACCACGGGGGCGGTGGTACGGCGCCGACAGTCGGGCAGCCAGGCGTACCCCTTGGCAAGGACGGCGAGTGAGCTGTCGATGAGCGGGGTGCGACGACTCTGATTCATGCGGGCCCGAGTGCCCCCCGCCCCCGACCGGAAACGCGGGCGGGCCCACGCCCACCCGAACAGCTCTCGATGCCGTGGTGCTGCGAACGGTGGCTCGTGATCTGCACGTGATCGTGGACGGGCCGCCGTGCCGGGGCCGCGCCAGGCATCACGCGCCGGGTACTCGGTACTCCCCAGGGCAGCACCAACCGATCACCGGCCGGGAGGCGGACATGAGTGACGAGAACATGGCGGACGACGTCTATCAGCCCACGGGCAGCAACGAGGAGCAGGAGGACGCCGCTCCGCTGGATCTCGAGGACGCGGTGGACGAGCGCACGTACGACGACATGCTGGATGAGGGCTACTCCCCGCCGGAGAAGCCGCTGGGTGTCACCAAAGCGGGCATCACGGCGGCCGAGCAGCATGAGGGTGAGTCCCTCGACGAGAGGCTGCGGCAGGAGGTTCCCGACGTGGAGGAGCCGGCCGGAGACGATGTCGGCGATGTGCCCGACGGCGAGGGCGAACCACGCGACCCCGAGGCCGGCACGGGCCGCGCCGGCCGCCTTGTGGCGCCTGACGAGGGCGCGCACACGGACACCACCAAGGAACTCGTCGCCGGTGACCGGGGCATCGACGGCGGAGCGGCGGGTGCCGAGGAGGCAGCGGTCCACGTCGTGTCGGACGATCAGTTGCCGCCGGTGGACGAGCGCGGGGAATGACACTGCGATACTCCGCAGCCGCACCCCGGCCCCATCGCCACCAGGGCCCGCGACATCGACGCCGCGCTGACAGCCGCCCGCCACCAACTCACCGGAGCTCGCCCAGAAGAGACTCCGAGTCGGCCACGGCACCGCGGCGGCCCGCCGCGGCGGGTTGGGGCAGCTCGTGACCCTGCGTTCTTGATGAAATTTGGTGTGCAGATGTGTTGACCTCTGTTCGAGATCTCTTCTACTTTGCGGGAGCCACAGAGCCGCCGACCTGCATGTGAGGTTCGCGGATTCACTTGCGCCGAAAGGGACTTCGTGCCTCGAAAGAACCATCGCGGGACAGCTTGCCTGGGGGCGCTGCTGGCCGGCGTCACGGCATTCGGCGGGGCCCTCGCCTCCCCCGCGTCCGCCGCTCCCGCCGCCGCCTCCACCCACGCCTCGCCGCCGCCCGTCAGCGACTTCCGCGGGGTCAACTGGGCCGACCCGCGCGACAACTTCGCCGACGACGCGGTCGTACCCTCGGGCCTGTCCACCTCCGAGAGCTACGCCAGGACCTACGCCAAGTCCAAAGCGATCATCGGCGGTTTCTCCAAGCTCGGCGCCAACACGGTCCGCCTCCCGGTCAACCCCACCTCTGTGAACGGCCCCTTCTGGAAGTCGTACCGGGGCGCGATCGACGCCGCCACCGCCAAGGGCTTCAAGGTCATCCTGGGCTACTGGGAGGCCGACAACGCCAAGGACGGCAAGATCGACGACCAGGCCTCCTGGGACCGGATGTGGGCGCGGATCACCTCCGCCTACGGGCGCAACTCCAAGGTGTACCTCGAGCCGATGAACGAGCCGTTCGGCTACACCGCCCAGGAGTGGACCGACATCGCCGCGAAGTGGGTGGCCACCCACCGCAACGTGCCCCGCGACCGGATGGTGATCGGAGGGTACAAGTACAGCGAGGACGTCAAGCCGGTGTGCGCCGACCCGCGCCTCAAGGGCACCCGGATCGCCCTGCACAACTACGGCTTCTGGCACACCGACTGGACCAGCGTCGACCAGTGGAAAGCGGACTTCAAGGAGCGCATCGGCGACTGCGCCTCACGCACCATTCTCGACGAGTTCGGCGCTTCCATGACCACCGGCCTGGACTACAACGGCCCGGTCAACGGCTCCAACGAGGTGGCCTACATCCAGGCCGCGACCGACACCATCCGGGAGATGGGCCTGGGCTCGGTCTACTGGCCCGGCCTGCGCAGCGGTGACACCTACTCCCTCACGACCCTCCAGGGCACGGGCACCCGCCTCACCCTGAAGCTGAACAACCAGAGCGGCCTCGACCGCCTGCACTGGGCCTGGAAGCAGTGACCAGCGGCCCGCGCATCCCGGCCTCCTGATCCGCGCCGGGATGCCGGGCCAACCGGGCGCAGGCCGGCCAGGGCGCCGGCGGTCTCCCCGAATCAGGCGTCGACCGGTGCGGCCCGCTCGGCACCTCGCCACGATCACCGATGACCCTCCCGTGCGCGGATCAGGATCCGTACGCAGACCAGGATTCCCCGAACCCCCGGTTCCCCGAACCGGCCCCGGGTACCCGCAGCGTGCGCCGCGACGCCGACGCACCCCCGGGAGGCCGCCATGGAACTCAACCTCGTCGAGGAGCGTCCGTACCGCTTTCGGATCGAACCGCGAGGCGACATGCGCGTGCCCGGGATCGTGTTCGCGTCCCATGAGCTGCTCCAGGACGCCGAGAAGTCGCTGGAGCAGGTCGTCAACGTGGCCACGCTGCCGGGCATCGTCGAGGCCTCGTACGCCATGCCGGACATCCACTGGGGCTACGGCTTTCCCATCGGCGGCGTGGCGGCGACCGACGTGGACGACGGGGGCGTCGTCTCGCCCGGCGGGGTCGGCTTCGACATCTCGTGCGGGGTGCGGCTGCTGGCCGCCGACGGTGACCGGCGGTCGCTGGGGCCCGCGCTGCCCGACGTCATGGACGGCCTCGACCGGGCGATCCCGCGCGGTGCGGGCCCCGGAGGGGTGTGGCACCTGAGCGGGCCCGGGGACCTGGAGCGGATCCTGGACGGCGGTTCCCGGTACGCCGTGGAACGCGGTCACGGCGAGGGTCGCGACCTCGCCCGCTGCGAGGACGGCGGCGCGGTCGCCGACGCCGATGGGGCGCAGGTCAGCGGGCGGGCCCGGGAACGCGGTCTCGGCCAGGTCGGCAGCCTCGGGTCCGCCAACCACTTCCTCGAGGTCCAGCAGGTCGTCGAGGTGTACGACGAGCCGGTCGCCGCCGCGTTCGGGCTCGCCCGCGACCAGGTCTGCGTGATGATCCACTGTGGTTCACGAGGGCTCGGGCACCAGATCTGCACCGATCACGTACGCGCGATGGACCGGGCCATGAACCGCTACGGCATCACCGTGCCCGACCGGCAGCTGGCCTGTACGCCGGTCGACTCGCCCGAGGGACGGGCGTACCTCGGCGCGATGGCCGCCGCCGCCAACTACGGCCGTGCGAACCGCCAGTTGCTGTCCGACGCCGCCCGCCGGATCTTCCACCGCGCCGCCCGCGCCCGGCTGTCCCTCGTGTACGACGTCTCCCACAACCTCGCCAAGATCGAGACCCACACGGTGGACGGGACCCGGCGCCGGCTGTGCGTGCACCGAAAGGGCGCCACCCGGGCCTTCCCGCCGGGGCACAGCGAACTACCCGAAGACATAAGGGAGTTCGGTCAGCCGGTGCTGATCCCCGGCACCATGGGCACGGCCTCGTACGTACTTGCCGGAGTCCCCGGCGGCGACGCCTTCCACTCCACCTGCCACGGCGCGGGCCGGGTGATGAGCCGTCACCAGGCCGCGCGGACGGTCGCCGGGAAGGAGCTGCGGGCCCGGCTGGAACGGGGCGGCATCGCGGTACGCCCGCGGTCGCTGCGCGGGCTTGCGGAGGAGACCCCGGAGGCGTACAAGGACGTCGGCGCGGTAGTGGCGGCGAGCGAGGGAGCGGGGCTGTGCCGCACGGTCGCGCGATTGGTTCCGCTGGGTGTGGTGAAGGGTTGAGGGCCCTCTCACCCGTACTCACCCCTCACACATCGATCGTCACCGCGCAGGTCCAGCCGTACGGACCCGGCTCGATGTGCAGTTCATGCCACGACACGGCCTTGGGTACGGCGCCCGTGATCTCCACATCCGACAGGTCGGCGACCGCCAGTCGCACGTCGACGGAGCTGCCGGGAGTCTCCGCCTCCAGCTCGACGTCCACGGGGACCTGGCCCGGTACTTCGAGGCGGTAGACCACCTCGTCGAGGAGGGCGGCCAGGAGATCGTCGTCGCAGTTCCCGGACAGCTGGGCGCGCTGTACCGCCGTCGGCCGTGCGGCGGAGACGTCGGCGAAGCAATCGACCATCCCATGCACGGCCTCGACCAGGCAGTTCTCCCGGGTCGTGCCCCACGCCTCGATCCGCACGTCCGCGGTGTGCGGCACCAGCCGGTGGCCGCTCTCGCCCTGCGCACGTGCCTGCCTGTCGTCGTACGTCTCGCCGACCATGTGCACCGGGTGCCCCGTTTGCCCCGTACGCATGTGTCGCCGGCACGCAGAAGAAGCAGAAGGAGCCGACTGCGTGCCGACGACGTACGGCTGCCCTGCCTGTCCTACGTGTTCGGCTCCGCCGAGCTGATGTCGGCGAGCGCGGAGCGCGGGTCGCGTTCGACGGCCAGGTCGCCGATGCTGAGGGCACCGACGAGGTGGCCCTCCTCCACGACGGGCAGCCGCCGCAGGGCGTGCTCCCGCATCAGCCGCACCGCCTGGTCGATGTCGTCCTGCGGGGAGACCGTGACCAGATCGGTGCTGCACACCTCGCGGACGGGGGTGGCTGCGGGGTCCCGGTCCTCGGCCATGGCCCGGATCACCAGATCGCGATCGGTCACCAGGCCGCGTACGTGGTCCTCCTCGGTGATGAAGACGTCGCCGATGTTCTTCTCCCGCATGAGCTTGGCGACCTCGGGGAGTGTGGTCCGCTCGGTCACCGTCACCGGTTCCGCTGTCATGACTTCCCGGACGTTCTTCGCCATGGCTACCTCCGTGTGACTCCCGGGATGAGCACCGTAAATGTCCTGATAAATCGGTGCTCGGTCGAGCGACGAGTACCCGGCGGATGTTCCTCCATGCGCGCGTGAAGACCCGGCCGCCCGGGTACTCGCAGGGCCCCACAGCCGGGCGGACGTGGCGGAAAGAAGGCGGGCATCATGCGTTTCCAGAACCGTCGGCAGGCGGGACAGGAACTCGCGGCGGCGCTGCTGCTACGGGCTGAAGGCGGCGGTTTCGTCGACCCCCTCGTGCTGGCCCTGCCCCGCGGCGGTGTCCCCGTCGCGGCGGAGATCGCGCACGCCCTGCGCGCGCCGCTGGACGTGCTCGTGGTGCGCAAGATCGGCGCACCGGGGCAGCCGGAGGCCGGAGTCGGCGCGGTCGTGGGCGAGGATCCGCCGGTGTTCGACCAGGAGGCGCTGGCGCTGCTGGACATGACCGAGTACGAGTTCACGCAGGCCGTCGCCTGGCAGCGCGCGGAGGTCCACCGCCTGGAGCAGCTCTACCGCGAGGGACGCCCCGCTCTCCGGATACGGGACCGGACAGTGATCCTGGTCGACGACGGCCTGGCCACCGGCGTCACGGCCCGCGCCGCCCTCCTCCACCTGCGCCGCGGCTCGCCCGCACGGCTGGAGCTCGCCATACCGGTCTGCTCCGGACTCGGCGTCGTACGCCAGCACGAGGCCGACGACGTGATCTGCCTCCACCGGCCCGAGCACTTCTACGCCGTAGGGGAGTGGTACGTGGACTTCGGCCAGCTGTCCGACCGTGAGGTGATCGATACCCTGCGCAGCGTCCACACCAAGGCGTAGCCCTGCGGGCAGTGCCACTCCAAGCCGAGCAACCACAACCAACCCGCACCCGACGACGAACCTCCTGCTCAACCCTCGGAGGAAGCCGCCCCCCACGATCGGAGGCGGCTCGTCCGCAACCCCCGGCTCAGTTCCCGCGCGAACTCCTCGATCAACGCCTGCGGTTCTCCCAACGGAGAGAGAGGAGAGCCCGCAGGGAACTGTGGCTCCGGCACATCCCCCGCCAGCACGTCCCCTGCCAGTACAACCCCCGGCATCGGCTGTCGTTCACCCATGACTCACGCTCGCTTACTGGTCACGCCGCCAGAAGTGGATCAGCGTACGGAATCAGGGCAATTGACGCTTCTCGACCCGCCGTCCGCGGGATCAGGAGCCCCCGCGACCGCCCGAGTGCTCCGTGCCGCTCTTGGGCGCACACTGGTAGGACACCTGATGAGGTGCCTGCCGTCGGTGCTCACAAGGGGGTGCTGGCCGATGGCGAGAACGCGTACGACGGTGAGGCTGTGGCGCTGGCGGAGCAACCCGCTCCGGCGGCGCGTGGACGTCGTCGAGGCCTGGTTGGTACTCGGCGCATGGCTGTTCGCCCTGGTGGGCGGCCTGATCGCGGGGCTGGCGACGGCCGAGGTGGTCAACCGGAGCGTGGACCGGCAGCGGGAGGAACGCCGCCCCGTGGCGGCGGTGCTCACCGAGAACGCCCCGGAGAGGTCACCGACCGAGTCGGTGGGCGACGACCTGGTCTGGGCCACCGTCCGCTGGAAGACACCGGACGGTACGTCCCGCACCGGCGAGGCCCAGGTCAAACCCGAAGCCCGGAAAGGCACCGGGACGACGGTCTGGACCGACCGGAACGGCACCCTGATGGCAAAGCCCCTCAACGAGGCGGAAGCGGTCCTGCAAACGGTATCGGCGGGCCTGCTGGCCGCGACGGGCGCGGGCGGCGCCGTCTGGCTGGCCGCCTGGACCGTGCGCGTACGCCTCGACCGGCGCCGTATGCGGGACTGGGACGCGGAGTGGGAGCGCGCCGACCTGCGCTGGGGCGGAAGGACGGGCTGACCGCAATACGGGCTGACCGCCACCTCACCCCATGCCGGCCGGCGGCACCGGCGTGTCCGCTCAGGTCGACACCGGATCGAGGGCCAGCGGCCGGAGCCTGCCCTCCAGCATCGCGCCCAGGCCGAGGGCGGCGCACACGTCGGGACGTTCGGCGATGTGCACCGGCATGCCGGTCGCGGCCCGCAGCATATGGTCGAACCCGGGCAGCAGGGCGCTGCCGCCGACCATCATGATCCCGCGGTCCGCGAGGTCGGCCACCAGATCCGGCGGACAGTCGCGCAGCACCTTGCCGATCCCGTCGAGCACCGCCGTGAGCGGGGTCTGGATGGCATTGCGTACGGCGGCCGTGTCCACGTGTACGGAGCGGGCGAGCCCCGTGGCCACGTCCCGGCCGTGGATCTCGGTGCGGGCGGGTCCCTCCCGGGTGAGACCGTTGCCCGACAGGGCGAGCTGCAAGGGACGTACGGACTGACTCGGCAGCAACAACTCGTGCTCATGGCGCAGATACTGGACGATCGCGTGGTCGACGACCTCGCCGCCGACGGGGATGCGCTCGGCGTTCACGACCGAACCGAGGGAGAGAACGGCGACCTGCGTGGCCGCCGCCCCGCACACCATGATCATGGTCGCCTCGGGCTGCTCCACGGGCAGCCCGCAGCCGACCGCCGCCGCGATCATGGTGTCCACCAACTCGACCCGCCACGCCCCGAGCCCGACCAGCGTCTCGACCGCCGCGCGCCGGGCGAGCGGGTCGGCGTCGTGCGGCGTACAGGCGGCAGCGCGCAGGCGCGGCTTACGGCGCAGTGTGCGGCGGAGGCGTTCGCCGAGCAGCTGCCGCAGCATCCGCTGCGCCATGTCGATGTCGACGACCGTGCCGCCGGACACGGGCTTGACGACACGGATGTAATCGGGCGTACGCCCGGTCATTTTCTCGGCCAGCTCGCCGACCGCGATCAGCGCGCCGGTCCTCGTATTGACGGCGGCCACACTCGGCTGGTCCACGACCAGCCCGGCACCCTTCACATACACGCGGGTCCTCGCCGCCCCCAGGTCGACGGCGAAATGACAGCGGCGCAACTGCTCCAGACTGGCGGTCATGGCAGGTCCTCCCGAGAGCGCAGACCGTGGGACCGCCGGGTGACGGTCCTCCTTGGCATCGTGCGCGGACGCTCGGGGGTCCGCCTGTTGTGATGGGCCGGGTGGGGTGCCGCTGGACGGGTGGCCTCAGCCGGCGGCGCGGATCGCTTCGAGTACCGGCGCGAGGGAGCCGGCGGTCTGTTGGCAGCCCGCCCGGGTCAGGCGCCCCTCGCGGTCGGAGGTGTGGGCGTAGCCGATGAAGGGGAGGCCGATCGCGTTCGCGGCGGTCAGCTCGGCGACGGAGGAGCCGATGAGTACGGCGTCCGGGGCGGAGGCGTCCAGCTGGTCCAGGGCTCGGAGCAGACAGTCGGGGTGCGGCATCAGCAGGGTGAGGTCCGGCGCGCGCCCGTGGACTCCGCCGGTCGCTGAGCCGATCAGGCCGCGTGACTCCAGGTAGGTGGTGACGGCCCGGTGCGAGTTGTCCGAGACGATGGCGGGACCGCGTCCGGTGGCGGCCAGTGTGCGGACCAGCGCGTCGGCATGAAGGGTGGGCCGGGCCGTGAGGGCGCTGTGCTGCTGCACGCGACGACATGGGCGCAGGTCAGGACGTGCCGCTCGGTGACCAGAAAACCGGCGCCGGTGTCGCGCCCGCAGCTGATTCTGGCGTGCCAGGAGGCGCTCGTCATGACGACCGGGCGGTCTCCGAGGAGCCGTCAGCCTGCCCGGGTGACCAGGAGAGCCGGAGCAGCAGATGCCCTTCGGCCCCACTCTTGGCGATCAACGCACCCGCCTCCGCCGTGAGTTTCACCCCGAACTCGAGCTCCACGGAATCGGGCCGCAGCGAGCCGTCCCGGAAGACCCGGAGCGCTGACTCGGCCGCCGCGCGCACTCCGTCCAGGGCACCCTCGAAGGTGCGGGTCGCCTGGACCGTACCGTCGTCGCGGCGCGAGACCATCTGGTGACCGGAGACGTCCTCGATGCCCTCGACGGTGATCACGACTCCGTCGTTGGTCTTGAACTCCACCAAGCCTTCCATGACGCCCCCGGTCCTTCGTCAGCGACTCTCGATCAACCTCATTGTCACGGACGGTACTTGTGGTTGTCGCGGCTTGTCACGGATTCCGTGGCCCAGGGCGGTCATTCGTTCTCGTCGGGACTCACGACGCCCTTTACGACCCCCAGCTCCACCAAGTCCTGCGGCCGGATCCGGAGTTCGTCCGCGGTCGCTGTCACCTGTTCCGTCGGCCGCTTGAGGATCGCAGCCGCCAGCTCAGGTGCGATCACCGAGAAGTAACTGTCCGGTGTGGCCCAGGTGTTGTCCGGAGCGGCGAGGGCGAGGGCGCCGCCCGAGCCGCCCTCGCCGATCAGGAGGCTGGTGAGGGGCGTGCGCGCGGCGGCCACGGCGGCGAACAGATCCGCTATCGCCGCGCCCGCGCCCTGACGTTCCGCCTCCGCGTCGTTGGCTGCGCCCGGGGTGTCCACCAACGTCAGTACGGGGATGCCGAGTTGGTCCGCCAGACGGATCAGACGGGCGGCAGTGCGATAGCCGGCGGGGCGGGTGGCGGTGCTCGTCTGGGCCGCGTAGGCGATCGTGCGGCCGTCGTGTTCGCCGAAGCCGCAGAGCATTCCGGGGTCGGGACTGGTGCCGGGGTAGGTGCCGCCGCCGGTGCGGTCGCCGCTGATCGGCGCGCGGTGGGTGAAGTACGCGTCCAAGTAGGCCTGGGCACGGGGTCGTCGAGGGGAGCGGGCGTTGTCGACCGCCTCACGGCCGGTGGCGGGGAGGCCGGCCCGGCCCAGGGCGGGCGGGGGAGGGGCGGGTGTCGTCGACGGGCGGGTCAGCAGGCGCAGCCAGAGCTCCAGTACCCCGGGTAGCGCCTCCGGGGGAACCACCGCATCGATCGAACCCGCCGCCAGTTGCGCCTCCGCCGTGTACGACGCCGGGTCCGCGTCCGGCGGACGGACCCGGGAACCCGCGAAACCGACCTGGGCGCCCGGCAGCGCGAGGATCACGTCGGCGCCCGCGCCCAGCGTGGCCCAGCCGCCGCCCGTCGTCGGATCCCGCAGCACCGCGAGCTGCGGCAGGCCCACCGCGCGGGTGAGCGCCGACTGCCGTGCCACACGCTGGAGTTGGACCAGCGCGCGCATGCCCTCCTGCATTCGGCTGCCGCCCGTCGCCACGAGGGACACGACGGGGAGGCGGTGCTCACGCGCGTACGTGTACGCCGCCTCCAGCCGGTCCCCGGTGCGCTCCCCGAGCGACCCGCCCAGGAAGCCGAACTCGAACGAGATCAGCACGGCGGCCGTCCCGCCGACCCGCGCCCTGCCGCAGACGACGGACTCCTCCTCGCCGGTGCGTTCGGCGGCGCGGGAGCGCGCTGCGTCGTAGCCGTGCCAGGACAGCGGGCCGTCGGGTGCGTACTCGCTCGTCGGGGCCGGGAGTTCGGTGAAACCGTCGGCCACGAGGCCGATCGCCTCGCGAGCCGTCAAGCGCCGTACGCCGGTCACGTCGCTCATGGGACCGTCAGTCATGGGGCAGCGCGCGCTTCATGATCTTGCCCATGTCGTTGCGGGGCAGGGCGTCGAGGTAACGGACGACGCGCGGACGCTTGTGGGGCGCCAGGCGACGGGCCACATGGTCCGCCAACTCCTCGGTGGAGGGCGGTGATTGAGCCGAGCCCGTCTCCGTGTCCGGCACGATCCACGCCACGATCCGCTCGCCGAGGTCCGCGTCGGGCTCACCGGTGACCGCGGCCTCGCGCACGCCCGGGTGCTCCAGAAGCGCGTTCTCGATCTCACCCGCCCCGATCTTGTAACCGCCGCTCTTGATGAGGTCGGTGGCCTTGCGGCCGACGATGCGTACATAGCCGTCGGGGTCGAGCACGGCCATGTCACCCGTGCGGAACCATCCGTCCTGCGTGAACGCCGCCGCCGTCGCGTCGGGCCGGTTCAGGTACTCGGTGAAGAGGTTCGGCCCGCGAACCTGGATCTCGCCCACCGTCTCCCCGTCGTACGCCTCGACGGCCGTCACCCCGTCGTCTTCCGTCAGCCGCAGCTCCACACCCGGCAGTGGAACGCCGACCGTGCCCGCGCGCGGCTCCCCGTCGGCACGGACACTGGTGTTCATCAGGGTCTCCGTCATCCCGTACCGCTCGATGACCCGGCGTCCGGTCGCCGCCGCGATCCGCTCGTGGTCGTGCACGGGCAGAGCCGCGGAGCCCGACACGAGCAGTCGTGCCTTCCCCAGGGACTTCGCGAGAGCCGGGTCGTCGGGCAACGCCTCCGCGATCCGGTGGTACATCGTCGGCACCCCGAACAACATCGTGGCGCCCTCGTTCAACTCCCTTGCCACGCCCGCAGTTTCGAACCTGCCCAGGTGACGGACCGATCCGCCGCGGCGCAGCGGGCCGAGGACGCCGAGGATCAGGCCGTGCACATGGAAGAGGGGGAGTCCGTGCACAAGTACGTCGTCGCCCGTCCACTGCCAGGCGTCCGCGAGGGCGTCCAGGGTGGCGGCGATGGCCCTGCGGGGGATGACGGCGCCCTTGGGCGGGCCGGTGGTGCCGGAGGTGTAGACGATCAGGGCGGGGGTTTCGGGGCTGGGGTCTCCAGGCGCGCGGGGCGTCCGCGTGGCACGTACGTCGACGTCGACGCGCCCCAACCCGCCCAGTGCCGAGGGGAGTTGGTCACCGGATCCGGCGAGCACCAGCGTCGGCGCGCTGTCCGACACGATGTGCCCCAGCTCGCTCTCGCCCGACTTCGGGTTGAGCGGTACGGCGGGAACGCCGGCCAGCAGTGCGGCGACCACGGCGACCGCGGTCTCCAGGGTGGGCGTGGCCCAGACGGCGATCCGGCCCGCTCCCGCGATGCGCTCGGCCAGGGGCGCGGCCACGCCGGCCAGCTCGCCGTACGTCAGGGAACGGTTGCCGAAGCGCAGGGCGGGCCGGTGCGCACCAGGTCCGTCCGGGTCCGCGGAGGCCTCGGTCAGGGCCGGGAAGAGAGGGGACACGCGTCGTTACTCCTTGGTCGTTCGTCGCTACGTGGCTCATGGCGGTACGTCACTCATGGCGTCGTCGGCATCCTCAGGTCTCCCCGGGGAATCCCCAGGTCATCCACAGGTCATCCCCAGTTGGGCACCACCATCACCAGCCACGCCACCGCGGGTACCGCCGCCACCACGATCCCTCCGTACACCATCAGCTGCCTGAAGAAACGCTCGCGGTCGACGTCCGGCGCCGCGGCCAGTACCAGCGCGCCGTTCGTCGAGAAGGGGCTCACGTCCACGACGGTCGCCGACACGGCCAGTGCGGCCACCATGCCGACCGCCCCGATCTCGCCCTGCGCGAGGAAGGGCACGGCGAGGGGGATCAGGGCGCCCATGATCCCGACGGACGAGGCGAACGCCGAGACGATCGCGCCGATGTAGCAGAGCAGGACCGCGGCCAGCAGCGGGACGCCGATGCCGCTGACGCCCTCACCGGCCCAGGTGATGGTGCCCATCTCGTCCAGGACACCGACGTACGTGAGGACACCGCAGATCAGCAGGACCGTCGACCAGGCGATCTGGCCGACCGCGTTGCGGCTGTCCTCCGGCCAGGCGGTGCTCAGCACGACGGCGAGGGTGATCGCGGTCAGACCGGCGTCCAGGTCGAAGGCAAGGACGGCTACGACGAGGGCGACGAGCGAGGTGAGCGTGGCGATCCGGGCCGGGGTGAGGCGGGTGGTGTCGGGCTTGGTGGGTGCGTCGGGGCGGGTGGCTACGGCGGTGTTGCTGCCGGTGCCGGTACCCGTGCCGGCAGCGGTACCAGCGGGTTGCGGTCCGGAACCGCCCTCCGGAAGGCCGCCCTCGTCAGAGGCGTCCTTGGAGGGCTCGTCCGGCGTCACCGCCCCCTGCGCCCACAGCTTCAGCCCGCCGAAGAGCACGAACACCACACCCGCGATGACCAGGTTGGCGAGCAGGGAGGCCAGGAAGAGGGCGATCTCGTTGCCCGGCAGGTTCTCGCGCTCCACGATCCCGTTGACGATCGATCCGTAGATGCTGATCGGCGAGAAGCCGCCGCCCTGCGCCCCGTGCACCACCATCGCGCCCATCAGCAGCGGGCTGATCCCGTACCGCGCCGCGAAACTCAGCGCGATCGGCGCCACGATCGCGACCGCGGCCGGACTGACCGCGCCGATGGCGGTGAGTGCCCCCGTGATCACGAACATCACCCACGGGATCAGCGCGACCCGGCCGCGTACGAGCCGGATCGAGGCGTGCACGAGCCAGTCGGTGGTGCCGTTGGCGCGGGCGATCGCGAACAGGTACGTCACCCCGACGAGCACGACGAAGAGGTCACCGGGAAAGCCCGCGAAGATCTCGTCGGCGTTGAGGTCCGCGACGAGTTCGCCGACCCC
The DNA here is from genome assembly GCF_042870755.1 of Streptomyces sp. NPDC006365. Classification (NCBI taxonomy): domain Bacteria; kingdom Bacillati; phylum Actinomycetota; class Actinomycetes; order Kitasatosporales; family Streptomycetaceae; genus Streptomyces; species Streptomyces sp. NPDC006365. Next base: position 607,003 of record NZ_JBIAHS010000002.1, read on the forward strand.
GAACGCGGCGGCGAAGGCGAGCGCGCCCATGTTGATGGAGCGGGTGGTGGCGATCACGAACACCACGACGAGTACGAGGATCGATATCAGTTCGGCGGACATACGGGCTCCCGTCCTTGGGCCCCGGAGTGGCATGAAGGGCTGGCTGATTGGCCAAGTGGCTGAACCACTTAGGTCGCTGGACAGCGTGAGTGCGACACGTACGGACGTCAAGGGGTCGCGCAAGAATTGGCTGAGCCAATGGACCAGTGGACCACGGTGCTAGGCTCCCGACGAAGGGGGACCTCATGACCGAAGCCCTGCGCCCCATGACGAAACAGCGCCTCTACGAGCAGGTGCTGGAGCGGCTGCGCCAGTACGTCGCCGAGGGCGGTCTGCGCGCCGGTGACCGTCTGCCGCCCGAGCGCGACCTGGCGGCCCGTCTCGGTGTCAGCCGCGCCTCCGTGAAGCAGGCGATCGTGGTCCTGGAGGTCCAGGGCCTGGTCGAGGCCCGGCACGGTGGCGGTACGTATCTGGTCCGCGACAGCCTCGACGTGGAACCCGTCGAACGGCTCGTCGAACGCCGTCGGCGCCTCCCCGACGTACTCGAAGCCCGCGAGGCCCTGGAGACCAAGCTCGCCGAGCTCGCCGCCGAGCGCCGCACGGACGACGATCTCGCCGCCCTGCGCCAGGCCCTCGACCACATGGCACGCGAGATCGAGGAAGGCGCCCACGGAGTGGAGGGCGACCGGCTCTTCCACGCCGCGGTCACGGCGGCGGCCCACAGCAGCATCCTCGCCGAGTTCATGCGCTCCATCGCCGACCAGATCACCGAGAGCCGCAACGAATCCCTCCGCCAGCCGGGCCGCCCCACCCGCTCCCTGGCCCAGCACCACGCGATCCTCGACGCGATCGCCGACCGCCGCCCGAGGCAGGCGGCCACGGCGATGCGCCGCCACGTCCGCACGGTGGCGAAGGTACGCCTGCTGGACTGGGACCCGGAGGACGACGACCCAACGGCCTGACAGAGCTCGTTACGATCCCCCGTCATGACCGCACCCGTCCCCGCACCCGGACCCGCCCCCGCCACCACCCCTTCTCCGTCTCTTTCTCCCTCTCCCGTGAACGGACGGGAGCCCACCATCCTCGCCACCTCCGGCGGCCACCGAGCCGGCGGCGGCCGGACCATGGTGATGTTCGACGCCCTGGTGCACCACGCGGTCGAACTCTCGGGCGCCCACGGCCGCCGCCCACGCGTCATGTACGTCGGCACGGCGATAGGCGACGCCGAGCACTTCACCGCCCGCATGTCCGAGGCCGCACGCGTGGCGGGCTTCGACCTCACGCCCCTCCAGCTCTTCCCGATGCCCAACCACGAGGATGTGGAGGGCGCCGTCCTGGACCAGGACGTAATCTGGGTCATGGGCGGCTCGGTGGCGAACCTCCTCGCGGTGTGGCGGGTACACGGCCTGGACGACATCCTCCGCCGGGCCTGGCGCTCGGGCGTCGTCCTCAGCGGGGTCAGCGCGGGCTCGATGTGCTGGTTCCAGGGCGGCACCACGGACTCCTTCGGCCCCGAACTCCGCCCGCTCACCAACGCGTTGGGCTTCCTCCCCTACGGCAACGGCGTCCACTACGACACCGACCCCGGCCGCCGCCCCCTGGTCCACAGCCTCGTCGCGAACGGCACCCTGCCCGTCACGCACTGCACCGACGACGGAGTGGGCCTGGTCTACCGCGGCACCGAACTGACCGAAGCCGTAACCGAGTTGCCCGGCAAGGGAGCGTATGTCGTAACCCGCGACGGCGACTCGGCCGTCGAGGAACGCGTTGAGCCGCGCCGTTTGCCTATGGTCAACTGACTTGCTGTGCACGGATGTTGGGCGTTGGGCAGGGGTCCGAGGAACGTCCCGTGCCGTGCCGGAGGGGGATGCGGGATGCCCCGCCGTCAATTCGCCTCCGGCCCGAACCGACGCCTGTATGCCGACGGAGTGATGCCCGTCTCGCGGCGCATCAGCGTGCGCAAATTGGCAGCGGTGCCAAGCCCGCTGCGCCGCGCGACCATCTCGAAGCGGGACTCACCTCGTTCGATCAACCGGCATGCCAAGGCGATTCGTTCCCCCGTGAGCCACGTCAACGGCGTCGTTCCCAGTTGTGTCCGGAAGCGGCGATGCAGCGTCGCCGCACTGACCGCCGCGCGCGACGCAAGGTCAGAGACCGTGAGCGGTGAGTCCAGCCGTTCCTGCGCCCAGGCCAAGAGGGGCGCCAGGGACTCGTCAGGCAGGTCGGGCATGGGCCGCTCCACGAACTGCTGCTGCCCGCCGTCCCGGTGTGCCGCGAAAACCAGTCGTCGACTCACCGAGTTGGCAACCTCCGCGCCGTAGTCGCGGCGGACCACATGCAGCCCGAGATCGAGCGCGGCCGCGCTCCCCGCAGCGGTGAGGATGTCACCGTCGTCCACGAACAGCACGTCTGGTTCGAGGCGGACAGCAGGGAAGCGCATCCGGAAGGAATCCGCCCACTGCCAGTGCGCGGTGGCCCGGCGCCCGTCGAGAACTCCGGCCTCGGCCAGTGTGAACGCGCCGCTGCAGAAGCCGACCAGGCGCGCGCCGCGCGCGTGCGCCCGTCGGACGGCATCGAGCACGGCGGGGCGGCGGGGCACCTCGACGTCGGGACGGTTGGGGACGATCAAGGTGTCCGCCGTGTCGGCCGCTTCCAGACCGGCGACTCCCGTGAGAGTGAAGAATCCGTCCCTCATCAGGGTGCGGGGCTCGGGGGAGCAGAGCCTGAAGTCGTAGAGATCACGGCCGATCTCCGGTCTGCGCAGACCGAAGATCTCCGTCGCGCAACCGAGTTCGAAGGGATTCGAGTTCTCGTCGACGATCACGACGACCCGGTGTACGCCCGCCGAGCGCAGTGCGTGCGAGGATTCTTTCGCCATGCGCAATTTCTAGCACTCACCTCGGCCATACAAGACGGCTCAGGATGAGCCCATGAGTAACGAACCCATCTCCCTCAGCAAGGCTCTGGCCTCCTTCGATGCCCTGTGGAGCCCCCGTATCGTCACGCGCGTCAACGACTATGACGTCCGCATCGCCAAGGTCGAGGGCGAACATGTCTGGCACGTCCACGACGACACCGACGAGTTCTTCCTGGTACTCGACGGAGAGCTTCACATCTCCTTGCGCGAGGCCGATGGGGAGCGCACGGTCCTGCTCCCGCAGGGGGCGGTCTTCACCGTCCCCCGAGGTACGGAGCACAAGCCGTACGCTCCGTCCGGCGCCGCGATCCTCGTGTTCGAGCCCTCAGGGACGCTGACCGTCGGCGATCGCCACGATGAGGTCCCGGACCACGTGGACGCAACGACCGGGCACACACTCGGCACCTGAGCTGACAGGCTTGCGGCGCCTCAAAGCGCTCATCCGCCGGGGCCCAGGTATACGTCAAGCTCAGCCCGCCCCGCCGTCGAGCAGCCAGCTGTATCGCAGCCGCAGCGCCCGCTCGGTGCTGGCCGCCACAGTAACGAGCCCGACCACGGCGTTGCCCCATGCCGGTAGATCAATGGGCGAGGTGAAGGTCCCGACGTACTGGGCGACGCCCTCCGGCGCCCGGGTGACCTGTTCGATGAGCTGAAGGATCAGGAGAACCAGGCCGACGACGAGCACGATCGACGAGAGGGAACCGATACAGCGGCTCAGTGCCGGGTGCGATCGGTCGAGGCGCGCGCGGCGCCCCTCGGCGGAGGCGGGGTCCGGGACGAGTTGGTGCTCGGCCCCCTCGGCGGTGACGTAGTGGCAGCGCTTGAGCCCGAAGCCGCTCGTCCTCACTTCGACGTTGCCGCCCTGGACGGGGAAGACGGCAGGGACTTTGGACTCGGCGTGATGCCTGCCATCGAGGTACAGATGGGCCTTGACGTAGCCCTCCGACTGATTCTGATGCCTGACCTCGACGGAATAGACCGTCTGCCGGCCGTCGTCGCTCATCAGCCGAAGATGGAACAGCGCGCGGGTAAGCATCTGCCACCAGCGGAAACGCTTCAACGGTCGCCCGTCCCCGGGCTTGACCCGCTGCACAGCCCGCCGATGCCGCCACTGCCTGAGCATGTCTCCACTCCTGTTACTTGCCGGGTTCCGCCGCGCAGGCGAGGTCCCGCGCCGGGCGCTGCCCGGTGGTCAGGAACGCCGTCGCCGCGTCCTTCGCGCAGGTGTTGGCGCCGAACGGATAGACACCGTGCCCGCCCTGGTCGGCCGTCACCATCGTGGCCCGCTTCCCGAACGCCCGCCGCAGCTCCTGGGCGCCTGCCAGCGGGGTCCCCGGGTCGCGCTCGTTCTGCACCATGAGCACGTTCGACGGGCCCCGGTCACCGATGCGCACCGGCGGCTCGACCCGCTCGCCCGGCCAGAACGCGCACGGTCCGATGCCGGCCGAGGACCCGCCCAGCATCGGGTATTCCAGCCGGTCGACCGCGACGTTCCGCTGATACTCCCGGACCGTCCCCGGCCAGCGACTGTCACCGCATATCACGTAAAAACGGCTGGACATGAAGTTCTCCATGTCCGCCAACGGCGGGCTGGGCGGCACCGGCCGGTCGGTGTCGAGCGCCTGCCAGAACTCGGCCAGCACGGGCATGTTCGCATCGAGGTAGAGGCGGTCGAACGTGATCCCGCGGAACAACGTCCCGTCGATGCCCTGGACCGGTTTCGACTCCAACCGCTCCGCGAGATCGAAGAACTTCGCGGTCACCTGCTCCGGTGTGGTGCCCAGGCCGTATTCGGGGCGCGCGGCCGCGAACGCCGCGAAATCCGGGAACCGGTCCTCCAGTCCACGGGCGAGCATCCGCATGGCCGTGACGTCGTAACCGCCGGGGCCCAGGTTGCTGTCGAGCACGATCCGGTCGCTGCGCCCCGGGAACATCGTCGTGTACACCGCACCGAGGTAGGAGCCGTAGGAGGCACCGAGGTACGAGAGCTTCGGCTCGCCCAGCGCCGCCCGGATCCGGTCCATGTCGCGCGCGGTGTTCGCGGTGGTGGTGTGCGGCAGCATCCACGCCGTCCGCGAGGTGGCGCACTGCTCCGCGATGGTCCGCGCGTTCCCCGCCTCCCGCGCGACATCGGCCGCGGTGTGCGCGTACGGCGGGAGGTTGCCGCGTTCCTGCTGCTCCGGCGTCAGATCGCAGGTCACCCGCGTGCTGCGGCCGACGCCGCGCGGGTCGAAGCCGATCAGGTCGTAGGAGTCCAGCACCTTCTGCGGCAGCCCTGAGCCGGCGAGAACGGCCGGGTAGCCGAGTCCCGTGATGCCGGGGCCGCCTGGACTGGTCAGCAGCACGCCGCGGCGCTTTGAGGGTTCCTCGCTCGCCAGCCGGGAGATCGCGATCTCTATCTGTCGGCCGTCGGGATTGCGGTAGTCCAGCGGGACTTTGAGCGTCGAGCACTCGAGACGGGGTAAGGCGGCCTTCTCCGAGGCAGCCTTCTCCGGGCACGGACCCCACCGCACGGTGTCCGGCGTCGCCGCCACCGACACTCCCGGAATCGCGGTCACCGCCACCGCGGTGGCGGCGAGGGCGAGGGACAAGGTTCGGTGCATCTGATGTCCTCCTGAGGGGCGCACGGGGCGCACGGGGCGCACGGGGCGCCGGAACGGACGGGCATGGGACGGCACCGCCGCTAGCCGTTCATGCGGACCAGCACGTCGATCTGGGCGGGGTTGCAGAGGTCGAGGGCGGCCAGGCCGAGCGCGTGGGGCAGCCCTTTCACGGAGTGGACGTCGTCTGGGTGAGGTTCAGACCCTCAGCGTCCGTGACGGGTGCCGAGGTCATGCATCCATCTCAGCCGCCTTCACCCTCGCCTGGCAGGGCGTGGTGTCATCACTTCGCAGTGACGTTCGTCAGGAGGGAGCATGACGTGGTGTCACTGTCGCCTTCTGGACGGCCGCGTTGCCGCACGTGTCCTGCGCGCACGGAAGCCCGTACGCGCAGGACACACCAACGGGCCGGGCCTCTCTACCTCTTGAGCCGCTCCTTCAGCTCCTCCACATCGGCCAGAAACCACGTCTGCCGCCCGCGATTGCACTCACGGACAAAGTCCCGCAGCGCCGAACTCGCTTCCGTATGACGGGAGATATCACCGAGGACGACGATCCCCACGCCGTACTGGACGAACTTCTGGATGATCCCTCCGGCGACACGCGTGCTCAACTGGAAGAAAGCGTCCTCGAACCGTTCCGCGGGGATGACGGCCCACTGGGCGCCCTGATACCCGGCATCGCCGATGAAATCCAGGGCGTCGCGTTCGCTGCGGATGGGTTCGCCCTCGGGGGCGCACATCAGGACGGGCACGTCATGAATCTTCTGCAGGGTGGTCATGGCGCCCAGGCTACGAAGCAGCCGAGAGAAGGTTCACCTACACGGTCGCGACTTTGAAGGAGGCCCACACTGTCTTGCCCGGCACATGCTCGGTGACGCCGAAGTCGTCGGCCAACTCGCGGACCGTCTGAAAGCAGACCTCACCAGCGATCAGACCGGGTCCTCGTCAGTCAGCGAAGGCATCGCGCGTGGACGCAGGACCATGAGTGAGCCTTCCAAGGTCGCCACCATGGCAAAGGGAAACCGGTCGACCTCAAGACAGAGCGCAACGTCATCAGGATGGACTCCTTGACGCACCCCCTCCGCCAGTTCGGCGGCGGCGCGCGACTCGGCAGCGCGGCGGAGGAACTCAGCAGCATCCGTCCCAGTCTCTGTGGTCCTCCGAGCGATGTATTGAGCACATGCCAGATCTTCATCGGCCTGCCCGTGGTCGCCAGTGACGACGAACGTGACACTGTCACTCGCGTGCGTCCGCAAGAGCCGAGCCGTTGCCTCCGCCACTACGAAGCTGGCGCACAGCACCAGCGACGCCTCCTTGACCGCAAGGGCGCCGACCGTCCCTGCCGTGGTCTTCTGCACAACGGTCCGTCCGCCAAGGTCGATAGACTGCAGGAGGCCCGGCGAGTTGACCATGTCGAACCCGGGCGCGGGTGGACCGTCTTTGAGCGTCACCCAATCCGGGTGGCGAGCCTTGAGCGCCAGGGCTTCGTCCAACGACTCAGCAAGAACGATCTTTTCCGCCCCCTGGGCAAAGGCCCAGGGGGCCACGGTGAAAGCACGCATGACGTCGACCACGACCGCCACGGACGGGGCTTCGACCAGCTCAGCGATGCCAAGGAAACGAGCGTCCATTCCGATCATGATCGCGCATGCCTGACCTGAAGCATCCAGAGAGTGATACGCATCACATCGACGGTCTCGGAATGCAACACTTCGGACTGCCTGGGTCGCGAAAGTGGTCGGCAACGACCCGCCTGCTCAATCGCCACACGGGGTCACTCGCACACGGCCTCTGAGGGCACAAGACACAGTCACCTCGTGTGGCGCACATCAGGACGGGCACGTTATGGACCCTCTGTAGGGTGCTTATGCCGGGCATAGCTACGGCTCATCTCCAGGGGCAGGTGGGCGCGGGGACCGGTCCCCGGAATGCCGTGTAGACGCGTATCGCGAACACCATCGATGGTCCGCCGAGCCACCCCGGAGTCGTGATGCGGAAGCAAGTCCCCTTGTTCGTCGGCGGCCTTGTAGCGGCCGCTCTGCCGACCGCGTGCGGGACCGAGACCCGGCCCGACGCGGCGAGCAGCACACCAACCGACGCCACGAGCACGCCGTCCTCTGCCCCGTCCGACCGCAGCCCGTCGGATCGCTCCTCGTCCGACTCCGACCAGCCCTCGTCGCAGGCCGACATCCGGCCGACCACCACCCCGCGGGAGGGCGACTGCGTCGGCTCCGACGAGCCCCGCCAGGGCGGGGAGGTCTGGGTGGTCGACTGTGCCAACCGGAACGCGGTGGCCCGGGTGACCAGGCTGGTGCCGAACGGTAAGTCGGATCTGTGCATCAGGGACGATTACACCGGCTTCGACTTCCGCAACGAGAAGCCGAGCCTGTGCCTGATGCTCTACGGCAAGGAGGGCAACTGCTACAGCGGGTTCGACGTGCGCGTGGCCAACGGACCGCGCGTGGAGTGCACGGACTTGAAAGCCGTGGTGCGCCTCGAGCGGATCGTCACGGGTAGCGGCCCCGACGCGTGCCGCCAGTCCACCTCGTACGGCGATCCGAACGCAGCCGCCCTCTTCTACAGCAAGCCCCCCGACTTCAACGCCAAGGCCGGCACCTTCCACGACCTCACTTACTGCCTCGCGTCGCCGAATTCCTAATTCCTGACGGGCGGTGACCGCATACGCCCGCCCGCCGGTTCGGCCGGGCCGGATGTCAGTGCCGAGTGCTTGTATTCGGTGCCATGACACCATCCGTATTCTCCGCTCCGCCCGATCGCATTCAGCGGTCGGACGTCACTGTCATGCAGCAGACCACCGTCGATGAGCTGCCCCAAATACAGCAGCTCTGGCCGTCGTTCGAGAAGCTGGTCGGGCTGCGCGGACGCAAGATGTACGCGCAGATCGACGTACGCCAGAACACCTACACGGTCTGCACGCCGGTGAAGGAGGACGACCGCCCCGCCCTTTTGGGTCTGCAGCTCGGCACCTTGCCAGGAGGCTCCTACCTGCGCGGTCGCCTTGTCGGCGACCCTCCCCAGATCTATGGGCGAATCGCCGACGGGATGGCCGAGCTGGAGGCGATGCTGCCGGCCGATGACGCCCGGCCCCTGGTCGAGTTCTACTGTCGGCACGACCGGATCGAGCTGTGGCTTCCGATCCGGTCGTGACAACAGCTCAGCCCCGCGCTCAGCGCGATTCGGTCGTCACCACGTCGGCCACCACACAACTCACGTTGTCCGGGCCGCCGGAGTTGTTCGCCGCGATGACCAAGGCGCGAACTGCCTGTTCCGGCGAGGGAATCGTGGTCAGGGTCTCCTGGATATCCGAGTCCGGGACGACCCCGGAGAGGCCGTCGGAGCAGAGGAGATAGCGGTCGCCCGGAAGCGCGTCGTGCAGCCGTACGTCCGGAGCGGTAGCCGGGCCCGCGCCCGTCAGCGCCTTGAGGAGAAGCGCGCGTTGGGGGTGCGCCATGGCCTCCTCCAGGGTGAGGCGGCCCTCGTCGATCATCGACTGGACCATCGTGTGGTCGTGGGTGATCTGGAAGAGGGAGCCGTCGCGCAGGAGGTAGGCGCGGCTGTCGCCGATGTGGACCAGAGCCAGCTGGGAGCCGGTCCAGAGCATCGCGGTGAGCGTGGTGCCGTCCTCCTTCGGGTCCTGGGTCACGTCCTGGACCGCCTGTGTCGCGCCCTGGACAGCGTCCTCCAGGAGGTTGAGGACACTGCCCGCCGGAAGCGGCTCGGCGTCGAGGAACTTGAGGGCCTCGACCGCGGCCGTACTGGCGGGGGCTCCCGCAGGGCCGAAGCCGTCCGCGACGGCCAGGACGCGGGTGCCCGCGTATGCCGTGTCCTGGTTGGCGGGGCGGACGAGGCCCGTGTCGGAGAGGGCGGCGTAACGCAGTTCCAGCATGGTGGTGTCCTTCCTCGGAACCTGTGAAAGGTGGTCGACGAGGAAGGCCGCCAGGTCACGGCGGGCCGCCGTCTCGGCTTCGACCCGCGCCCAGTACGCGCGGATCTCCGTCGCGGCGGACGCCGGTTCGAGCGCGCAGACCTCCCGTATCCGGGCCAGCGGCATCCCGAGCCGCCGCAGCCACGCCACCAGACGCGCCTGCTCCAACTGCTCCGGCGCGTAGTAGCGGTACCCGCTCTCCGGGTCCACCCGCGCGGGCCGCAGCAACTCCAGCTCGTCGTACAGCCGAAGCGCCTTCGGTGATAGTCGGCACGCCTTGGCGAACGCCCCTATCGTCAGCATTTCCATGCGACCTCCATGCGCGATCTCCATGCGCCCACCTCGCGAGCCGGGCCGGTCGTTCCTCGTCTTGCCACCGATGCTGTGGCCTCCCCAAAGGGGAAGGTCAAATGCAGGTGCCTCGGTTCCGGTCAGATTGTTAGCCTGCGGGCCGAATCGCTGGAATCGACGTATGGAATCGACGTACGGACAAGGAGTCCCCGTGACACGCAGCACCCGCATCGCACTCGTCACCTGCCGGGAGGTGCGGGAGACCGGTTACGACCGCGACCTGCCGGTGCTCGCGGGCGCGGTGGAGGAGGCCGGGGCCGAGGCGGTCGTCGTGTGCTGGGACGACCCGGACGTCGGGTGGGGTGACTTCGATCTTGCCGTCATCCGGTCCACCTGGGACTACACCTGGCGGTCCGCCGAGTTCGTGGCGTGGGCCGAGCGGTGCGGACAGGCAACGACGCTCGCCAATCCGGCCGACGTCGTGCGCTGGAACGCCGACAAGCGGTACCTGGGGGACCTGAGCGCAGCCGGGGTGCCTGTCGTCGACACGCACTTTCTCGCTCCGGGCGATCCGGTCGATCTGCCCGAGGAGCAGGAGTACGTCATCAAGCCCACCTCGGGGGCGGGGGCCCGGTTCGCCGCCCGTTACGCGCCCGGGGAACACGAGACAGCCGTACGCCATCTCGCGCGGATGCACGCGGAGGAGCTGACCGCGATCGTGCAGCCGTACGTACGGAGCATCGATACGGCGGGTGAACGGGCCCTCCAGTTCTTCGGCGGGCGTTTCCTCCATGCCATACGCAAGGGCGCCGTCCTCGAACCCGGGACTGCGTACGACGAGGACAAGGTCCCGCACCCCAACCTCCGGCCCTGGCAGCCGACCCCTGCCGAACTTGCCGTCGCCGAACGGGCGTTGGCGGCCGTACCCGGCGAACCCGAGCTGCTCTACGCGCGCGTGGACCTCGTGGACGGGGACGACGGCGAGCCCCGAGTGATGGAGCTGGAGCTGATCGAGCCGAACCTCTTCCTCTCGCTGCACACGGACTCGGTGCCGGTGGCCGCGGAGGCGATCGTCAAGGCCGCCCGCTGACGGCGACGCCCTCGCCGCCGCTCACGGCCACCCGCTGCAACAGCCCCCAGGTGAACTCCGCCACGCAGTCCCGTCGTACGCCCGACGAGTCCGGTGCCTGGAATCTCAGTCCCCACCTCGTCGGCGCGGTTCCCTCCAGCGGCCGGGCGGGAGCGAAGGCGCGGGCCGCCTCGTCCACCGTGCAGGACCAGGGGGTCAGGTCGTCGAGCGTGCGCAAGGAAGGCCCCGCCGCGCCCGGCGCCCGTACCAGCCACTCGTTCCAGACCACTCCGTTCGGGGCGAGGAGCACCTCGAAGCGGAGATCCGGCCACAGGGGTACGGGCCAGAGCCGGGCCTCGCACTCCAGGTCGCCGATCTTCCGGGTCGCCACCGCCTCCGGCTGGCCGAGGACGGAGTGGTACCGCGAGGTGGCCGAGCGGGAGCGGGGGCCACGGATCATCGCCTGCCAGCGGCGGTTGGACTCGCGCATCTCGGCGATCGAGACGCCCAGCTCATGACGGGCTTCCTCGACCAGGTCCGGATTGTGGTCGGCCATGCGGCGCAGCAGGACGAGCTGGAAGTCGAGCCGGGTGAACGGGCCGGTGGGTCGCTTCGCGGCGGGCATGCGTCCCATCCTCGCGTACGGGTCGCTCGTCGCGTACGGGTCGCTCGCCCGGGTGGCGGCCGTCGGGGAGGAACAGGACGGAGTTGACGTAGCGGACGTAGCGGTGGCCACGGAACGGCAGCACCCGGCGGAGCAGGCCCTGGGAGACGACGTGGGAGGCGCGTGCCTGGTGGGCCTCTAAGTCGAAGGAGGACAGGGGGAGCCAGGTGTCGCCGGGCAGGACCCAGCCCTCGTAGCCGTGCTGGGCCAGGTGGGAGACGACCGGGGCGATCGGCTGGATGCGGGCCTCCAGTTCGATGAACAGGGCCGGCCGGTCGCGGGTCAGCAGGGCGGTGGCGCCGCGCAGGACCGCGAGTTCGTTGCCGTCGACGTCGATCTTGACGAAGCCGACGTCGTGGAGGTCCAGGCTGTCGAGGGTGAGACAGGGGACGTCCAGGGCGCGGGCGTGGATGTCCCGGCGGATGAGTGAGGAGACGCCTCGGTCGCCCTGGTCGCCGGGCGGCAGCCAGAGCCGGGCGGTGCCCCGGCGGTCGCTGGCGGCGGCGCGGACCACCCGCACGTTGCCGGGGGTGGCGTCGGTCAGCAGGCGGGCCAGGTGCGGTACCGGCTCTACGGTCACGACGCGGCGGGCCCGGTCCGACAGACGGCGCGTCCAGGGGCCGTACCAGCCGCCGACGTCCACGGCCGTGCCGCAGTCCGGCGGGCACAGCTCGGGGAGCCGGGCCAGCTCGGGCTCGAAGCGCGGGTAGACGAGCCGGGCCGCCGCGGCGACGAGGCGCAGGGGGATGAAGGGGGCGAGGCGGGCGGCCAGGGTCATGGGGTGATCCCGGGGGTCTGGGGGGTGCTCCCAGTTATACGCAGCAGTAGCTCCTCGTGCTCGTCCTCCGTCACCTGCTCGCCGGAGGACGGGAGGAGCTGGGGTATGCCGTCGACGATCGGGTAACGGCGTTGCAGCCGTGGGTTGTAGAGGGCGTCGCCCGGCTCCTCGGGTTCCTGTACGAGGAGGTGCAAAGGCCCTTTGTCCAGCGGGCACGCCAGGATCTTCAGGAGTGGGTCGTCAGGGTTCATGGTGGGGTCAACTCTCGGGTGGAGGTGGGGCGTTCGGGCTCTGGCGCCGGTTCGGTCTCCGATGGGGAGTCGGGTTCCGAGGGTGCCGGTTCGGTCTCCGATGGGGAGTCGGGTTCCGAGGGTGCCGGTTCGGTCTCCGATGGGGAATCGGGTTCCGAGGGTGGCTGCGCCGGCTCCGATGGGGAGTCGGGTTCCGGCGGTGACTGCGCGGACTCCGAGGGTCGTTCGGAGTCCGAGAGGGGCTCGTGTTCCGGCCGTTCCGGTTCCGACGGCCGTTCCGGTTCCGACGGCGGTTCCGGCTCCGAGGGCCGGGGCTCCGGCTTCGCCGGCGGGTCGTGCTTGGGCATCGCGAGGAGTACGGAGACCGCCAGCGCCGTACCGCCGAGGCGCAGCGCGAGCCGCACCGGGTCCTCGGGAAGCGCCTCGCCGAACGCGAGCGTGCCGAGCACCGCCGTGAACAGGCAGGTCACCGTCGTACAGACCGGCACGATCAGCGAGGCCCGGCAGCGTTGCAGCGCCGCCTGCGACATGATCAGGCCGAACGCGCCGGTGAACAGCAGGATGTAGGGATACGGGGAGACCAGCAGGTCAAGTACCGCACCGCCGAGGCCGCTTGTCGTCAGGTAGCTCGACACGCCCTTGATGGCCAGCGAGCTCACCCCGTACAACAGGCCCACCGCCACGCCGTATTCGACCCCCGTGGTCGGCATACGGTGCCGACGGCGGGCACGGTGCTCGGCGGATCCGTACAGCCAGACGCCCATCGCCAGGGTCGGCAGGCAGACCAGCAGGATCATCGAGACGGGGGCGCTGCGGCTGACCGTGTCGGAGCGTTCGTTCAGCGACAGCACGACCATCAGCAGGGCGGCGAGGATGGCGCCGAGTGCGTACCGCTCGCGGCCGGAGGTCTCCTCGCCGAGGAGTACCGAGGAGAGCAGGACGAGGATGACGAGGCCGGAGACGAAGATGCCCTGGGCGGCGGCGATCGGCAGGGTGCGGTAGACGACGAGCTGGGCACCGAAGCCGCTGGCCAAAGCGAGGGAGCCGCCGATCCACAGTGGGCTGCCGAGGACGAGGCGCAGCAGCCGCGCGGGTTCGCGGACGTTCACCGAGGGCATGGCCGCCAGCGCCCGTTTCTCCAGGACGAAACCGGTGCTGTACAGAACGTTCGCCAGCAGCGCCGCGGCTACCCCCCACCACATGGGCTACGTCCTCCGTGCGTGCAGGAGCAGGATCGAGGCCATGGATGGCGCCCGGCAGGCCAGCCGGTCCAGTGGGCGCATCGGCCGCGGTACGCCGTGGAAGGGCGCCCCCCGCAGTCGTACGACCTCGAAGCCCGACGCGGCCACGAACTCCCGTAGCGCGCGGGCGGTGTAGAGCCGCAGATGGCCCACGACCTCCTGGCCGGGGCGGCCGTGGATGGCGCGCAGGCTCACCTCGGAGAAGACGGGCTGGACTCCGGCGAGGAGCAGGGCCCGGTTGTACCAGGCGGCCAGGTTCGGGGTGGAGAGCATGAGATGACCTCCGGGGCGCAGGATCCGGTGGATCTCGTCGAGGGCCGCGTCGGGGTCCACGAGGTGTTCGACGACCTCGCTGAACAGGACGGCGTCGGCGCAGCCGGATCTGAACGGCAGCCCGCCGTCGGTGAGTTCGCCGCGTACCGCGTACGGGATGTGGGTGTGCGCGCGTTTCAGGGCGTCCTGGGACCAGTCGACGCCGATGATGCGGTGGCCCGCGAGCAGCGGAGCGGCCGTCGCGGCGGCGCTGCCGTCGCCGCAGCCGATGTCGATGACGGTCCGTGCGCCGGATGTGGCCGGGCCGAGGGCTTCGGCGAGCATCCGGGCCTGGCGGAGGCTGCGGGGGGTGCCGGAGGCGACGGTGACGTCCGGGTCCTCGTAGAAGTCCCGTAGTCCGCGCGGTCGTTCGCGGCGGGGCGGGGCGGTGGTCATGAGCCGTTCCCCCTCGTGGGCTTCCCCGTTGTGGGTTTCTCCCGCGTGGGTTTCTCCCCCGGGGGCTCCTCCGCGTGTTCCGTCGCGTGCAGGTAGTGCTCGAACAGGTCGCGGAGGTGGCAGCCGTCGCCGTGGCTGAGGAGGGTGCGGGACCAGCGCAGCGCGAGGTGCAGCCGGCCCGCCGTGGCGGCTGTCGTGACGGTCAGACCGCGGGGCATACGGGCGGGGGCGGAGAACCACACCGCGTGCGCACGGCCCGCTCCCTCGCCGAAGTCGAGGGGGTACGGGACGCGGCCGATGTTGCTCAGCAGGGTCGTCGACGTCCAGGGCGCGGCGGCTCTGCGCAGGCCTCTGGTGAGCGCGGCCCGCCAGGGAACGGGGGCCCAGGGGGCGGTCAACAGGGCGGCTCCATGGCCGAGTTGGGGCCGCGGCTGGGCCTTGAGGGCACGCGTGCGGTCCGCCGTACGACGCAACAGGCCGGGCAGGTCGGAGGCGTCCAGCTCCTCGGGCGCGAACGGGACTTCGACGAGCCGGGTGCCGTTGCCGATGGGCATGTCCGTGCCGCGCGGCCGGTCGTCCACCGGCATCGTGATGCGCATGGGCCGGGGGCGGGCGCCGTGTTCCCGGTTCCAGTGGGTGAGCATCAGCGCGGTGGCCACCATGAGCTGGTCGTTCACGGTGTAGGGGGAGCCCTTGGGCCGGTGCGGCACTCTCAGCTCGGACACGAGCATGCCGTTGCCGGGAGAGGGCTCCGGGGTGCCGTGCGCGACCCGGGCGGGCGGGGTCCAGCTCGACGGGGCGTCAACTTCCGTGGGAGCGGCGCCTGTTGCACGGGTCGGAGGAGCGGCGGGGGCGTTGTCGCGGCCTCCGTAGAGCTCGGCCGCGGTGGCCAGGACCCTGAGGCAGGCGGGGCCGTCCAGGGCGGTGTGGTTGATGGTGAGGAAGAGAACGGTGCCGTCGTCCTCCGGATCGCGGACGACCTCCAGCCTGATCGGCGGGGAGGCCGACAGCGGCGGGGCGGAGGCGAGCGCCCTGTCCCGGGCGTGCTTCAGGGCGTCGCGGTCCGGCGCCGGGAACGTCACCACCTCCGCCACGTCCGGGTCGCGGGTGAGTTCCCACTCGTAGCGGCGGCGGTACCAGGGCCCCGCCGCCTCGCGCATCAGGATGCGCGGGTGGCGGTGCAGGGCCTCGGTGAACGCCGCCCTCAGCCGGGCCGCGTCCAGGTGGCCCGGCAGATGGACCTCGATGTGGACGGTCTCCGGCTCCTCCTCCTGGAGGCAGTGCCGGGCGACCTCGTCCACGACCGGGAACGGGATCCGGGCGGGCGGCCGGACGGGTCCGTCCGTGCCGTCACGCGCCGGGTGGTCCAGGGTGGTCATGTGGGTTCGCCTTCCCCCGTCTCTTTCTTGTCCCGCGTCTCTTCCTTGTCCCGCGGTTCCGTCTCCTCGGGCTGGGCCGCCTTGGACTTCGGCTTACTGAGCGGGAAGCGGACGGTCGGTGGATCGGCTATCGGCCGGTCGGACTCGGGGCCCCGCGCGGAGACGGTGGGCCCGGCCTCCTGCTTCGGCGGCGCCTCGGGCGCTGCCTCCTGCGACTCCTGAGGCGTCCGGGCCGGCGGCAGCACTCCCGGCTCACCCGGGCCCGGTGCCGGAGCCGCACCCGGACCCGCACCTTCTCCCGGCGCCGGTCCCGATGGAGACCCGGCTTCGGGCGCCCCCGACGGAGACGCTGTCCCGGGCGGACCGTACGTCTCCCCGCGCTGCCGATGCGGCAGCTGCGCCGTCGGCGCCTCCGAGCCGGGCGCGGGCGGCGGCACAGGCGGTAGAACACCGAAGCCACCGGGTCCGCCGGGCGTCGGCCCCGGAGGCACAGCACCCTGAGCCTGCGCCCCCTGAGGCTCCAGCGCAGCACCCCGCGTCGACACCAGTCCCGCGAACAGACCGATCAGCGCCAGCAGTTGGGCCGCGGCCCCGAACGTCCCCTCGTCCGCCGAGGCCGGCGTCCCCGCACCCGTGGCGGCGGCGATCCCGGCACCCGCGAGCGAGACGAACGCGATCGGCACCAGCAGCGCGTGCCGCTTCCACGCGATGAGCGCGAGCACCGGCACCAGCAGTGCGAAGAACCCGGCGATCACGGCAGCCACCAGCGTGAGCGCCACGACGCCCAGGATCAGCCCGGGGGCGGGCGGCAGCGGTGACGGCTGGTCGGTGTTGGGCGAGTTGCGCCGGTACAGGACGAGACCCGCGAGCGCGAGCACCCCGACCCCGCCGCCGATCAGCCCGGCCTCGTACGTCGTCGAGGGCTCGTACGACATCTTGATGGTGCCGCCCTCACCCGCCGGAATCCGCCAGCCCTGCTGCCAGCCGTCGAGCCGGACCGGGTCCAGCTCGTCGCCGTTCAGCGTGGCCTTCCAGCCCTCGTTGAAGTTCTCGTACGTCGTCAGATACGAGGCCGCGCCCGAGCCGACGCTCACCTCGCGGAGGTCGCCCAGCCAGTCCCGTATGTCCAGCTCACGCTCGGTCGTGGAGGGGGCCGAGACCGTGCCGCGGGTCAGCGTGACGTCCGTGACCGCCAGGGGCCCGGCGTCGCCCGCCTCGACGCGGTGTGCGCCCGAGTCGAGGGAGAGCGAGGTGTCCGCGCGGCCCTGCTGGCAGAGCGTCACCTCGATGGGCCGCCGCTCCACCAGGTCCTCGACGGTGCCGGACGCGCTGGTCTCGTACAGCTCGTCGTCGATGGCGAGCGTCGGGCCCTGGCCGCACGGCACGTCGAAGGTGCGGTCGACGTCGGGCTGCGGGGTGCGGTACTGGTCGAGCGCCGGGATGTAGGCCTCGGTAAGGCCGACCGGCAGCTGCAGATCGTCGTCGACGACCGGGTTGTGGACGGTCAGCTTCGCGGTGTCGGTGATCGTGATGTCCAGCCGGTCGGTGGTGATCGCCGGGAAGCGGACGATGCCGTTCTCGTCGACATTGGCGATCGCCGCGCCGTCCGGCGAGCTGATGTCCACCTTGGTGGGCCGGGTGGACAGACCGCCCGCGGGCGGCAGGACGATCTCGTCGACTGCCTGCTTGCCCGGCCAGCGCAGATGGATCGTGGGGTTGTCCCCGGCGATCCAGGCGGTGGTCAGATCACCGTCGGTGAGATTGCGCGGCGACAGACCGACGCCGAGGCCGGCCGTGGAGTCGGCGGTCGCGGTGATCTGGTTCTGCTGCTCGGGCGCCACCCGGTAGAGCAGTTCGTCGAGTTCGGCGCTCGGGATCGGGACCGCGCTCGCCTTCACCTCGTACGAGCCTGCCGCCTCGGAGTTCCAGCGGCGGTGCAGGCCCGCCTCCGTGCCGGTGGGGGAGAAGCCGCCCGGGTCGGAGGCCCGGTGCAGCGAGACGACCTCGGCGGCGGCCTCGGTGCGCTCGGCGTCCCTGGGGAGCCGCAGCATGCGGGTCACCTGGACGTCGGGGATGCTGATCTCGGAGAACCCGGCACCGGTGAGACCGGCATGCCGGGCAACCGAATCGACGATGGTGATCCGCAGCCAGTCCGTCTCGCCCTCAGGCGCCTTGATCCGCTGCCGCATGCCGTTGGCCTGGAGGTAGCTCGTCGCGGAGCCGTTTTCGGTTTCCACCCGGACCCGGGTGGGCGCCGACCGCACACTGTTCTGCGGCAGCGGCGTGACCCGGATCGAAGAGGGGATGTCGGTCTTCTCCGTGAAGCCGATCCGCAGCCACTCACCGTTCGCCGAATCCGAGGCGCCCTCGGCCCACGCGGTGTTCGGATTGCCGTCGAAGGCGTTCACGGGGTCGTACTGCGGCAGATAGAACATCCAGTTGCCGCTCGTCGACGCGGTCACCGAGCGGGCGCCGCGCAGCTCGGCCACCGTCTGGTGCTCGATGCCCTCCGTCGGCAGGATCTGGTGCGGCTTCTCGCCGGCGTCCTGGAAGCTGCCGGAGTGATTGCGTTCGTCGCGGGTGTATGTGTACGAGGTGTTGGCGTTGACAAGACCGAACCGGGTGTCGGCGCGCCGCAGCCCGTCACCCGTCACCTGGAGCGGGGGAGTGCCGAGCCCGGGGTGGTTGTCACCGGTCAGCACGGTGGGCCGGTCGCGCATCGCCGGATCGGCGGACATCGGCAGCAGTGCCTCGGGACCGCCGGAGACGACGGCCGTGTCGGCGACCGCCTTCAGTCCGGCCTGACCGGGCCGCTGCACGTCCTCGGCCGGCTCGTAGATCTCGACGGCGCGCTGGCGCGGATACAGACCCTCGATCTGCAGCGGGGTGTTCTCCGGAATCGTCCCGCCCGTCATCACCGGGCCGAGGCCGGTCACCCGGCGGTAGCCCGACTCCTCCAGGGTGCGCTTGACGGTCGTGGTCGGTACGTAGCCCATCTGGTCCGGGTCGAGATCGTTGCGTACCACGACGTAGTGGAGCCCGGCCCGGCTCAGGTAGTCGCCCAGGCCCGGGACTTCGCCGCCGGTCAGCAGCGCCTGTTCGACCGCGTCCATGGCGCGCCGGTTGCCCGCGGTGCCGAACGGCACATAGTCGCGCTGCGCCCAGCGGGACTCGGCGAGCACGTCGAGGGGCTGGTCGATGGAGGAGCCCCAGGTGTAGATGCCGTGCGCGGTGGCGGGGACGACGAGGGCGCGGGAGTCGGGGGAGTTCTTCTCCAGCCAGTCGGCCGTGGCCTGCCAGTACTTGGGGAGCTCCTGGAACGAACCCGGCTGCAGGATCGACCCGTTGAAGTAGGGCAGTGCGAGACCGGGCAGCACGAGGACCGCCGCGATCAGCGGGGCGAACCGCCGGCCGCGCACGGGACGGGCGCCCCGTGTCTCGGAGGCGATGCCGACCAGGTGCATCAGCCCGAAGACCAGCGCGAGAGCGAGGCCGACCTGGAACTTGTAGATGTTGCGGAAGGGAGCGAGGCCGCCGTCCAGCCAGCCCTGGAAGGTCTCGTGGAAGGGCGCGCCGAACGAACCGGCGTACCCGGCAAGGGTGATGAGCGCGACCGACAGCACCACCAGGACCAGCCAGCGCCGTTCGGGCAGGTCGCGGCGGGCGAGCCCGGCGAGACCGAGGCCGGCCGCGAGGGCCGAGCAGACGATCACGACGACCGAGGAGGCGACGGTCCAGCCGGCGGGCAGCCAGGCCTCGCCGAAGTTCAGATAGGCGACCCAGTTACCGGCGCCGCGCAGCATCTCCGTGGCCGACATGGTGGCCGTGGTGGTCTGCGAACTCTCGATGTACGGAAGGAAGTTCTCGCCGTAGATGCCGAGCAGCAGCAGCGGGATCACCCACCAGGCCGTCGCCAGGATCACTCCCGGCACCCACCAGGCGATCAGCTTGCGCTGCCTCGGGCCACGGGGCCGGGAGAGGAGATACAGGCCAACGGGCAGGAGGGCGGCCAGAGTTGTCGCCGCGTTGACACCACCCATGAAGGGGATGAGCAGCGCCGAGCGCAGGGCGGCGATCCGCGCGCTGTAGCGCTCGTTCGTCAGCGGCAGCAGCACCCACGGCAGCATCGCGCCCGGCAGCGCCGCCGCCGAGGTAGAGCCGACGACGATGGTGAACACCGGCCACAGCGCGTACACCACCGCGCCAAGCAGCCGGGAGGGGCGGTTGCCGATGCCGAGCCGTTCGGCCAGCCGCAACGCACCCCAGAAGGCGATGCTCACGACGAGCGACAGCCAAAGGCGCTCGGCCAGCCAGACCGGGATGCCCAGCAGGTCGGTCAGCGCGTAGTACGGCAGCATCGGGAAGGCGTAACCGATGTACTGGTCGGCGATACCGCCGAAGCCGCCGCGGTCGTGCCAGAGCTGACCGAGATCGGCCATGAACTGCCAGGGGTCGACCGTCACTCCGAGCTTGGTCTCGAAGGTCTGCCGGCCCGGGTCCACGGCCAGGAACAGCACGAACACCACGGCCCAGAACCCCAGAAGCCACCGTCGTGACCTCGGCCCCTCAGGGGGGTCGGGCACAGGAGGGAGGGGACGTGTCGGCGCCGGGGGAGGAGCCGACTGGACCGTACTGGTCATGGATACCGCCGGAGTATGAGGAGGAGATTCCAGGTGGCGAACTCGCGCAGCCCCGGCGCCTTCGCGACGGTTTCCGCGAGGAACGGCCAGTAGCGGGAGCGCGCCGAGACGACCGTGACGTCGTCCCGCTCGCGCACCTGCCTGAGGGTGGTTCCGATATGTACGGCGAAGAGGTTCTCGCCGAGAGTGTGCTTGGCGTCCTTGCCGGTACGCCGCTGGTAGCGGGCGCGGGCCCGCTCGGCACCGAAGTAGTGCCAGGGCGCCCACTCGTGGCCGCCCCAGGGGGACAGCCAGTTGGTGAACGACACGTAGATGAGTCCGCCGGGCTTGGTGACGCGGACCATCTCACTGATGAAGGTCTGCGGGTCGGCCACATGCTCGAGGACGTTGGAGGAGAAGCAGACGTCGGCGACACCGTCCGCCAGTGGCAGCAGATAGCCGTCCGCGACGACCGCGCCCTGGGGCGGCTTCTCGCCGAGTTCTTGTACGTCCGGCTCGAAGAGGTAGGCGTGCGCACCGCGCCGCTGGAACTCCTCGGTGAAATAGCCGCCCCCGCCGCCCACGTCCACGACGGTCCGGCCGTTGACCGGACCGTCGTACGTCTCGACCTGGTCGACGGCGTCGCGGGCGAGCAGCGAGTAGCAGGCCTCCGGGTCTTCTTGTTCATGGAGGAAGGCGCGGAAGAGGGCGACGGAACGGCGCAGCGAGGGGTCCTTCAGACCCGTCCCCGTACGTCTGCCTTTGCCCGTGCCTCTGCCGGAACCCGTGGAAGTGCTCATGGCTGGTAGTTCCTCACCGCCTCCGCCGCCACCGCGCGGAACTGCCGCACGGTCTGGTGCCAGCGGTACTGGGCGGCACGCTCACGGGCCGCCTTGCCCATCAGGGTGCGCCGCTCGGCGGACAGCGCGAGGGTGCACCAGGCCGCCGCGAACGACGACTCGCCGCGGGCAAGGAGCCCGGTCTCGCCGTCCACGATGGAGTCCCGCAGACCGGGTACTTCGAAGGAGATGGCCGGAGTCTCCCGGGCGGCCGCCTCGGTGACCACCAGACCCCAGCCCTCGACGGCCGAGGGGTGCAGCAGCAGCCAGGAGGCGCAGAGCAGCCGGTGCTTCTCGGCTTCGGAGACATGGCCCTTGAACTCCACGCCGGGGCCGGCGAGTTGCTCCAGGCGCCGGCGTTCGGGCCCGTCGCCGACGATCACCAGACGGCCGCCGGTGATCGGGCGGACCCGCTCCCACAGCCGCAGCAGCAGATCGATGCGCTTGTACTCGACGAGCCGTCCCATCGCGAGGAACAGCGGCTCCGGGGAGCGCTCGGACCGTGGGCCCGGCTCCTCGACGCCGTTGTGGACGACCCGTATGCGCTCACGCTCGACGCCGATGTCGCGCAGCGCGTGCGCCGTCGACGGGGAGACAGCGACCAGCAGATTCTTGCGCTGGGCGCCCGCGAGCGCCCAGTGCTCAAGTCTTCGGCCGAGCCGGGCGGCGGGCGCGAGCGGACCGCCGAACCGCATCTTCCACAGATCGGTGTGTACATGGTTGACCAGGCACAGGGTCGGTCCGCGATGCCACAACGGCGCCAGGTACGGCATCCCGTTGCAGACCTCGACCAGCAGATCGCAGTCGCCGACCTGGCGCTGGAACGCCGAGCGGACCTTCAGATAGTGGCCGAGGTCGCCCCCGGCCGACACGACTCGGTAGTCGCGGTGCGCGGCCGGCCCCCCGCACAGCAGGGTGACCTGATGGCCGAGATGGGTCAGGCCCTCGGCGAGCTTGTCGACGAGGAGTTCGGAGCCGCCCGCCGCCGCGTTGCCGAAGTCACGGCGGGCGAGGAAGACGATACGGCGCGGCTGCGGGGGATGCGCCGGGGGTCGCTGCGCGGTGCGGGGGAAAGCAGCGCGCAACGACGAAGGCACGTGCTGGGGCATAGGTGCTCCAACTCGTCTCGGGGTGCGGAACCAGCGTGGGGGGTACGGCAAGTGCGGCGTTTTCGGCAAGCTCACGCGGTGCGGATGTGTGGTGGTTGTGGAACCGGCTGTGGCGATGGTGTGGGCAGGCTGTGTTTGGGTGGGGGTGGATAGTTTTCGCCCACCGGTTCGATGCTGCTACTCACCCAGGTGACAAATTCCGGCCTTTATCCAGCTGACGTCTCATCACATTGTGAGCGGCTGCTGGGATGACTCGGACGTTTCGGGATTCGGACGCCCGCGTACCACCAAAACGACCCCCACGATGGCGAGCAGGCCGCCCGCCACGCCCGCCCCGATGGGCAACGTCTGCCCCACCATGCGCAGTTGGCGGCTGTCGGCCTTGGCGAGTTCCACCTGCTTCTTCTGCGTGTCCGTGGTGAAGGCGATGCGCTTGGCGTCCAGCAGAACCGCGGCGTCCTCGTCGGAGCCCGGCGCCCGCAGCGTCTGACGGATCCCCGTCGCGGCGAAGATGATCCGGCCCGTGGCCTGGTCCACGACCAGCTCGAGACCGTGGTTGGCGTACCACTCCTCGGCGAGCACCTGGCTGCGCTCCGGCTGGTCCACGAGGGTGCCCGGCACCATCCGGGTGCCGTTCTTGGCGGGCGCCACCTTCGCGGTGAACTGCATGCCCTCGTAGCCCTGGATCTTCTTCTTGCCCTGGTACTCCATGGTGATCGTTGAGCCGAGGGTGCCGTCCCACCAGCGGTAATCGCGCTTCTGCACGTCGAAGGGGAACTTCAGATACGCCTCACCCTCGAAGTACGGCTCCTCCTGGCAGCAGTGGACCGGCCGGTTCGTCTTGCGGTCGGTCACCCAGCGCTCCGTCGTCCAGAGCAGCGCGTCATGCGGGTCGGCCGCCGGCAGCGACTTCTCGGTGTCCAGGGTCGTCGACACGTCCCAGACCGCCCGGCCGCTCTTCTCGCTGTCGGCGACATCGCCGCGGACCTGCCGGGTGATCGTGATCTTTTTGTTGTGAACGGTTTCGATCTCGTCCGTGTCGAAATAGCTGCCCGTGCCGGTGAACACGGTCTTGGTGTCGATGTCGATCGGATTCTGCTTAGCACGTGGCTCGACGTACCAGGCGAGCAGAGGGGCCAGGACGAGCAGAAACACGCCCAGACCCAGGATGATCAGGGAAAACGGTGAGGCGGTGCGGCGCATCCGGGCACTCCAGAGGCTTGTGGTGACACGGCACAGGGATGTGCGGACACAGTGGTGGGAGGGTGCACAAGCGGTATGGGCCGGGAACCGTAGGCGCACCCTTGACGAAGTGTCAATGCATTGTCGAGACTGTCCCCTGCCGGAAGGGGCCGGCTGGGGCGTATGAATGGGCAGGCAGCCGCACAGTTTTCTGCATGCGGTTGACCGGGGTGGGACCACCATTCAACCCGGTGGGACCACCTTTCGACTGAGAGGGCTGAACCTTTCGATGCCCAGACTGCTCGCCGCCCTGCTGACGGCAACCGCCGCCGCCGTACTCGCCGTTGGTGTCGCCGTCGGCATCGTCGCGCTGCTGAACGCGACTCCCGAACAGCCCAACACCCCACTGATCACGTATGAGACGGCCGGCCAGGAGCGCTGACCATGGCGCTCCGCCCCGCAACCACCGGAACCATCACCGTGCGCTCGGCCTGGCGTGACGTACCGCGCCTCCAGGTCCGGCAGTTCGCGGCCATCGCCATGGCCGAGGCGCCGGACCTCGCCGAGGAGATCCTGCGGGAGATCCGCCGCGAGTATCCCCATCTGCCCGTCGTGCTCGACGACTCCGGCGAGCCCATGGCGCTGATCGGTATCCGCCGGGCCATCGAGGTCTTCGTCCAGCATCTGGAGAGTTCCGAGGGCCGCCCGCGCGTCCACCCCGAGGTCTTCCAGGAGTTCGGCCGCGGTGAGGGCCTGAACGGCCGCAGTCTCGACTCGCTCCAGGCGATCTATCGGATGGGAGTGCGCCTCGCCTGGCGCCGTTTCGCCGAGATCGGGCAGCGCGTGGAGATCCCGCCGCCCGCGATGTACGAGCTGGTCGACGCGGGTTACGAGTACCTGGACGGGCTGGTCGACCAGTCCGTACGCGGCTACGCCGAGGCCGCCGCCCGGCAGGCGGGCGAACGGCTCCGCCTTCAGCGCGGGCTCATGGAGCTGCTGCTCACCGAGCACCACCGGGGCGACCCGACCGAGGCGCTCGCCGAACGGGCCGCGCGTATCGGCTGGCCGCTGCCCGGCAAGGTCGCGGTGGGCGTACTGCTGCGGCCCGCCCGGGAGGCCGTCGCCCCCGCCGTCGGGCAGGGCGTACTGCTGGACATGGAGTGCGAACAACCCCGGATGGTCGTGCCCGACCCGGACGCCGCCGGGCGCCCCGAGCTGCTGCGGCGCGCGATGACGGGCTGGGCGGGCGCGATCGGGCCGCCCGTACCACTGGCCGACGCGGCGAAGTCCCTGCGCTGGGCCGAGGCGGCGGTTCGGCTGATGGAGCGCGGGCTGCTGCCCTCAGGGGACGTCCTCTACTGCACCGAACACACGGAGGCCCTGGTTCTCCTTCAGCCGGAGGAGCTGATCGACGACCTGGCGCTGCGGTGCCTGGCGCCGCTGGCCCATTGCGGGCCCACCCATGGGCGGCGGCTGGCGGAGACGCTGCTGGCGTGGCTGGAGACGCGGGGCGGTGCTCCCGAGGTGGCCGCTCGGCTCGGGGTCCACCCGCAGACCGTGCGGTATCGCCTTCGACAGATCCGCGAACTGTGGGGGGACGAGATCGATGACCCCGATCGGCGGTTCGAGCTGGAGCTGGTGTTGCGTGCGCAACGGCTCCGAGGGGAGCTGGGGGATCCGCGGGCTCGACGCTGAGCGCTGCGACCGAGGACCGCATATGTCACGGCCCCGCGCCCCTCAAGGGGCGTCACTCACCGTGTTTGCCCTGCTCAGGCGGTCGTGATTACCTGCATATTGCCTGGCGAAACCCACTATGAGTAGCCTGTGTTCGTCATGCCGATCGTCTGTTGAAATATCGAACACTAGGGAGGGGGCCGGTCGTGGGACGTCTCGTGCCAGCCGTGACCCGGGCTCTCGACATTCTCGAGCTCTTTCTCGACGGGGACGGAACACTCTCCGCCCCCGACATCGTGCGCAAGCTCCAGCTGCCCCGCACCACCGTGCACGAGCTGGTGACCACGCTCGCCGCCCGCTCGTACATCGTGCAGGTACCGGGCCAGCCGGGACGCTACCGCCTCGGTGTGCGCCCGTATCAGCTCGGCAGCCGGTACGCGGAGCAGCTGGACCTCGCCGCCGAGGGCCAGCAGGTCGCCCGGTCCGTCGCGGAGACCTGCGACGAGACGGTGCACGTCGCGATCCTGGAGGGTACGGACGTCATCTACATCGCCAAGGTCGACTCCACGCACGCCGTGCGCATGGTGTCCGCCGCCGGCCGCCGCCTCCCCGCGCACTGCACCTCCGTGGGCAAGATGCTGCTCGCCTCGCTCCCCGACTCCGAGCTGACCTCGCGGATCCCCGAGAGCGGCGAGCTCCCCGCGATGACACCGAACAGCATCACCGACCCGGCCGCCCTGCGCGAGACCCTCGCCGACATCCGGCGCCGGGGCGTCGCCGTGGAGAACCGCGAGTCGAACCCCGACGTCAGCTGTGTAGCCGCCCCTGTACGCGACCGCACGGGCCAGGTCGTCGCCGCACTCTCCATCTCCGTACCGATGATCCGCTGGAGCGATGACCGCCGCGGTGAGCTGGAGCAGCTCGCCGCCAAGGGCGCCGCGGAACTGTCGGAGCGACTCGGGCACCGGAGCGTGGCATGACCGTCGAAGTGGCCATACGTGAATACGCCACCCTGGGCGAGGGCCCGACCTGGGACGCCGACGCCCAGCGGCTGATCTGGGTCGACATCCTCGGCTCCAGGGTCCATACGTACGAGCCGGACTCCGGCCGCCGCACGGTCCTGGCGACCGAACAGCACGTGGGCGCCGCGAAGCCCCGTACGGACGGCGGTCTTGTGCTCAACCTCCGGGACGGCGTGGCACTCCTCGGCCCCGACGGCGCCGACGGCGCCGACGGCCCTGACGGCTTCCGGTGGCTGCACCGAGAGGTCGTCCCCGGCCGCCGCGCCAACGACGCGGCGGTCGCCTCCGACGGTTCGCTGTGGGCGGGCACGATGCGCTACGACGAGGCGCCGGGCGGCGGCGCGCTCTCCCGTTACACCGCCGACGGCACGGTGGAGGTCGTCCTCGACGACGTGGCCGTCAGCAACGGCACGGGCTGGAGCCCCGACGGCAGCCTGATGTACTACATCGACTCGCCGACGCGCCGCATCGACGTCTTCGACGTCGGAGACGACCAACGACCGGTCAACAGGCGCCAGTTGGCGGCCATCGAGGACGGTGCCGGCTTCCCCGACGGCCTCACCGTCGACGCCGACGGCTGCGTCTGGGTGGCCCTCTGGGACGGCGCCGCCGTCCACCGCTACACCCCCTCCGGCGAACTGGACCGGGTGATCCCGCTCCCCACCCGCCGCCCCACGGCCTGCGCCTTCGGCGGCCCCGACCTGACGGACCTTTACATCACCACGGCCCGTACGGGTTTGGAGGAACCGCATCCGATGTCCGGCTCGGTGCTCGTGGTGCCGGACGCGGGGAAGGGGCTGGCACTGCCGGCGTTTGCCGGGTAGCCGGCCTTGCGCCGTGTAGGGGCGCGGGGCTGTAGCAATATGCGGCTCCGCCGCGATGGGGGTCCCCCCGCTCGAGCGGATTCGAGAGTGGGGGAGAAGCCGAGAGTGGGGGAGCGACCAGCCACGACCGACCCGCAGCCGTAATCCAACCGCTCCGCGGAGCGCCCGGCGCTTTCCCTGTCCAGCCACGGGCCGAGAAAGCGCTTTCTGCGTAAACCCTTGACGCGCAAGCGCTTCGATTCTACGGTCCCGTTCGAAGTTACGGGCGTCATTCGAAATCCCGAATGGCCCGTAGACACCTCGACAGTAAGGCGGGGAATGGGACGACCTGACCTGAATCGCAGGCAACTGCTGGGCGGGATCGGTGGGTTAGCGGTCGCGGGCAGCTTCGGGTTCGCGGCGCTGGGCACTGGTGCCGACGCGCTCGCCTCCGGCGCGGACACCCGGGTGCGCTACTGGAACCTCTTCAGTGGCGGCGACGGCGCCAACATGATCGCGATGCTGGACGCCTTCCGTAAGGAAACCCCCGGCATCGACGTGAAGGACTCCACCTTCCAGTGGGGCAACCCCTTCTACAGCAAGCTCGCCATGGCCGCCGCCGGCAACCGCGCACCCGACCTCGGCGTCATGCACCTGGGCAGGATCACCGGCTTCTCGCCCGGCCGCCTGCTGGACGCCTGGGACGTCGACCTGCTCGCCAAGTACGGCGTACGGGAGGCGGACTTCAACCCCGAGTTGTGGAAGCGCGCTGTCATCGACGGCAAGCTCTACGCCCTCCCGCTCGACATCCACGTACAGCTCTGCTTCTACCGCAAGGACGTCTTGAAGAAGGCGGGGCTGCTCGGCGACGACGGCCGGATCGTGCCCGTGACGTCGACCGACGAGTGGTTCGACGTCCTCAAGGAGGCCAAGAAGGCCACCAAGAAGGGCCTGCAGACCATCGGCTTCTGGATCAACGACCAGAACTTCCAGTGGTGGTTCTTCGTCGCCTTCTACACCCAGCTCGGCGGCACCTGGTTCAACCAAGCGAACACCGAGGTCACCTTGGACACCGGCAAGGCCGTCCAGGTCCTGGAGTTCCTGCGCCGACACATCACCGACGGGTACGCCAACCCGGGCATGGGCTCGGTCGGCGCCGAACAGTTCATGAACGGCGCGCCCTTCGCCTGGGAGGGCAACTGGTCGGTGCCGGTCTTCTCCGGAGCGAAGCTCGACTACGGCGCGACGCCGCTGCCGCCCGTCTTCGGCAGGCAGGCCACCCACGCCGAGTCGCACGCCTTCGTCCTGCCGCACCAGTCCGACCGCGGCGGCGCCACGAACGAGGCCGCCCACCAGCTCGCCGCCTACGTCGTCCAGCACGCCCAGCAGTGGGCGGCCGGCGGCCACATCCCCGCGTACACGCCCACACTGTCCACGGCCGCGTACGAGGAGCTGAACCCGCAGAGCGAGTACGTGTCTGCCATGGATCACCAGGCCACCGAGCCGAAGGTGTGGTTCGCGGGCTCCACCGGCATCCTCGCCCAGCGACTCGGTCCCGTCATCGTCTCCTCGACGATGGGCTCCGCCAAGCCGGAGGCCGTCGCCCGCCGGATGAAGGGCGCGCTCACCCAGTTGCTCGCCATGAAGAACCCCATGGACGGCAGGACCGCCGCGCAGGGAGGTGCCGTCACATGACGACCGCCGGCACAGAGACCGTCCTCGTACCACCTCGCGCGAAGACCGCCGCCCTGAGTGCCACCGTCCGCCGCAAGCAGGGCTTCCAGCACGGTGGCTGGTTCGTCGCCCCGTTCCTGGTCTTGTTCGTGCTCTTCGTGATCTGGCCGCTGCTGCGCGGCATCTACCTCAGCTTCACGGACGCCAACATCTCGGGCGACGGCGCGAGTTTCATCGGCCTCGACAATTACCGCGAGGCCCTGCGGGACCCGCTGATGTGGGACGCCCTCGGCCACAGCGCGTACTTCACGCTCCTGGTCGTGCCCTGCATCACCGTCCTCGCCTTCCTCCTCGCGATGCTCGCCCACCACATCGAGCACGCCAAGTGGCTGTGGCGGCTGTGCTTCTTCGCCCCGTTCCTGCTGCCCTCCACGGTCGCGGGCAACCTGTGGCAGTGGCTGTTCAACCCGGGCACCGGCATGATCAACCACGTCTTCGGCATCGAGACACCCTGGCTGACCGACAAGTCGTACGCCATGCTCGCCATCGTCATCACGACCCTGTGGTGGACGGTCGGCTTCAGCTTCCTGCTCTACCTCGCCGCGCTCCAAGGCATCCCCGACCACCTCTACGAGGCCGCCACACTGGACGGCGCGAACGCCTGGCACCGCATGGTGCACATCACCCTGCCGATGCTGCGCAACATCACCGGGCTCGTGATCGCCCTGCAGATCCTCGCCTCGCTCCAGGTCTTCGACCAGGCAGTCGTGATGATGGACTTCTCGCCCGGGCCGGAGGAATCGACCCGCACCTTCGTCCAGTTCACCCTCGAAGAGGGCTTCACCAGCTACCGCGTGGGCTACGCCTCCGCCATCTCCATCATCTTCTTCGTGATCATCGCGGCCGTCGCCCTCGCGCGGATGTGGCTGCTGCGCAACCGTGGGGAGACCGCCCGATGACCACCGCCGCGGATGTCCGCGTCAAGCCCCGCAAATCCTCCTGGACGCCCAGCCAGATCATCCTCACCCTCCTCGGCACGGCCGTCTCCGTCGTCTTCCTCTCCCCTCTCGCCTGGGGCCTGTTCACCTCGCTCAAGTCGGAGACCGAGGCGGTGGCGGTGCCCCCGCACTGGCTGCCGAAGGACTGGACGAGCCAGGCGTGGAAGGCCCTGTTCGAGACGGGCAACATCACCAACTGGTTCGTCAACTCCGTGGTCGTCTCGGTGTGCGTGACGACGGTGGTGCTGATCGTGAGCGCCCTCGCCGGGTACGGGTTCGCGCGCACCGAGTTCCGCGGCAAGGGCGTCCTGATGGGCGTGGTCATGGCGGGCCTGATGATCTCCCCGGCGGTCCTCGGCGTCCCTCTGTTCACCACGGTCCAGCAGATGGGGATGGTCGACACCTACTGGGGAATGATCCTGCCGCAGTGCGCGCCCGCGGCCATGGTCTACATCCTCTACAAGTTCTTCCAGGGCATCCCGCGCGAACTGGAGGAGGCCGCGTTCATCGACGGCGCGGGCCGCTGGCGGGTCTTCTTCACGATCGTCGTCCCGCTCGCGCGACCCTCGCTCGCCGCGGTCGGCATCTTCACCTTCATCGCGTCGTGGAACAACTTCCTGTGGCCGTACATGGTCACCAACAACCCCGACCTGATGACGATGCCGAACGGCATCGCGACGGTCATGAACTCCTACGGCATTCAGTGGGCTCAGCTGATGGCCGGAGGGTTGATGGCCGGGCTTCCGCTGATCATCGTGTTCGTCTTCTTCCAGCGGCAGATCGTGGCGGGTGTGGCCCATACGGGCTTGGCAGGCCAGTGAACTCAGCGCCCTGTAGGGGCGCGGGGCCGTATCAGTGTGCGGCTCCGCCGGGTGAGCGCGACCGGCCACCAACAACCCGCGGCCGCCCGGAAACCAGAACCACCCTCCACCGAACGCGCCCCCGAAAGGACAGCATGCGCACCACCGCCCGCTTCACCCTCGACCCCGCCTTCACCGTCGGCGAGGTCAACCCCCGGCTCTTCGGCTCCTTCGTCGAGCACCTGGGCCGCTGCGTCTACACCGGCATCTTCGAGCCCGACCACCCCTCGGCCGACGAGAACGGCGTACGGACGGACGTACTCGACCTCGTCCGCGAACTGGGCGTCACCGCGATCCGCTACCCCGGCGGCAACTTCGTATCCGGCTACAAGTGGGAGGACTCGGTGGGCCCCGCCGAGGACCGCCCCCGCCGCCTCGACCTCGCCTGGCACTCGACCGAGACCAACCGCTTCGGCCTCTCCGAATACATCGCCTTCCTCCGCAAGGTCGGCCCCCAGGCAGAGCCCATGATGGCGGTCAACCTCGGCACCCGCGGCGTCGCCGAGGCTCTGGAACTCCAGGAGTACGCCAACCACACCTCCGGCACCGCACTCGCGGAGAAGCGCATCGCCCACGGCGACAAGGACGCCTTCGGCATCAAACTCTGGTGCCTCGGCAACGAGATGGACGGCCCCTGGCAGACCGGCCACAAGACGGCCGAGGAGTACGGCCGTATCGCCGCCGAAACGGCCCGCGCGATGCGCCAGCTCGACCCGACCGTCGAGCTGGTCGCCTGCGGCTCCTCCAGCCAGGGCATGCCCACCTTCGCCGAGTGGGAGGCGACGGTACTCAAGGAGACGTACGACCTCGTCGACTACATCTCGCTCCATGCCTACTACTGGCCGGAGGACGGTGACGTCGACTCCTTCCTCGCCTCCGCCGTCGACATGGAGTCCTTCATCGACAACGTCGTCGCGACCGCCGACCACGTGGGCGCGAGGCTCAAGTCGAAGAAGCGGATCAACCTCTCCTTCGACGAGTGGAACGTCTGGTACCTGCCCAAGTGGGAGGAGCACGCGAAGACGTTCGAGCAGGACGACTGGCCCGAGGCGCCCCGCCTCCTGGAGGACAACTACAGCGTCACCGACGCCGTCGTCTTCGGCTCGCTCCTCATCGCGCTGCTCCGGCACGCGGACCGCGTGACCGTGGCCTGCCTCGCCCAACTCGTCAACGTCATCGCGCCGATCATGACCGAGCCGGGCGGCCCGGCCTGGCGCCAGACGACGTTCTTCCCCTTCGCGCAGGCCTCGCGGTACGGGCGCGGCCAGGTCCTCGACGTACGGGTCGACTCACCGACGTACGAGACGAAGAAGTACGGCGAGACGAACCTGCTGCACGCCACGGCCGTACGGGCGGAGGACGGCTCGGTGACGGTGTTCGCGGTCAACCGCAGCCGTACGGAGCCGCTGCCGCTGGAAGTGACGCTGGCCTCACTGGGGCTGACGACGATCGTGGAGCACAGTGCCGTCGCGGACGCGGATCCCGATGCCCGCAACACGCTCGACGACCCGGAGCGCGTCACCCCGCACCCCGTAGACGGCACCACCCTCCAGGACGGCACGCTGAACGCCGTCCTGGAGCCCTTGTCCTGGAACGTGATCCGGCTTCGTTAGTACGTCCACCGGCAGAGGCTCGTCGTACGGAGGCGTGGGGGAGGGCCACGCCTCACGGGCCCATGACCCCTACCCCGCAAAAAGCGTGAACACAAAGCGGCAGCATGTCTTTCAGGGGCTCAAACGAGCGCTGCGCGAACACGATGCAGAGAAGCGCTCACGCCATGCGACTCTGCCCCCTGCGGCGGCGGTCGCGTGGGGCTGCTCATCAGGACCTGCCAGCGGGCGCGCGGGACCCGTCCCGGGCACCTGCGTATAGAACAGTCCCATGACCACATCGGAATCATCGGCCCGCCGCCGCAGGGCCAGGCTGTCTGCGGCGCGCGGTGCGGCGGGGACCGCCTGCGCTTCCGGCTGTCAGCTGAAGATGTCCAGGAAGTCCGGCCAGGAGCCGCCGCCGTCGGCAGGGCGGGCCCGTATCGGGCGAGGCTCCGGGTAGGTTGCCGCCGCGGCCCTCGCGCGGACGATTTCCGGCCCGCCGCACGCCGCGACCGCGAAGGCGCCGAAAACCTTGGCGAACGCCGCCGGGTCGCGAAACTCCACGCCGAATGCCCGGCCGTCCAGTAGCGGCACCCACACCACCCGGTCGAACCGTGTCCATTCCAGCACCGGCTGGTCGTCCGCGGTCGACCGCCCCTCCAGCCACAGCCGCGCCACGTGCAGCAGATTCACCTCCTCCATCGGCAGTCGCTTGCGCCGCACCCGTAGTTCACGCGTCGTCAGTTCGACGCGCTGGTCCTTCTTCGGGTACCAGATGACGCCGATCCCGAACGGCACCCACAGCAGGATCCCGATCATCGGCCAGACCAGGGCGTCGCCCCACGACCGGAGCAGCCCGCCGTCCAACAGGTACAGCACCCCGAAGACCAGAGCCCACTTCGCCGTCATCCGCCAAAACCCAGTGCCCTGCCGGTAAAGGACCCGCCGCTTCCTCGTCATCGCCATGCCCGCACGCTATCCGCCACCCCGCGGCTCCCACCAAAGCCCAGCTGTCTGTCCCGTCTCATCAGATCCAGCAGAGGCGGGTCGTTGACCTGCGGGGTGACAGGGCGAACCGCGACTTACTGCCGGCCGGGCGGGAGGGCCGTTTC
Organism: Streptomyces sp. NPDC006365; assembly: GCF_042870755.1. Taxonomy (NCBI): domain Bacteria; kingdom Bacillati; phylum Actinomycetota; class Actinomycetes; order Kitasatosporales; family Streptomycetaceae; genus Streptomyces; species Streptomyces sp. NPDC006365. Next base: position 640,375 of record NZ_JBIAHS010000002.1, read on the forward strand.
GCTGTGCAGGGCGCCCAGCAGGTTGCCGCAGACGGTCCCGGTGCCCTGGGTCTCCCCGCCGCAGGGCCGGCGGCCCCCGAATCACGGCGAGGTTCCGTTTCGCCCAGCCGGACACCCCCTGGGCCCCACCACCTCAACACCCCACCTCTTCAGGCTCTTTGGGAGGCAGCCCACTCGCGGTCGAGCATGGCGTGGACGACGGAGTCACGCCATCGGCCGGCCTTGAAGATGTGCTCACGGATGGTCCCCTCCTCGACCATGCCCGCGGCGGCCATGGTTTTCGCCGATGCCTCGTTGAGCGGGGAACGTGCTCCCCAGATGCGGTGAAGGCCCAGATCCTCGAACCCGAGGCCGAGGAGAAGGCGTACGGTCTCGAGCCCGTAGCCGACTCCCCAGGCATTGGGGCGCAGCGCGAAGCCCATGGTGGCTCCGCGCTGCTGGTGTGGGTCGGTGGCCAGGCGGCCGGAGCCGATCAGCTCGCCGGTCTTCCGTTCGACGACGGCGAGTTGGTACTCGGCGCGAGGGGTCGCGGTGGCGGAGTCGATCGACCGGGACATGATCTCGGCGACCTGTTCGCGGGTACGCGGGTCGAACGACAGGTGCTCCGTGGCTTCGGGGCTGTTGTAGACGGCGAGCATTGTGTCCACGTCCTCGTCGGCGAGTTCACGCAGATCGAGACGTGGACCGGAACGTCTGACCGGGAACATGCCTCGAACCCTACCCGCGGGGCAGAGCTGTTTCTCAGGGGCGTAAGCGAAGAACAGGCCACCGGGCTGGCGCGGCTCACAGACTGCTGCGGCACTCCTGGGGCCACCTGCGCCCGCGGCACACCAACGCTGAGTGTCAGAGGGGCAAACTGGAGCACGGTGCCGGGCCACGATAGTTGGCACTGATCGGGCTGTGTGACCTGGGGCTCCCAAGGGCCTGGCCACGCTGGTTGGCACTGTTTGGCCAAGATTCTCGGCATCTGAAATAAATTGCTACGTTTGTTGGCGTCGGCGCCGCTTGGTTCCTCGCCGCTTTCACGTGACCTTCGACGATTTCTACAGGCCGCCCAGTCGCTGGTTCATCGTGTCGAGTGTCGGCCAAGGAGGACCGTCGCGCAGTGCGCGCAGGAATTCTTCTCCGAATCGCCTCCCGTTCGGAAACTGGTCGCCAAGCTCCCAACGCCACGCGGCGACCATCGCGAGGACGAGCTGTCGGCACTCGTCCAGCAGCCCTTGGTCGACGTTCGGGTAGTGCTCGCAGACCGCCTCGGGAACATGGGCGAGGTCGAACTCGACGGGTCCGCGGCAGCACGTCTCAAGGTCGATGAACAATGGGCCGTTCTTCGTGCTGAGCACATTGCCTGGGTGCGGCTCGCCGTGGAGCAGCTGCTCCACGGCGCCGCGGTCGTCGATCGCTCGTCGCAGGCTTTCCAGTCTGCTGCTGAGGAACACGCGGTCTGCGTCAGCGAGCTCCGGCGAGCGATCCGGGTCGGCGACAACTTCTTCCGCCTCCGTGATCCGGTCCGTGAACCTCGGGCTCGGTACATCGACCTTGCGCATGCCGGCGTGCAGCTGCTCCAGCGCTTTGGCGTAGTCGACCGGTGAGGTGTGAGGTGTCACGGGCTCGTAGTAGGTCCACAGCGTCACGGCGAAGCCATCGTGCGTGTACACACGCGGATCCGCCCGAGGCTCCAAGGGGCACACCGGGCAGCCGACCGCGGCGAGCCGCTGAGCGAGCTCGACTTCGAACTGTGCAACCTCTTGTCCCACAGGGGCGACCCGGGCAAGGACGCCGCATGGCGTCAGCCGCAGCGCCAGCTTGTTCGAGTTGTGGAGAACGATCGCGTCGTCGGTCGGCAGGTCGAGCGATACGGCGACCGAAGTCGCAGCCGCGATCGCACGCGTGACGTCGGTCATCTCCACCTTCGAATCTTGGCATAGATGTGCGAGAGCGGTGCCAACCAGCGTGGCCAGGTGCCAACGATCTTCGGACACTGCGGTGGTCTCCCATGAGGGGAAGCGCCCACCCCGAGCGAAGCAGTCAACGCGGCGGCGAGCAGCACCCCGGCGCCCGGGCGGCCCGCCGCACCGAGGACGCTCACCAGGGCCGGGCCGGCCAGGTAGGACACGCCGTTGGCGAGGGCCTCCAGGGCGAAGGCGGTGGGCAACGCGGCAGCCCGTTCGCCGGACAGCAGAGCGGACCAGCGAGCGGCGGACAGGGCACTGAGCTGGGGCAGCGTTGCCCCGACGAGCACTCCGGCGATGAGGTCCGGAACGGCGCCGGCGAGCAGCAGCGCCACGGCCCCGGCATGTGCGCCCAGCGCGCAGGGAAGCACCCGCGCCTGCCCGAACCGGTCGACAAGGCGCCCGATCTGGGGCCCGACGACGGCGTCCGCGACAGCGAGCAGTCGCGGTCGAGCGTGGCAGTGACGCTTGCCTCACTCGGTCTGACGACGATCGTGGAGGGCAGCACCCTCGCGGTGCCGGAAGCCGTCCGGCTCCAAGGCATCTTCACATCGTTTTTAACCTCTTCTCAGCTTGTGCCTCTACAGTCGGCCGTCGATCCCTACTCAACCGGTAGGAAAGCTAGGAAAGGCGGGACGGACTCGTATGCGCACCCTGGTACTGCTCGCTTTGGCGGGCCTCGGTGCCCAACTGGTCGACGGCAGCCTGGGCATGGCCTACGGCGTGACCTCGACCACCCTGCTGCTCGCCATGGGCACCAACCCGGCCTCGGCCTCGGCCACGGTCCACCTCGCGGAGATCGGTACGACGCTGATGTCCGGCGCCGCGCACTGGCGGTTCGGGAACGTGGACTGGAAGGTCGTCGCCAAGATCGGGCTGCCGGGGGCGGTCGGTGCCTTCCTCGGCGCGACCGTGCTGTCCAAGCTGTCCACCGCGGTCGCCGAGCCGGTGATGTCGCTCATCCTGCTCGGGCTCGGGCTGTACGTGATGTCCCGGTTCACGTTCCGCGGCATGCCCAAGGGCAATCTCGGCAAGCCGCTGCGCAAGAGGTTCCTGTCGCCGCTCGGGGTGGTCGCCGGGTTCCTGGACGCGACGGGTGGCGGCGGCTGGGGCCCGGTGGGTACGCCGGCACTGCTGGCCAGCGGGCGTATGGAGCCGCGCAAGGTGATCGGCTCCATCGACACGAGCGAGTTCCTGGTCGCGGTGGCGGCGAGCCTGGGCTTCCTCTTCTCGCTCGGATCGCAGGGGCTCAACTGGGGCTGGGTCGCGGCGTTTCTGCTCGGCGGGCTGATCGCGGCGCCGATCGCGGCGTGGCTGGTGCGGTTGGTTCCGCCGCGCGTTCTGGGGTCCGCCGTCGGGGGCGTCATCATCGTGACGAATGTCCGTACGCTGCTGAAGAGCGACTGGGTCGGCGCGTCCAGCTCGCTGAGCACCCCCGTCTACGTACTCCTGTACGCGCTGTGGGTCGCCGCCCTGACGTACTCGATCCGTGCGTACCGGAGGGAGCGGGTACTGGAGGCGGACGCGGAACGGCAGCCCGTTTCGGCGTAGACGCCTCGCACGAGGGGCGGTTGGGGTCTGCGGCTCAGCCACCGGGGCGTAATGTGCCTGGATGATCCGGATACCGGAGGCGTTCGCGCGGAGCACCGTCGATCGAGAGGGGGAGCCCGGAGCAGCGTGGCTTGCCGAACTTCCCAGGATCGTGGACGAGTTGCTGGGGCGCTGGGAGTGCGTGCCGGACGGCGAGGTCATGCACGGGGGTGTCGGTGTCATCGTTCCCGTGCGACGGCGGGCCGAGGGTGCCGCCGTGCTGAAGGTGTCGTTCCCGCATCCCGGCAATGTCCATGAGCCGGACGCGTTCACGGTGTGGGGCGGGCGCGGGGCCGTCCGGCTGTACGAGCGTGACGACGACCGGTTCGCGATGCTGCTGGAGCGGGCCGGGACGTCGACGCTGGCCGAGGTCGAGGACGACGACGAAGTGGTGACGGTGGCCGGGCGGCTCAACCGCCGCCTTGCCGTCCCCGCACCACCCGGGCTGCCCCTGCTGCGCGAGCGGGCCGACGCCTGGGAGGAGCAACTGCACAGGGACGCCGAGGAATTGCCGCACACCCTGCCGCGTCATGTCCTGGACGCCGCCCTGGCGACCGTCCGGGAACTGGGTCGCACCCAACCGGAAACCGTCATCCACGGCGACCTGCACGCCCGCAACATCCTGCGCGCCGACCGCGAGCCCTGGCTGGCCGTCGACCCGAAGGGTTACGCGGGAGACCCGGCTTACGACTGCGGCACGCTGCTCAAGGCTCGCGCACTGCGGCTCCTCGAAGCGGACGACCTGCGCAAGGCGGTCCGCCGTGCGCTCGACGTGTTCGCCAAGGCCGCGGAGGTCGACCGCGAACGTGCCCGGCGCTGGGCCCAGTTCCACGTCGTCCAGGCCGCGTTCCACGGCCGCCGCCACGGATTCCGTGTCGCCCGCAGTGGACCACGACTGGCCCGGCTCACCGAATTCGCAGACGGCTTCGCGGAGTTGCTCACGGAACCCAGGTGAAAATGAGCAGCCGCTCGGTGTCGTCTCCGGATACGTTCGGCCGCATGGCTGACGAGTTGTTCGGGCATCCGCGGCTGGCCGCGATCTACGACGCGGTCGATCCCGATCGCGGGGATCTCGATGCGTACGTGCGTGTGGTGGAGGAGTTCGGGGCGCGTCGGGTGCTGGATGTCGGTTGCGGGACGGGCGTGTTCGCGCTTCTGCTGGCCGATCGCGGGATCGAGGTGGTCGGTGTCGATCCTGCCGCCGCGTCTCTCGATGTGGCCCGGGCCAAACCAGGCGGTGACCGGGTGCGCTGGATCCATGGCGATGCAACAGGGCTTCCGCCGCTGCAAGCTGACCTCGCGACCATGACGGGCAACGCCGCGCAGGCCATCGTCGACCCGCAGGTCTGGCAGGAGACCCTGCGAGGGACCTGTGCCGCGCTGCGGCCGGGCGGGCGTTTCGTGTTCGAGATCCGGGATCCCGCGAAGCGCGCCTGGGAGGCGTGGAACTGGGAGGCCACGTACCGCGTTACGGAGATTCCGGGCGTCGGCGCTGTCGAGACATGGCTGGACCTGATCGACGTCAGTGGGCCGCTGGTGACGTTCCGCGGGACTTATGTCTTCGCCGCGGACGGGCGGGTACTGACGTCGGACTCGACGCTTCGATTCCGTGAACGGGAGGAAGTCGAGGCGGAGTTGGCCGCGCAGGGGTACGTCGTGGAGGACGTGCGGGATGCGCCCGATCGGCCGGGGCGGGAGTTCGTCTTCGTCGCGCTACGCCCGGGGCGTGAGCAGGTCTAGGGTCGAGTGTGGTTCCGGCGAGATGCCCTGAGTTCACTGGGTGTTGGAGTCGTGCGAGATCTGGGTGAGGAACCGTAGGCACTCGTCCGCGACGTCTTCGGGTGTCCTCCGTGAGGAAGTGTCCCGCCCCGGTGATCACCGTCAACTGGGCTCCCGCCGCTGTGACGTCAAGCCGCCTGTGCGACAGGTGAGCAGGTAGGGGTTCGAATGCGATTCGACGACCGGCGTGGTGGGAGTTGCTGCGCGAACCGTTGACGCGCAAGGGGTTCGATTCTACGGTCCCGTTCGAAGATGTGATCGCTGTTCAGGATTTCGAACGACCTCCGTAGAACGACCCCACTCGTAGGAGGATCCGCGTGAGCCGCACCTCCAGAAGCGCCTCCCGAAGAACCGCTCGCATAACCCCCCGTCGAGCCCCCCGCCGGACCGCCCTCCTCGCCGTCCCCGCGGCGATCCTGCTCGCGCTCGTCCCGAGCACGGCGTCCGCGTACCCGAACCCGGGCCGCGTCACCGGCGACATCGTCACCCATGACCCGACGATGATCCGCACATCGTCCGGCCAGTACCTGCTCTACGCCACCGGCGGCGGCATCTCCAGCAAGACGTCCGGTGACCGCATCGCCTTCAGGAACGGCAGCGACGCCTTCTCCAGCAGGCCGAGCTGGTGGCGAAACTACTCCTCCGTGCCGGAGGCCTGGGCGCCCGACATCTCGTACCACGGCGGCAAGTACCTGATGTACTACTCCGTCTCGTCCTTCGGCTCCCAGAACTCGGCGATCGGGCTGGCGACTTCGGCGACCGGCCGGCCGGGCAGCTGGACGGACCAGGGCATCGTCCACACCTCGAGCTCGTCGACCGACTACAACGCCATCGACCCGAACCTCTTCGTGAACGACGACGGCAAGTGGTGGCTGTCGTTCGGCAGTTGGTGGTCCGGGATCAAGATGATCCAGATCAATCCGTCGACCGGGAAGCAGCTGAGCTCCGACACCACCCGGTACTCGCTCGCCTCCCGCCCCACCGGCACGAAGGCCGTCGAGGCTCCGTACATCGTCAAACGGAACGGCTACTACTACCTGTTCGCCTCGTACGACACCTGCTGCGCAGGCACCAGCTCCACGTACAAGGTCAAGGTCGGCCGCGCCACCAGCGTCACCGGGCCGTACCGCGACAAGAACGGCGTCGCCATGATGAACAACGGCGGTACGCCCGTACTGGAGTCGCACGGCCGGTACATCGGCCCCGGCGGACAGTCGATCATGAACGACGCGGACGGCGACCTGATCGTCTACCACTACTACGACGGCCAGGACAACGGCACTCCCAAGCTCGGCGTCAACCTTCTGAACTGGAGCAGCGGATGGCCCGTCGCCTACTGACCCTGCTGGCGGCCCTGTTGCTCGCGCTGTCCCTCGGCCAGTCCTCCGCGAGCGCCGCCTCCTTCACGAACCCGGTCAAGGCGCAGAAGGGCGCCGACCCCTGGATCTCGTACCACAACGGCAACTACTACCTGGTGACGACGAGTTGGACGGACGCCATCACCATCCGCAAGTCGCCGACCCTGGCCGGTCTGTCGAGCGCGCCCAGCGTGCAGGTGTGGACGGGTGACGCGGCCTCGCGCTGCTGCAACATCTGGGCGCCGGAGCTGCACTTCCTGAACGGCCGCTGGTACCTGTACTACGTCGCGGGCCAGAACGTCTCCGACTACATCCCCACCCAGCGCACCCATGTCCTGGAGAGTGCCGGCTCGGACCCGATGGGGCCGTACACGTACAAGAACCAGCTGAACAGCGCCTGGATGCTCGACCCGAGCGTGGCGACCATCAACGGAAGCCTGTACCTGTTCGGCAGCGCGAGCGGCGGCGGTACGCAGAACCTGGTCGCCGCGCGGATGTCCAACCCGTACACGGTCAGCGGCTCCTTCACGACGATCTCCACGCCGACGCACGACTGGGAGCGGCAGGGCGGCACGGTCAACGAAGGGCCCGAGATCCTCCAGCGGAACGGGACGACACGGCTGATCTACTCGGCGAGCGGCTGCTGGACCCCCGACTACAAGCTGGGCCAGCTCACCCTCACCGGCTCCAACCCCCTGGCCGCCTCCTCCTGGACGAAGAAGTCCACGCCCGTCTTCCAGCGCAACGACGCGAACGGCGTCTATGGGCCCGGGCACCACGGCCACTTCAAGTCACCCGACGGCAGCGAGGACTGGATCGTCTACCACGCCAACGACCAAGCGAGCGAGGGCTGCGACAACGGGCGTACGGCGCGGGCGCAGAAGATCACCTGGAACTCGGACGGTTCGCCGAACCTCGGTACGCCGGTGAGGCTCGGTGCCTCGCTCGCCGGGCCCTCGGGGGAGCCGTCCGCCGCCTCGACGACGTACACGGTCGTCAACCGGAACAGCGGCAAGTGCCTTGATGTGGCGGGAAGTTCCAGCGCCGACGGAGCCAATGTGCAGCAGTGGGCGTGCAGCGGCGGGAACAATCAGCGCTGGCGTCTGGAGGACCTGGGCGATGACACGCACCGCCTGGTGAACGTCGCCAGTGGCAAGGTACTGGACACAGCGAACTGCTCCTCGGCCGACGGCGCCGACCTGCGCCAGTGGTCCTGGCTGAACAACACTTGCCAGCGATTCCGGTTCCACGCCACGAGCGGCGGCTACGTACGGATCGTCAACCAGGCCACCGGCAAGGTCGCCGACGTCGCCGACTGCTCCACCGCCGACGGAGGGGACGTACGGCAGTGGGCCTGGCTGAACAACAAATGCCAGCAGTGGCAGCTCAGGCCGACCTGAGCGATCCCACCACGGTGGGAGCCGTGGCCGGGAGGACATGGGACCCGCTGGCGAAGGTCCTGGGCGACGCGGCCCGATCCTCCCGGCCGGCGAAGGCCTCGTGCGGGAAAGCGAGGCCTCCGGGCAACCGGTCCGGCTCGTCGGTCAGCCGACCCGGTTGTTTGCGGGGGCGTCCGGCCAGGGCGTGCCGCGGGACGCGGCGGCGGCCGGCCAGCGCGTGGGCTGCGGCATCGGCTGCGGACCGGGCTGGGCGACCGGCGTCAGGCCGGGCTGTTGCTGCTGGGGCTGGCCCACGGGGGTCAGCCACGGTTCCTGCTGGGGCTGACCCGCGGCCACCGGGCTCAGTCCCGGCTGCTGCGGCTGGCCCGCGCCCACCGGGCTCAGACCGGCCTGCTGCTGGGCCTGAGCCATGGCGGTCATGGGCTGCTGCTGTGGCTGCTGACCTTGCTGCCCCTGACCCATGGCGCCCACAGCGGTCAGTAGTCCCTGCTGCTGCCGGCCCTGGGCCACCGGCGCCAGCTGCGGTTGCTGTTGCTGTTGCTGCTGGCCCTGCCCCTGGGCTGCGGCGGCGAGGCCCTGCACGCCCGAGCCGTTGGTGGAGCTGACGAGCCGGTCCACGGCCGCCGTACCCGAGCTGTAGTTGTTGTTTCCGCCCAGCTCGGGCACGGCGGCTCCCCTCCTGGACCCGTAGAGCACCGACTCCAGGCCGGACACCAGGCGACGCACATCCACCTGAGGCCGGACCACGAGCCGCAGGAAGCGACTGGACGAGCCGATCTTGTTGCCGCACTCGCGGACCAGGATCCGGTGCTCGGTGAGCAGCCGATCCCGGACCACGGTGCCCTCGGCGCCCACGGGGAGGCGCACGAAGAGGAAGTTGCCCTGGGACGGATACACCGTCAGCCCGGGCAGTTGGGACAGCTGGCGAGCCATGTCCAGGCGGTCACGGCGGACCTGGTGCAGGCTCTCCATGTACTCGGCGCCATGGTCCCGGAGCATGAACACCACGGTCTCCGCGAAGGAGTTGAGGTTCCACTTGGGCAGCATCGAGCGGATCTGGCCGGCCAGGGAGGGGTTGGCGACCATGTAGCCGAAGCGGATGCCGTGCAGGCCGAAGTTCTTGCCGAGGCTGCGCAGCACGATCACGTTGGGGCGCATCACCGCGTCCTCGACGACGCTCGGCTCGGCCTCCGCGTCGGCGAATTCCAGGAACGACTCGTCGATGACGATCAGGTCCAGATCGGCGAGGGCGTCGCAGAAGGCGTTGATCGTCTGGCGGGGCAGAAAGCCGCCGTCGGGGTTGTTCGGATTGCAGATGACGGCGACCCGGCTGCCCCGGGAGCGGATGAACTGGATGTACTGCGCCGGGTCGAGCGCGAAGCCGTTGCTCTCCTGGAGCGGGAACATGTCGACACGCTTACCGGTCTCCATGGGCTGGTCGGTCCAGCGGCCGAAGGTGGGGACGGGGATGGCCAGGGACTCGCGCACCAGCAAGTGGTCGATCCAGGTGATCAGTTCGGTCGACCCGTTGCCCATCGCGACGCACTGAGGGGGCAGTTGGAGCAGATTGCACAGCTCACCGGTGATGGTGTCGGCGCTGCTCGGGTAGAACGTGATGATGTCGCGCAGCCGGTGCGTCAGCTCTTCGAACATCGCCGGCGTCGGGAAGTACGGATTGCACGGGATGCAGAAGTCCAGCGGACCCGACTCCCCGCTCTCTCGTGCCAGCGCGGCCATTGACGGGCTGTGCGCGCCGGTGCGGAAAAGCGAGGTGACGTTGTCGGCCATGGACCCTCCGTCCGTGGGGGCGGCCCGCGCGGACATATGCGGGCCGTCCCCTTGTACGGACGAGGATGCTCCGGTGTTCAACTCTTGGGAAACATGGGGGCGATTGATTCTCCCCGGCATGTTTCAGCGGCCGAACGAGTGGACAGTCGCCGAGCGGTACGTCTGGCCTGGCCGGAGCGTGGTGGACGGGAACTCCGGCTTGTTCGGCGAGTCCGGGAAGTGCTGGGTCTCCAGGCACAGCGCGTCGCCCTGGCGGTAGATGGTGCCGCCGGTGCCGACGAGCGTCCCGTCGAGGAAGTTCCCGGAGTAGAACTGCAGGCCCGGCTCGGTCGTCGATATCTCCAGGGTGCGGCCGGAGTCCGGGTCGCGCAGCCTCGCGATGCGCTCGGGCGTCGCCGTGACGCCCTTGTCCAGGATCCAGTTGTGGTCGAAGCCCTTGGCGTACAGGAGCTGTTGGTGAGCCTCGCGGAGGTCCTCGCCGACGGTCTTCGTACGGCGGAAGTCGAAGGGGGTGCCCGTGACCTCGGCCGGCTCACCGGTGGGGATCAGGCCCGGGTCGACCGGCGTGTAGCGGGACGCGGCGATGTCCAGCTCGTGGCCGTGGACCGAGCCGTTGCCCTCGCCCGCCAGGTTCCAGTACACGTGGCTGGTGAGGTTGACGACCGTGGTCCTGTCGGTGGTGGCCTCGTAGTCGATGCGCCAGTCGCCCTGCCGGGTGAGGGTGTACGTGACCTTCGTCCTCAGCGTGCCGGGGTAGCCCATCTCGCCGTCGACGCTGGTGTGGTGGAGTACGAGGCCCAGGTCGGAGCCGGCGGTGAAGGGCTCGACGTCCCAGACACGCTTGTCGAAGCCGGTCGCTCCGCCGTGCAGGCTGTTCTCGTCGTCGTTGACGTCCAATTGGTACGTCTGGCCGTCCAGCGTGAATCTGCCCTCGGCCAGGCGGTTTCCGTACCGGCCGATCAGGGCGCCGAAGTACGGGCTGGAGGCGACGTAGTCCTCGATGGCGGCGAAGCCGAGGGACACGTTCGCGTAATGGCCGTGCCGGTCGGGGATCTCCAGGGACTGCACGATCCCGCCGTACGACAGGACCTTCAGTCGGGTGCCGCCGTTCTCCAGCGACCAGCGGTGGATCTCCGTCCCGTCGGTGAGCCTGCCGAAGAGCTCCTTCACCGTCCTGCCTCCTGTGGCGTGCGCACATGGGTACGGGGGCCCACAGGGGCCCCCGTACCGCGTACAGATGGATTTACGAACCGACCTTGCGCTTGTTCCACACGTCGAAGCCGACCGCTGCCAGCAGCACGACGCCCTTGATGACCTGCTGCCAGTCGGTGCCGACGCCGACGAGGTTCATGCCGTTGTTCAGCACGCCCAGGACGAGGCCGCCGATGATGGCGCCGAGGACCGTGCCGACGCCGCCGCTCATCGAGGCTCCGCCGATGAACGAGGCGGCGATCGCCTCGAGTTCGAAGTTGAGACCGGCCTTGGGCGAGGCCGCGTTGAAGCGGGCCGCGAAGACCATTCCCGCGAGGGCCGCCATCATGCCCATGTTCAGGAAGACCAGGAAGGTGACCTTCTTGTCCTTCACACCCGACAGCTTGGCCGCGGGCAGGTTGCCGCCGATCGCGTACACGTGGCGGCCGATGACGGCGTTGCGCATCACATAGCCGAAGCCGACGACCAGCACACCGAGGATCAGCAGCACCACCGGGGTGCCCTTGTAACTGGCGAGCAGCATCGTGACGGTGAGGATGGCGGCGACCAGCGCGACGAGCTTCAGGATGAAGAGCTTGGCCGGCGGCACGTCCAGGGCGAACTCCTGCTGGCGCTTGCGGTCGCGTACCTCCTGGAGCACCACGAACGCGATCAGCGCGAAGCCGAGCAGCAGGGTGAGGTTGTGGTAGTTCGTGTTCGGGCCGACCTCGGGCAGGAAGCCGTTCGCGACCTTCTGCAGCCCCTTCGGGAACGGGCCGATCGTCTGGCCCTCCAGGAAGATCTCGGTCAGACCGCGGAAGAGCAGCATTCCGGCAAGGGTGACGATGAAGGACGGTATCCCCAGATACGCGATGAAGAAGCCCTGCATCGCGCCCGCGGCCGCTCCCAGCGCCAGGCACATGACCACGGCCAGTGGCCAGGCGACGTCGTTGTTGACCATCAGCACCGCGGCGATCGAGCCGACGAACGCGGTGAGCGAGCCGACCGACAGGTCGATATGGCCCGCGATGATGACCAACATCATGCCGATCGCGAGGATCAGGATGTAGCTGTTCTGCAGCACCAGGTTGGAGACGTTGCGCGGCAGGAGCAGGTCGCCGTCGGTCCACACGGCGAACAGCGCCACGATAAGACCGAGGGCGATCAGCATGCCGTACTGCCGCATGTTGCGGCGCATGCCGTCCAGCATCAGCTTCAGCAGACCGTCGTCCGCAGCCGATCCGCTCTTGCCCGGCGGCGCGGCCGGGGTCTTGGCGGTCACATCCGTGCTCATCGTGTTACCTCTTTGTCCTTCGTCATCTGACGCATCAGCACTTCCTGCGAAGCCTCGGCCCGCGAGAACTCACCCGTCAGTCGTCCCGCGGCCATGGTGTAGATGCGGTCGCACATACCGAGCAGCTCGGGCAGCTCGGAGGAGATGAAGACGACCGCTTTGCCCTCGGCCGCCAATTTGTCGATGACCGTATAGATCTCGAACTTGGCACCCACGTCGATGCCTCGCGTCGGCTCGTCCAGGATCAGCACATCGGGACCCGCGAAGATCCACTTGCTGAGGACGACCTTCTGCTGATTGCCGCCGGACAACTTGCCCACCGGCTCGAAGACCGTCGGCGCCTTGATGTTCATGGACTTGCGGAAGCCCTCGGCGACCTGGCGCTCCTCGTGCTCGTCGACGACCCCGCGCTTCGAGACCTTGGTCAGGGCGCTCAGCGAGATGTTGCGGTTGATGGTGTCGATGAGGTTGAGCCCGTAGTGCTTGCGGTCCTCGGTGACGTACGCGATCCCGTGCTTGACCGCCTCCGGGACGGTCTTGGTACGGATCTCCTTGCCGTCCTTGAGGACCGTGCCGCCCGCGTACCGGCCGTACGTGCGCCCGAAGACACTCATCGCGAGCTCGGTACGGCCCGCGCCCATCAGTCCCGCGATCCCGACGATCTCCCCGCGCCGCACGGAGATCGACACGTCATCGACCACCTTGCGCTGCTGGTCGATCGGGTGGTGCGCGGTCCAGTTGCGGATCTCCAGGGCGGGCGCCGCACCCTCCTCCGGGTGATGCGGCGTCCGCTCCGGGAAGCGGTGTTCGAGGTCGCGGCCGACCATCCCGCTGATGATCCGGTCCTCGGTGGTCTCCTTGGCCTTCACGTCGAGCGTCTCGATGGAGCGCCCGTCGCGCAGGATCGTCACCGAGTCCGCGACCTTGCGGATCTCGTTCAGCTTGTGCGAGATGATGATCGAGGTGATGCCCTGCTTCTTCAACTCCAGGATGAGATCCAGGAGTTTGCCGCTGTCCTCGTCGTTCAGAGCCGCGGTCGGCTCGTCGAGGATGAGCAGCTTCACCTTCTTCGACAGCGCCTTCGCGATCTCGACGAGCTGCTGCTTGCCCACGCCGATGTCGGCGACGCGGGTGTCGGGGTGCTCGCCCAGTCCGACTCGCCGCATCAGCTCGGAGCCGTGCTTCAGCGTCTCGCTCCAGCTGATGAGCCCGCGCGTGGCGTGCTCGTTGCCGAGGAAGATGTTCTCTGCGATGGAGAGATACGGCACCAGGGCCAGTTCCTGGTGGATGATCACAATGCCGTGCTGCTCGCTCGCCCGGATGTCCTTGAAGTGGCAGACCTCTCCCTCGAAGAGGATCTCCCCTTCGTAACTGCCGTGCGGGTGGACGCCGGAGAGGACCTTCATCAAGGTCGACTTGCCGGCGCCGTTCTCCCCACAGATGGCGTGGACCTCGCCCTGCTGGACAGTCAATGTGACGTCCGACAGCGCTTTGACGCCGGGAAAGGTCTTGACGATCGAGCGCATTTCCAGGACGGGTCCCGCCATGGTCGTGCCTTCCAATCCTTGAGAAATGGCGGTTACTTCAGGTCACTTTCCTTGATGTAACCCGAGTCGACGACGACCGTCTGGTAGTTGGTCTTGTCGACGCTGACGGGCTCGAGCAGGAAGGCGGGCACGACCTTCGAACCGTTGTCATAGGTCTTGGTGTCGTTGACCTCGGGCTTCTTGTCGTTCAGCACGGAGTCGACCATGTTGGTGGCGACCTCGGCGAGCTGGCGGGTGTCCTTGTAGACGGTCTGCCGCTGCTCGTCCGCGATGATCGACTTCACCGAGGCGACCTCGGCGTCCTGGCCGGTGACGATCGGCAGCGGCTTGGCCTTGGAGCCGTAGTCGTCGGACTTCAGCGCCGAGAGGATGCCGATGGAGATGCCGTCGTAGGGCGAGAGCACCGCGTCGACGCGCTCCTTCTTGTACGCGGCGGTCAGCAGGTCGTCCATGCGCTTCTGGGCGGTGCCACCGTCCCAGCGCAGAGTCGTGACCTGGTTCAGCTTGGTCTGGCCCGACCTGACCACCAGCTGCTTCTTGTCGATGTACGGCTGCAGGACGTTCATCGCGCCCTGGAAGAAGTACTTGGTGTTGTTGTCGTCGTTCGAGCCCGCGAACAGCTCGATGTTGAACGGGCCCTTCTTGCTGCCGTCCTTCAGACCGAGCTTCTCTACGATGTAGCCGCCCTGGAGCTCGCCGACCTTCTCGTTGTCGAAGGAGGCGTAGTAGTCGACGTTCTCGCTGCCGAGGATCAGACGGTCGTAGGAGATCACCGGGATGTCGGCGTCGGCGGCCTGCTGGAGGACGTTGTCGAGCGACTTGTTGTCGATCGCCGCGACGATCAGCGCGCTGACGCCCTGGGTGATCAGGTTCTCGATCTGTGAGACCTGCTGGTCCGGGTCGTCCTCACCGTAGACCAGCTTCGTCTTGTAGCCCTTGGCCTTCAGGCCCTTCTCGACGTTGGCGCCGTCGGCGATCCAACGCTCGGAGGACTTGGTGGGCATGGCGATCCCGACCGTGGAGCCCTTGGCGTCGCCCTTGGTGTCCTCGCTGCCACCCTCACTGCTCTGGCCGCATGCGGAGAGGGTGAGGGCGAGGGAGGAGGCCGCGGCTATGGCAGCGAGGGCACTTCTGCGGTTGCGCATGATCATTATCCTTGATGTGTGAGGGTGCGCCGGATCTGACGAGGCTGTCGGATTGTGTGCGGCTGCGTGAGCTTTTGTGAAGGGGGTTTGTCCGGAACGTTATGAGGGAATTTCGAATCGGTTCAGTTTGCCGGGCAGCCTCGAGCCCAGCGGCGCCATGTCGCCGTCCGCTCCGTGCCGCGCGAGCAGGTCGAGAGCCAGCCGTCCGCGCCGCACCCGCTCCTTGGCCGTGCTCAATGTCAGGTCTCGCATGTGAGCACCGTACGGGTAGATTCCGGGGGCCTTGGACAGGCCGAACTTCAGGTAGAGCGGTGCGCCGCGCCGGATCAGCTCGGCGACCTCGTACATCCGCACATAGCCGCCCAGATCGTCCGGGGCCTCGATGTACATGTCCATGGGGGCCGCGCTGACCCGGCGGATCTCCGTGAGATGGTCCAGGGTCAGATCGCTGGGCACATTGAGCGAGTCCCCGCCGAGCTGCTCGTACACGGCGTACGCGGCCGGGTTGACCGGGCCGATCAGCGCGGAGACCTTGAGCGTCGTGTCGGCCGGGATGATCCCGGCGGCACGCGCCCGGTGCAACGTCCACAGCACGCCCTCGTCAGCCACGAGGAGGCACTTTACGCCCAACTCCGTTGCGCGGACGGCGTCCTCGACGCATCCGGCCACCGCATCCTGTCCGCGGGCGCGCAGACCGGCGCCACGGGAGTCGGTACGGGTCGAGCCGCCGATGTCCCAGGTGCCGCGCGGGCCCGTGAACAGACAGAGCTCGATGTCGCGCTCGGCGGTGGCCTCGACCATCTCGGTGATCTCGGCGTCGGTCAGCATCCAGATGCCGCTGCCCTGGCTGATCCGGTGGATCGGGACATCGAGGCGCGAGGACTCCTTGAGGACCACGGCCAGCGCCTCGGGCCCCTCGCACGAGGGGATCTCGGTGCGCCAGCGGCCGCCTCCGGGGAAGGTGTGCGGTGAGGCGTCGGCGGGATCGGGAGCGGGCGTACCCAGGCCGAGCGCGGCGAGCGCCGGCTCACCGGGTCGTCGGGCTGCCGTGGCGGAAGGGTCGGTCACAAGCTGTCCTTCGTGTTCGAAGTTTCGGACATGGTTCGTGTCGGTTGGGAGCACGCCGGTACGGAGTGTCAGGGTCTCCGTACCGGCGTGCGGCTCGTGGGGCGGTGCGGGCGCCACGTGGACTATGGCTTGATCAGCACCTTGCCGACCTTCGGGTCGCCGGAGCCGACGAGCTCGATGGCGTGCGCGAACTCCTCCAGCGGCAGCTCGTGGGTGACCAGGGGCAGCGGGTTGAGCAGACCGGCACCGAACACCCGCACCGTGTGCGACCAGGCCTCCGGAGGCGCCCCGAACACGGTGTGCACCTCCAGCTGCCGTACGACAAGATCGGTGGGGTCGAGCCCGTCGGCACCCGGAGCCGGGATACCGGTCAGGACGAGCCGTCCGCCTCGTCTGAGCAGAGCGGCGGCGGTGCGCGCCGCGTCCGCGGACCCGGCTGTCTCGATGACGACGTCGAAGTCGTCGGGGAGCTGCTCGTCCTTCGTACGGAAGTCCGTGGCGCCGAAGTCCTTGGAGAGGGTCGCGCGGTCCGGGCGGGTGCCGACCACGAGCAGCTCGGCCGGGGAGCCGGCCTTCAGGAACTGCACGGCGAACATCCCGAGCGTCCCGGTGCCGACGACGGCCACCTTCTCGCCCGGCAGGGCGTTCGCCTTGAGCGCGGCGGCGGCAATGCAGGCGGCCGGCTCCAGCAGGGCGGCGGCGGTCAGGTCCGCGTCGTCGGAGAGGACGTGGAGCAGCCGTGCCGGGAGCGTCAGCGTGGCCGCCATCGCGCCGGGCTGTGTGAAGCCCGTCTCCTCGTACCCGGCGGAGCACAGGGTCGTCTCGCCCGCGTGGCAGCGGTCGCAGACCTGGCAGTTGCGGAAGCCCTCGCCCACGACCTTGCGGCCGACGAGCGACGCCGGAACCCCGGAGCCGACCGCCTCGACCGTCCCGGACCACTCGTGACCGGGCGTGAGCGGATAACGGACGTACCCCTCGGGCCGGTTGCCCTGGTACACCTCACGGTCACTGCCGCAGATGCCGCTCGCGTGGACCCGTACGAGGGCCTCCCCGGCGCCCGGAGCGACCGGCTCGTGCGGCGCCAGCCGGTGCTCGCCCGGCGCCTCGATGACGACCGCGGTGCTGCTCACTGAGACCCCTTCGGCTTGCGCTGCTCCCAGCCGTCCGCCCACAGGTCGAAGCGGGCCTGCTGCTGCGGGAACTCGGCCGCGGCGTCCGTGTCCAGCTCGACGCCGAGGCCGGGGGCGTCGGAGAGGTGGAAGTACCCGTCCACGACCTGGGGCGCGCCCTTGACGACCTTCTTGATCTCCGCGTCCGCGAAGTCGTTGAAGTGCTCGAGGATCTTGAAGTTCGGGGAGCTGAAGCCGACTTGGAGGGAGGCGGCGGTCAGGACCGGGCCACCCACGTTGTGCGGGGCGACAAGCATGTAGTGGGTCTCGGCGGTCGCGGCCAGCTTCCGCGTCTCCCAGATGCCGCCGATGTGGCCGACGTCGGGCTGGATGATGTCCACGGCCTGGCTCTCGAAGAGCTCGCGGAACTCGATGCGGTCGTGGATGCGCTCACCGGTCGCGACCGGCATGTCCACCTTGGCCGCCACCTTCTCCAGGGCCTTGAGGTTCTCCGGCGGAACCGGCTCCTCCAGCCATGCCGGCTTGAAGGGCGCGAGCTCCTTGGCGAGCCGCACGGCGGTGGCGGGGGAGAAGCGGCCGTGCATCTCCAGCATCAGCTCGGAGTCGGGCCCGATCGCGTCGCGTACGGCCTCGATGAGCGAGACGGAGTAGAGGGTCGCCTCGTGGTCCAGCTCGAAGTGACCGGTGCCGAAGGGGTCGATCTTGAGGGCCTTGTAGCCGCGCGCCACGACCTCCTGCGCGGCCTTGTGGTACGCCTCCGGGGTCCGCTCCGTGGTGTACCAGCCGTTGGCGTACGCCTTGACCTTGTCGGTGACCTTGCCGCCCAGCAGCTGCCAGACGGGGACACCGAGGGCCTTGCCCTTGATGTCCCAGCAGGCCATCTCGATCACCGCGATACCGGACATCACGATCTCGCCGGCCCGCCCGTAGTCGCCGTACTTCATGCGCTTGACGAGGTCCTCGACAGCGAACGGGTCCGAGCCGAGAATGTGGTTGGCCTCTGCCTCGTGCAGATAACCGAGCAGCGCGTCGGTATGGCCCAGCATGCGTGTCTCACCGACTCCGGTGAGCCCTTCGTCGGTGTGCACCTGGACGTAGGTCAGGTTCCGCCACGGCGTCCCTACCACGTGCGTGCTGATTCCCGTGATGCGCACTGCAGATGCTCCCTGTGCTCGGCGGCTCTGTTCGATATTTCGTCACACGTTCGAAATGCTGTCGCGACAGTAAGGATCCGGCGGTCGGAGTGTCAATGGGTCGAGCGGTCGAACGCATAACGGTTTTGACGCGAAGGAGATGAGATGGCGGGGAATGGTGTGGGCTGTCCTTGCATCGGCATGCCTGAACAGGCCACCCCCTACACAACTTTCACAGCTGCCCCTAGGAACGTTACCTGTCCGGAACCTAGTCTTCCGGCGTCATGGACTACTGCCACCCGTGCCAACGGCACCTCAACGGCGCCCTCGCCTGCCCGGGGTGCGGCACACCGGCCGAAGCCTGCCGGGCGTATGCCGAGTCGCTGGCCGCTCCACACGCGCGGGAGGGGGCGGATGCCGGGGCGGGTGACGACGGATACGACGACTCCGATCCCGACGGGTCCGAGGAGTCCTCGGCTGCCGCTGGACGCCGGTCCCGGAGCCGGTCCCGTCGTGGGGTGCCGGGCACCCGGCGGGACAGGCGGGCCGCGCTGCACCGGCGTCGCCGGCAGCGGGCCCTGCTGATCGGGGCGGGGCTGCTGCTCGCCGCGGGCGGGCTGGGTCTGGCGGAGGTGGGCAGGGAGTCGCCGTCGGCGGAACCGAACACCGCCAGGGACGACGAGGGCTCGGGTTCGCGGACGTCGAAGGACGGGTCGTCGGGCTCGTCGGAGGGCGGGGCGGCGGGCTCCGCCGCGACGGACACGCGGTCGCCGGAAGCGTCGCCTTCTCCCTCGCCATCGAAGACGCCGAAGGGCAAGGACGCAGACAAGACCAAGAAGCCCTCGCCTACGCAGACGTCTGAGGACCCCACGCCCGAGGCCCCGGCCCCGACCACCGCCCCGTCGGACCCCGACACGCCGGATCCCCGCCCGACGACGAAGCCTCCGTCCCCGGAGCCGACGCCTTCGGAGACGTGCAGGCAGGTCTTGTTCTGGTGCTCGTAGCTTCGCGCGCCGGTCCTGCCCGTCCTGCCGGCCGGAACTGAGAAGTCCGGGCCGGCCCCAGCGGGCCGGCCCGGACTTCGTACTCAGGTCGGACTCAGAATGACCGGAGCGATGAGCCGAGATCAGACCACGTCGAACCGGTCCAGGTTCATGACCTTGTCCCACGCCTCGACGAAGTCCTTCACGAACTTCGCCTTCGCGTCATCGCTCGCGTAGACCTCGGCGAGCGCACGCAGCTCGGAGTTCGAGCCGAAGACGAGGTCGGCACGGGTGCCCGTCCACTTGACCTCGCCGGTGGCGGCATCGCGCCCCTCGAACGTGGTCTGGTCGGCGGACGTCGACTTCCAGGTCGTACCCAGGTCGAGCAGGTTGACGAAGAAGTCGTTCGTCAGCTTGCCGGGCGTCTCGGTGAGCACGCCGAGCTGCGACTGCTGGTGGTTCGCGCCCAGGACACGCAGGCCACCGACGAGGGCCGTCATCTCGGGAGCGCTCAGGGTGAGCAGGTTCGCCCTGTCGAGCAGCAGGTACTCGGCCGGCAGGCGGTTGCCCTTGCCCTGGTAGTTGCGGAAGCCGTCGGCGAAGGGCTCCAGCGCGGCGAAGGACTCCGCGTCGGTGTGCTCCTCCGTCGCGTCGACACGAC
Source organism: Streptomyces sp. NPDC006365 (assembly GCF_042870755.1). Lineage (NCBI taxonomy): Bacteria > Bacillati > Actinomycetota > Actinomycetes > Kitasatosporales > Streptomycetaceae > Streptomyces > Streptomyces sp. NPDC006365. Next base: position 660,394 of record NZ_JBIAHS010000002.1, read on the forward strand.
CCGGGGTGAAGGGCACCTCGATGTCGTGGCCCGCGTCCTTGGCGGCCTTCTCCACGGCCGCCGAGCCGCCGAGCACGATCAGGTCGGCCAGAGAGACCTTCTTGGCGCCGGAGCCGTTGAACTCCTGCTGGATGCCCTCGAGCGTGCGCAGGACCGTCGCGAGCTGGTCGGGGTCGTTGGCCTCCCAGCTGCGCTGCGGCTCCAGGCGGATGCGCGCACCGTTGGCACCGCCGCGCTTGTCGCTGCCGCGGAACGTCGAGGCCGACGCCCACGCGGTGCTGACCAGCTGCGAGACGGTCAGGCCCGAGTCGAGGAGCTTGGCCTTGAGGGACGCGATGTCCGCGGCGTCGATGGCCTCACCCTCCGCCTCCGGCAGCGGGTCCTGCCACAGCAGGGTCTCCTCCGGGACCTCCGGGCCGAGGTACAGCGACTTCGGGCCCATGTCGCGGTGGGTCAGCTTGTACCAGGCGCGGGCGAAGGCGTCCGCGAACTGCTCGGGGTTCTCGTAGAAGCGGCGCGCGATCGGCTCGTAGATCGGGTCGAAGCGCAGCGACAGGTCGGTGGTGAGCATCGTCGGGAGCTTCGTCTTCGACGCGTCGTGCGCGTCGGGGATGATCGCCTCGGCGTTCTTCGCCACCCACTGGTTCGCGCCGGCCGGGCTCTGGGTGAGCTCGTACTCGTACTCGAAGAGGTTCTTGAAGAAGTTGTTGCTCCACTGCGTGGGCGTCTCGGTCCACGTCACCTCCAGGCCGGAGGTGATGGCGTCGCCGCCCTTGCCGGTGCCGTAGGTGCTCTTCCAGCCCAGGCCCTGCTCCTCCATGGAGGCGGCCTCGGGGTCGTTGCCGACGGCGTCCGCCGGGCCCGCACCGTGGGTCTTGCCGAAGGTGTGACCGCCCGCGATCAGGGCGACCGTCTCCTCGTCGTTCATCGCCATCCGGCGGAACGTCTCACGGATGTCACGCGCCGCGGCGATCGGGTCCGGGTTGCCGTTCGGGCCCTCCGGGTTGACGTAGATGAGGCCCATCTGGACGGCGCCGAGGGGGTTCTCCAGCTCGCGGTCACCGCTGTAGCGCTGGTCGTCGAGCCAGGTGGTCTCGGGGCCCCAGTACACGTCCTCCTCGGGCTCCCAGACGTCCTCACGGCCGCCGGCGAAGCCGAAGGTCTCGAAGCCCATCTGCTCCAGGGCGACGTTGCCGGTGAGGATCATGAGGTCGGCCCAGGAGATGTTCTGGCCGTACTTCTTCTTGACCGGCCACAGCAGACGGCGCGCCTTGTCCAGGTTGCCGTTGTCCGGCCAGCTGTTGAGCGGGGCGAAGCGCTGCTGCCCGGCGCCGGCGCCGCCACGGCCGTCGCTGATCCGGTAGGTGCCGGCGCTGTGCCAGGCCATACGGATCATCAGCGGGCCGTAGTTGCCGAAGTCGGCGGGCCACCAGTCCTGCGAGGTGGCGAGCACCTCGGCGATGTCCTGTTTCACCGCCGCCAGGTCGAGGTTCTTGAACGCCTCGGCGTAGTCGAACTCCTCGCCCAGCGGGTTCGCCACGGCGGGGTTCTTGGCAAGGATCTTCAGGTTGAGCCGCTCAGGCCACCACTGGCGGTTGCCGCCACCCTGCGTCGGGTGCAGGGCACGCCCGTGCGCGACCGGGCAGCCGCCCGCGCCCTCCGCCTTGGGATCGGTGACGATTGCGTCGGGGTTCTCGGCCATGGGGGAAATCCTTCCGAACTACTAGTGATCACGGTGCTCAGGTACCGCGGGGGTGGAACAGTCGGGGCACAGGCCCCAGTAGATGACCTCGGCCTCGTCGATGGCGAAGCCGCGGTCGTCGGATGCGGCAAGGCAGGGAGCGTGGCCGACCGCGCAGTCGACGTCGGCGAGGACGCCGCACGACCGGCACACGAGGTGGTGATGGTTGTCCCCGACTCGCCCCTCGAACCGGGCCGGGCTGCCGGGCGGTTCGATGCGGCGTACGAGGCCCGCTGCGACCAGTGCGTGCAGGCCCTCGTACACGGCCTGCAGGGAGACCTGGCCCACACGCTCGCGCACCCCGGAGGCGATCGCCTCGACTCCGAGATGGTCACCGCGGCGGACAGTCTCCAGCAACGCGACACGGCCGGCCGTCACCCGCAGGCCGACACCGCGCAGCTCATCGGCGGTGGTCGCAGGCTGGGAGGTGGTCATGCGCCCAACCTACCCCTACAAACACGAATGGTTCAAGAAAAAGAATGGTTCTAATTTTGGGGAGTGTCGGACGGTGCTCTCGGGTGCGTCACGGTTCGGGCAGCGCGCACAAAAGGGGCGCGGGGCTGTATCGGTTTTGCGGCTCCGTCGCGTGGGTGCGAGGGGCCACGACGGACCCGCAGCCGCCCGCGGCCCCCAACTTCCCGCTCCCGTAGGCGCCCTGCCTCAGGACGCAGTCCCGAGCATCCGCAGCAGCAGGTCCCGCAAAGCCAGCCGCTCATCCCGCGACAACTCGGCCAGCGGCTCACGCGCGAAGTGCAGCGAGTCGCGAAGTCCCCGGGCGACCCGTCGCCCCTCATCCGTCACCGCCGCCAGCTTCACGCGCCGGTCACCCGGATCGGGTCGCCGCTCGACCAGCCCGCGCGACTCCAGCCGGTCCACTATCCCGGTCACATTCGACGGCTCGCACTTGAGCTTCTGTGCCAGCCGCCGCATGGGCAGGGGCTCCAGCGAGAGCAGGCTCAGCAACCGCGCCTGTGCTCCCGTCAGCGCATGCTCGGCGGCAGCGTCGTCGTACTCCTCGTGGTAGCGGGCCACCACCGTGCCGATGAGATCGACGACCTCCAGGGTCAGGGCGTCGGGGCGGGTCTTCTGGGGAGCTGCCATGGACTCCAGCGTACTCCCATTACTTGACAACCTGAAATATTTGGGAGCATGCTTGTTTCAGGTACTGAAGTAAATGGAAAGGCTCTCATGATCAACCGCGAATGGCACCTTCTCAGCCGCCCCGTCGGCTGGCCCAGGCCCGAGGATTTCGCCCTCGTCGAGACCGAGGTCGAGCAGCCGGGCCCGGGCCAGGTGCTGGTGCGCAACCAGTACCTGAGCGTGGACCCGTACATGCGCGGCCGTATGAACGCCGCGAAGTCGTACGTCGCGCCCTATGAACTCGGCAAGCCCATGCAGGGCGGCGCGGTCGGCGAGGTCGTCGCCTCCAACGCCGAGGGCATCGCGGTCGGCGACCACGTCCTGCACTTCCTCGGCTGGCGGGAGTACGCCGTCGTGGACGCCAAGCAGGCCGTCAAGGTGGACCCGAAGGCGGCGCCGCTGAGCACGTACCTCGGTGTGCTCGGCATGACGGGCCTGACCGCGTACGCGGGTCTGCTGCGCGTCGGCGCCTTCAAGGAGGGCGACGCGGTCTTCGTCTCCGGCGCGGCCGGGGCGGTCGGCAGCCAGGTCGGCCAGATCGCCAAGCTCAAGGGCGCCTCGCGGGTCATCGGCTCCGCCGGCTCCGACGAGAAGGTCAAGCTCCTCGTCGACGAGTACGGCTTCGACGCCGCCTTCAACTACAAGAACGGCCCGGTCTGGGAGCAGCTCAAGGAGGCCGCCCCGGACGGCATCGACGTCTACTTCGACAACGTCGGCGGAGAGCACCTGGAGGCCGCGATCGGCGCGCTCAACCTGCGGGGCCGGGCCGTGATCTGCGGCATGATCTCCCAGTACAACGCGACCGAGCCGACTCCCGGCCCGCGCAACATGGTCAAGATCCTTCAGAACCGGCTCCGCGTCGAGGGCGTCCTCGTCGGCGACCACTACGACCTTCAGGCCGAGTTCGTCCAGGAGGTCGGCCCCTGGGTCGCCTCCGGCGCCCTCAAGTACCGCGAGACCGTCGTCGAGGGCATCGAGAACAACCTGGAGGCGTTCCTCGGCGTCCTGCGCGGCGACAACACCGGGAAGATGATCGTCAAGCTCTGACGACTGCCGGCCTCCTGGGCCGACAAGGGAGAGGCCGCACCCGCCGGCATGGGTGCGGCCTCTTCTGTGCGTACGGCTTCTCGTGCGTACGGCGAGCGTCGTCGAGCCGTCGGCGGACGGCGTTAACAACGTTGTCCAAGTCCCCTGCACGCCAAGGGACTTGCCCACCCACATCGATTTACGGCCATGAGGGGCCGACGTCAATACCTCGTGGCCGGGGCTTTCGCCTCGGAGGGGCTCCGCTGTCGCAGTCGGCCGCCGCCTCAAGCCCCCTCGCCTGCCGTGTTATTCAACCGTGACGCCTTCTCCTTGCAGCCCTCTTGACCGCCATGGATTGTTAGCGCTCACAATGACGTCCGCATCAACCGGTCGGCGTTCGTCGTCGGCCAACGGTGTTCAACGGCATCCAAGGAGGTGTGGCCGTGACACAAGCACAGCTTCGGCCGCCCACCATGGCGGATGTCGCACGACTGGCAGGGGTGTCCCACCAGACCGTGTCCCGCGTGCTGGGGGATCACCCCAACGTGCGGGACGAGACCCGGGCCAAAGTGCTGCGCGCGATCGACGAGATGGGCTACCGCCGTAACTTCTCCGCACGGGCACTGGCGACCCGGCGCACCCGGACCCTGGGTGTGGTCGCCTCCAACACCACGCTCTACGGGCCGGCCAGCACGTTGTTCGCGCTGGAGGAAGCGGCTCGCGCCGAGGGGTACCTCGTCTCGACGGTCAGTCTGCGCAGGCTGACGGTGGAGACGCTGTCCGAGGCCCTGGACCGCCTCAGTGAGGGCGGGGTGGAAGGCGTCATCGCCATCGCCCCGCAGCGGTCGGCGGTCGAGGCCCTCGCCGAACTCCGCTACCCCTTCCCGGTGGTGGCGGTGGGCACCGGGTCCGGCGCCGAGGTCCCCAGCGTCAACGTGGACCAGCAGCTGGGCGCTCGGCTGGCCACCGGTCATCTGCTGGCCGCCGGCCACCGCAGGGTCTGGCATCTCGCCGGGCCCGAGGACTGGCAGGAGGCGGCGGACCGGACCGCCGGCTGGCGGGCGACCCTCGACGAGGCGGGCGTCGAACCGCCACTGCCTCTCAGGGGTGACTGGAGTCCGCTGTCGGGCTACCGTGCCGGCCAGGAACTGGCCGGCTGGGTGGGCCGCGGGCTGACCGCAGTCTTCGTCGCCAACGACCAGATGGCACTGGGGGTGTTGCGGGCCCTGCGTGAGGCGGGTGTGAGAACTCCCCAGGACGTGGCGGTGGTCGGCTTCGACGACATTCCGGAGTCGGAGTTCTTCGCCCCTCCACTCACCACCGTCCGGCAGGACTTCTCGACGGTCGGCGAGCGGAGCATCGCCCTGCTCCTCGATCTCATGGAGGGCCGGGCCCCTTCCGGGACAGCCCGGATCGCCATCGAACCCCAACTCGTCGTCCGCGCCAGTACCTTTCCGTACGGCCCTCAACCTCCGTACGCCCTCCATGCGGAGGGCGCTCCAGACTGACGCGGCGGCAACCGGTCGCCCTGTACATGCCAGCGTGACCGGAATTTCGAACAATGATCGACAGGCTGGACGTAGTGCGGCCGGCCGTTCCACCGAGTACCAGCGAGTCCCTCGCCGGGCCGGCACTTCAAAGGAGAAGACATGCTCAACAGAAGGAACTTCCTCACCGCGGCGGTCGGCGTGGCGGCCGCGGGCGGCCTGGCGGCCTGCGCCAAGGAGGACGAGAGCTCCTCGAGTTCCTCCGCCGGCGGCAGCGGCGGCAAGAAGCTCACCCTCGGCTTCTCCCAGGTCGGCTCGGAGAGCGGCTGGCGCTCCGCCAACACCGACTCGGTGAAGAGCGCGGCCAAGGAGGCGGGCTACACGCTCAAGTTCTCCGACGCGCAGCAGAAGCAGGAGAACCAGATCTCCGCGATCCGCAGCTTCATCGCCCAGAAGGTGGACGTCATAGCCTTCTCGCCGGTGGTCGTCACCGGCTGGGACGCGGTGCTCAAGGAGGCCAAGGCCAAGAAGATCCCGGTCGTCCTCACCGACCGTTCCGTCGAGACCTCCGACGAGTCCCTGTTCGTCACGCTGGTCGGCTCGGACTTCACGGACGAGGGCCGGCGCGCGGCCAAGATCCTGGAGAAGGTCCTCGAGAAGGCCGGTCACAAGGGCCCCGTGAAGATCGCTCAGCTGGAGGGCACCACCGGTGCCGCCCCCGCGATCGAGCGTGCCAAGGGCTTCAAGGAGGTCATGGACGCGGACCACAAGGACGACTGGAAGATCGTCGTCAGCCAGACCGGTGACTTCACCCGCGCCGGCGGCAAGCAGGTCATGGCGGCCTTCCTGCAGTCCAACCCGGACATCGACGTGCTGTTCGCGCACAACGACGACATGGGCATCGGCGCCATCCAGGCCATCGAGGCGGCCGGCAAGAAGCCCGGCAAGGACATCCTGATCGTCACGGTCGACGGCGTGAAGGACGGCTTCGTCGCGATGTCCGAGGGCAAGATCAACGCCATCGTCGAGTGCAACCCGCTGCTCGGCCCTCAGCTGATGGAGGTCGTGCAGAAGGTCAAGGACGGCGAGACGGTCGAGCGCTGGATCAAGACCAAGGAGAGCGACTTCATGCAGGACCAGGCCAAGGAAGTGCTCCCGAGCCGCAAGTACTGACCGACCGCACCCACCGGCAGGGAGCCTCCGCCCGACCGAGCCCTCCGTCCAGAGGGCTGTCCAGGGGGCTCCCTGCGGGCCTGAACGAAATTCATGAGGAGCGCTGCCATGGCAGAGCCGCAGCCCGTCCTGGAGATGACGGGCATAGTCAAAGAGTTTCCGGGGGTACGGGCTCTGTCGGGTGTCGACTTCCGGCTCTTCCCCGGCGAGATCCACGCCCTGATGGGCGAGAACGGGGCCGGGAAGTCCACCCTCATCAAGGTGCTGACCGGCGTCTACTCGCTGGACGGCGGCACGATCACCCTCGACGGGCAGTCCGTGCAGATCGACAGCCCGCTGCAGGCGCAGCAGGCCGGCATCAGCACGGTCTACCAGGAGGTGAACCTCTGCCCCAACCTGTCGGTGGCGGAGAACATCTTCATCGGACGTGAACCCACCCGCGCGGGCCGCATCCAGTGGAAGCGCATGCGCAAGGAGGCGGCGGAGCTGGTCGACCGGCTCGGCCTCGACATCGACGTCACCGCGCCCCTGTCCTCGTACCCGCTGGCCGTGCAGCAACTGGTCGCGATCGTACGGTCGGTGGGCACCGGCGACAGCGACGGCGAGGGTTCCGGCACCAAGGTGCTGGTCCTGGACGAGCCGACCTCCAGCCTCGACCGCGACGAAGTCCTCGAACTGTTCCGCCTGATGCGGCAGTTGAGGGACGAAGGCGTCGCGATCCTCTTCGTCTCCCACTTCCTCGACCAGATCTACGAGATCTGCGACCGGATGACCGTTCTGCGCAACGGCGCTCTCGTCGGCGAACACATGGTGAGCGAGCTCGACCAGGTCGGACTGATCCAGCTCATGATCGGCAAGGCCCTGGGCCAGCTCGAGGGCCTCCACGAGCACCAGCTGCGCTCCGAAGTCGGTGAGACGCTGGTCCAGGCGGACGGCCTCGGCAGGACGGGTGGCATCGCCCCCTTCGACCTGGAGATCAAGGAAGGCGAGGTCCTCGGACTCGCCGGCCTGCTCGGCTCGGGCCGCACCGAACTCGCCCGGCTTCTCTTCGGCGCCGACCAGCCCGACAGCGGCAAGGTGTCCATCGGCGGCAAGCAGGTCTCGATGAGCGCCCCGAACGACGCGATCGGCGCGGGTGTCGCCTTCTGCTCCGAGAACCGCAAGAGCGAAGGTCTCGTACCCGATCTGACAGTGCGCGAGAACATCATCCTCGCCCTCCAGGCGGCCCGCGGCTGGACCCGGCCCATCCCCGCCTCACAGCGTGACGAACTCGTCGCCAAGTACATCAAGGCGCTGGACATCCGCCCCGCCAACCCGGAGGCCCGCGTCGGCCTGCTCAGCGGCGGCAACCAGCAGAAGGTACTGCTCGCCCGCTGGCTGATCACCCAGCCGAAGCTGCTGATTCTCGACGAACCGACGCGCGGCATCGACGTCGGAGCGAAGGCGGAGATCCAGAAGCTCGTCGTCTCACTCTCCGAAGAGGGCATGTCCGTGCTGTACATCGCGGCCGAGCTGGAGGAGGTACTCCGGCTCAGTCACACCATCGGAGTCCTCCGCGATCGCCGGCTGGTCGCGCAGATCGCCAACGGGCCCGAGATCACTCCCAGCCGGATCCTGGAGACCATCGCGAGCGGAGAGCACCAGTGACCACCACCCCCCGATGGCGAGCGCTGACGCACCACCACCTGTTCTGGCCGATCGCGGTCCTGGTCGTGCTGCTGCTCGTCAACGTTCCCTTTACGCCTGACTTCTTCTCGATCCGCATGACGAACGGCCACCTCCACGGCAGCCTCGTCTCGATCGTGCTGTTCGGCTCGCCCCTCATCCTGGTGGCGGTCGGCATGACCCTGGTCATCGCCACCGGCGGCATCGACCTCTCCGTCGGCGCCGTGGTCGCCATCACCGGGGCCCTGACCTGTTCGTACATCAGCGACCAGTCCGATCAGAGCGCCCTGTCCGGGGTGTTCCTCGCCCTGGGCATCGGACTGCTGGCCGCGGTCGTCTGCGGACTGTGGAACGGCTTCCTGGTCGCCAGGATGGGCATCCAGCCGATCATCGCCACGCTGATCATCATGGTCGCCGGACGCGGGGTCGCCCAGCTGGTCACCGACGGCCAGATCATCACCATCAACAGCGAGCCGTACAAGCTCATCGGCGGCGGCTACTGGCTGACGCTGCCCTTCTCCATCTTCGTGGTCGCGGCGGTCGTCGCCATCACCGTGGTGCTGACCCGCAGGACGGCGCTCGGCCTGCTCGTGGAGTCGGTCGGCGGCAATGCGGAGGCCAGCCGCCTGGTGGGCATCCGCTCCCGGCGCATCAAGATCATGGTGTACGTGTTCTGCGCGCTGTGCGCGGGCATCGCGGGCCTGATGATCAGCTCCAACACCTCGGCCGCGGACGGCAACAACGCCGGCCTGTGGATCGAACTCGACGCGATCCTCGCCGTGGTGATCGGCGGCACCTCTCTGCTGGGCGGCCGGTTCTCCATCGGCGGCACGGTGATCGGCGCCCTCGTCATCCAGACCCTGACCACCACGATCTACACCATCGGCGTGCCGACCCAGACCAACCTGGTCTTCAAGGCCGCCGTCGTCATCGTCGTCTGCCTGCTGCAGTCCCCGAAGTTCCGCGCCAAGGCCTTCGGCGGCAGGTTCGGAAACAAGCCCGGTGCGAAGGGCGGCGCCGGTCAGCCCGCCGTGGTACCGGTGCAGACCGCCAAGGCGACCGAGGCCGCTCCCAAGATGGAGGTGTCGTGATGAGCACGACCACGACCACCAAGCGTCCCCCGGCCCCGGACAGCCGTACTCCGTCCAAGGCCGCGCAGCTGCTCGGCGACCGGCGGCTGCCCGTCCTGGTGACGGCCGGTCTCTTCCTCGCGATGTACGTGGCGGGCCTGAGCCGGTACCAGAACTACGGGTTCGGCGAACCACAGGTCTTCATGAACCTGTTCATCGACAACGGCTATCTGCTGGTCGCCGCCGTCGGGGTCACCTTCGTCATCCTGTCCGGCGGCATCGACCTGTCCGTGGGCTCCGTGATCGGCTTCACGACCATGTTCACGGCATGGCTGGTGGAGCGTCAGGGCCTGCCGATCCTGATCGTCATCCCCATGGCGCTGGCCGTGGGCGCCTTCGGTGGCTTCCTGATGGGCTATGTGATCCACAACTTCGAGATCCAGCCCTTCATCGTGACCCTGGCCGGCCTCTTCCTCTTCCGGGGCCTGTGCCTGGTCATCAGCAAGGAGTCCATCTCCATCGGCGACGCCTCGGTCAGCAGCATGGCCCAGGCGCAGGTGAACCTGGGGATGGGCTTCCTGTCGATCGGCGCGATCGTCGCGCTGGTCGTCCTCGCCGTGGCGTTCTACGTCCTGCACTACACGCGCTTCGGACGCCGGGTGTACGCCGTCGGCGGCAACGAACAGTCGGCCATGCTGATGGGCCTTCCGCAGGGCGGCACGAAGATCGCCGTCTACACGATCAGCGGCTTCTGCTCGGCGCTCGCCGGACTGCTGTTCACCCTCTACATCCAGTCCGGTGACCCGCTGCACGCCACGGGCATGGAACTTGACGCGATCGCCGCGGTCGTCATCGGCGGCACGCTGCTCACGGGTGGCTCCGGCTATGTGATCGGCACCCTGTTCGGCGTGCTGGTACTGGGCCTGATCAAGAGCATCATCCAGTTCGAGGGCACGCTCAGCTCCTGGTGGACGAAGATCGCCACCGGTGTGCTGCTGTGCGCCTTCATCCTGATCCAGCGGGCGATGACGGCTCGTAAGAAGACCTGACCCGGAGGTACGGTCCGGTCGGCGACCGGACCGTACCTCCCGCCATCATCAGCCCAGCGCCAGTTCCGCCCAGATCGTCTTGCCGTCGTCCGTGTGGCGGCTGCCCCAGCGCTCGGTGAGCTGGGCGACGAGAAGGAGTCCGCGACCGCCCTCGTCGAAGGTCTTGGCCCGGCGCAGGTGCGGTGCCGTGCTGCTGCCGTCCGACACCTCACAGATCAGCGTGGCGTCGTCGTGGATCAGGCGCAGCCTGATGGGCGGACTGCCGTGCCGGATGGCGTTCGTGACGAGTTCGCTCACCACGAGTTCGGCCGCGAACGCCGCCTCGTCCAGGCCCCAGACATCCAGCTGTTCGACCGCGTACTTCCTGGTCCTGGCCACCAGGGCGGGGTCAGTGGGAACGTCCCAGGTTGCCACCCGTGAGGCCGCCAGGCCCTGGGTGCGGGCCAGCAGGAGGGCCACGTCGTCCGCCGCACCCTCAGGGGGAAGCAGGGTCTGGACGAGATCGTGGCACGTCTCGTCCAGCGAACCGGCGGATCGCGACAGCACCTGATACAGGAGCTCATAGCTCGCGTCGATGTCCCTGACCCGGTTTTCGATCAGGCCGTCGGTGCACAGAGCGAGCACGGTGCCTTCGGGCAGTTCGCACTCCACGCGCTCGAAGGGCAGTCCGCCCACGCCCAGCGGCGGACCCGCGGGGACGTCGATCCGCTGCGGGGAACCGCCCGGGACGACCATGACAGGTGGCGGATGGCCGGCCCTGGCGAACGAGCAGTGGCGCGAGACCGGGTCGTACACCGCGTACAGGCAGGTGGCGCCCACCTCGCCGGCGGCCTCTCCGTTGCCGGCCTCCGCGGAGAGCCGGACGACGAGGTCGTCCAGGTGTGTCAGCAACTCGTCCGGCGCCAGGTCGACGTCGGCGAGCGTGCGTACGGCTGTGCGGAGCCTCCCCATGGTGGCGGAGGCCTGGATCCCGTGGCCGACGACGTCACCGACCACCATGGCGACGCGCAGACCGGACAGCGGAATGACATCGAACCAGTCCCCGCCCACCTCCGCGCGGGCCGCCGGCAGATAGCGCGAAGCCGCCCGCAGCGCCGCCGTGCGGGGCAGCGTCTGCGGCAGCAGGCTGCGCTGCAGGGCCAGTGCGGTCTCGCGTTCGCGGGAGAACCGGCGGGCGTTGTCGACGCAGACCGCCGCCCTGGCCGTGATCTCCTCGGCCAGCAGGGCGTCGTCGGCGGTGAAGGGTTCCGGACTGCGGTACCGCACGAACACGGCCACGCCGAGTGTGGCGCCGCGGGCCCGGATCGGGACCGACATCGCCGAGTGCACGCCGTACTCCTTGACCCGCTCACTGCGCAACTCGTCCCCTGCGAGCCATTCCTGGAGGGCGGTGACCGGGTCCGACCTCACGATCGTCCGGCCGGCCAGCAGGGAGTCGGCCTGCGGTGACGAGGCCGGATACGCGTCGACCTCGCCCGGCTGGACCACCGCTTCGGGGGATCCCGGCGTGATCGACCGATGGGCGGCGCGGCGCAGGACGACAGGCACGGCCGGTGTCCCCGTCCGCCGCTCCCCGTCGTCGTCCAGCGGGTGCATGAGGTCGACGCTCACGAAGTCGGCGAGAGAGGGTACGCACACATCGGCCAGTTCCTGGGCGGTGCGCGTGACGTCGAGGGTGGTGCCGATGCGGATGCTCGCCTCGTTGACCAACTGCAGCCGCCGGCGGGCCAGGTCCTGCTCCGTGATGTCGTGGGCGGCCAGAGAGACACCGATGACCAGCCCATCGGCGTCGGTCAGCGGCGTGAATCTCGCCGACCACGCGTGTGCGTGCTCCTCGCCACCCGTGCGTAAGTGGATGTCCACGTCCTGCCGTTGCCCGGTGAGGAACACCCGGCGCAGGTGCTTCTCCAACTCCACGCTCTGCCGCTTGCCGCCGATCTCCGTGAGCCGCAGGCCGCGTATGCGCTCCTCGGGCAGGCCGATGACGCGTTCCATCGCCTCGTTGATCCTGTGCAGCCGTAACCGCGCGTCGTAGACCGCCATGGCGCAGGGGGACTGCGCCAACACCGCTGTCGACAAAGGGTCGTCCGGTGGCAGTGGACCTCTCTCCTCAAGAGGGCAGACGACCAGCCAGTCGCTGCTGTCGCCGAGTTCCGGCCGACTGCGATGGGCGAGCAGCCACACGGACAGCTCATGGCCGTCGCGGTGGGACAGGGTGAGCGTGCCGCTCCAGCGTTCGGTCTCCGGCTCGGGGAGCACGACCTTGCTGCCTGGGGCCAGCAGCTGCCCCGCGGGCCGGCCGACGACGTCCGGAGCTGTGTGACCCAGCAGTTTTTCGGCACCCTCGCTCCACTCGGCGATGGTGCCGGTGCTGTCGATGACCACCTGTGCCGAACAGGCCTCGTCCTGTGCCTGTGCCGAACGGGCCTCGTCGTATGAGGCCTTCGGGCGTTTGCCTGCTGCGTCCTTGTGCCAGCTCATCGTTTGCCGGTCTCGTTTCTCCCGCCCCCGAGATGTTGAGCCATGGAATGCACGTGCCCACAGCGAACAAAGTTATCGTTCTGAGACTAAGACGCGGGCCGGGGCCACTGCAGCCGTATGGCCGAACTGGCTGCCTTCGCGCGCGGCAACGAGCGGCGCCCGGGGCAAGGCCCCGGGCGCCGCTCCATCGTGGGGAGTTGGGCCGTCAGCCGAAGATGATGCCGTAGGCCTTGCTGCCGGTGAGGTTGTCGTAGAGGACGTCGCCGGTGGTCTTCTTCCAGATCTTGATGCGGTACGTGTCGGGGGAGTTGGTGACGGTGATACGGAAGCCGTAGCCGCTGGTGCCGTTGACCGTGCCGGAGCCCTGGTACTGGGCATCGGCGCCGGTGACCACCAGCCAGTCGGAGGAGGTGGAACGGAACTTCAGCTTGGCGGCCGCGTAGTCGAAGGTGGCGCCGCCGCTCGGGACGGTGGCCCCCTTCTTGTACGTGGCGCCGAAGGAGAAGCCCGCCGGACCGGTCAGGGTGGGCTTGGCGGGGTAGGCGCCGGCCGGGGAGGAGATCACGCCGACGCCCGCGATCGGCCCGGCCGCCCGGTCGTACACGATCAGTTCGGGGAGCTTGGCGCTGTCCGAGCCACCGTCGTCGTCCGTGACCGTGATCTCCGGGCGGTGAATGCCCGCCTTGGTGTAGGTGTGGGTGGCTTCGCAGCGGGAGCCGCTGACCGTTCCGGTGGCCGGTTCGGTGCCGTCCTTCCAGTCGACCCGGCAGGTCTGGGTGTCGCCGGAGCCGAGGTCGGTGAAGTCGGCCGTGACGACCGCGCTCCTGCCCGCCGCCACCGGGTCCTTCGGGCCCGTACCCGCCGTGATCACCGGCGCCGCGTTGTCCACCGTGACGGTGAGCGTGTCACTGCCGCGGCCGCCGGTCAGCGTGACCTCGTACGTGCCGTCGTCGTCGCAGGTGATCGTGGTCAGGATGGCGTCGGGGTCGGAGAAGGCGCAGGGCGCTCCGTCCTCCACCGTCCACTTCGGGTCGCCGGCTCCGGAGATGGTGCCGGTGAGCGGGATCGCGCCGCCCTCGGTGCCGGCGGCGTCGGGCCCGGCGCGGACGATGGTGACCGGGTCGATGCTCGCCAGTGTCGGTACGACCTTCTTGATCAGGCCGTCGGAGTCGAACTCCAGCTTGTCGATGGTGGTTTCACGGTGGGTGCCGTCACCGCCGGGGATGGCGAACCGGTGGTAGGCGATGTACCAGTCGTCGGTGTTCGGCACCTTCACCACCGAGTGGTGGCCGGGCCCCTTGATGCCGAGCGAGAGGTCCTTCTCCAGGATCACGCCCTTCTTGGTCCAGGGACCGGTCGGCGAGGATCCGGTGGCGTAGGCGACGCGGTAGTTCTCGTCCCGCGTGTCGTTCTCCGACCACATGAAGTAGTAGGTGCCCTTGCGCTTGATGACGAAGGTGCCCTCGTTGTAGCCGCTGGGGGTGATGTCGGTGACCTTCGAGGCGTCGAAGGAGACCATGTCGTCGTTCAGGGGGACGACGTACGCCCGGCCGTTGCCCCAGTAGAGGTACGACTGGCCGTCGTCGTCGGTGAAGACCGCCGGGTCGATCATCTGGCCGGTGTAGGCGCCGCGGGCGACCAGCGGCTTGCCCAGGGGGTCCTTGAACGGGCCGGTGGGCGAGTCGGAGACCGCGACGCCGATGTTGGTGTCGGCGGAGAAGTAGAAGTAGTACTTCCCGTTCTTCTCCTCCATCGTCGGCGCCCAGGCCCGGCTGTCGGCCCAGCTGATGTCCGGACCGAGGTCGAGGATGACTCCGTGGTCCTTCCAGTGCACCAGGTCCTTGGAGGAGTACGCCTTGAACTGCGTGCCGCTCCAGCCCGGGAAGCCGTCGGTGGTCGGGTAGATGTAGAAGGTGTCGCCGAACCTGACGATGTTCGGGTCGGCGTTGAGTCCCGGCAGGACCGGGCTCTTCATCTCGAGGGCCCGGACCGTCCAGGTGCGCTTCTTGCCGTCCGAGCCGGTCACCTCGTACGTCACCGGCTCGGTGAAGTCGTGGAGCGAGCCGGACGCGGGGCTGATGGTCGCGCCGTGGGCGAGGCCGAACTCCGGTGCCAGGGCGGTCACATCACTGCCCTCGGTCAGCGGGAGCGTGATCCTGCTGTCCGCGTCGTCGATGATCGCGTCGACCTTCAACGCGGGGTGGGTCGCCGAGGCGATACCCGTGGTGTTTCCGCTGAGCTCCAGGATCTCGGCGGGCGACAGGGCCCGGTTGTAGATCCGGAAGTCGTCCACCTCGCCGCCGAAGTACGGGTCGGGGGAGTACATGGACCTGCCGATGTAGCCGGAGTAGCCCTTCGACGCGTCGTACATCTCGGACGGTTTGATGGTGACCCCGGTCGCCCGGGCCGCCTCGGCGCCGTCGACGTAGAGGACCGCCGTCTCGGTCGCGCCGTTCACCGTGACGGTGACGTGCTTCCACGCACCGGGGGTGAGCTGCGAGCCGCCGATCATCTGCTTCTCACCCGACCAAGTGGCCTTGGTGATCGCGGAGAAGACCTTGCCTGCGCCGTTGGACGGGGTGGCGAAGAGGTACTTGTTGCTGTCCGGGCCCAGCCCGAAGAGCCACTGGAAGTTGTCCCCGCCTTTCCACTTCACGTACGTGGAGACGGTGACGCTGTCAGCGCCCTTCAGCACGCCGTTCGGGATCCTGACGTACGGGGAGGTGGTGGAGGAGCTGGAACCGCCGGACATCCTGAAGGAGCCGTCCTTCACCCCCGTTCCGAAGTCGGGCGTACGGACGTACGTGCCGTGGTAGCCGTGCCCGCTGGAGTCACGCGCGATGTTGCCGCCGGTCTCGTCGAAGTCGTAGCGGAGCAGCAGGTCGGCGGGCACGTCGGGGCCCTCCGCCGAGACCGTGACCTCTGCCTTGGCCGTGAGCGCGGCGCCGTCGGGCAGGGTGCCCGTGACCGTGAAGGTGCCGGCCTGCGCGTAGGCCGAGGCCGGGACGTCGTCCCAGGTGACGGAGACCGGGCGCTTGACCCCGTCGGCGTACTCGGCGATCACGGTTCCCGGCAGGACCGGGGCGTCACCGACGCGCGTCTTCACCGAGACGTCCTCGACGGACTCGACGAGCTGGTCGGGCTGGTAGGCGCGCAACAGCCGGTCGTACTCGGCCTGCGTGACCGGAAGCACCGTGCCGTGGCGGGGCTTTGACGGCAGGTCATATCCCGTGGACGGAGTCCAGTTGCCCGAAGCGAGGTCCGTCGTCTCGAAGGGGATGTAGCCGCGGCCGCCGAACTCGTCGAGGAACGCGTACCACTTCTCCTCGGTGTTGGACTTGAAGACCAGCGGTCCCTCGGCGGCGCTCATCGCGTCCTTGCCGATGCCCTCCTTGACGAAGTCCCAGGACAGGTCGAGGAGCGAGTCGCTCTTCTCCTCGAAGATGAACTTGCTGTACGGGGTGGAGGACGTGTTGTTCCGCTCGTCCTTGGACAGACGGTAGTACGTCCCGTCGTGCTTGATCACCGTGGAGTCGATGACCGAGTAGCCGCGGTCGATCCAGACCTTGGGCTCGCTGAAGGTGTGGAAGTCGCGGGTGGTGGCGTACATCATGCGGTTGTACGTGTCGCCGGAGTGCGCCTCGTTGTCGTACAGCTTCGACGCCCAGAAGACGACGTACTCGCCGCGCTCGGCGTCGTAGAAGGCCTCCGGCGCCCAGGTGTTGCCGGCCGCGTCGGGCGAGACCTTGACCAGACGCTGGTCGGTCCAGTTCACCAGGTCGGTGGACTCCCAGACCATGATGGACTTGCTGCCGGTGCGCTGCGAGGCGTCCCAGCCGTTGCCGTCGTAGATCCGCAGGTCGGTGGCTATCTGGTAGAACTTGTCGCCCTCGGGGGAGCGGATGATGAACGGGTCGCGCAGACCCTTCTCACCGAGCGTGGACGTCAGGACGGGCTTGCCGTCGTTCAGCTCCCGCCATTTCAGCGGGTCGTTGCCCTTGCTGAGGGCGGCGTAGAGCTGTTCGCCGTCCGAGGTGCCCTCGCCGGTGAAGTAGCTGAACATATAGCCCTTGAGGGGCTCCTTGGCGGGGAGTTCGTGCACCTGGGCGGTGAACGCCCGGGTCGCCTTGGCGTCCCCCTTGGTGACGGTGGCGGTCAGCTCCACGGTGGTGTCGCCGTCGCCGTGCGCGGGGCGGTTCACCACGCCGTCGGCGGACACGATGTCCGGCTTGGCGGAGGACCAGGCGACCTTCGTGCCGTAGTCGCCGGTCGCGGGGAGGGTGAGGTTGCCGCGTACGTCGTCGAGGTTGTGGACGGACAGCGCGTCGGCGGCCTGCCGGGTCGCCATGGCGTCGTCGAAGGCGGCGGGGACCGTGATGTCGAAGGTCTTGGTGTCGGTCACGGGTCCCTTCTTCAGGGTTGCCGTGAGCGTGGCGTGGCCGTCCGGTTCGCCGGCGGCCGGGCGGGTCACGGCGCCGGAGTCGGAGACCACGGAGGGGTTGTCGCTCTTCCAGCTGATCGTGGAGCCGCCGGCCGCGCCGGCTTTCGGCAGCGTCAGGTCCGAGACGACGGCGCTGGTGTCGCCGAGGGTGAGAGCGGCCTTGTCGGCGGCGACGCCCTCGGTGGCGACGGGGAGGGAGAGCTGCTCGACCTCCGAGCCGGCCAGCGCCCTGTCGTACACCCGGAAGTCGCGGATCTTGCCCTTGAAGAGCTTGTCGCTGGTGTAGACGGACTTGCCGATGTAGTTGGCCGTCGTGGTGCCGGAGCCGATGGAGCCGGGGGTGACGGAGACCGACGTGTTGCGGGCCACCTCCACGCCGTCCTCGTACAAGACGCCCGTGGTGCCGGTCTGGGTGTACGTGACGTGCTTCCAGACGGAGCGCTGCAGGGCGGCGGAGCCCGTGGTGGTCTTCTCGGTGGACCAGTTCCCGGACGCGATGGAGGTCCGGAACGAGTTGCCGGTGGTGAACAGATAGCCGTTGCCGACGCCGTTGCTGGTGTTGCCGAAGCCGTAGATGAAGTACGGGGTGGTCTGGGTGGAGTCGATCTTCACGTCCATCGAGACGGAGATCGAGTCCATGCCGCTCATGATGTTGTCCGGCACCTTGATGTAGGTGTCGGAGCCGTTGAAGGCGAGCCCCTCACCGTTGCCGGACCAGCCGGCCGCACCGTTCAGCGTGCCGGTCCGCCCGTTGCCGGACGCGTCGGTCACGGTGGTGCCGGAGGCGGCGTCGAGCTTGTACCAGAGGGCCAGGCCATCGGTGATCTCCGCCGCCTGCGCGGGGGCGACGGGTCCGGCTAGACCCAGGAACAGCGACGCGGCGGTCAGTCCGGCGAGACGGCCCGCCCAACGTCTCGCGCGGCTGCGAGGCCATTCGATCTGCGGCATATTCAAGTCTCCTCTTTGAGACATCGCTCAAGGCACGACGAGAGGGCGGGTGGCGGGCCCTGACCCTGAGCACCCTGCTGTTTCGTCCGAGTGACGTCGTGTTGCGAGAGTGTCAGCCGGTGTGTGGTGGACCGTCAAGAGTTTTCGAACGACGTCCGACTGGCCGAACGAAATGTTCTGTGTCACGGTCTCCTCGCCGTGGACCTCTCTGGGCGACAGCCGCCCTGTGCACCGCCCGCACCAGCCGCTCGTTCTCCGGAGCCGCGCCGCCCGGGAACGACATACGGCGCCGGGTGTAGCCGTAGGCCAGGCCGCTGCGCGGGTCGGCGAAGGCCTGGGTGCCGCCCGCGCCGCTGTGGCCGAAGGCCCCGGCGCCGAGGAACGGGTACCAGTTCTCCGCCGTGGCCTGGAAGCCGAGCCCGTACGCCTTGTGGGCGCGCATCACCAGGTCGAAGCCGATCGAGTGGACCTGCCC
This sequence comes from Streptomyces sp. NPDC006365, assembly GCF_042870755.1. Taxonomy (NCBI): domain Bacteria; kingdom Bacillati; phylum Actinomycetota; class Actinomycetes; order Kitasatosporales; family Streptomycetaceae; genus Streptomyces; species Streptomyces sp. NPDC006365. The sequence goes on from NZ_JBIAHS010000002.1 coordinate 679,090, forward strand.
GGCCTCGGCGATCGTGTCCGGCTTCAGCAGTGGCGCCCGGCCGCCCACCCGGCTGATCGCCGCCGCGTACATCCCCGCGAGCCCGCGCGCGGAGGCGACACCGCCCGCCGACGCCTGGCCCTTGGCGCGCACGGTACGGGAGTTGGCGAAGCCCTCCAGCGTTCCGGGCTCCGGCACATGCTCGTTGAACGCGATCGACGTGAGCGTGTGCGGGCCGGTGGGCCTGGCGTCCAGTACGGCCTGTTGCTCGGCCGTGGGCACCAAGGGCTGTACGGAGCGGAAGCGGGGCTCCTCCGCCTCGGGCAGCCCCAGGAAGAAGTCCAGCTCGTACGGGGCGCGGATCCGCTCCTCGTACACCTCCTGGAGCGTACGGCCCGTGGCCCGCCGTACGACCTCGCCCGTCAGCGCACCGATCACGAGCGCGTGATAGCCGAAGGCGGTGCCCGGCCGCCAGAACGGGCGTTGGCCCGCGAGCCGTTCGGCGACCGCGCGGTCGTCGGCGAGCTCGTCGTCCGTGAAGCCCGCGTCGGAGCCGACCACGCCCGCGCGATGCGCGAGCAGCTCGCGCAGGGTGATCGCCGATTTGCCCTCGGCCGCGAACTCCGGCCAGTACCGGGCCAGTTCACGGTCGAGTTCCAGCGTTCCGTCCTGCACGAGGAGGGCGACCACCAGATGGGCCGCCCCCTTCGTGGACGAGAAGACACCGAACAGCGTCTCACCGTCCGTCTCCGCACCGGCCCAGAGATCGACGACCCGCCGCTCTTGGACGTACGCGCTCAACTGGCCGGCGAAGTCCGGGGGTTCGGCGGCCACGACGGCCGCGAACTCGTCGCGCACCGCTTCGTAGCCCTCGGCGACGCTGCCGTGGATCTCAGGGGTCATCCGTATCCTCGATTCGTTGTGCCTGTCGTGCCTGTCGTGCCTCAGGTGTTCAGCGGGACACCGTCAACAAGGCTCGCGCCACCTGTGGGAATCCCCCCTTCGGATGGGCGCGGAAGAGGGGTTCCGTGCCGAACAGGACGGCGTGCGGGCCGCTGACGACCGAGGCCTGGCCCGCTGCCTGCCCGGGGCCGCCGGTGCCGTCGTCCAGGGGGCGCCAGTGGCCGGAGACCAGAGGGTTTCCGACAGCGTACGACTGCTCCACGCGGACTGAGGAGCCGAGATCCGTGAACCACATGGGGGTGTAGACGAAGCTGTGGTCCGGAGCGCCCTGCGTGACGCCGCCGCGTGAATTGACCACGCGCACCACGCCGTTGGCATCTCCATTGCCCTCGACCGGCTTGACGGCGAGCAGATCCGCGGCGGCGTTGAGCGCGGCTCCGGTGGCTCCGCGGCCGACGAGGCCCTCGCGGGCGAGGAAACCGTCCAGGGCGGTACGGGAGGCCGTGTTGAGGTCCTCGTGGTCGAGTCCGGCCGACGCGAACAGGACGTCCGCCTTCGACCAGTCGAAGCCCGCGTTGAGGATCGCCGTCGAGACGGGGGTGACGTCGAAGTTCATCTCGCGGAGGGCGAGGAGCTCACCGGGGGTGACGGCCGCGGCGACGCGTACGCGGTGGAGCGGGGTGCCGCCGGTGGCCTTCGTCGCGTCGAAGGCGACGTCGTACTTCTTGGCGAGTGCTGCCGCCTTCGTCCGGGCCGACCCAGGAACGATCGCACTGCCGTCGCTCGACCGGCGTACCGAAACCCCTTCTCCGAGAAGGGAGTTGAGGGCCGCGATCTCACGGGCGTCGTCCAGGCGCAGACGGAGATTGCCGTACGGGGCGACATAGCCGACGCGCGCGGCCTCGTGGACCCTGCGGGACGGGACGGAGAAACCGCCGGTCCGTACGTCCGTGACCGTCGCGCCCCACAGGCGGCCCAGGCTCCATCCGGAGATGTCGTACATCGTCGACACCTTGTCGCTGATGTCCCGCCCGTCCGCCAGCATCACATTGGCGAGACCGCGCTTGGGCTGGCGCATGTCGATGACGTACGAGCCCTTCGCGTACGACGTGCCGCCCAGCCTGAAGCCCTTTGTGGCGCGCCGGACTTGGACGTCGTTGGCGAGCAGATGGTCGACGAGACGGGCCGCGGCGGTGGCCGAACGCTGATTGCCGCCGGACGGAATGACGTACGCGCGTGGGAAGTCGGTCGTGTAGACGTCCTCGGGTCCGATGCCCGGAACGCCCGGCACCGTTTCGGGCGAGACAGGGATTTGCGCGGCACCCGTCGCGCCGCGCCGGAAGGCCTCGATCTGGTCGGCGATGAGTGAAGCGCGGTGCTTCTGGGCGTAGTTGAGAGTGGCGTCCATCGCCGCGCCCGCCACATCCACGTTGATCGCCGAGCGACGGCGCAGTTCGGCGACCGGGAGCTCGTCGTACTCCTCGTTGTTCACCGCGAGCGGGATCTCGACCGTGTGCGCGGCGACCGTGCCGTGGAAGGCCGCGTACTGCGGGGTGAAGATCGGCGGCCAGTCGTCCCAGCCTTCCTCCTGGTCGCGGAAGGGGATCTGGACAGGCTCCACGCCGTCCTTCTCGGGTGTGTAGCCGAGGCCGTTGACGGCGGACTCCATGCCGAGGGCGTTGGCGTAGGTGTTCTTGAGGAAGAGGTCGTACTCGTAGTTCTCGCCGTGCGGGGGAGTGGTCGGCTCGATGAGCGTGCCGTTGACGTAGCCGTGCAGGTCGAGCATGACGGCCGGCTGCTTGTCGATCTCGATCTGCCGCATCGCGCGGGTCTCGGGCTGCGAGGCGGTGACGAAGTCGCGGTTCAGGTCGAAGCCGCCTGCGTTGGCGCGGGTGCCGGCGATGCGGCCGTCGGGGTTCGCGGTGATGTTGAAGTACAGGCGGTGCTGGGCGAGAAGGCCGGTGGTGTCCTTGTCCTTGGCCTTCGCGAGCCGTTCGATGAGCTTGAGGGCGGCGTCGGTGCCCTCCCATTCGTTGCCGTGGATGTTGTTGTTGAAGAAGACGGGCGTTTTGTACGCGGCTTTTAAGGCGGGGTCCCTGGCGGCGGCCTGGGGTGCGTTCTCGATGAGTTCGCGCATACGTTCCTGAGCGCGGGCCTGCTTCGCCGACTCCGGGGCGGTGACGGTGACCAGGTACAGGCGGTGACCGCCCGCCGAACGGCCCGCGATCTCCACGCTGACGCGGTCGCCGAGCTGTTGGAGGGCGTTCAGCTTCGGGGCGATGGCGTGGTACGGGGTGAGGCCGAGCTTGATGGACTTGTCCGCGGGGTTCTGCGGGTCCGGGGTGAGGGTCTGCTCGCGGGGGTAACCGCGGGCGTCTGTGGTGAGGTCGGGGGCGGGGGAGGTGAGGTCCCGGTCGGTGGTGCTCTCGGGCACTCTGGCAGCTCTGTCGGCTTCCTCCGAGGTGGCTCCGGTCTCCCTCTCGCGGGTCGGGGGCCGGGGCACCGGGTCGGCTAAGGCGCCGTGTGGGCTGAGCAGGAGCGCTGCCGCCGCGGTGGCTGTGGCGGTGGCGATCAGGGCGGGTCTCGGTAGACGCACGCGTACCTCCTGTTAATCGGTACCGGGAGGTGTACCGGTTCGATTCCCTTGCAACAAGAGGGCGTTGGCGTGAGCGAGCGGGCATGCTGTGAGTGGGCGTCGGCGCGACGGGGGCCGGGCGCTGGAGCGCAGGGCGTGAGGCGAGGAGTAGTCCATGGCAACCATTCCGTCGCTCCCCAGCAGGGATGACGTGGCGCGTATCGCACGGAACACGACCGATATCACCGGCCAACTGCTGGACACCGCGGGCAATATCACCCGTATTGCCATCAACACCTTTGATCCGCGCGACGGTTCCGGGGCGGAGGCGTTGCGAGTACTGCGGGAAACCACGGCCGAACTGGCTGAGGCCAGCGCGTCACCGCAGGCGCAGGAAGCCTTCTACCGCATCGTGGACACGCTGACGCGCCTCGGCACGAGCGGGGCACCGCTCGCCACCCACCCCGTCAGTGAACCCGCACAGGCGCTGCTCGCGGCGCTGGGCGACAGCCTGCTGCCGGTCCTCGACGCGGTGGGCCCGGCGCTGGAGGAGGCGGCGGAGGCGTTGGGGGAACTGGTGGAGGCAACGTCGCCACTGCTCCCCGCGGCGGCCGGGCTGGCGGCGGGCACACTCCTCGCCCTGGCCCCCCTGGTACGGACCGCAGCAGACGTACTCCGGGACTCGTCCCCCGAGCTCCGCCGCATAGCCGACGCACTGACGGCCGCGCTGGCTCCGCTACTGCCCTTGCAGGTGGCCCTGGCGGAACGAGCCGCTGCCGCGGGCGCGGGCGTCGTTCGCGCGACACTCCCGCCCCTGGCCGACCTGACAGAGGCGACAGCCGCCGCGCTCAAGGCGGGCCGCCCGCTCCTGATCGCCGGTGAGGAGTTCCTGGTGTCCAGCCTGGAACACCTCCAGCCCCTGCTTCTGGCGTCCGCCTCCCGGGCGGGTCGGGTGGCCCGGGAGGCGGCGATCCGGGCCTCCGCGGCGATGTCGCCTGCGGCGGAGCCGGGAGTCGTGGTGGCCGTGCAACCGGTGTGAGGTGCGCGCGGCGGTACGAGCACCGCCGCGGGCGAGTGACGCCGGTGGCCGGGCGCGAGGACCCCGATAGGGTGCCCCCATGCATGATCTGCGCGTGGGGTTCAGCTACTTGGGGCAAGGGCAGCGTTGGGTGGCCCGGCATGGGAAGCAGTTCGGGGTTGGGCTGATCCCTGGGCTCATCACGCTTGTGCTGTACATGGGCGCCCTGGTCACCCTGGTGCTGTGGGGGAGCGACCTCGTCTCCTGGGCCACCCCCTTCGCCGACGACTGGGACAGCCCCTGGCTGGGACTCTTCCGCGGGTTCCTTACCGTCGTGCTCTTCGCGCTCGCCCTCCTCCTCGCCGTCGTCACCTTCACCGCCGTGACCCTGCTCATCGGGCAGCCCTTCTACGAGAACCTCTCCGAGAAGGTGGACCGGGACGTCTCGCCTGACGGGACGGCGCCCGAGTCGGGGCTGTCGTTGTGGCGGGAGTTGGTGATCTCCGGGCGCGACAGTCTGCGGATCGTCGTCAGGGCGGCGGGGTGGGGTGTGTTGCTCTTCGCGCTCGGGTTCGTTCCCTTTGTCGGGCAGACAGTCGTGCCGGTGATCGGGTTCTTCGTCACCGGGTTCTTCCTGACCGAGGAGCTGACGGCGGTCGCGATGCAGCGCCGTCGCGTCGAACTCCGCGAACGCCTCCGTCTGTTGCGCGCCCGGAAGGCCCTGGTGTGGGGCTTCGGCACACCCCTCGCCCTTGCCTTCGTCGTGCCGTTCGTCGCGGTGTTCCTGATGCCCGGAGCGGTCGCGGGCGCCACGCTGATGGCCCGCGACCTGCTGGGCGAGCAGACCGGAGAGGGAGAAGACGAGGGAGAGGGCGGGGGGCAGGTTCGGGGCGACTCCGTCACCTGGTGATCTGCCGATCCGCGTCCTGACCTACCGTGACGCGTCCGCCGCCACCCTCACGATCTCCCGGACCTGCGCGATGATGTCCAGCCGGTTCTGGACGAACTGCGGATCCGTGACCGTACCCGTCGCCGGATCCGTGTTGCCCGTGCCGAACTGGAGAACCGGCGTGTGCACATGCCCGCCGGGCAGCGAGCCGCGCAGGCCGAGGCGGTCGCGCAGTAGCGTCGCGCGGTACGCGATCTCGTTGGAGAGGTAGTTCCCGCCGCCTCCGGCCCGCGCCGTCGAACCCGGCGTCGGTCCCCCGGGACGTACGACCGGATCCGTGCCGCCCGCCGGGATCTCGGTCACCTCCGTGTTGTCGTACACGGGGAAGCGACCGGTACTCGCGGCCACAATTTCCTTGTACGGCAGGGTCGTCGGCGTCCATTGCGGCTGCGAGTCCGGGTCCTTCACCGGGATGGTCTCCGTGCGCGAGAGGTTCGCGTTGTCGGGGAAACCGCCCCGCCAGGCGCCGTTGGTGCGCTCGATGTCGAAACGGCCCACGCGCCCCTGGCTGACCGTGGTGAACAGGTCGACGCGGGGGAGGTACGGGCGCAGCGTCCGCTCCACGGTGCCTTCGGTGAAGTCCTGCCAGCGGACCGGGAAGAGCGCGGTCTCGATACGGGCCGGGCCATCCGCCGTCTTGATCACCGTGCCGTCGAGCGCGAGGGCGGTGGCCCCGGAGGGGTTGGAGATCCGTACGTCGCGGTCCAGCGTGAACGGGTCGAAGCCGGTGACCAGGATCCGCTTGACGCCCTTGCGATTCGGATAGCGGATGGTGTCCTGGCCTCGGGACGTTCGCTCAAGTGACGTGAGCAGCTTGGTGCGTTGGGTATCGGTAAGGCCGAACTCCGGCTCCCACTGGCGTACTTCCCGCGTCATGCCCAGCCGCGCCCAGTACAACGGACGATCGTCGTCCCGGCTCAGATCACCGCCCGCTGAACCCCTGCCCTGTGCCCGGTCCACCGCCCGGCGCCACAGCTCCCCACCATGTCGTACGACCAACCGCTCGGCCTGCGTGTACGACCGCGCCGTGCCCAGCGCCCGTGCCAACTCCGGTGCCACCGCGTCGAATCCGGAGCGGCGCAGGATCTCCTGGGGCGCCGCCCTGTCGAGGCGCTGTTCCTCCACGGTGAGCGGGGCCGTGGGCTCCTCGGCGGGCGCGGCCAGCGCTGGCGGGGTCGCGAGGCCTGCGAGGACGGCCGCCACTCCAAGGGCGCCGAGCCGAACACGTATATAAGTCAAGGGAGTTCAGGTCCTTCCGTCACGCGAAACGCCAGGATGGCGGAAGTATCGCGTGACGGATGGGGCGTACGCCATGGGGCACGGTCACCGAGCCCCCTGCGTCAACTCCCCTTCTCACCAAGCAGCGTGAGGAAGTCCCGGAACGCACCGGGCATGTCCACCTTCTCCGGAGCCAGCAGCCACTGGTACTGAAGCCCGTCCATCACCGCGACGAGCAGCGGAGCCGCACGCTCCGGCGTGAGTCCGCTCGGCAGTCGCTCGCCGTACTCGCAGCGCAGCACTGCCGCCATGTTCGCGCGCACGGCCTCGTACCGGCCGGTGAAGAACTCGCGTGCCGGATGCTCCTCAGTCACGCTCTCGCCGAGCAGTGCCGAGAAGGTCTGCACGATGCCCGCACGCATCGCGTTGTAGTCGACGAGTGAGGCGAGCAGGTCGAGGCGCCATTGGGAGTCCGGCATCGCGTCCCACTGGTCGCGCTCCTCCAGGACGGCGACGAGCATGGCCTCCTTCGTCGGGAAGTAGTGCAGCAGCCCCTGCTGGGTGAGCCCCACCCGTTCGGCGACCGCACCCAGGCTCGCCCCCCGGTATCCACGCTCGGCAATCACCACCAAGGCGGCCCGGAGAATCTCCGCGCGCCGCTCGGCACCCTTGATTGCCCTGGTCGTCGTCATATGGCCACCGTACGACATGCACGCGACGTGCGTGAAGATTCACGTAACGGCCAGATAACGAAACCTACCTATCTACAGGTGACAGGTGCACGATGGACGGACGGGACGGAGGTCGTCAATGAGGAGGCACCGGCATGGCGGGAATGCAGGGCAATCAGGGCAACCAGTCGGCCGACCAGGCGCGCGAGGCCGTGGTCGAAGCCGCGCTCGACAGGCTCGACCTCGACGCGAAGGTGCGGTTGCTCGCAGGCCAGGACACCTGGTCCCTGCCCGCCCTGCCCGAGATCGGCCTGAAGTCCCTGGTCATGTCCGATGGCCCGATCGGCGTACGAGGCGTGCGCTGGACCGCCGACGACCCGTCCGTCGCGCTGCCCTCCCCGACCGCGCTCGCCGCCACCTGGGATCCTGAACTCGCCCGCAGGGCAGGGGTGTTGCTCGCCCAGGAAGCCCGCCGCAAGGGCGTGCACGTCCTGCTCGCGCCCACCGTCAACCTCCACCGGTCGCCGCTCGGCGGGCGCCACTTCGAGGCGTACAGCGAGGACCCGTATCTGACAGGGCGGATCGGCACCGGGTACGTCAGCGGTGTGCAGGAGGGCGGCGTCGGCACCACCGTCAAGCACTTCGTCGCGAACGACGCCGAGACCGACCGCTTCACGGTGAACAACCTGATCTCCGAACGCGCCCTGCGAGAGCTCTACTTGGCCCCCTTCGAGGCCATCGTCGCCGGCGCCCGCCCCTGGGGGGTCATGACCGCCTACAACTCGGTCAACGGCACGACGATGACCGAGCACCGCCGGCTCGTCGACGAAGTCCTGCGTGGTGAATGGGGCTTCGACGGCATCAACGTCTCCGACTGGACCGCCGCCCGGTCCACCGTCGCCGCCATCGACAGCGGCCTCGACATCGCGATGCCCGGCCCACAGACCGTGTACGGCGAGGCTCTCGCCCAGGCAGTACGGGAGGGGCAGGTCGCGGAGGCCAAGATCGACGCGGCGGTACGGAACGTGCTGCGGCTCGCCGCCCGCACCGGCATCCTGGAGGGCGCCGAGCCCGCCGTCACCGAGCTGCCCGGGACAGCTGACGGCGAGACCCTGGCCCGCGAGATCGCCCGCCGCTCCTTCGTCCTCGTACGCAATGAAGGCGGCCTTCCGCTGCCCGAAGGACACCGGGTCGCCCTGATCGGCGCCGCCGCCCGCGACGCCCGCGTCCTCGGCGGCGGGTCCGCCACCGTCTTCCCCGCCCGGATCGTCTCCCCGCTCGACGGACTCACCGCCGCCTTGCCCGAGGGCGCCGTCACGTACGCGGTCGGCGCCGACCCGAACGAGGAACTCACCCCCGCCGACCAGGGTTTCGAGCTGCGCGTCATCTGCCGGGACGGCGACGGCAACGTCATCGGGACGACGCCGGCAGCCGGCGGCCACCTCCAGTGGATGGGCAACGACCTCCCCGAAGGCGTCACCTACGACACCCTGCACAGCGTCGAGCTGACCGGCACCTTCACCCCGCGTGAGAGCGGCCCGCACACGTTCGGCGTCCGGGGCCTGGGCGAGTTCACGCTGACGGTGGACGGCACCACCTACTTCGACGGACCCCAGCTCCCAGCCGAGGACGCCGACCCGTTCCAGGCCTACTTCGCGCCCCCGGTGCCGCGCGCCGAGGCCGAACTGCGGGCGGGCGAACCGGTGGAGGTGTCCCTCAAGCACGCCGTGACCCTGCCCGAGGGCGTCGCCATGAGGGCCATCGCCTTCACGTTCGCCCACCAGGAGCCGCAGCGCGACCCCGACGAGCTGATCGCCGAGGCGGCCGAGGCCGCCCGCGCCGCCGACACCGCCGTCGTCGTGGTCGCCACCACCGAGCGCGTGGAGTCCGAGGGCTTCGACCGGAAGGACCTGCGGCTCCCCGGCCGCCAGGACGACCTCGTCCGCGCGGTCGCGGCCGCCAACCCGAACACCGTCGTGGTCGTCAACTCCGGCTCCCCGGTGGAACTGCCCTGGCGTGACGAGGTCGCCGCCGTACTGCTCGACTGGTTCCCGGGCCAGGAGGGTGGCGCCGCGCTGGCGGACGTGCTCACCGGCGCATACGAACCGGGCGGCCGACTGCCCACCACCTGGGGCTCGCTGACGGACGCCCCGGTCACCCAGGTCACTCCGGTGGACGGTGAACTCCCTTACACCGAGGGCGTGTTCATCGGCTACCGCGCCTGGCAGAAGGAAAGCAGGACCCCCTCGTACGCCTTCGGCCACGGCCTCGGCTACACCGACTGGACCTACGAGTCGGTCAAGGTCGAGGGCAGCACGGCCACCGTCCGCGTCACCAACTCCGGTACGCGCGCGGGCCGCGAGGTCGTCCAGGTCTACCTCGCGCCGACGGGGGCCGACTCCGAGCGTCCGGTCCGGTGGCTCGCCGGGTTCGCGGGTGTCGAGGCCGGGCCCGGCGAAAGCGTCGAGGTCGGTGTCGAACTTCCGCGCCGGGCCTTCGAGATCTGGGACGAGAACGCGAACTCGTGGGCGTTCGTGAAGGGTTCGTACGAGGTGGAGGCGGGGCGGTCGATCGCGGACCTTCGGGTCACGACGACGATCGACGTGTGACGGCAGAGGGACCCCTGCGGGCCCCTGCGCGCCGCGTCCGTCAGCCGGTCGGCAGTTTCAAGTCGGCCGGCTTCGGGGCCGTCACCACGCGATACGCCATCTCCGCCAGGAGTTTCTGGCCACTGGTGCTCGGGTGGAACCAGTCCACGGTGCTCAACTGCGCAGCGTCGAAGCGGTACTTGTATACGGCCCCGGTGTCGAAGCGGCACAGCTTGTCCTTCGCGCACACATCTTCCAGTACGGCGTTGTACTCCTTGACCCGGTCCTGCACGCTGTCGCGCCGCGACGTCGACACCGCGCCCAGGTCGTCCGGGTCCGCCAGCATCGAGGGACAGATGCCCAGCTTCCACAGGCGCTTGCTGGCCTCGCTGGTCCGGCCGATCGACCACAGCCGCTTCAGATCGGGCACGCTCGCCACAAACACCTGGGTCTTGGGCGACGCCTCGCGCAGCGTGCTCATCGCGTCCTCGAACTGGGCGCGGAACTCCGGCACCGGTGTCATGGCGGCCACCGTCGGCTGGCAGGCGTCATTGGCGCCGGCCAGCACCGTCACCAGTTCCGGCTTCCTCGTCGCCGCCTGAGACATCTGGTCGTCCAGCTCGGCCATCTGGGCGCCGGTCTTCGCGTAGTTCCAGCTCCGCTGGGCGGCCCCGGACTTCCCGAGCAGCCGCAGCGCGAGGCTGCTGACCTTCGCGTCGGTGCCGGTCGCCCAAGAGACCTCGGGGCAGTCGGACAGTGCCTCGCAGGCGTCGAAGGCACGCGTGATGGAGTCGCCGACCGCGGCGATCGAGTTCGGGGCGCGGTCCCAGGTGGGGGCGGGTTTCGAGGACGGCTTCGACCGCGAGGTGCTACCGGTGGGGGCTGCTTCGTTGCCGCCTACCGCGTCACAGCCGGCTGTTCCCACGATGCCGAGAAGCGCCGCCGCCGCTGTGACGGCAACGGCACGTGATCGGTAGCCACGTTTCCGCATTCCCGGATCTCCTCGCTAGTCGTGCAACGGTAACCCGTCGTTCTGGCGTCCTCCGAGTAGCTGTGTTCTTCCGGAGGACGCGTAATCCATGTGCGGCTACGCCGCGGGCCGGACCCCCGGCCGAGGCTCCGAACGCGCGTCCCGCCGGGTGAAACATACGTGTTTCGGGGCGCTGGGACCGACGGTACGTCACACTCCTTGCGCCCTCGCGCGGTAGCCTCGCCAAGTGGCTGCCCGCCACCGAGGTTCCGCCAAGTTACAAGATGTCCCGCTCTGCCCGGAGGTCCCAGTGACGACACGTGGAGTTCTCTACGTGCACTCCGCGCCGCGTGCGCTGTGCCCACACGTCGAATGGGCAGTCGCGGGCGTGCTCGGCACACGCGTCAACCTGGACTGGATCCGGCAGCCCGCGGCGCCAGGCACCTGGAGATCCGAGTTCTCCTGGCAGGCAGAGGCCGGCACCGCCTCCAAACTGGCCTCGGCACTGCGCGGCTGGCAGATGCTGCGCTTCGAGGTCACCGCCGAGCCGTCCGCCACCGCCGAGGGCGAGCGCTACAGCTGCACCCCTGACCTGGGCATCTTCCACGCCGTCACCGGTATCCACGGCGACATCCTGATCCCCGAGGACCGGCTGCGCGCCGCCCTCGTCCGCGCCCAGAGCGGCGAGACGGAACTGGAGTCCGAACTCACCAAGCTCCTCGGCAAGCCCTGGGACGACGAACTGGAGCCCTTCCGGTACGCGGGCGAGGGCGCCCCGGTGCGCTGGCTCCACCAGGTGGTCTGACGCCTGCTCACACACGTGCGAAGGGCGCCCACCAATCGGTGGGCGCCCTTCGTCACGTAGACGCACATCACACTGCGTACGACCGGAAATCGCTCTCCGGCGGCTGGAATCCGCCCGATCAGACGGTTCGGAACGCCAGTACCACGTTGTGTCCGCCGAAGCCGAACGAGTCGTTCAGCGCGGCGATGCGGCCCTCGACGGGGAGCTTGCGGGCCTCGCCGCGGACGACATCGGCGTTGGCCTCGGCCTCCGGGTCGAGGTTCTCGATGTTGATGGTCGGCGGGGCCACCCGGTGGTACAGGGCGAGCACCGTCGCGACCGACTCCACGCCGCCCGCGCCACCGAGGAGGTGACCCGTCATCGACTTGGTGCCGGAGACCGCGAAGTGGTCGGCCTCGTCACCGAAGACCTTGCGCAGCGCCTTCAGTTCGGCGACGTCGCCGGCCGGGGTCGAGGTGGCGTGCGCGTTCACATGCACGATCTCGGCCGGGTTGAGGTCGGTGTTGTCGAGCAGGTTCTGCAGGGCGTGCGAGATGCCGAGGCCCTCGGGCTCCGGCTGCACGATGTCGTGGCCGTCGGCGGAGATGCCCTGGCCGACCGCCTCCGCGTAGACGCGGGCACCGCGCTTGGCGGCGTGCTCGGCCGACTCAAGGACGATGACGCCCGCACCTTCACCGAGCACGAAGCCATCGCGCGCCGTGTCGTAGGGGCGCGAGGCACCCTGCGGGTCGTCGTTGTTCTTGGACATCGCCATCATGTTGCCGAACGCGGCGATGGGCAGCGGATGGATGGCCGCCTCCGTGCCACCGGCGACGACTACGTCGGCGCGGCCGGTGCGGATCATCTCGATCGCGTAGCCGATGGCCTCGGCGCCCGACGCGCAGGCGGACACCGGGGTGTGCACGCCGGCGCGGGCACCCACGAGGAGACCCACGTTGGCGGACGGGCCGTTCGGCATCAGCATCGGAACGGTGTGCGGGGAGACGCGGCGTACGCCCTTCTCCTTCAGTACGTCGTACTGGTCGAGGAGCGTGGTGACGCCGCCGATGCCGGAGGCGATGACCGCGCCCAGCCTGTTCGGGTCGACGTCAGCGCCCTCGCCCGCCTTGTCGGTGTAACCGGCGTCCGCCCAGGCCTCCTTGGCCGCGATCAGCGCGAACTGCGCCGAGCGGTCGAGGCGGCGGGCCTGCGGCCGGGGGATGACCTCGGTCGGCTCCACGGCAATCGGAGCCGCGATACGGACCGCCTGCTCGGCGGCCCACTCCTGTTCCAGGGGCTTGACACCGGAACGACCGGCGACGAGACCCTCCCAGGTCGAGGCTGCGTCGCCACCCAGCGGTGTGGTTGCGCCGATACCGGTGACGACCACGGTGCGATTGGTCGGGCTCACGGGAATTCTTTCTCCAACGTTTACGAGGATCAGCGGCGCCACCGCCGGGTGGCGGGGCCTTCAGCGCCCGGGGCTCAGCGGCCTGCTCAGCCCTGGTGCTTGAGGATGTACTCGGTGGCGTCGCCGACCGTCTTGAGGTTCTTGACGTCGTCGTCCGGGATCTTGACGTCGAAGCGCTCTTCGGCGGCGACGACCACCTCGACCATGGACAGCGAGTCGACGTCCAGGTCGTCGGTGAAGGACTTGTCCAGCTGGACGTCCTCGGTGGGGATCCCGGCGATCTCGTTCACGATGTCGGCGAGACCGGCGACGATCTCTTCCTGAGTGGCGGCCATGTGAGGCGCTCCTTCGTAGATATCCAGAGGGTGTGGCGCCCGCCGCGTCAGCGGCAGGTGTTGCGTTGTCCGTGCCGGGTCCGGGGACCTGGCACGGGGTGCCTAGGGGAGGGTAACGACCGTCGCGGCGTACACGAGACCCGCCCCGAAGCCGATGACGAGCGCGGTGTCGCCGCTCTTCGCCTCGCCGGTCGCCAGGAGCCGCTCCATCGCGAGCGGGATCGAGGCGGCCGAGGTGTTGCCGGTGGTGCGCACGTCACGCGCGACCGTGACGTGCTGCGGCAGTTTGAGTGTCTTCACCATCGAGTCGATGATCCGCTCGTTGGCCTGGTGGGGAATGAAGACGTCCAGGTCGTCCGGGGTGATTCCGGCCGCGTCCAGCGCCTGCTGAGCGACCTTCGCCATCTCGAACACGGCCCAGCGGAACACCGCCTGGCCCTCCTGCGTGATCGCAGGGAACTTGATCTCGCCCTTGGAGTCGAGCGGAAGCTGGGACACATCGCCTACCCGGAAACGGTCCCAGGGCACGGTCTGCTTGATCGTGTCGGCCTTGTCGCCCTCGGAGCCCCAGACGGTCGGGCCGATGTGCGGCTCCTGGGAGGGGCCGACGACGACCGCGCCCGCGCCGTCACCGAACAGGAAGGCCGTCGCCCGGTCCTCCAGGTCGGTGAGGTCGGACAGCCGCTCCACGCCGATGACGAGTACGTACTCCGCCGAGCCCTCGACGACCATGCCCTTGGCGAGCGTGATGCCGTAGCCGAAGCCCGCGCAGCCCGCCGAGATGTCGAAGGCGGCGGCCTTGTTCGTGCCGAGTTTGTCGGCGATCTCGGTGGCGACGGCCGGGGTCTGGCTGAAGTGCGAGACGGTCGAGACGATCACGGCGCCGATCTGCTCGGCCGTGATCCCGGAGTCGGCGATCGCCTTGCCGGATGCCTCGATGGACATCGCGGCGACGGTCTCCTCGTCGGAGGCCCAGTGACGGGTCTCGATGCCGGAGCGCGAGCGGATCCACTCGTCGGAGGAGTCGATCGTCTCGAGGATCACCTCGTTCGGCACGACCCGGGTGGGACGGTAGCCGCCCACGCCCATGATCCGTGCGTACGGGGCGCCCTTGCTGGGCCTGATCTTCGACATGCTCTCGGGCTCCTTGTCAGGCAGCGTGCTCGGCGATGAGCTCGCGAGCAGCGTCGAGGTCGTCAGGGGTCTTGAGCGCCAGCGTCTTCACACCGGGCAGCGCGCGCTTGGCGAGACCGGTCAGTGTGCCGCCGGGGCACACCTCGACCAGCGCGGTCACACCCAGCTCCTTGAACGTCTCCATGCACAGGTCCCAGCGGACCGGGTTGGCGACCTGGCCGACCAGGCGGGACAGCACCTCGGCGCCGGTGGCGACGGCCTGGCCGTCCTTGTTCGAGATGTACGTGATCTTCGGATCGGCCGGGGCCAGCTCCGCCGCGGCCTGCTCCAGGCTCGCGACCGCGGGGGCCATGTGGTGCGTGTGGAAGGCGCCCGCGACCTTGAGGGCCACGACGCGTCGTACCCCCTCCGGCTTGTCGGCCTCCAGAGCGGCCAGTTCCTCCATGGTGCCGGCGGCGACGATCTGACCGGCGCCGTTCACGTTCGCCGGGGTCAGGCCGAGCTTCTCCAGATGCGGGATCGTCGTCTCGGGGTCACCGCCGAGCAGCGCCGACATACCGGTCTCGGTGATCGCGGCGGCCTCGGCCATGGCCAGACCGCGCTTGCGTACGAGTTCCAGGGCGGCCGTGTCGTCCAGTACGCCCGCGAAGGCGGCGGCCGTGATCTCGCCGACGCTGTGGCCCGCGACGGCACTCGGTGCCACGTCGCCGAGCGCGGACGCCGACAGGAGTCCGGCCGCGACGAGGAGCGGCTGCGCCACCGCCGTGTCGCGGATCGCGTCCGCGTCGGCCCGCGTGCCGTAGTGGGCGAGGTCGAGTCCGATGGCGTCCGACCACGCGCCGAGACGGTCGGCGGCGCCGGGGAGTTCGAGCCAGGGGGTCAGGAAGCCGGGCGTCTGGGCGCCCTGGCCGGGAGCGACGAGTACGAGCACTCTCACACTCTCTCTTGTGGACGGCCGACGCCGCCCGTGGGGACAGGGACGAAGAACAGCAGGGGGTTTTGTGGAGCCCCGACAAAAGCCTAGAGCTGGGGATCTCCATCGGCCAGACGCCCCAGGATCAGCGCGATCCTGAGTGTGAAGGCGGATCGTACATCGGAGGGTGACCAACCGGTGACGTCAGTCACACGTCGAAGCCGGTAGCGCACGGTGTTCGGGTGAACGAAGAGCATCCGTGCGGCGCCCTCCAGACTGCTCGCCTGCTCCAGATACACGCTGAGAGTCTCGAGGAGAGCGGACCCGGCTTCCTCCAGTGGTCTGTAGATCTCCTCCACCAATTGCTCGCGCGCCGCGGGGTCGCCGGCGATCGCGCGCTCCGGCAGCAGATCGTCCGCCAGAACCGGCCGCGGGGCGTCCTGCCAGGCAAAACACGCCTTGAGCCCGGCGGCGGCGGCCTGCGCCGACCGGGTCGCGGCGAGCAGATCGGGCACGACGGGCCCCGCCACGACCGGTCCCGCCGCATACGGCCCGATCAGCGACTTGGCGACCCCCAGAGGATCGTCACTGCCACCGGCGATGACGACGAGCCGGTCGCCGAGGACTCCGGTGAGGACCTGGAGCTTGGCGTGCCGGGCGGCTCGCCGGATCGCCTCGACGGTCAGCTCGCTGTCACCGTCGGGGGCCGTGCCCAGCACCACGCACACATGCTCGGGCGAGTTCCAGCCGAGGGCCGCGGCCCGGCTGACGGCTCCCTCGTCGGCCTCGCCGGACAGGACGGCGTTGACGACCAGCGACTCCAGCCGGGCGTCCCAGGCGCCGCGTGCCTCGGCGGCCTGTGCGTACACCTGGGCGGTGGCGAAGGCGATCTCGCGGGCGTACACGAGGAGGGCCTCGCGCAGAAGGGACTCGTCGCCGGGCGCCGCGACCTCGTCGATCGCGGACTCCATGACCTCGATGGTCGTACGCACCATCTCCACGGTCTGGCGCAGCGTGATCGCCCTGGTCAGCTCGCGGGGCGCGGTGCCGAAGACGTCGGTGGAGATGGCCTGCGGGGCCTCCGGATGCCGGAACCACTCGGTGAACGCGGCGATACCGGCCTGGGCGACGAGCCCGATCCACGACCGGTTCTCCGGAGGCATCGCCCGGTACCACGGCAGCGTCTCGTCCATGCGCGCGATGGCCTGCGCGGCGAGGCTTCCGGAGGACTTCTCCAGCCGTTTCAGGGTCGCGGCGTGCGCGTGGGCGGCGTGCGCAGCGGCTTTGGTGGCGTGGGATTCGGGTTCGGGCACGGGACAAGACTGCCTTATCCGGACGGGAGTGTGCGGCGGCGGGTCTCAGAAGAGGGTGGCCGCGGGTCTACGGTGGGCCCTGTGGTGACTCCGCCCACGCGTGAACGCGCGAGCTTCCTGTGTCGGTGGCTCGGCCACGTTGCAGAGGGCCAGCCCGGCCCTGTCGAGGACGTTGAGCGCGCCGACGTGGTCCGCGTTGGCCGCGAATCCGCACGTCGTGCACTGGAACTTCGCTTGGGTGGCGCGGTTCTCCTTCGAGGCGTGCCCGCAGGACGGGCAGGTACGGGAGGTGTTGCGGGGGTCCACCGCGACGACGGTCCGACCGGCACTTTCAGCCTTGCCTGCGAGGATAGCGAGGAACACCCCCCAACCCGCGTCGAGAATCGACCGGTTGAGTCCGGCCTTTGCCGCCCGCTGGTTCGGCAGGAACACGCCGGGCTGTTCGGGGTCGGGCTTCGGCTTGGGGGTGCGGGTCATGCCCGCGGTGTTCAGCTGCTCGTGTGCGATCGCGTCGTGGTTGCGTACGAGGGTGAGCGCGGTCTTGTGGGCGTGGTCCAGGCGCTGGCGGCGGATCTTCGCGTGGATCTTGGCGACCTTGCGGGCGGCGGCGCGGTGGGCCTTGGTGCGCTGCTTGGTGCGCTTAGGGAACGTCGCCAGGTGCCGTTGTGCTTCGGCGAGTTCCTCGGCCGCTTCCTGGAGGAAGCGGGGATTGGCGATGTGCTCACCGGTGGAGGTGGTCAGGAAGTGCGTGACGCCCAGGTCGATGCCAAGGACTTGGCCGGTAGCGGGCAGCGGCTCGGCGGGCACCTCGTCGCAGGACAGGACCACGTACCAGCGGTGGCCCTCACGCTTGACCGCGACCGTCTTCACCCGGCCTCTGACGGGCCGGTGCTGGTGCACGCGGATGTGGCCGACGCCCTGCAGCCGGACGCGGGTCTGCGGATCGTGCGGGGTGGAGTCCCAGCGGCAACCGTCGCCGTCCTTGGGGAAGATGACGGTGTCGAAGTGGCCGACGCCCTTGAAGCGCGGGTGGCCTGGCTTCTCGCCGTGCCGGACCGCGACCTGGCCGCCGAGCACCGGGCGGCGGTACTTCGGGCACCACACCACGTGCAGCCCGAGGTCGTACACGCCGCCGGAGAACCGGCGAACCTTCCCGGTCACGGTCACGCGATCACTATACACACCCTGCGTAACTAATTATGCACGTAGTGTGCTCAATGTCCGAGGATCGGCGCTGCGTGGCTCCGCCCACCAAGCAAGATTCGATTGCCTCACCGGCCAGAGCCTGTGGTCCCCTCGAAAGGAAACTTATGGACGTACGGCGCGCTAGTGAGCGCTACCGCGGAGGCGACCCGGCGGCCGGGATCGAGTCCCTGCACGCCTTCTCCTTCGGGCCCCACTACGACCCCGACAATCTCCGTTTCGGCGCGGTCATCGCCTGCAACGAGGAGCGGCTCGCGCCCGGCGCGGGTTTCGACGAGCACCCGCACAGTCACACGGAGATCGTGACCTGGGTCGTCTCGGGCGAGCTCACGCACCGGGACTCGGCGGGCCACGAGTCGGTGGTCCGGCCCGGGGATGTGCAGCGGCTCAGCTCGGGCGGCGGTGTACGGCACGTGGAGCGCAACGACGGCGCCGAGCCGCTGGTCTTCGTCCAGATGTGGCTCGCCCCGCTGTCGCCGGGCGGCGATCCCGCGTACGAGATCGTCCACGGCATCGCGGACTCCACGCCGTACGCGGTTCCGGAGGCGGGGGCGATGCTGCATGTGCGGCGGCTGGGGGTGGGGGAGCGGACGGCTGTGCCGGACGGGGCGCACGTCTACGTCCATGCTGTACGCGGCGGAGTACTGCTCGACGGCACGGAGCTGGGCCCCGGCGACTCGGCGCGGCTCACTGCCGCGAAAGACCTGGAGGCGGTGGGCGTGAGCGCGGCGGAGCTGCTGATCTGGGAGATGGCCGGCTAATGCTCTGACCGCATAGGTTCGCCAGGTAGGTGGTCCGGGCGGTTGGATGTGCGGTGACGTTCGATTCGACTGCTGGGGGTGTGGTGGCTGAGCCTGTCCGTGTGCGCAGGTTGACCGACCAGGAAGGGCAGAAGCTGCAGCAGATCGTGCGCCGGGGAAGCACCAGTTCGGTGCGGTTTCGGCGCGCGATGATGCTGCTGGCTTCTGCGGGCGGGAACCGGGTGCCGGTGATCGCGAAGCTGATACAGGCCGATGAGGACACCGTCCGCGATGTGATCCACCGGTTCAACGAGATCGGCCTGGCCTGTCTGGACCCTCGATGGGCGGGAGGCCGTCCCCGCCTGCTCAGCCCTGACGACGAGGACTTCGTCGTCCAGACGGCCACCACCCGCCCGACCAAGCTCGGCCAGCCCTTCACCTGCTGGTCGATCCGCAAACTCGCCGCTTACCTGCGGAAAGTGCACGGCCGCGTGATCCGGATCGGCCGGGAGGCGTTACGGTGCATGCTCGCCCGCCGCGGCGTCACCTTCCAGCGCACCAAGACGTGGAAGGAGTCGCCCGACCCCGAGCGCGACGCCAAGCTCGACCGCATCGAAGAGGTGCTGGAGCGCTTCCCGGACCGCGTGTTCGCATTTGATGAGTTCGGCCCGCTCAGCGTGCTGGGCTGAGCAGGGCCGGCCCGAGCGGCACCCCGCGACCTACCACCGCACCCACGGAGTTCGCTATTTCCACGGCTGCTACTCGGTCGGCGACGACACCCTGTGGGGCGGCAACCGCCGCAAGAAGGGCGCTGCGAACACCCTGGCCGCGCTCAGATCAATCCGCGCGGCCCGCCCGGACGGCGCCCCGATCTACGTCATCCTGGACAACCTGTCCGCCCACAAGGGCGAGCAGATCCGGCGCTGGGCGAAGAAGAACCGGGTCGATCTGTCCTTCACCCCGACCTATGCCTCCTGGGCCAACCCGATCGAGGCCCACTTCGGACCGCTGCGGCAATTCACCGTCGCCAACTCCCACCACCCCAACCACACCATTCAGACTCGGGCCCTGCATGCCTACCTGCGCTGGCGCAACACCAACGCCCGCCACCCGGACGTCCTCGCGGCCCAGCGCAAGGAACGTGCCCGGATCCGCAGCGAGAAGGGCATCCGCTGGGGCGGCAGACCCATCACCGCCTCGGCCTGAACGAACGAACAGCACAGCCGCACCACAACAACCTGCCTTGCGAGGAGCACCGCATGGACCACCAAGACGTTCAGGCCGCGGTGGCGGAGATGCTGGAGGTACTGGGGCCTCGCACGGGCGAGGACTGGACGGTTCCGGCCGGCCCGCTGGAGTGGAGCTGCCAGCAGACGGCCGCGCACATCGGCCACGACCTGCTCGCCTACGCGGGCCAGCTCGCCGCGAGCCCGGCCGACGCCTACCTCCCCTTCGATCTGCGCGTGCGACCCACCGCCTCGCCTGCCGAGGTGCTGCAGGTGGCCGCCGCCTGCGGCGGGCTACTCGGCAGCGCGCTGGCCACCGCCGACCGGTCCCTGCGGGCCTGGCACTGGGGCCCGTGCGACCCAACGGGGTTCGCGGCGATGGGCGTCGCCGAGATCCTGCTGCACACCAACGACATCACCCGCGGATTGGGCGTGGACTGGCTGCCGCCGGCACCGCTATGCGCGGCCGTGCTCGACCGACTGTTCCCCGACGCCCCGCCCGGCGAGCCCGTCCGAGTGCTGCTGTGGTGCACCGGACGCGGGGACCTGGACGGTCTGCCCCGCCGGACGTCGTGGGTGTGGAAGGCGGCACTGCTCGACTGAGCGCACTCAACTCGGTGAACCTATGCGGTCACAGCACTAGTAGCGGCTGGTGGACAGGCGTGGGGCTTGAGATGCCGAAGTGATCCAAGAGGTGTCCACTGAAGGGGTCGGACACCCGCTCGGCAGAGAACCGAGGCCATGGCCAACCGCGAAAGCGCAGAGGGACGGGGCAAGGCACCGAAGGGGGGCCTGCGACGGCTGGGGGAGTGGTGCGCCCACCACTTCGTGATCGTGATCGTCGCCTGGCTGGTGGCCCTCGGCGGGCTGCAGGCGCTGAACCACTTCCACGGCGGAACGTACTCCGACGACTTCGCCCTGTCCGACGTGCAGTCCGAAGAGGGCCTGGACGTCCTGAAGGAGCATGATCCGCAGGCCGGCGGCTACAGCAGCCAGATCGTCCTGCACGACGACGACAAGGCCCTGACCTCGCTCGGCTCGCAGATGTCGGCCACCGTCGCCGACCTGCAGAAACTGCCGCACGTCCTGTCCGTGCAGAACCCGCTGGACGCCACCTCCTCGAAGGTCGGCCCGGTGTCCTCCGACGGGAGGACCGCCTACGTCACCATCCGCTTCGACGAGCAGCCGTCCCTCCTCGGCGACGGCTACCTCGACGGAGTCGACGACGCCGTTGAGCCGCTCAGGGACGCCGGCGCCGAGGTCGAGTACGGCGGATCGCTGGGCGAGCTGGCGCGACCCGACGCCGACGACCGGGTGAGCGAGCTGATCGGCTTCGCGGTCGCCATCGTCGTCCTGCTCATCGGCTTCGGCAGCGTGATCGCCGCCGGACTCCCGCTGATCACCGCGTTGGTCGGCGTGGTCGGCGGACTCGCCTGCCTCGGGCTGCTCGCCATCGCGTTCACGTTCGCGACGGTGTCACCCACCCTCGCCACGATGATCGGCCTCGGCGTCGGCATCGACTACGCGCTCTTCCTGATCACCCGTCACCGGCAGAACCTCATGGACGGCGCGGACCCGGTGCGCGCCGCCGGCCACGCGAACGCCACCAGCGGACGCGCGGTGCTCGTGTCCGGTACGACGGTGATCGTCGCCCTCATGGGCCTTTGGGTGTCCGGCGTGAGCTTCATCGGCAAACTCGGCGTCGCCGCGGCCGTGACGGTCGTCTCGGCCGTCCTCGGCGCACTGACCCTGGTGCCCGCCCTCCTGGGGCTGATCGGCCGCCATATCGACCGCTGGCACGTGCGCCGCCCGATCGCCGAGACCGACGCCGAACCGGGCGCCGAGGTCACGGGCACCTGGCACCGCTACGCCCAGCGCGTGGAGCGCCATCCGCTGCGGTACCTGAGCGCCGGCGTCGTCACCGTCGCGGTGCTGGCCATCCCCCTCTTCTCGATCCAGCTCGGCCACATCGGCGACGGCGCCGACCCCACGTCCTTCACCGACCGGCGGGCCTACGACCTGATGACCGACGCGTTCGGCCCCGGCTCCAACGGGCCCCTCACCGTCGTCATCGACCAGACCTCCGTACCGGACTCAGAGCGCTCCGACCTCGCGTCAAAGGCCCAGCAGGCCCTGAACGACGAGTCCGGAACCTCCTTCGTCACGCCGCTCACGCCGACGCAGGACGGGGACGTCCTGGTCGGCACCGCCTACTCCGCCGAGTCCCCGCAGAACGCGGACACCACAGACCTCACCAACCGACTCGTCGACGACACCCTGCCCGCCGCGGTCTCCGGCACCGACGCCAAGGGCTACGTCACCGGGACGACGGCCGTGCAGGTCGACTTCCGCGACATCGTCGCGAGCCGGCTGCCGCTGATCATCGGCGTGGTGGTCGCCCTGGCCTTCCTGATCGTCCTCGCGGTCTTCCGCGGCCTGCTCGTGGCCCTCAAGGCGGCCATTCTCAACGTCCTGTCGATCGCGGCCTCGTACGGCGTCGTCGTCGCCGTCTTCCAGTGGGGCTGGGGCGGGCCCGCGCTGGGCGTCAACGGCAAGGTGCCCATCGAGAGCTATGTGCCGATGATGATGTTCGCCATCATCTTCGGACTGAGCATGGACTACGAGATCTTCCTGCTGTCCCGCGTGCACGAGGCGTGGCTGCGCACGGGGGACGCCAAGGCCTCGGTCGCCCATGCGCTGGAGATCACCGCGCGCGTGATCACCTGCGCGGCACTGATCATGGTGAGCGTCTTCGCGGCCTTCATCGTCAGCGACAACATCGTGGTCAAGATGCTGGGCCTGGGCCTCGCAGTCAGCGTGCTCATCGACGCCACGGTGGTCCGCCTGCTCATGGTGCCCGCGGTACTGACCCTGCTGGGCCGGCACGCCTGGTGGACGCCCCGGTGGCTGGACAAGATCCTGCCGCACATCGACATGGAGGGAGAGGGCGAGACCCTCGCGGCTGAACGCGCTGACCGCGCTACACCTCAGTCAGTACCGCGTCCGTGAACACCGGCCACGTCTCGATCGCCCAGGGCCCGAACGCCCGGTCCGTCAGCGCGACGCAGGCCGCGCGCGCGTCCGGATCGATCCACAGGAACGTGCCCGACTGGCCGAAGTGACCGAAGGTCCGCGGCGAGGACGAACTGCCCGTCCAGTGGGGGGACTTGGAGTCGCGTATCTCGAAGCCCAGGCCCCAGTCGTTGGGGTTCTGGTGGCCGTACCCCGGAAGAACGCCCTTCGTGCCGGGGTACTGGACCGTCATCGCCTCGGCGACCGTCCGCGGGTCGAGGAGACGCGGCGCCTGCACCTCGGCCGCGAAGCGGACCAGGTCGTCGACGGTCGAGACGCCGTCCTTGGCGGGCGAGCCGTCGAGCGTCGTCGACGTCATCCCCAGCGGCTCCAGCACCGCCTGCCGGGCGTAGTCCGCGAACGAGATGTCCGTCGCCTTGGCGACGTGGTCTCCCAGCGCCTCGAACCCCGCGTTGGAGTACAGCCGCCGCTCCCCGGGCACCGTCGTCACCCGGTGCTCGTCGAAGGCGAGCCCGGAGGTGTGGGCGAGGAGATGGCGGACCGTGGAGCCGGGCGGGCCCGCTGGTTCGTCCAGCTCGATCGCCCCTTCCTCGTACGCGACCAGCACGGCGTACGCGGCGAGCGGCTTGGTGACCGAGGCCAGTGGGAAGCGGTGCCCGGTCGCGCCGTACGACCCGAGGACGGTGCCGTCCGCGCGTACGACGGCCGCGGCGGCGGAGGGCACCGGCCAGTTCTCGATCAACGCCAGGCTGTGCAGAGACATGCGTACGAGGTTATGCGGCTCACAGCGTCAGCCGCATCGAGGGGTCGGGCTTGCGTACGAAGCCCAGCGACGCGTACAGCGGCTCGGCCTCGGCGGAGGCGTTCAGATCGACCTGGGCGGCGCCCTTCTCGCGGAACCAGTCGAGGAGGCTCTCCATGCACGCGCGCGCGTAGCCGCGGCGCCGCGCGCCCGGGTCGGTGGCCACGCTGAAGACGTACCCCACGCAGCCGCGCGGATTGCCCGCCCGCCCGATCCGGTACTCGAGGGTCCCGACGACGAGCGCCGCGAGCGCGTCCGGCCGGTCGGGGTGGTCGACGACGAAGGCCGCGAAGTCCCCGTCCGCATCGGCGAGTCTGGCGCGTACGGTGGGCAGGGACTCGGCGTGCCACTCGGTTGAACCGTCCGCGGTGAAGACCGAGTCGATCATCACCTGACGCAGCCGGAGCACTTCCTCCGCGTCCTCGACCGTGGCACGTCGTACGAGACTCATGTCCCGCACGCTAACCACCGCGCTCACGCCACGTCCTCCGGTTTTCTCACCATATTCGCTTGCTTGGAGCGCACTCCAAGGTTTTAGCGTGGGTGCCATGACGGTGATGGAGACCACGAGTACTACCAGGACCGACAGTTGCGCCGGCCCGCGGCAGGTCGATCGACGCGCGGACGGACAGGACAAGTACACGATCAGCGAGGTCGTCGCCTTCACCGGTCTGACGGCGCACACCCTGCGCTGGTACGAGCGCATCGGGCTGATGCCGCACATCGACCGCTCGCACACCGGCCAGCGCCGCTACAGCAACCGCGACCTGGACTGGCTCGACCTCGTCGGCAAGCTCCGGCTGACCGGCATGCCGGTCGCCGACATGGTGCGGTACGCGGAGCTGGTGCGCGAGGGCGACCACACCTATGGCGACCGCTTCGAGCTCCTGAAGGCGACCCGGGAGGACGTCCTGTCCCGGATCGCCGAACTCCAGGACACGCTCGCGGTACTCGACCGAAAGATCAATTTCTACGCGGACGCCGGGCGTGCCCTGGCGTCGGAGAGGTCCTGATGACGGACAGCAAGATCGCGAAGGTGGGACTCGGCACGGGCGGCCCCGAGGTCGGCGTACAGGGCCTCGGCTGCATGGGGATGAGCTTCGCGTACGGCCCGACGGACGCCGACGAGGCACGGGCCACCCTGGAGCGCGCGCTGGAACTGGGCGTGACGCACTATGACACCGCCGATGCCTACGGCCAGGGCGAGAACGAGAAGTTCCTGTCCCCGTTCTTCAAGGCCCACCGCGACGAAGTCGTCATCGCGACGAAGTTCGCCCTGGCGATCCCGCCGGACGAGCCGACGAAGCGCATCATCCGCAATGACCCGCCGTACATCCGCCAGGCGGTCGAGGCGAGCCTGAAGCGCCTGGACGTCGACGTGATCGACCTCTATTACATGCACCGCCGCGACCCGAGCGTCCCCATCGAGGAGACCGTCGGGGTCATGGCCGAGCTGGTGCGCGAGGGCAAGGTCAAGCACCTTGGGCTCAGCGAAGTCACGGGCGGCGAGCTGCGCGCGGCGCAGGCCGTGCATCCGATCGCGGCCGTGCAGTCGGAGTGGTCGTTGTTCAGCCGCGACATCGAGGCCGGCGTCGTACCGGCCGCCCGTGAGCTGGGCGTGGCCCTGGTGCCGTACTCGCCGCTCGGCCGCGGTTTCCTCACGGGCTCCTTCGCCAACGCCGAGAAGGACCTGACCGCCGACGACTTCCGCCGTATGCAGCCCCGCTTCACGGGCGAGAACGCGGCCGCCAATGTGGCCCTCCTGGAGCCGATACGGGCGGTCGCCGACTCCCACAGCGCCTCGCTCGGGCAGATCGCGCTGGCGTGGGTGCAGCAGCAGGCGGAGATGCACGGGCTGCCGGTCGTACCGATCCCGGGCACCCGCAAGCGCAGCCGCGTCGAGGAGAACGTGGCGGCCACCCGCATCGTCCTCAGCGAGGATGACATCGCTCTGCTGGAGCCGATCGCCTCCAAGGTGGCCGGAACCCGGTACGCCGACATGACGTTCACCTCGGCGGGCCGCGAGTGAGCATCGCGGTCGCGTCCCGCGAAGTGGCGTAGGAATCCGCACCGCTGTTTTGACCGACTCCGCGGTGAACGCCGTCAGGAGCTCCTCGGCCACCTCCGCGCCGCTCGCAGCGGCGGGGAAGCGGCGCTCTGCCGGAGCGCCCACCGGCGCGGGCCGTGACCTGCGGAGTCACACACTCCGAGGCGCTCCACCACTTCGCGGGACGAGTCCAGCACCGCTGGTCACGCCCGGCCTGCCCTACCGGTCGCCGGGCGTGACCAGCCCCGACTCATAGGCGAAGATCACGGCCCGCGCGCGATCGCGGAGGTCCAGCTTCGCCAGTACGCGGCCTATGTGGGTCTTCACCGTCTGCTCGGCCAGCACCAGGTGGTCCGCTATCTCCTGGTTGGACAGCCCGCGGGCCACCAGCTCCAGCACCTCCGTCTCACGCGGCGTCAGGCCCTCCGGTTGGACGGCCGGTTTCCTGCGCGGCGCGGGTCGCTGCTGCGCGAAGTCCGCGAGAGACGGCGTGTCACCTTCGGGGCGAGCAACGCGTCCCCGGCGGCCACCACACGCACCGCCGCGATCAGATCGGCGGGCGGCGCGTCCTTGAGCAGGAATCCGGAGGCTCCGGCGCGCAGGGCCTCGTAGACGTAGTCGTCCGCGTCGAAGGTGGTGAGCATCAGCACCTTCGGCCGGCTCACGGCGTCCTCGCGATCCTCGTGCCCCTCCCGCGGGTCCAGCAGCGCGCCGCGGCCAGACCGTCCATCTCCGGCATCCGTACGTCCCTGAGGACGACGTCGGGGCGCGTGCCACGGGCCAGTTCGACGCCCTTGCTGCCGTCCGCCGCCTCGCCCACCACTTCGATATCGCTCTGCGCTGCCGGCAGGGCCGCGAAACCGGCGCGGACCATGACGAGCGGTATGACGACGAGTCACAACTCCGCCAGCAACTCCGCCTTCTTCGACGTGAACTCCTCGTCCGTCACCAGCCCCGCCTGGTGCAGCTCACCAAGGTGCCGGATCCGGTCGGCGATGTCCGCGGGATCGCGGTGCCGGGCGGACGGGGCGCCGTCACTCTTCGCCGGGGGCCCGGCCGCGCGTACCGCCGCGAGGACCGAGGCCGCGAAGGGCAGCGACTCGTGCACGGGCCCGTAACCGAGGCCGAAGACGACCGCCGCCGGGTCCTGGTCGGCCTGCGCGGGCTGGACGACGGACGTTTCGCGGTGCAGCAGCCGCAGATGGCCCTCGAAGACCTCGGGCGAGCGCCATTCGACGCCGCTCAGCTCCGAGACCGCGAAACTCTGGTCGCCGGCCTTCCACTTGGCGGACGAGGCACCCGTCCAGAACCAGCGGAAGGACACCGACTTGCCGTCGAAGGAGGCCTTCCCGTCGTACGCCTTGAACTGCAGCGGCGTCTCGGGCGCGTTCACCAGATAGCGCTCCGCCACGGCCGCGTCGTCGGGCACGAGCCGGGCCCGCAGTTCGTCGGCGTAGTACTCGGCGAGTGTCTCGCGATCGCCGGGGAGCACCAGACGGTAGGGGTCGCACGCTTCCTTGAGCTGTCCCGCCGCCACCTCCATCAGCGGATCCGCGCCCGGTCTCGGTTCGGCGCGCAGAACGACGGTCCCCCGCCTGCCCGGGGTCAGCGTCACCGCCGCGATCGCCTCGATGGGGATACGGCGCTCGCCGAGCGCCTGGAAGAGCTTCGGCGTACGGATCCCCCGTTCGAAGCGGATGAGCACGGAGTCGGACTCGAACTCCCAGGCGGCATGAAATCCGGCCAGTACGTCACCCATGCGGGCCATCGTATGCGCCATGCGCTTCCTCGTCCCCTCCCCGTACGAACCGCGGTTTCTTCGTCCTCTACGCGCGTCCGGCTTCAGCCATGTCGGACAAAGCCTTCTGGCACACGTCATCCTCGTGTGCGCAGCTCACCGCCCGGTACGCGCCAACGCCGATCTCGGCGAAGTTGCGCAGGCTCTCCGTACCCGGCTCGAAATAGCCGGCGTGGCCCTTCGCGCCCCAGGCGGACAGCACCCGCGCCCCGAATCCCGAGGACACCGGATCGGCGCCGTGACCGAGCCAGCCGACCTCCATATAGGGCACGTCCTGGATCCAGTCGTCGGAGTCCCGCGTGGCCCACACCCGTGCGGAGGTGTGCAGCTGCGAGGCGTTCGCGACTCGCATCCCGGGGCTGCCCGCGACCGCTATGTCGGAGACCCGGGACGGCAGTGTGTCCGCGGCGACGCCGCAGACGACGGAGCCGTAGCTGTGGCAGTACAGCGCGATGGGCGAGCGGCCCGGCAGCGTCCGTACGAGCGTGTTGAGCCGGACCGCGCCCTCCTCGGCGCGCACGCCGGTGGCCGCCTCCATACCGAGCCCGCTGGGCGCCGTGTAGTCGGCCCAGGCGATCACGGCCGTACGCGTACTCGGGCTCGCCGCGCGCTCCTCCAGGTACAGGGACCTCGCCATGCCGACGGGCGCGGAGAACTCGCGGTCGGTGCGCTGGAAGTTCAGTACGTCCGTGTCGACGCCCGGAACGACGACCGAGACGCGCTGCGCTTTGCCCAGGTCTCCGAAGACCTCGGCGATCCGGCCCGCGCCCAGCGGGTCGAAGGCGAGGATCTGACGGTCCTTGTGCAACAGGTCCTCGTAACGATGCATACGGCGGCCCGCCTCGTGCTGGCCCGCGGGCGAGAGCCGTTCGTCGTGCATGCGTTGTCGCTCGGTCTCGCGTGCCTCGTCGAGCGCGATGTGGTTGGCGCGGTAGCGAAGTCTCACCGGCGCCCCGTTCATATTGCCGACCGCGAGCGGATAGCGGGCGGCGAGCCGGTAGCGCTGGTGGACGTCGAGCGAGGCGAAGAAGCGGGCGAGGCGGGCCGGAGCGGCGCCCGGGTCCGGCAGCGCGCGTCCGCCGATGCTGCCGCGTTCCCAGGCGGAGAGGGAGGCCTCGAGCGGCGTCGCGGCAGCTCTGTGGTTGCGTACGACGGTCCAGCCGGTGGTCGCCAGCATGACGAAGACGACGGCCAGAGCGAGGAGAGCGCGCCAGACGTTGAGTTGAGGAGGGGAGTCGAAGGAAGTCACTGGGAGGACACACTAAGAGAACAAGAGTGTCTCGCGTTAACCGAGTGAGGGGGATCACGTTTCTCAGTGGGTACTTGGGGCAATCCGGAATCAGAGGGAGTTAAAGCGTCACGCTGTGTAGGGAAGTTGAAGCGTCACGCCGCGTTATCGTCCGTTTCGCCTTATATGTTCCAGTTTTTGGCCAATGCGGGCCCCACCTGGTCGAGATAAGCGGTGGTCAGTGCGCGAATCGCCTCGACGCTGAGGTCGTCGCCCGCGCTCCATCGCTGCCCGGTGACCCGCATCACCCCCGAGAACACGGCCACCGCCACCCGCGGTCGCGGATCGGCGTCCACGTCCAGGCCCTCACGCTCGGCGATCAGTCGCGCGAGCTTCTCCTCCAACTCCGCGGTGCGGCGCAGATGGACGGCGAGCAGGGTGGGCGTCGACTCGATCAGCTGGAAAGCGCGCATGTGCAGTTCGACCGGGATGACGCTCTCGATGGTCTCGTTCAGGGTGTCCCAGTTCTCCAGGACGGCCCGGCGCAACGCCTCCAACGGGCTCTCCTGCGGCGGGCGTTCGCGCACCAGGTCGAGGAAGTGCGCCTCCGCCATCTCCAGGACCGCGAAGGCTGCCTCCTCCTTGCCCGCGAAGTAACGGAAGAACGTGCGCTGTGACACATCGACGGCTTCGGCGATCTCGTCGACCGTCGTCCGCTCGTACCCCTTGCTCGTGAACAGCTCCAGAGCGGCCCGCACCAGCGCGTCCCTGGTCCGCTGCTTCTTGCGCTCGCGCAGCCCGGGCCGGGGCAGCGTGTTCATGGGCCCTCCCTTCTGGACTGTCCGAACTGATCGCAGCAAGCCTTGTTCGCTCCCAAGCCTATTTGTCCAGCTCACCCTATCCGTGAGTGACGTGACAGTTACCGACTTGTGAATTGGTTTGTCAAGTGTCAGTGGCTGTCATTAGCCTCGAACGCATGACTAGTCAGACCACTGTCGACACGACGGGCTCGGGGGACAAGACGCCAGTCGTCCCGGCGGACCGGAAAACGGACCGGGGGCTTCGCGGCCACCCCTGGTTGACCCTCATCACCGTGGCCGTAGGCGTCATGATGGTCGCCCTCGACGGCACCATCGTGGCCATCGCCAACCCGGCCATCGCCACGGACCTGGGCGCCACCTTCGCCGACGTTCAGTGGATCACCAACGCGTACTTCCTCGCGCTCGCCGTCACGCTGATCACGGCGGGCAAGCTCGGCGACCGGTTCGGACACCGGCAGACCTTCCTCATAGGCGTCGTGGGCTTCGCGGCGGCCTCGGGCGTCATCGGACTGTCCAGCTCCATCGCCATGGTCGTGACGTTCCGCGTCTTCCAGGGCCTGTTCGGCGCACTGCTGATGCCGGCCGCGCTCGGACTGCTGAGGGCCACCTTCCCCGCCGAGAAGCTGAACATGGCCATCGGTATCTGGGGCATGGTGATCGGCGCCTCCACCGCGGGCGGTCCGATCCTCGGCGGCGTGCTGGTGGAGAACGTCAACTGGCAGTCCGTCTTCTTCATCAACGTCCCCGTCGGCATTCTGGCCGTCGTCCTCGGCGTGGTGATCCTCACCGACCACCGCGCCAAGAACGCGCCGCGTTCCTTCGACCTGCTCGGCATCGGGCTGTTGTCCGGCGCCATGTTCTGCCTGGTCTGGGCACTCATCAAGGCCCCCGAGTGGGGCTGGGGTGACGGTATGACGTGGACGTTCCTGGGCGTCTCCGTGCTCGGCTTCGCCCTGTTCGCGCTCTGGGAGACGAAGGTCAGGGAACCGCTCATCCCGCTGGCCCTGTTCCGTTCCGTACCGCTCTCGGCCGGTGTGGTCCTGATGGTGCTGATGGCCATCGCCTTCATGGGCGGCCTCTTCTTCGTCACCTTCTACCTGCAGAACGTGCACGGCATGAGCCCCATCGATGCGGGCCTCCACCTGCTTCCGCTCACCGGCATGATGATCGTCGGCTCGCCCCTCGCGGGCGCCATGATCACCAAGGTGGGGCCGCGCATCCCGCTCGCGGGCGGCATGGCGTGCACGGCCATCGCCATGTACGGCATGTCGACGCTGGAGAAGGGCACCGGCAGCGCCGTCATGTCGATCTGGTTCGCCCTCCTCGGCCTCGGACTCGCGCCCGTCATGGTCGGCGCCACCGAAGTCATCGTGGGCAACGCGCCGATGGAGCTCTCCGGTGTCGCCGGCGGTCTCCAGCAGGCGGCCATGCAGATCGGCGGCAGCCTCGGTACGGCGGTTCTCGGCGCCGTGATGGCCTCCAAGGTCGACAACGACCTCGCGGGCAACTGGGCGGACGCCAAGCTTCCGCCGCTCAACGAGGCCCAGCTCCACCAGGCCTCCGAGGCGGTCCAGGTCGGTGCCGCGCCGGTGCCGCCGGACACTCCGGCCCCGATCGCGGAGAAGATCACGGACGTCGCCCACGACACGTTCATCTCCGGTATGAGCTTGGCCAGCCTGGTCGCCGCCGGAGTCGCCGCCGTCGCGGTCCTCGTCGCCTTCCTCACCAAGCGCGGCGCCAACGCGGACGCCGCCGGTCCGGGGGCGGGGCACATCTAGGCAGCGGTCCGCCGTGTCTGACGCCTTGTCGGGTACACCCGGTGGGGTGTTCGCCTATCAGGGTGACAGATGTCCGTACGACTTTCGTACGGTCCTTTCGGCGGTCAGAGTGGTCCAACTGATCCGTACGCCACGGCAGTCGGGGCAGGCCGCGGCGCGCCGCCGGAGGGGGATGGCGCGCCGCGGATTCAACTTTGGTCCCAGGGAACGTGTCTAGGGACCACGTACCGGGGTACTCGCCGCATCGAGCCCGAACCGGCAGCAAATACCAGGGAGTTGATGATGGCGGGCTTCGGACACACCACGCGCAAGCACCCCCGCTCACGTAGCCGGACGTGGTCACGGAGTGGGCCGGATCGCGCGACGCTCGGAATCATCGGAGCCATCTGCGCGGTCGCCGGCTTCTTCACACTGGGCATCGTTCTCGGCCCGGTGGCGATCGCCTGCGGCTGGCTCGCCATGGGACGCAGCTGGAGCGGCGCCCGCCCGGTACCGGCACTGATCGCCGTGGTGCTGGGCACGATCGACACGGTCCTGGCGATCGTCTGGCTCGCCGGGGCAGCCACTCCCGCGGCCGGAATGTTCTGATCGCGGTCCGCGGGACGTGAGGGAGCCCCGCGTCCGTCAGTGGCGCGGGGCGGTCACCTGTATACGGGCCCTATGTACGGCCTTTCTCGGGGACCTTCCCCGAGGGCTCGGACAGCGCGGCGACCTGGGCGCGCAGCGCCCTTACCTCCTCCGCGAGAGCCTCTATCGCGGCCGTCTGCCGTCGCTCCTCCACGTCGTCCGACTCGAACCGGGCGATGAACCAGGCCGCGATATTGGCGGTGACGACACCGAGCAGGGCGATCCCGGAGAGCATCAGCCCGACCGCGATCACGCGGCCGAGGCCGGTCGTCGGCGCGTGGTCGCCGTAGCCGACGGTCGTCATCGTGGTGAACGACCACCACATCGCGTCACCCATCGACTTGATGTTGCCGTCCGGCGACTCCCGTTCGACGGACAGTACGGCGAGCGAGCCGAACATCATCAGCGCCACCACGGCGCCCGCGACGTACGTGGTGAGCCGGATCTGCGTGGCCATCCTGGCCCGCTGCCCGACGAGCAGCACCGTGGCCACGACCCTGAGCAGCCGTAGTGGCTGAATCAGCGGCAGCAGTACGGCGCACAGGTCGAGCCAGTGCGTACGCACGAACTCGCCCCGTTGCTCGGCCAGTGCGAGCCGTACGAGGTAGTCGAGGGAGAAGGCTCCCCACACCACCCACTCGACCACGTCACACGCGCCCGTCACGCCCCGACTGGCATCGGGCCACACGATCGGCACCGCATAGGCGACGGCGAACACCACCGCCATCCCCATCAACGGCTGCTGAGTACGCCGCTCCCAACGAAGTTGGGCCGATCTCTCGTCCATGTCCGCGGGTTGCCTCCGGCGGTTGAGTAGGGGGGTTCGTTGTCTTGTGCGGGTGTGTTGTGGTTGCTCGCTCCCCCACTCTCGGCTCCGCTCGAGCGGGGGGACCCCCATCGCGGCGGAGCCGCTGATGTCACAGCCCCGCGCCCCTTGGGTGCGTGGTGGGTCGGGGCCGCGGGCCGGTGCGTCAGCCCGTCGCCAACAGGGCATACGGCCCTTTGCTGACACAGGGCGCAGGCGGCCTGAGACAGAACCTACGCGACGGGCATACGACGCATCGACCCACGTCCCCTCCCGCCGGTGGGAGGGCGACGGGTCCGTTGTGGCTGGTGAGCATGATGACCGGCGGCTCCGGGAGCGCCCCGCCAGGGGCGCGGGGAACTGCGCGACCAGCCACAACGAACCTCCGGTCAAGGGACGCACCCTGGAACCGGCACCCCGAGCGGAGCGCTTACGCGTCGCCGCCCGCCGCCCCGGGATCCGCCGCCGAAACATCCAGCAGCTGATACCGGTCGACGGCCTGCTTGAGGGCCGAGCGATCGACCTTCCCCTCGCGGGCGAGCTCCGTGAGGACCGCGACCACGATCGACTGGGCGTCGATGTGGAAGTAACGGCGAGCCGCCCCGCGGGTGTCCGCGAAGCCGAAGCCGTCCGCCCCCAGGGACTGGTACGTACCGGGCACCCAGCGCGAGATCTGGTCCGGAACCGACCGC
Organism: Streptomyces sp. NPDC006365; assembly: GCF_042870755.1. Lineage (NCBI taxonomy): Bacteria > Bacillati > Actinomycetota > Actinomycetes > Kitasatosporales > Streptomycetaceae > Streptomyces > Streptomyces sp. NPDC006365. The sequence continues at coordinate 712,651 of NZ_JBIAHS010000002.1, forward strand.
ATCCAGTCGGAAACGGCCACGAACGGCCCCTCGGCGCCCGACAACTTCTGCGTCACATACGGAACTCGCTGCTCCTCCTCGGGGTGGAGGAGATTGTGCTCCTCCACCGACACAGCATCGCGCCGCAGCTCGTTCCAGGAGGTCGCCGACCAGACGTCCGCCTTGACGTTCCACTCCTCGGCAAGGATCTTCTGCGCCTCGACGGCCCACGGCACCGCGACACCGGACGCCATGATCTGCGCCGGAATGGAGCCCGAAGTGCCTGCCGAGAAGCGGTGGATGCCCTTGAGGATGCCCTCGACGTCCACGTTCTCGGGTTCGGACGGGTGCTGGATCGGCTCGTTGTAGACGGTGAGGTAGTAGAAGACGTCCTCGCCGTGCGGGTGCTCCTCGGAGGAGCCGTACATCCGGCGCAGCCCGTCCTTCACGATGTGCGCGATCTCGAAGCCGTACGCCGGGTCGTACGCGACACAGCCCGGATTCGTCGAGGCCAGCAACTGCGAGTGCCCGTCCGCGTGCTGCAGGCCTTCACCGGTCAGCGTCGTACGCCCGGCCGTCGCACCCAGTACGAACCCGCGCGCCAACTGGTCGGCCATCTGCCAGAACTGGTCACCGGTGCGCTGGAACCCGAACATCGAGTAGAAGACGTACACCGGGATCAGCGGTTCACCGTGCGTCGCGTACGCCGAACCCGCCGCGATCAGCGAGGCCGTACAGCCCGCCTCGGAGATGCCGTCGTGCAGCATCTGCCCGGTCGGCGACTCCTTGTACGCGAGCAGCAGATCGCGGTCGACGGCCTCGTACTGCTGCCCCAGCGGGTTGTAGATCTTCGCGCTCGGGAAGAACGAGTCCATGCCGAACGTGCGGTACTCGTCCGGCGCGATCAGTACGAACCGCTTGCCGATTTCCTTGTCCCGCATGAGGTCCTTCAGCAGTCGCACGAACGCCATGGTCGTGGCGATCGACTGCTGACCCGAGCCCTTCTTCACGCTCGCGTACGTCTTGTCCTCGGGCAGCGCGAGCGGCTTCGAGCGCACGACGCGGGTCGGGACGTAACCGCCCAGGCCCTGGCGGCGGTCGTGCATGTACTGGAGCTCTTCCGAGTCGCGGCCCGGGTGGTAGTAGGGCGGCGGGCCCTCCTCCAGTTCCTTGTCGGAGATCGGCAGGTGGAGCCGGTCGCGGAAACCCTTGAGGTCGGCGACCGTCAGCTTCTTCATCTGGTGCGTGGCGTTACGGCCCTCGAAGTTCGGGCCGAGTGTCCAGCCCTTGACCGTCTGCGCCAGGATCACGGTCGGCTGCCCCTTGTGGGCACGGGCAGCCGAGTACGCGGCGAAGATCTTTTTGTGGTCGTGACCGCCGCGGCCCAGGTGCAGGATCTGGTCGTCGGTCATGTTCTCGACCATCGCGCGCAGCCGGTGGTCGTCGCCGAAGAAGTGCTTGCGGATGTACGCACCGGTCTCGGTCGCGTACGTCTGGAACTGGCCGTCCGGCGTGGTGTTCAGCTTGTTGACCAGCACGCCGTCGCGGTCCTGGGCGAGCAGCGGGTCCCAGGTGCGGTCCCAGACCAGCTTGATCACGTTCCAGCCGGCGCCCCGGAACTGCGACTCCAGCTCCTGGATGATCTTGCCGTTGCCGCGTACGGGCCCGTCGAGTCGCTGGAGGTTGCAGTTGACGACGAAGGTCAGGTTGTCGAGACCCTCGCGTGCGGCGATCGACAGCTGGCCGAGCGACTCCGGCTCGTCCATCTCGCCGTCGCCGAGGAAGGCCCACACATGGGACTTGGACGTGTCCGCGATGCCGCGCGCCTCCATATAGCGGTTCATCCGCGCCTGGAAGATCGCGCCCAGCGGGCCGAGGCCCATGGAGACGGTCGGGAACTCCCAGAAGTCGGGCATCGAGCGGGGGTGCGGGTAGCTGGACAGTCCGTCCGGATACTTCGACTTCTCCTGGCGGAAGCCGTCGAGCTGCCGCTCGGAGAGGCGGTCGAGCATGAACGCGCGTGCGTAGATGCCCGGCGAGGCATGGCCCTGGAAGAAGACCTGGTCGCCGCCGTCGCCCTCGTCCTTGCCGCGGAAGAAGTGGTTGAAGCCCACGTCGTACAGCGAGGCGGAGGAGGCGAAGGTGGCGATGTGACCGCCGACGCCGATGCCGGGGCGCTGGGCCCTGGACACCATCACGGCCGCGTTCCACCGGGTCGCGTTCAGGATCTTGCGCTCGATCTCCTCGTTACCGGGGAAGAACGGCTCGTCCTTGGTGGCGATGGTGTTGACGTAGTCCGTGCTGCGCATCTCGGGCACGGCCACGCGCTTCTCGCGGGCCCGCTCGATCAGGCGCAACATCAGATACCGGGCTCGCTCCCGGCCGCGCTGGTCGACAGCGGCATCGAGGGAATCGAGCCACTCCTGGGTCTCTTCGGGATCGAAGTCAGGTACCTGACTCGGAAGGCCGCCAATGATGATCGGGTTGCGATCGGGTCCGGAAGCCACGCTGTTCCTTCGCTTTCAGGGAGGCCGTTCTTCTCGGTTCTTCTGCTCGGCTCTGCTGGGTCCTTGCTCGGTGTTCTCGCCGCTGTCCTCGGGGCTCGCACCGATCCCCATCGTGTACCTCGGAAACGGAAACGTCACCTCTACCGAGGGGTAACCGGGACGTTCACCCGGTTCCCCGGGGATGAGCCCGGCGAATCGCAACAATACGCCCGGCCCGCGACGCGGTCCGCAAAGCCATTCGAGTCCCGTACCCTCGAAGGGTTCCGAAATTCACAAAGCGGGCAGATCGCCGTGGTGTGCGTCACCTGGAGTCGTGATTGGCTGTCTGGAGTTGCGGCGACACCGCCAGGATCGTCACCGTTTCGGCGGTCTCGACGGCCGGGTACTTGCGCGATCCGTCCCGCCCGTGTGGACTACGGCCAATGCTTCGCGCACGCGCGTGGCTTGAACCTTTACCAAACATGATCAGGAGGCAACCCGTGAGCGCGACCGCGGACCACGCGGAGGAGCGGACGAGCCTGGCCGCCAGGCTGGGATTCCAGCCCGAGCAGGTGGTCCAGGAGATCGGCTTCGACGACGACGTCGACCAGGAGCTCCGCGAGGCCATTGAGGAAGTGATCGGCAGCGAGCTCGTGGACGAGGAGTACGACGACGTCGCCGACGCCGTGGTGCTCTGGTTCCGTGACGACGACGGCGACCTGACTGATGCGCTGGTGGATGCCACCACGTACGTCGAGGAGGGCGGCGGCATTCTGCTGCTGACGCCGAAGACCGGCCGTGACGGCTACGTGGAGCCGAGCGATATCGCCGAAGCCGCGACGACCGCGGGGCTGTCCCAGACCAAGAGCATCAGCGTGGGCAAGGACTGGAGTGGTAGCCGCTTGGCTACGCCGAAGGCGGCCAAGTCCAAGAGGTGACGCTCTGCTGGGCTGAGCGTTCTCGTAAACCGGAGGGGCCCGCTTGCGCGGGCCCCTCCGGGGTTTTTCGGGGGGCCTGGGGGCGGAGCCCCCGTGATCGTAAGGTGGACCTGCCCGACTAACCCCCAGGAAGGGATGGCAGGACTATGGCGATCGAGGTCGGCGACAAGGCCCCGGACTTCGAGCTCAAGGACAACCACGGCGCCACCGTGATGCTCTCCGACTTCCGCGGAGCCAAGAACGTCGTTCTGCTCTTCTATCCCTTCGCCTTCACCGGGGTGTGCACCGGAGAGCTGTGTGCCCTGCGCGACAACCTGCCGAAGTTCGCCGACCGTGAGACCCAGCTGCTCGCGGTGTCCAACGACTCCATCCACACGCTGCGCGTCTTCGGCGAGCAGGAGGGGCTGGAGTACCCGCTGCTGTCCGACTTCTGGCCGCACGGTGAGGTCTCGCGGGCTTACGGCGTCTTCGACGAGGACAAGGGCTGTGCGGTGCGCGGGACCTTCATCATCGACAAGGAGGGCGTCGTCCGCTGGACCGTGGTGAACGGTCTGCCGGACGCGCGTGATCTGAACGAGTACGTGAAGGCGCTAGACACTCTTTGATTCTTCGGGCGCAGGGCCTGCGTCAACAGGGAACCCCTCACTAGGATCGACACGTTGATCCGATAGCAATGCACTACGGGGCTCCCCGCCCCTGGACACCATTGGGAGGACTCGTGGGAGTCAGCCTCAGCAAGGGCGGCAACGTATCGCTTTCGAAGGAGGCGCCGGGCCTTACCGCGGTCATCATCGGTCTGGGGTGGGACGTCCGTACCACCACCGGCACCGACTTCGACCTTGATGCCAGCGCCATCCTGGCGGGCACGGACGGCAAGGTCACCAGCGACGCCAACTTCGTGTTCTTCAACAACCTGAAGAGCCCGGACGGCTCGGTCGAGCACACCGGTGACAACATCACCGGTGAGGGAGAGGGTGACGACGAGCAGATCAAGGTCAACCTCGCCACGGTTCCGGCCGACGTCGACAAGATCGTGTTCCCGGTCTCGATCTACGACGCCGAGAACCGTCAGCAGTCGTTCGGCCAGGTCCGCAACGCGTTCATCCGCGTCGTGAACCAGGCGGGCGAGGCGGAGATCGCCCGGTACGACCTCTCCGAGGATGCCTCGACGGAGACCGCGATGGTCTTCGGCGAGTTGTACCGTCACGGCGCGGAGTGGAAGTTCCGCGCCATCGGCCAGGGTTACGCCTCGGGCCTGCGCGGTATCGCGCAGGACTTCGGCGTCAACGTCTGAGCCTTTCGGTCGCTGTCACACAGGGCAGGACCTGCCGCTTCACCTCCAGTCCGGCGCCGCACACTACGAGTGCGGCGCCGGACGTGCTCGACAACCGAAGGCTTGACCGGGGAGGAACAGGAACATGGGCGTCACGCTCGCCAAGGGGGGCAATGTCTCCCTCTCCAAGGCCGCACCGAACCTCACACAGGTGATGATCGGGCTCGGCTGGGATGCGCGCTCCACCACCGGAGCCCCCTTCGACCTCGATGCCAGCGCGCTGCTGTGCAACTCGGGGCGGGTGCTCGGTGATGAGTGGTTCATCTTCTACAACCAGCTCAAGAGCCCGGACGGCTCGGTCGAGCACACCGGCGACAACCTCACCGGCGAGGGCGACGGCGACGACGAGTCGATCCTGATCGACCTCTCCAAGGTGCCAGCCAACGTCGACAAGATCATCTTTCCGGTCTCGATCCATGATGCCGACAACCGCGGCCAGACCTTCGGCCAGGTCAGCAACGCCTTCATCCGTGTCGTCAACCAGGCCGACGGCCAGGAGCTGGCCCGCTACGACCTGTCCGAGGACGCCTCCACGGAGACCGCGATGATCTTCGGTGAGGTCTACCGATATGGCGCGGAGTGGAAGTTCCGGGCCGTGGGTCAGGGGTACGCGTCGGGGCTGCGAGGCATCGCTCTAGACTTCGGAGTCAACGTTTCGTAAAGCCGCGCACGGCGCGGGGGAGACCCGTACACAGATGATTGGGTAGCCAGTGGTTCTGAAAACCTTCGGCTGGTCGTTCGCGGTCACCGCGCTCGGCCTCGTCGCAGCGGTGCTGTTCGGCGGATGGGGCGCGTTCGGGATCGTGCTGATCCTGTCCATCCTCGAGATCTCGCTGTCCTTCGACAACGCGGTGGTCAACGCCGGGATCCTGAAGAAGATGAATGCCTTCTGGCAGAAGATCTTCCTCACCATCGGCATTCTGATCGCCGTCTTCGGAATGCGGCTGGTCTTCCCCGTGGTGATCGTGGCGGTCAGCGCCTCGCTCGGCCCCATCGAGGCCGTCGACCTGGCGTTGAACGAACCGGACCACTATGAGGAGTTGGTGACCGACGCCCACCCGTCGATCGCGGCCTTCGGCGGGATGTTCCTCCTGATGATCTTCCTCGACTTCATCTTCGAGGACCGTGACATCAAGTGGCTGGGCTGGATCGAGCGCCCGCTGTCCAAGCTCGGCAAGGTCGACATGCTCTCGGCCTGCATCGCACTGATCGTCCTCCTGATCACCTCGCTGACCTTCGCCAAGAGCGCGCATCTGCACGCCGGGACCGCCGACAAGGCGGAGACGGTACTGCTCTCCGGTGTCGCCGGTCTTGTCACGTACCTGGTCGTGGGCGGTCTCTCCGGCTTCTTCGAGAACCGCCTGGAGGAATCGGAGGAGCGCGAACACGAAGCGGAGGAGGAGGCCAAGAAGGCCGGGAAGCCGGTCTCCGCGGTGGCGCTGGCCGGCAAGGCGGCCTTCTTCATGTTCCTCTACCTGGAGGTTCTGGACGCCTCGTTCTCCTTCGACGGTGTCATCGGCGCCTTCGCCATCACCAACGACATCGTGCTGATGGCCCTCGGCCTCGGCATCGGCGCCATGTACGTCCGGTCGCTCACGGTCTACCTGGTCCGCGAGGGCACGCTCGACGACTACGTCTACCTGGAGCACGGCGCGCACTACGCGATCGGCGCGCTCGCCACGATCCTGCTGATCACCATCCAGTACGAGATCAACGAGATCATCACCGGTCTCATCGGCGTCGTCCTGATCGCCTGGTCCTTCTGGTCCTCGGTCCGCCGTAACCGCGAACTGGCGGCCGCCGAGGGAAAAGCTGACGCCTCGGACAAGGCCGAAATCTCGTCCGGGGTGTGACGACCCTCCTGTTGAGGAACGCTCTGAGGCGGGGCGGCCACGAGGAAGTCCTCATGGCCGCCCCGTCGTCGTATCTACTGTATTCGTCTGTATTCGTCGGGGTGGACACCTAACCGTGGGGGTGGAATGAGCTTCTGGGACGGTCTGTGGCGTGGTGGGCGATCGACGCAGTTCGATTCGGGGAGCGCGGCGACCAACGCCATCACGCTGACCAAGCGGAACCAGACGGTCTCGCTCACCAAACAGGGCGCGGCCACCGGCAATCTGCGGATCAACCTGTCCTGGCGTATGCGCACCTCCGACATAAGCGGCGGCCGGCGCGACAGCCTGCTGCGCCATCCCTTCCAGGCGTTCAAGCCCGAAGTGGTACAGGCGCACACCGAGAGCATGGTCAACGTCGACCTCGACCTGGGGTGCCTGTACGAGCTGACGGACGGCACCAAGGGCGTCGTACAGCCGCTGGGCGGCTTCTACGGAGAGCTCAACGCAGCGCCGTACGTGAAACTCAGCGGCGACGACCGCTTCGGCTCGGGCTCGGGCGAGACGATCTTCATCAACCTCGACCACCGGGAGCAGATCAAGCGGCTCCTGGTCTTCGTCTACATCTACGACCAGACCCCGGCCTTCGACCGTACGCACGCCATCGTGACGCTCTATCCCAGCAACGGCCCGCGGATCGAGGTCGGCCTCGACGAGCGCCACCCGCAGGCCCGTTCCTGCGCGGTGGTCATGATCGAGAACGTCAAGAACGAGCTGATCGTGCGGCGCGAGGTGAAGTTCGTGTACGGGTTTCAGGCCGAACTCGACCGGCTCTATGGGTGGGGGCTCCAGTGGGGGCGCGGTTACAAGGCGAAGGCCGACCGTTGAGCACCGCTCTCTCCTAAGGCGGGTGTCGCAGGTTCGAATCCTGCCGGGGCACAGAGAGACAAGCATCATCCGGCACGGACCCCGGCCCGGGCTTCTCGCGTCATCGGGATCTGGCTCCGCTTCGGGCGCGCAAGGAGCGGACGGGAAGATCGCGCTCCTGTCGGAAGCGGTTACGCCTGCCCGGAGCCCAGGGCGATTTCCGCGTCCTGGCCGCCCCAGCTGTCGGGGGTGCGCCACAGCACGTGAACCCTGAAGACGCCGTACAAGGTGTCGGCTGACCAGTCCTCAGCGGGCGGTTCGGAAAGCACCAGATAAAGGCGGTCGGCAGGAGCGGGCAGGGTGTGGTTGATCTCCAGGAGACGGGTGGCTCCCGAGCGGAGGTCGGCGTAAGTGGAGCGGCCGGCACCAAGAACCTCGTAGAGGAAGTGGCCGTCTTCCGCGATCCGGCTGACATCGATGACCGGGGAGTCAGTCGGCTGCAGGTCCGCCCAGAGCAGTGCCGCCTTGAGAGCATGGCGCACTGCCTCGTGCTTTTTGCACGTGCGGTCGGCGGCCGCCGCGGTCTCCAGCGAGTGCAGAAGCCCCTTCACGGGCGCCGGCGTGGCGGGCATGTCTTCGGCGGAGGTCACGGGCTCGGCTTCCTTCTGCTCGGACTGCTGTTCAGTGGAGGCGGGCGCATGGTCGGTTTCGGGTTCCCCCGTGGCGGCCCGGCGGTGTTGGAGCGCCTCCCGGGCTTCGTCCAGGGCCTGCGCCCAGCCGGTGCGTGTCAGGTCGTCCTGGAGTCGGTTCAGGTCCAGGTTGTTGTCCTTGAGCATGCGGTTGGTGTGCGCCGCGAGGTCGCGCAGGAGGCTGAGGCGGTGCTTGTCCGGGGATCCGAGCACACGACGCACGTCCACCCAGTCCGCCTGGTCGCGGCGGAGGACGCGGTTGACCATGCCCTTGAGCTCGGACAGACGATCACGGGCGTTATCCGGAACGATTCCGTCACCGTTGGTCAGCTCCTCGAAAACGCCGAGCGCCGCCACGTAGCGTTCCGCCATGGTGGGGGAGATGGGCTGGCGACCACGCTGGTCCGCGGTGAGCAGGCAGTGGTTGGTCTCGTGGGCGAACACCCAGCAGTCCAGTACCGCGCCGGGCCGCGGGGGCACCGAACCGTGGCGGACGGTCAGGACCAGAGGGACGTCGATCGCGGGAGAGAGGGCCTTGACCCTGTACCGGCCGCCGGGTGCCCGGCCGGTCACGCGGACTCGGATGTCCGTACCGATCTCGGGGACGTCACCTTCTGCCATGCCTGGTTCGCCTTCGGTGAGTGCTGGTTCGGTACTGCCGCCGTCGGGGTTCGTGAGGGCCTCCGGGAGCGGGGAGGTGTGCAGGACGGTCAGGCTCTGGGTGCTGCGGGTGAGCGCGACGTACAACTGGCGCAGGCCGGCCGGGCCGCGGTCGGCGATGGTGGCGGGTTCGACGACGAGGACGTGGTCGTACTCCATGCCCTTGGCCTGGGCGGCAGCCAGCACGGACACCGCCTCGTGTCCCTGCTCGGTGATGCCGTCGGCCAGGCCCAGGTGGCGGCTGATCTCGTCGAGCCAGCCGGAGTCGTCGGGGACGATGACCGCCACGGAGCGCAGGGTGTGTCCGTCGCTGGTGCCGATGAGGCGCGTGGCTTGGGCCACGGTGTCGTCGAGGAGTTTCCACGGCTCGGTCGCGACCGTCCGTACGGCGTCCTCACCCGCTGCGCGCACGGCCTGCGGGTACGGCAGTGTGGGGGCGACGGTACGGGCCAGGGGGGCGACGAACTCCATGATTTCGGCAGGCACGCGGTAGCTGGTGTTCAGCTCGGCCACGCGCCAGTCGCCGTGGTCGGACAGGAGGGTGCCGAGGCGGTCCCAGTCGGTGTGGGTGTGGGGGCCCGTGGCCTGGGCCAGGTCGCCCAGGATGGTCATGGAGCCCTGCGCCGCGGAGCGCCTGCGCAGGGAGCGGGCCTGCATGGGTGTCAGGTCCTGTGCCTCGTCGACGACGATGTGCCCGTACCGTTGCGGGGTCTCCCCGGTAATGAGATACCGCAGTTCTTCGAGGCAGACCTGGTCGTCGAGGGTCCAGGGATCGGCGTCGGCCTTGTCGGCCCGAGGGCGGTGCACAGCGGCCTGCTCCGCGGCGTCGAGAATGCCCTCGGCACAGCTACGCAGGAGATCTTCCGAGTCGTAGAGGGTGCGGAGGGCTTCCCTGGCGCCGGGCGAGGGCCAGACACGTTCGATGAGGCGCTCGACCTGACGGTTGCGTTCCAGGTCGCGGCGGATCGTGTCGTCACGGCTGCGGCGAGGGGCGACGGCGACGAGTTCCCGCAGCAGGCGGTCGACGAGCAGGCCGCGGAAGCGGTCGCGGCGCTCACGGTAGGAGCCGTCGCCTTGGCGCACGTCTTCTAGGAGGGCGAGCACGTCGGTGCGCGGGACACGCAGGGTCGTGCTGCCGACGATGACGGTGAGCTCCGGCTTGGCCCCCTCGTAGGAGGGAGTGGTGGTGAACTCGTCGACGGCCTCGGGACGGCACTCGATCTCGACGCGCCGCCGCAGGACGGCCGCCATGCGCTCGTCGGACTTCACCACCCGCGCCGTGGGGGTGTCGGTGCCGAGGATCTCGCCGTCCCACAGGCGGGTCACCTGCACGGCGTTGACGTTTCGGGTGCCGAGCGTGGGCAGCACCTGGCTCACGTAGTCCAGGAACCGCTGATGGGGGCCGATGACGAGGACATCCTGGGCTTTGAAGTGCCCGTTGTTGACGAGCCAGGTCACGCGGTGCAGGCCGACCGCCGACTTGCCGGTACCCGGGCCGCCCTGCACGACGAGGATGTCGGAGGGCGAACCGGTGACCAGAGCCATCTGGTCACGCCGGATGGTCTCGACGATGTCCCGCATGCTGCCGCTGCGAGAGCGCTGAAGCTCGCGGAGGAGGAAGTCGTCGGGCTGCTGCGGCCCTTGGTGATGGAGACGGGCGACGTCGGCGGGGGTGAGGACGGGCGGCCGTGCCTCCTCCGGCCGCTGTACGTCGGTGGTGGAGTCTGCCGCCGCGGACTGCGGGGCGGCGTCGTCCGTGGTCGGCCGCGGGGCGGGGACGGCGACGGAGATGTCGTCCGCATAGCCTTCGACGACGCGCTGCGTGCAGTGCAGCCGCCGCCGCAGGAGCACCTCCCCCGGGGCGTCCGGCAGCGCGTCGAGCCACTTCTTCGCAAGCGCGTTGGTCCACTCCACGACGACGGTGTCGCGGGTCTGAACGTCGGAAACGGCACGCCGGCCCACGTACCAGGTATCGGTCTCCCCACCAGGGCCGTCCTGCACGTCTACGCGGCTGATGACCAGCGACGCGTTGCCGAGACCTCCGTACGCCGCGGCTCGCTCCTCGGCCGCGAGACGGTTGGCGACGCTGTCCTTGCCGCTCGCGGAGGCCGAGGCGACCGACCCCCCGGTCAGTTCGGCCAGCCGCGCGGCGTAGCACTCGTAGGCGCGGTCCACCGCCTTCTGCTCGATGGAGATGATCGCTTCGCGCGTGGTGGTGCCCATGTGTATCCCCCTCCCATGCAGCGCCCCGAAGGGTGCTGCGCCGGGCATGTGCCCGTACACGGGTGAAATAACTATCAGAGACCGACTGGTGACAAGTGGTCAGAAAGCCGACGGCGGAGTCGGTCAGGGTCAGGCGGCGGCCGTACCGGGATCCGGGTCGGAGCTGAGAGAGCGCAGGATCCGTGTCACTTCCTTGCCGGCGGCGGAGGCGGAGACGCGGCCGGTGGCGCGCCGCACGGCGAGGCCGGCGAGGGCGTCGGCGGTTTCGTTGAGGTCATGCCCTATGTGGCCCTTGAGCCAGCGGACCTGGAAGCGGTCGCGATGGGGCAACAGGCGGTCCAGGAGTTCCCTGCCCTCGGGGAAGAGGACGGTGCGGTGGGCAGCTGCCGGATCGGCGCTCTTCAGGGCCAGGTTCACTGCCTCGACGGCCTCGGTGCTGTCGCACAGGACGAGTACGGGGGCTTCCGGGTGGCGGCCCAGGAGGTTGAGGGCGGCCTGGCAGACACCGATGACCTCGGCCTCGCCGCTGCACGAGGCCATGGAGTCGCCGTATCCGGTTGTGCCGTCCTCGGCGGCCCAGCCGTAGCCGCACAGTGCGGATTCGTCGCCGATCGCGGCGTCGGCGACGGCCACCGCGGCGCGGCTGGGGAAGTCGTCGAGGATGGCGTAACGCTCCTTGTAGCCGGGGGCAGAACCCTCCGAACCCCCGCCGCCGTCCTCGCCGTCCTGCGACGTGTCGGCGGACGTGTGCTCGGTGAGGAGGGCGGCGAGGGTGCGGTGGCACCGCGGGCAGCCGTCGGCTCGTGCGTCGCAGTCTTCCCGGTGCTCGGTGGCCAGCCGACAGGCCCGCTGCCACAACCGGGGCTTGTCGGCGGCGAAGCGTGTGAGAGCTGCGGCACGGCATCGCGCGATGAGTTCCGCGAAGGGCCCGGCGGCCGCACGGTCCCGGATCCGGTCATGGAGGTCGGCGATCCGGTGCCTGGCCTCGCGGGCGCGGGCCGCGAGGATCGCGGCGTCCTGGTAGGCGTCGTCGAGCGCGTCGAGCTGCGCACGGCGGGCGGTGGAAGGACGGGCGAGCACGTGGCGTTCGGCCTGGGCGATGGCGTAGCGGCCCCAGGCCAGCGCGGTACGGGCATGCCGCCCCCACCGTTCGACCACCGCGTCGTGCGCGAGGTGCGGATTTTCCCCTTCCCGGGCGTCGTGCAGGAGGGCCTGGACGAAGGCGTCGTCGTGGCACTCCAACAGTTCGCGTACGGCTAACGGCAGTTGGGCGGCCGCAGAGCCCCATTCCCGGGCCCACAGGGCGAGATCGTTGTCCACCGCCCGCACATCGGCGGCCGGCGATCCGCGGTCAAGGAGCACTTCCCGAAGGGCCCGGCCGTACGCTTCCGGGTCCACAGCGCGCGCCACGCGCAGCTCGAGCGGCTCCAGCGGGGGCCCAGGACGATCGGCGATGCGGCGCGCACGCTGCTCCTTGCACACGGCATCCGCCTCGGACCGTGCCCGGCGGACCCTGCGTGCGTGCTCGCGCAGGTGCCGCAGCCGCTGTGCGGCCGGCAGCCCTGAGAGCTCGGTGCGCCTGATGTCCCCACGGGCGAGGACATCGGCGTGGGCCAGAGCGATGGCGATGGGCCCGGCGAGCGCAGGGTGGGCCAGGGCCGCGGCGGTCTCCGGGGGAGCCATGCCGTTCATGCGGGCGAGGACGGCGTCCTGCAGCGCGGTGAAGTCGTCGGTGAAGTGGTGGACCAGCTCGGTGTGCGTGGCGATCGTCACGGTGACCTTCCAAGTCACGAGCGGGGTAACTGGTAACGGGCAGGTGGGGTGTTGTCCCCAGCCGGAACGACCCTCCGTAGGGCCTTCTGTCGTCATTGCCGCCTCTGGCGGGCCGTCGGCCGTGCTGGGATTTCCCGGCGAGGTTGGTAGGCGGCGGTGCCAGGAGAGGGGAACTGCCGGGTGCGGCAGGCAGGTTCGGGACGGCGCGGGTTCGGCTACGACATCAGTAGTTGCCGTTGCTCAGGATGTCGCTGTCAGCGTTGTAGACGGTGACGAGGCCGTTCTTGCTGTCCTTCCCCCGGCTGGACTGGAAGTCGGCGAAGGCCGAGGCGAGCAGCTTGGCGTTGCCGGCATCCGCGCTGACCATGTCCCCGGTGTAGTCCGTGTAGATGTCAGCCGTGTCCAGGATGTCGTTGTTTTCGTCGGCGCCCTGGACCTTGGTGACGTGCGCCGCGGCCTCCCGCGTCTTCGCGGACTCGTGCTTCTTCACGTACGCCTTGAAGGCGTCGACGGTGGACTGCTGGGGCGCGGCGGCCTTGGGGGAGCCGGTGGCCTTGGAGGGGCCGGTGCCCTTGGGGGAGTCGGCAGACGCGGCGGAGGACGCAGCGCTGGACGAGGAGTCGCCCGAGCCGGACCCCACCGCGGCCCCGATACCACCGATGACGAGCGCGGCAGCCAGGATGCCACCGCAACCGAGGCAGCCCAGCTTGGCCTTGGGCCGCTGCTTCTGTGGCGAGGGAGGCTGCGGATAGCCAGGCTGCTGTGGGAATCCGGGGTGCTGCGGATAGCCGGGCTGCTGCGGGAATCCGGGCTGCTGCGGGGGCTCGGTGGTCATCTGGGTTCCTCCTTGTTGCGAGTGCGATGTGCGGTGTGCGGTGCCGCGGTGAGTGGCCACAGCGATGCGGAATGGATTGCGGGGGCGGGACGAGTGCGGCCCTGACCTGTGGCAGTTGCGATGGAAGAGATCAGCAGGGATCTGGAGAGATCGGACGCGCGGAACGGAGGCAACAGAGTGCGCCGCGCCGCTTCCACTCGGAAGCAGAACTAGATAAGCACAACACTGAAAGCGTCGTCAAACAGCTTGACGGACTTGACGACCGTTGTAATCTGTTAACCGTCCACTATCCGACTGGCCCGAGAGGTGCGGAACCCCACGCCATGCCCCAGCAGCCACCAGCCCAACTGGCGCCCTCCGCGCACGTGACAGCCGCCGAGATCTCCCGCATCGCAGGGGTCACGCGCGCCACCGTCAGCAACTGGCGCCGCCGCCACGACGACTTCCCGGCCCCCAGCGCTGGCACGGAAACCAGCCCGCTCTACGACCTGTCGGCCGTGCAGGCATGGCTGCGGGGCCGCGGGCACACCTCCACGGCCTCGCCGACCGAGGAGCTGCGTACGGCGCTACGGCTGCTGGGACCCGGCTCGGGTGTGGCCGCGCGACTGTTCCCGCTGGTGGCTGCCGCGTCCCGCCGCACGACGGAGGAGCTGGCCGAACTCGCCGCCGCGCCCGACGACCAGCTGATCGCCCGAGCGGAGAAGACGGCGGGCGAGCTCCCGGCTGCCGTTCCCGAGGCCCAGCCGGTCCGCTACGGCCCGGACGACGCGGGCGCGGTCCGCGCGCTGCTGGGTTGCGTCCGTGAGGCGGGGGCACAGGCCGCCGTCGACGTCCTCGCCGAACGCGAACTGGACGAGGGCGCCGCCAGCGGCGTGTACCAGACCCCGGAGGGCTTGGCCCTGCTCATGGCTCGGCTCCTGCCCGCCGGCACGTCCCGCGTCCTCGACCCTGCCTGCGGCAGCGGTACGCTCCTCGCCGCCGCTGCCCGGCAGGGCGCACAGGAGCTGTTCGGGCAGGACTCGCTCCCTGTCCAGGGACGGCGCACCGCGGTCCGGCTGCTGCTCGCCGCACCCGAGGCCGAGACGGCGATCCGCGTCGGCGACAGCCTGCGTGCCGACGCCTTCCCCGACGTCACCGTGGACGCCGTTCTGTGCAACCCGCCGTTCGCCGACCGCGACTGGGGTCACGACGAGCTGGCCTACGACCCGAGGTGGGCGTACGGACTCCCGCCGCGCTTCGAGTCCGAACTGGCCTGGGTGCAGCACGCCCTCGCGCACCTGGAGCCCGGCGGTTACGCGGTCATGCTGCTGCCGCCCGCGCTCGCCTTCCGCGCCTCCGGCCGCCGCGTCCGCGCGGAACTCATCCGCAGCGGGGCCCTGCGCGCCGTCGTCTCACTTCCCGCGCGTGCCGCGTATCCGCTCCACATCGGCCTGCAGATCTGGGTGTTCCAACGCCCGGAGCCGGGCGGCACGGACCGTACGACGGTGCTGTTCGTCGACGGGGAGGGCGAGCAGCGGGACGGCGCCGCGGGCACTCCGTCCGCCACCGATACGGCCACGGCCGGCGCCGGTGCCCGCGGCGGCTCACGCCCCCGCCGATCCGCCTCTTCCTCTTCCGCCGCCTCCTCTGCCCCTGCCCCTTCCGCCTCTGCCTCCTCCTTCGACTGGGCGGGGCTGACCGACCGGGTCCTCGCCCAGTGGGCCGCGTTCACCGCCGCCCCCGACACCTACGCCGACGAGCCCGGCGTCGCCCGCGCGGTGCCGCTCGTCGACCTCCTCGACGACGTCGTCGACGTCACCCCGGCCCGCCATGTGCGGGCGACCGCGGCCGACCTCGACCCGGCCGCCCTGGCCCGCCGCGTCCACGACCTGCACGAGCAACTGGCAGAGCAGGTCGCCGCCTTGGCGGCCGCCTCCGCGTCCGGCGGGTGGCTGCCGTCCGGGGACTCGGCCCGCGAGTGGCGTACGGCGACCGTCTCCGACCTGGCACGCGGCGGGGCCCTGACCGTGCTGCGGGCGGCGACGCCCGGCACACGAGGCTCCAAGGGCGGCGCCGCGCCCACCGTGGACCGGCCAGTCATCACCGCCCAGGACATCTCGGCCGCAAACCCCCCGTCCAGCGGGGCCGTTGACATCCACGCGGACGCCACGCAGCCCGTCGCCGCCGGGGACGTCCTCGTACGAGCCGTCGCGGGCGGCGACGGGGCCGCGATGACCCGGGTCGCCGACGACCGGGACGCCGGAGCCCTGCTCGGCCCGCACATCCACCTCCTGCGCCCCGACCCGGCCCGCCTCGACCCGTGGTTCCTGGCCGGGTTCCTCGGCGCCGAGGACAACATCGCCTCCGCGTCCACGGGCAGCACCCTCGTGCACGTCACACCGGGCCGACTCCGGGTACCGCTGCTGCCCCTGGAGGAACAGCGGCGCTACGGGGAGGCCTTCCGCCGCGTGTACGAGCTGCGCGCGGCCGTCCGCCGAACCGCCGACCTCGCCGCCGACACCGCGGCCACCCTCACCACCGGCCTCACCGCCGGCGTACTCCTGCCACCGGACGCCCCGGATGCCTCGAACACCCCGGAGCCGGACAGCCGTTCCGCCTGAAAAGCCCCACACGTCCGACCGCACACGACCACACTTGATTCCTGCCGTCCCACACCCGGACGGCGCTCTTCGGAAGGAAGCCGGGACCTCTTGAACAGCAGCAAGCACACGGAGTTGGCGAACCACGCCTGGTCCGTCGCCGATCTCCTGCGCGGCGACTACAAGCAGTCCGACTACGGCAAGGTCATCCTGCCGTTCACCGTGCTGCGACGCCTGGAGTGCGTCCTGGAGCCGACGCGCGAGAAGGTCGTCGAGACCGTCGCCAGGTTCGCGGGCCAGGACATCGACACCGACCACTTCCTGCGCAAGGCCTCGGGCCACTCCTTCTACAACAAGAGCGACCTCACGCTGCGGAAGATCGCGGCCGACCCGCAGAACGCGGCGAAGAACCTGCAGATCTACGTCGGCGCCTTCTCGGACAACGCCCGCGAGGTCCTCGACAAGTACGAGTTCAACCAGCAGGTCAGGAAGCTCGACAGCGCGAACCTGCTCTACCAGGTCATCGGCAGGTTCACCGACCTCGACCTGCACCCCGACGTCGTGCCCAACCACAACATGGGCTACATCTTCGAGGAGTTGATCCGCCGCTTCGCCGAGCAGTCGAACGAGACCGCGGGTGAGCACTTCACCCCGCGCGAGGTCATCAAGCTGATGGTCAACCTGCTGGTGGCGCCCGACGCGGACGCCCTCAGCCTGCCGGGTGTCGTCCGTACGGTCATGGACCCGGCCTGCGGCACGGGCGGCATGCTCAGCGCCGCCGACGACCGCATCAAGGCCCTCAACCCGGACGCGACGGTCGAGGTGTACGGGCAGGAGCTCAACCCCGAGTCCTGGGCGATCTGCCGCTCCGACCTCATGATCAAGGGCCAGGACCCGGAGAACATCCGCTTCGGCAACTCCTTCTCCGACGACGGCCACGCCCGCCGCAAGTTCGACTACGTCCTCGCCAACCCGCCGTTCGGCGTGGAGTGGAAGAAGGTCAAGGAGGAGGTCGAGTACGAGCACAAGTCGCTCGGCGACGCCGGCCGCTTCGGCGCGGGCCTGCCGCGCATCAACGACGGCTCGCTGCTCTTCCTCCAGCACATGATCTCGAAGATGAAGCCGGTGGACGTGAACGGCGGGGGCGGCTCCCGCATCGCCATCGTCTTCAACGGCTCCCCGCTGTTCAGCGGTGCGGCGGGGTCTGGTGAGTCGGAGATCCGACGTTGGATCCTGGAGAACGACTGGCTGGAGGCGATCGTCGCCCTCCCGGACCAGCTCTTCTACAACACCGGCATCTCCACGTACTTCTGGATCCTCACCAACCGCAAGGACGCCGACCACAAGGGCAAGGTCGTCCTGCTCGACGCGCGCGACCAGTGGGTGAAGATGCGCAAGTCGCTCGGGGACAAGCGCAAGGAGCTCGGCGACGGGACGAACGGCCGCCCCGACCACATCGGCGACATCACTCGGCTGTACGCGGAGGCCGTCCAGGTCGCGAAGGACCCCGAGCACCCGCTCCACGGCAAGGTCAAGGTCTTCGCCAACGAGGACTTCGGGTACCAGCGGATCACGGTTGAGCGGCCGCTGAAGCTGCGCTTCGAGGTCACGGAGGAGAGTCTGGCGGCGCTGGAGGAGTCCAAACCAATCCAGAAGCTGCCGACCGCTTCGGTTTTCTTCGACGCCATCGAGTCAATGCAGGTTCGATCCTGGGCCACCAAGTCGGAGGCGTGGCTGGCGCTCAAGGACGCGGTCGTTCAGGCCGGGTCGACCTGGCCGACAGGCGCGCCGTTCAACAAGGCGCTGCGGGACGCGATCGGCGTACGGGACCCGGAGGGCGAGGTCCAGAGCGTGAAGGGCAAGCCGGAGCCGGACGCCGAGCTGCGGGATTACGAGAACGTACCGTTGGGTGAGGACGTCGAGGACTACCTCAAGCGTGAGGTACTGCCACACGTACCGGACGCATGGATCGACCACACGAAGACGAAGATCGGCTACGAGACCCCGTTCACCCGGCACTTCTACGTCTACAAGCCGCCGAGGCCGCTGGAGGAGATCGACGCGGAGTTGAAGTCACTGGAGGCGGAGATTCAGGCGCTGTTGGGCGAGGTGACGGAATGACCATCACCGAGGACGGCTGGATCGAAGGCGCGCCTGGTCGATGGACGCGTGGGCGCATTAAGAATCTCATCACATCAGCAACCAATGGAACTTGGGGGGGCGAACCTGCCGAAGATGGCGGCGATGTCCGCTGCATTCGCGCTGCGGACTTCGACCGTGTGGGGCGTCGAGCGAAGGCCGATGGGGCTCCGTTGCGAAGCATCGACGCATCATCGCTACGGCAGCACCTCCTGCATCCTGGCGACCTGATCCTCGAAAAGTCAGGGGGAGGCGAAAAGCAGCCTGTCGGCATGGCTGTTCTCTATGAGGGAGCAGAGAAGGCAGTGTGCTCCAATTTCTGCTCTCGAATTTCCCCCGGATTCGATGTCGACTCTCGCTTCCTGACCTACGTATTTGCCGCTGCATACGGTCAGGGGCTGACTCAGAGTGCGATCAAGCAGACCACGGGTATCCAAAACTTGGATGCTGGAGCCTTCTTTTCTTCGCCGTGGGCATATCCGGGGTTGGAGGAGCAGCGCCGCATCGCCGACTTCCTCGACACCGAGATCAGCAAGCTAGCTCGAATCGAGCTCCTCTCAAGTGAGCTCTCACGCCTCCTAGGCGAGCGGCAGGCGTCGCTGCTGTCGAATTGCTTCTCGTCACGCACAACGGTGGCTGACGGCACGCCTCCGGTCAATCTTGCATTGCGACGTGTCGTAAATCGGTGGATCGACTATCGCGGGGCAACACCTGAGAAGACTGCATCCGGGATCCCATTGGTCACTGCCAAGAACATTCGCGATGGAAAGATCGACATGGCTGCAAGTCGCGAGTTCATTGCCGAAAACGCCTACAGCGATTGGATGCGTCGTGGGCTGCTCATGCGCGGCGACGTGTTGTTGACCACTGAGGCTCCGCTCGGACAGGTGGCAATGGTCGATGATCCAGGTGTGGCTCTCGCGCAGCGCGTAATTGTACTCAGGGCCGATCGGAGGTTCTGTAGTCCGGAATGGCTTTACTGGTACCTGCGTTCGCCCCAGGGCCAGGCGGAGTTGGAACTCCGGGCCACCGGATCGACCGCCTTGGGCATCAAGGCCGACAGGCTGCGTGGCGTTCCCATTCCCGTTTTGCAACCGGCAGAGGCGAAAGAACGCTTGGCGCAATTGCAGAGCCAGGTGTCTCAGGTCGAAAGCCTGCAGGGTGAGTTGTCACGGCAGCGAGCGCTGATCGCCGAACGCCGCCAAGCCCTCATCACCGCCGCCGTAACCGGCCAGTTCGACGTCTCCACCGCCAGTGGACGCAACGTAACGGACGGAGTGAGCGCGTAGTCATGAGCCCCATCCACACGGAGTCCGCCTTCGGCGATGCCATCGTCGCCGCCATGGTCGAGCGTGGCTGGCGCGAGGCGCGGCCGCAGGACTACCGGGCTGACCTCGGCCTGGACACCAACGAGTTGTTCACCTTCATCGGGGCGACCCAGCCCGACGAGTGGAGCGAGCTGCTCACCGTCTACGGCGGCGACCCGAACGAGGCGCAGCGCGGGTTCGCCGGACGCCTCGACCAGGCCATCGCCACCAACGGGCTCCTCGACGTCCTCCGCAACGGCGTCAAGGACCGGGGTGTCCTGCTCCGCGTCGCCTACTTCAAGCCGAACCTCGTCGCCCACGACTCCGTGCTCGACGGCTACCGGGCCAACCGCCTCACCGTCGTCCGTGAACTCGAGTACGCGACCAAGCAGGCCGACTGGGGCAACCGGCTCGACCTCGCCCTCTTCCTCAACGGAATCCCGGTCGCCACGGCCGAGTTGAAGAACCCGCTGACCAAGCAAGGGGTGGAGCAGGCCAAGGAGCAGTACCGCACCGACCGCGACCCCACCGAGCTGATCTTCACGCGCCGCGTCGTCGCGAACTTCGCCGTCGACCCGGACCTGGTCTTCGTCACCACCCAGCTCAAGGGCAAGAACACCCGCTTCCTCCCGTTCAACACCGGCTCCAACGGCCCCGGTCAGCCGGGCGGCGCAGGCAACCCGGCCCCGACCGCCTTCGGCACGTACGCGACCTCCTACCTCTGGGAGCAGGTCTGGCAGCCGGACAACTGGCTGGACCTGCTCCAGCGGTTCGTGCACCTGCACAAGAGCAAGACGCCCGGCGGCGGCACGACGAAGACGATGGTCTTCCCCCGGTTCCAGCAGTGGGACGCGGTCAAGAAGCTCACCGCGCACGCCGCCACGCACGGCGCAGGGCACGACTACCTGGTCATGGCCTCGGCCGGCTCGGGCAAGTCGAACACCATCGGCTGGCTCGCGCACCGCCTCAGCGACCTGCACACCCCCACCGACCCCCGCGAACTCGACCCCGAGGCCGTGGCCAAGGGCCTCAAGCCGGGCGTGCCGGTCTTCGACAAGGTCATCGTCATCACCGACCGCCGCAACCTGGACGCTCAACTCCGGGAGACGGTCGGCAATTTCGAGCAGACCGCGGGCCTCGTCGTGAAGATCGACGAGAAGCACGGGGCGAAGGGCGAGCAGCTCGCCAAGGCGTTGTCCCGCGACACCGGGAAGATCGTCACGGTCACCCTGCACTCGTTCCCGGCGCTGATCTCGTACATCGAGCGCAACCCCACCGAGATCCGGGGCAGCCACTTCGCGATCATCGTGGACGAGGCGCACTCCTCGCAGTCCGGCGACGCCGCCAAGGACGTACGGGCCGCCCTGCGCGATCTCGGCCTGGACTCCGACTCGGACGACGCGGGCGCGACCACGGTCAAGGCCGAGGGCGAAGCCGCCAGCCTGGACGAGCAGCTCAAGAAGAGGGCCGAGCAGCGTTCCCGCGCCGCGAACCTCTCCTACTTCGCGTTCACCGCCACGCCGAAGGCCAAGACCCTCGAACTCTTCGGCACGCTCCAGGACATCGACGGCAAGGCGGCCTACCGGCCCTTCCACACGTACTCCATGCGGCAGGCGATCGAGGAGGGCTTCATCCTCGATCCGCTGCGCAACTACGTCACGTACAACACGTACTGGAAGCTGGTGAACCAGAACCCCGACGAGCGGGAGGTCGACCCGTCGAAGGCGAACGGCCTGCTCGCCCGGTACGCGCTGACCCATGACTCGACGGTCGCCCAGCACGCCCAAGTGATCGTGGAGCACTTCGTGGCGCACAGCCGGGGCCGTCTCGGCGGGCGGGCCAAGTCCATGGTGGTGACCGCATCCCGGCAGTCCGCCGTGCAGATGGCGCGAGCGATCAAGAGCTACATCAAGGACCGGGACTACGACACCAAGTACCCCGACCTCGGTGTCCTGGTCGCCTTCTCCGGCTCGCTCACCGTCGACGGCGAGGAGACCACCGAGCCGAAGGAGAACGGCGGGCTGTCGGAGAGCGCGCTGCCGAAGGCGTTCGCGTACACGCGTGCCGACGACAAGGCCGCCCGAGCCGGCGGCGCGGGCCAGCGCGAGTACAAGATCCTGGTGGTGGCGGAGAAGTATCAGACCGGGTTCGACCAGCCGCTGCTGACGACGATGTACGTCAACAAGACCCTGACCGGTATCTCCGCCGTGCAGACCCTGTCCCGGCTGAACCGGACCGCCGAGCGCAAGACCCAGGCGGACCTGGCGGTCCTGGACTTCGTCAACGACGCAAACGACATACAGGAGTCCTTCCGCCCGTACTTCGAGGAGGCGAACACCCTCCCCTCCGACCCCAACCTGCTCTACACCGCGCAGAGCCGGGTCATGCAGGCGGCGATCCTGTCCGGACAGGAGATGGACGAGTTCGCCGCCGCGTACTTCGCCGCCAAGGAGAAGGCAGCGGGGTCGCAGTCCAAGTGGGAGAAGCTGCACGCCGAGTTGTACCGGCTGCTCTCTCCCGCCGTCGCCCGCTTCACCGCTCTGCTCGAAAGCGAGGACGAGGACGACGAGGAGACGGCGGAGGGCTTCCGCGCCGACCTCAACGACTACGTCAGGAAGTACGGCTTCCTCGCGCAGATCGTCCCCTACCGGGACGCCGAGCTGGAGCGGCTGCACCTCTACGGCCGCTACCTCCTCAACCGGCTGCCGCGCCGTGCGGACGGCGGTGTGGACATAGGCGAGATCGACCTCAGCCATATGCGAGTGGAGAGGACCGGCGAGTACGACGTCTCCCTCACCGCCGAGGGGCCGACGACGATGCAGGGCTTCGGCGACGGCTCGGGCGGTGCGAAGGAAGCGGAGAAGTCGCTGCTCTCGCAGTTGATCGAGAAGTTCAACGAGCGCTTCGGCACGGACTTCACCGAGCAGGACTTCATCCGGCCCTTCGAGGAGGCCATGGCCGACCCCAAGGTGCGGGCGGCGGCTGTCGTCAACGACGAGGAGAACTTCGGCCTCGTCTACGACAACGTCTTCGCGGACAAGATGGCCGACCACATCGACACCATCGCAGGCCTGGGCCGCCAGTACTTCGGCCCCGACAAGGGCTTCAAGTCCAGCCTGGACCGCAGCGCCCGCAAGGCCGCGTGGCGGATGATCCGCCGCGAGGAGGGCCTGGACGACGACGTCTGATGCGTACGCCCCGGCTGGATGTGCGGCCGGGGCACCCTTTGGAGCAAGACCTCGGCCCCTGCCCGGCGATCATCGCGCGCACCCCGACGACCCTCAAATACGAGAAGCCACTTCAGGAGCGGGCAATGGACAACGCGATTCAGCTGATCAGCGACGGTGATGGACTGGCGGTCATCGGGAATCCGACGGATGTCGAACGCTTCCTCGTCTCGGAGGGGTTGTCGTCGAAGGACCTCGGGCTGCAACGACTCAAGTCTGTCTTCGGTACCGGGGCTGCAGTGACGCAGGCAGGTTCGGAGATCGCCGCCAACTCCGGTCGCTGGGTGAAGCTGACCACGGAGTCCGCGCAGCGTGTCAAGAAGTTCGGGCTGATGGAAAGCAAGACACCAGGCGTCAGCCACGCGATGGTGGGGAAACCTGGCTCAATCAAGTCATGGCTCCAGATCGAGAAGGGGGCCGGCTCGTTTCTGACCAACCCCGCGCGTCTGGCTGGTGCCGCGGGGATCATGGCTCAGCTCGCGATGCAGCAGACCATGGACGAGATCACCGACTACCTCGCCACGATCGACGAGAAGGTCGACGACGTGCTCCGCGCCCAGAAGGACGCTATGTTGGCCCGCATGATCGGCGTGGACCTCGTGATCGAGGAGACCATGACCATCCGAGAGCAGGTGGGCCGGGTCTCCGAGGTCACGTGGTCGAAGGTGCAGGCCGCGCCGGCGACGATCGCAGATACCCAGGCGTACGCGTTGCGTCAACTTGACGCACTCGCGGAGAAGGTGGAGCGCAAGAGCAAGTCCAAAATCGGCGATCTCGCCACGGCGGCCAATGAAGCCGAGTCCAGGGCTCAGGAGTGGCTCGCTGTTCTGGCTCGTTGCTTCCAACTGCAGGACGCGATCGCCGTGCTCGAACTCGACCGAGTGCTGGACACGGCTCCGGAAGAGCTGGACCGGCATCGCCTGGGGCTTCGGGCTGCCCGACAGAACCGGCTGGATCTCATCTCGCGGAGCACCGAGCGTCTGGTGGCCCGGTTGAATGAGGCTGCTGGCACAGCCAATGCGAAGGTGCTGCTGCACCCGACCAAGTCCCCGGCTGTAGTCCGGTCGAGCAACCATGTCGCAACCGGCGTCCATGACTTCCACGGGCGGCTCGGGATTGAGTCCGGTCGCCGGTCATCGGATGCGAGACGATGGGTGGACGCGGCCGCGGAGACAAGGGACAAGGCGCTCGAGACCGGAGCAAAGGGCGTCGATGCCGCCAGGAGCCTCGGCAACGGGACCCTCGATCGGGCCAGCTCGGTAAAGGGCAAGCTCTCCAGCGGGATCGCCGAGCGAGCGCGCCGTCGGCGCGGGAAAGAGGAGGAAGGCGCCGAGGAAAGCTGAGTCTGATCCGGCGGTCGCCCGGCTATTCGGAGCGGGGGCGTTCTTTGTCTCGTCTAACCGTCCAAGACGTGGGTGGTGCCCAGCCGCCTGTGCGACTGGGCACCCACGGGGGTTACGGGGGTACGGCTCAGATGGTCTGGTCGGCGGCCAGCCGGACGAGCCCGGCCCACGCCTCGGGGGCGACCGTCAGAACCGGTCCGGATCGGACCTTCGAGTCCCGGATGTGTATGCCGTCGACGGCGGCTGCGATCTCCACGCACTGCCCGCCCTCGGCGCCGCTGTAACTGCTCTTGAACCAGGCGAGTTCCAGAGCGGCGTCCGGACTCTCTGCGGTGTTCATAGCTCTCCCAGCAACTTCTCGATGAATCCCAGGGTCTCTCGCGGAGTGAGAGCCTGGGACCGGATGATTCCATAGCGCGCGGCGGCGAGACGCACCTCTTCTCGGTCCGTCAGGAGGCTGCTTCGCCCTTGGACCTCCATGTACGTGAACTGCTCTCCGCCCTTCCGCGTGATCACCGTGAATGGGCCGTCCACGCCGGCGTTGTCCTCACGGTCGAGCGGCATGACCTGGATCTCCACGTTGCGCTTCTGGCCGATGAGCAGCGCCTGTTCGAGCTGCCCTCGCAGCACTGCCTTCCCACCGAAGGGCTTGCGCAACACGGACTCTTCGAACACGAAGCTGAGTAGTGGCGCAGGCCAGCGCTCGAAGATCGTCTGCCTGGCGAGCCGCGCTGCCACCCGCAGCTCGATCGTCTCCTCGTCCAGGAGGGGGCGCCGCATGGCGAGCAACGCCCGTGTGTACTCCTCCGTCTGCAACAGTCCATTGATCACCTGCGTGTCGTATGCGTACAGTTCGACCGCCTCCGCCTCCAACCGCGCCATGTCCCGGAAGAACGCCGGATACTGTGCCCGCCCCACCTCCTCCTTGAGCGCCTTGAGGACGCCCCCGGCGTCCAGCACCTCGTCCGCGCGGTCGATGAATCTCGGCGAGGGAATCCGCCGCCCTTGCTCGAAGGACGCGATCGACTGGCCCGCGTAGCCCGTGAGTTTCCCGAACTCCCGCCGTTCCAGGCCCGCCCGTACCCGCAGCAGCTTCAACTGCCGCCCGAACGCCGTCACCACGCCCGATCCCGGCTCGTCCTCCGGCCTCGGCCCCGCGTCCTCCCGCGCACCCTCGCCCTCGCCCTGCTCCACCGACTCCATCGGCTCCACCGCCTCCCCGGCCCAGTTCCCCGGCCCAACGCACCCGCCCCGAGCCGGTCACGCAGCGCGCCTCGTACACCTCCCGCCCCGTCGCGTACAACCAGAACACGACGGCGCGTCACCACTGGTCACGCTACGCCACCGTCGGGAGCGTTGAGGGCATGAACAGTGAGACCGCGCCCCCCAACTGCGCTCCCCGGCCCACCAGCCCCACTGGCCACTTCGCGATGCGCTTCAGCTCCACCCCTCGCGGCGCTCGGCTGGCTCGGCGGCTTGCCGGACAGCGGTTCGACGCGTGGGACATCCCCTACGACTGCGACGCACACCACGCGCTGACGCTGATCGTCGCCGAGCTCGCCGCCAACGCCGTCCGGCACGGCCGGGTCCCCGGCCGCGACTTCCACCTCTCGCTGGCATGCGACGCCACTACCGTACGGATCGAGGTCACCGACACCCGCACCGAAGGCGTACCGGTCGTGGCGACGCCCACGGACCTCCGCGACACCGGTCGCGGCCTGCTCCTGGTTGAGTACCTCTCCGACCGCTGGGACTGGCACCCGCGCCGGGACGGCCCCGGCAAGACGGTCTGGGCGGAGTACGTCCTACCGGCGGGAGGCCGACCGGCCGCCACCGGTGGCCGCACGCTTCTGCCGTCGTCCACCGCCGCGTCCGCGCCCCTGTAGCACCGCGAGCCCTGGACGGCAGATCGACACAGCGGTCACACTTGACCCCAGACCGTGACTGTTCATCACGCACACCGGGGGCAAGGTGCCGCAGGAGGCGATCTCCGACCGTTACGAACTCCTGGAGGAGCTAAGCCACGGCGGCATGGGCGACGTGTGGCGCGGCTACGACGCGGTGCTCGACCGGCCCGTCGCCGTGAAGCTCATCCGGCAGGCGTCGGTCACCTCCCCGCAGCTGGCCGAGGAGTTCGCCAAGCGCTTCCGTCGCGAGGCCCGCATCACCGCGCGTATTCAGCACCCTGGTGTGCCGCAGGTGTACGACGCGGTGCTCGACGCGTCGTACGAGCGGCTGTTCCTGGTGATGGAGCTCGTCGACGGCGTACCGCTGTCCGCCTACCTCGACCCCGGCCGGCCGCTGCCGGTCAGCTGGGCGGCCGCCGTCGCCGCGCAGGTCGCGACCGTGCTGTCGTACGCGCACGACGTGCCGGTGATCCACCGGGACCTCAAGCCGGGCAACATCCTTGTCGCACGCGACGGCACCGTGAAGGTCCTCGACTTCGGCATCGCGGCGATTCTGCGCACCGACGTCACCAAGCTGACCGCCACCGGCAGCCCCATCGGCACCCACCAGTACATGTCGCCCGAGCAGGTCCGCGGCGGACGTATCACCCCGGGGACCGATCTGTACGCGCTGGGCTGTGTGCTGCACGAACTCCTCAGCGGGCGCCTCGTGTTCGAGGCGGAGAGCGAGTACCTGCTGATGTACCAGCACGTCAACGCCGCCCCCACCCCGCTGCGACAGCTGCGGCCCGACGTCCCCGAGGCGCTGGAGGAGCTGGTCCTGCACCTGCTGCGCAAGGCGCCCGAGGCGCGGCCCGCCGACACGCAGGAGGTGTACGCGCGGCTGCTGCCGTTCCTCCCGCCGCCGGGCCAGGAGCCGGGCACGGCGGATGCCGGGCCAGCCGGTGCGCCCGACCCGACGGGCGTGTTCCGTCACCCCTTCGCGCCCCGCGCCCGCGCCCAGGCCCCCGCGCCCGGTGGTTCGACGCCGACAGCCGTCCTCGCGGGGGCCCAGCCGGTGCCCGTCCCCGCCCAGTTGCGCGAGGACATCAAAGAGGCGTACGCCCACTCCGACGCCCTGCTGGAGGAGGAGCGGTTCGCGCAGGCCGCCGAGGTGCTCGGCGAGGTCATCGAACCCGCGGCCCTCGCCCTCGGCTCCGAGAGCAAGCAGGTCCTGGCGCTGCGGCGCCAGCGAGCGGCGATCCGACTCCTCGGGGGCGACTACCGGGCCGCCCTGCCCGAGTTCGACGTCCTCGCCGACGCCTACGCCCGTATCGCCGGACCCACTGGCGAGCAGGCCCGCGCCTGCCGCGCCCAGGCGGCCCGGTGCCGCGCCGAACTCGGCCAGGTCACCGATGCGCTCGCCGCGCTCCAGGGCGTGCTGAACGTCGTGCGGGCCGTCGACAGCGACGTGAGCGAGGAAGCCGTGGAGCTGCGGCACAACATCGGGATGCTGCTGCTCGCCCAGGGCCGGGCCGCCGAAGCCCGGCAGGTCCTCGAACCGCTCCACGAGGACATGTCCATGGTGTTCGGCCCCGAGGACGAGATGACCGTCGAGATCGCCGAGGCACTAGCCGTGATCCGCCTCGGCCTCGACGGTTCGGCTTCCTGACCCGCTTCTTCCGGAAGCAGCATCGCCGAAACCATGCTGCTCGCGACGAGTTCGGACGCGCGGCTCGTCCTCCAGGGACGAGCCCCTCGATGACGCCGCCCAGCCGCCCATGTCCCGCGACCGGGCCTGGAGTAACCGACGGCACGCGAGCACTGCGGCAAGAGCCCACCTAACGCCGGCCGGGAACCTCCGCGCGTGAGCGGATGGCCGGACAGCAGCCGTCATGACCAGGATCAAGGATCATGCCGGGCAGTGCTGACCTGCAAGGACAGCACCTCCCAGCATGAACCAACCCCCCGATCAAGGATTCGATCCCTCTCCCGAAGCGGGTGTGCCGGCGACGAAGCCGCGCTCACCGCCCGACGAACTGCGGCCCCTGCGGCGGCAGTTTGAACTCCGGGTCGGGGAGGGCCGGGACCGGGTGGGGGTAGCCGTACGCGGGCTGGGTCGTCGCCGCGGCGGGCTGGGGCGGGGCGGTTTGCGGGTAGGCGTACGAGCCGGGGGAGGCCGGCTGCGGATAGCCGTACGCCGGCTGGGTCGTGGACTCCGGGGGGTAGCCGTAGGCGGGCTGCGACGGCTGCTGGGGCAGACCGGAGGCGGCGGGCTGCTCGGGCGGCAGCGGCACCGAGTTGCCCGCGGACGCGGGCTCGGACTCGTCCACCGCGATGCCGAAGTCGCTCGCCAGACCCTCCAGGCCGTTCGAATAGCCCTCGCCGAGCGCGCGGAACTTCCAGCCCTCCCCGCGCCGGTACAGCTCGCCGCAGATCAGCGCGGTCTCCTCGCCGGTCTCCGGCTTGATGTCGAAGTACGCCAGCGGCTCACTGTCGGGGAGGGCGGCGTCGTACAGCAGGATCCGCAGGGCGCGTACGCGGTCGAAGGTGACGCCTTCCGCCGAGGCGACCAGCAGGATCCGTTTCACGGCGCTGTCGACGCCCGCCAGATCCGACTGGATCGTGTCGGTGAGCCCCTCGGTGACCCGCTTCTTGCC
The DNA here is from genome assembly GCF_042870755.1 of Streptomyces sp. NPDC006365. Taxonomy (NCBI): domain Bacteria; kingdom Bacillati; phylum Actinomycetota; class Actinomycetes; order Kitasatosporales; family Streptomycetaceae; genus Streptomyces; species Streptomyces sp. NPDC006365. Next base: position 741,407 of record NZ_JBIAHS010000002.1, read on the forward strand.
GAGCCGCCAGACCTTGCCCGAGGGGTGGCGGGGCTGGTTGTAGAAGACGAAGTCCTCGTCGGATCGCACGCAATCGTCGGGCCCGAGGAGCAGCGCCGAGGCGTCCACCTCGGGAACGCCCTGCCCCGGCGCCCAGCGCAGCACGGACCGTACCGCCTTGGCGTCCAGCGGTACGTTCGACCCCTTCAGCATCGCGTGCGTCATGCGGTCATCCTGCCTTCTCGGTCCTGGTCACGACAACGCGGGTGCGTCACAACCCGTTGGATGTGAGGCTGGAGGATATGGCTGTGTTCGTGTGCGTTACCTGAATTTCATGCCGGGCGGGAACCTCGGACATGGAACTCTACGTACTATTACCGGCCACATATCGTCAGGCCGCTCAGCCGCCCCGGGGAGTCTCATGCGTCATTTCGGGCACATCGCTCCGGAGGTGCGGCAGCGCCTCTTCCATCAGGAACCCTGCGTCTTCACCGCGGAATCCCCGGCCCGGATGCTCTCCGCGGCCCTCGGCGCCACGCTGTACAGCCCCGCTACCAGACAGCGGCTGGCCGAGGACATCGTGAAGCAGACCGGGCGCGGCGTTGTCTCGATGGTGCTGTGCCTGGAGGACTCCATAGACGACGCGGAGGTCGCGGGCGCCGAGGAGAACCTGGTCCGGCAGTTGCGAGACCTGGCCGAGCGTTGCCCGGAGACCGAACTGCCGCTGCTGTTCATCCGCGTTCGTACGCCGGAGCAGATCCCGGATCTCGTGGAGCGGCTCGGCGACGCGGCCTGGCTGCTGTCCGGTTTCGTGCTGCCGAAGTTCACCGAGGAGCGGGGAGTGCCGTTCCTGGAGGCGCTCACCGCGGCCGAGGCCGCGAGTGAGCGGCGGCTGTTCGCCATGCCCGTCCTCGAATCGCCGGAACTGCTGTACCGCGAGTCGCGCGTGGAGACCCTGGCGGGCATCTTCCGCGCCGTGGACAAGTACCGCGACCGGGTCCTCGCGCTCAGGCTCGGTGTCACCGACTTCTGCTCCTCCTACGGGCTGCGCCGGGCGCCCGACATGACGGCGTACGACGTGCAGATCGTGGCGTCCGTGATCGCCGACGTGGTGAACGTGCTGGGGCGGGCCGACGGCACCGGATTCACGGTGACGGGGCCCGTGTGGGAGTACTTCCGGGTCCAGGAACGTATGTTCAAGCCGCAGCTGCGCCGCAGCCCCTTCACCCCCGAGGCCGAGGACCTGCGCAACGCGCTGATCGAGCACGACATGGACGGGCTGCTGCGCGAGATCTCTCTCGACCGGGCCAACGGTCTGCTCGGCAAGACCTGCATCCACCCCTCGCACGTACTGCCTGTTCACGCTCTGTCCGTGGTCAGTCGCGAGGAGTACAGCGATGCCCAGGACATACTGCGGCCCGAGCGTGGCGGCGGAGGCGTCATGCGGTCCGCGTACACGAACAAGATGAACGAGGTGAAGCCGCACCGCGCCTGGGCCGAGCGCACCCTGCAGCGCGCCGAGGTCTTCGGCGTCGCGAACGAGGACATCGGCTTCGTGGAGCTGCTCGCCGCCGGGCTGACCGGCCAGACATAAGGATTTGCCGCCGGGTCCGCCCGGCCGAACTCACCGCCGATGTGCCCGGCTGCTCGCTGCCGGGCTGCCCGGCCGAACACAGGGATTTAATGAGAAACGTGGTGTGGACAGGTACCTGGGTCGCCGAGCGGCTCGGCGTCGAACTCGTCGGCGAAGAGAAGCTGAGCGAGCTGCTGGGGCTTGCCCTGCGGCGCAACCCCAAGCGAGCGCATCTGCTGGTGTCGAACGTGCTGGGCAAGCACGTACCGCAGAGCCCGCTCACGGTGTGGCAGACCGGGCACGAACTGGGCCACCGGGTGCGTGAACTGCTCGGCGACGCAGCGGCGAGCCGGGCCGTGGTGCTCGGGTACGCGGAGACGGCGACGGGCCTCGGCCACTCGGTCGCGGACGGCCTGGGCCTCGCGCCCTACCTGCACTCGACGCGGCGCCCCGTCGAGGGAGTCGAGCGCGCGGGCGGCTTCGAGGAGTCCCACTCGCACGCCACCTCGCATCTGCTGCTGCCGGAGAAGCCCGGGCTGCTCGCGGGCGACGGAGCGCTGGTCCTCGTGGACGACGAGTTCTCCACGGGCAACACCGTCCTCAACACGATCCGCGCGCTGCATGAGCGCTACCCGCGCGAGCACTACGTGATCGTCGCGCTCGTCGACATGCGCTCCCCCGCCGACCAGGGCCGCCTCGATTCCTTCGCCCAGGAGATCGGCGCCCGCGTGGACCTGGTGGCGGCGGCATCGGGGACGGTGCGGCTGCCCGACGACGTACTGGAGAAGGGGCAGGCCCTGGTCGCCGAGCACGAGTCGGCCCTGGAACAGCTGCCAGGGCTTGCGGAGCGCGGCACCGTCGCGCGCGTGGAACTCGGCTGGCCGCAGGACCTGCCCGACGGCGGCCGGCACGGCTTCACTCCCGAGCACCGCATACGCCTGGAGGGCGCGCTGCCCGCCATGGCCGCGCGGCTCGCGGACGCGCTGCCGGACGGGGCGCGCCGCGTACTCGTCCTCGGCTTCGAGGAGCTGATGTACGCGCCGCTGCGGCTCGGCGTCGCGCTGGAGCAGCTGGAGGAGCTGACCGACGCCGAGGTCCGCTACTCCACCACGACCCGCTCCCCGGTCCTCGCCGTCGACGACCCCGGCTACGCGATCCGCAGTCGCCTCGTCTTCCCCGCCCACGACAAGCCGGACGACGGCCCCGGCGAGCGCTACGCCTACAACGTCGCGGGCGCCGGATTCGACGCCGTCGTCGCCGTGGTCGACTCGGTCGCAGACACGCACGAACTGCACGCCTCGGACGGCCTGTTGGCGCGGCTCGCGGCACACACCCCGAGCGTGCTGCTCGCCGTCGTCCCCTCGTACACCCCGTCGTACGCCCCCACCCCACAGCTGTCCGAAAGGCCCGCCATGCTGTCCGAGCCCCTTCGCGGCCCCGACTTCTCCTCGTACGCCCCTGACGAGGTCGGCTGGCTGCTCCAGGACCTCTCGGACGTGACGCTGGAGGCGCCGACGGAGGAGCGCGAGGAGGCGATCCAGAGCGGGGGCGCGCACTACGCGGAGTCGCTTCCGGTGGAGTACCAGCCCAGCCGGCGCTACCAGGAGCTGTTCCGCGCCGCGCTGGACACCTCGGCCGCCCGCATCGCCCACGCGGCGGGCGCCGTTACGGAGACCGTGCTGGCAGAGCGGTCCCCGCGCCCCGTCCTCGTGTCGCTCGCCCGCGCCGGTACCCCCATTGGCATCCTGATGCGCCGCTGGGCCCAGCACCGGCACGCGCTCGACCTGCCGCACTACGCCGTCTCCATCGTGCGAGGGCGCGGCATCGACGCCAACGCGCTGCGCTGGCTGGCCGCCCACCACGACCCCGCCGATGTCGTCTTCGTGGACGGCTGGACCGGCAAGGGCGCCATCACCCGCGAACTCGCCCAGGCCATCGAGGAGTTCGAGACCTCCGACGGCATCACCGGCTTCGACCCGGAGATCGCGGTGCTCGCCGACCCCGGCTCCTGCGTCCGCACCTACGGCACCCGCGAGGACTTCCTCATCCCCTCCGCCTGCCTCAACTCGACAGTCTCCGGACTCATCTCGCGTACGGTGCTCCGTGCCGACCTGGTCGGGGAGCACGACTTCCACGGCGCGAAGTTCTACCGCGAACTCGCCGGATCGGACGTCTCCGTCGACTTCCTGGACGCCATCTCCGACCGCTTCGACGAGGTCGGCGACGCGGTCGATGCCCTGGTCAAGGAGTTGCTCTCCATGGACCGCAGCCCAACCTGGGAGGGCTGGGCGGCAGTTGAGCGGATCAGCGAGGAGTACGGCATCCATGATGTGAACCTCGTCAAGCCGGGCGTCGGCGAGACGACCCGCGTACTGCTGCGCCGCGTCCCCTGGAAGATCCTCGCCCGTGCGGGAGCGGGCGCCGACCTGGACCACGTACGCCTGCTCGCCGAACAGCGCGGGGTGCCCGTCGAGGAGGTCGCCGAACTTCCGTACACCTGCGTCGGGTTGATCCACCCCAAGTACACCCGCGGGGCGACCGGCGCCGACGGCAGGGCGGTGACGGTCTGATGACCTCGCCGAAGGTGCTCGTGGCAAGCGACCTCGACCGCACGCTCATCTACTCCGCCGCCGCACTCGCGCTGCCCCTGCCGGACGAGCGGGCGCCGCGGCTGCTGTGCGTCGAGGTGTACGAGAGCCGGCCCCTTTCGTACATGACCGAGACCGCGGCCGCACTGCTCGCCGAACTCGGCGAGACAGCCCTCTTCGTACCGACCACGACCCGTACGCGTCAGCAGTACCGCCGCATCCAACTGCCCGGCCCCGCCCCGAAGTTCGCGATCTGCGCCAACGGCGGCCATCTCCTCGTCGACGGCGCCTCGGACCCGGAGTGGCACGCGCAGGTCACCGAGCGGCTGGCCGGCGAGTGCGCCCCGCTCGCCGAGGTCCGGGACCATATGACCGCCACCTCCGACCCCGCCTGGGTGCGCAAGCACCGTGTCGCCGAGGACCTCTTTGCATACGTCGTCGTCGAGCGCGAACTGCTCCCCGAGGACTGGGTGAAGGAACTGGCCGTCTGGGCGGAGAACCGCGGCTGGACCGTCTCCCTCCAGGGCCGCAAGATCTACGCCGTACCGAAGCCACTCACCAAGAGCGCCGCGATGCACGAGATCGCCCGCCGCACCGGAGCCGACCTCACCCTCGCAGCCGGCGACTCCCTCCTCGACGCCGACCTTCTCCTCGCCGCGGACCGCGGCTGGCGCCCAGGCCACGGCGAACTGGCCGACGTGGGCTGGACGGCCCCCGGGATCACCTCTCTTCCGGAACGGGGTGTCGCCGCGGGTGAGCGGATTCTGCGGGAGTTCCTCCGGGAGGTACGAGAAGCTCGGTAGAACCAGGGCCAGGGCCCTCCGCCGCAGCTGCGAAGGACGAGGCCATGGGGGCTTCCCGGTCCGGGGCGCGCCCTCGCCCACCCCGCCCGGGCCTGAAGAGGCGTACGCCCGCGAAGAGCAGCACCGCCAGTACCGCCGCGAGCAGCACCACCGTCGAGTAAGCCGACACATAGCCGCTGACCTCCGTCCAGTTCTCGCCGAGCAGATAGCCGGCGAGGACGAAGACGGTGTTCCAGATCGCGCTGCCCAGCGTGGTCAGGCAGAGGAAGACGGGCAGGCGCATGCGCTCGACACCCGCGGGCACGGATATCAGGCTCCGGAAGATCGGGATCATACGTCCGAAGAACACGGCCTTGGTGCCATGCCGGACGAACCACGCCTCCGTCTTCTCTATGTCCGCGACCTTCACCAGCGGCAGCCGGGCCGCGATCGCCACCGTGCGGTCACGGCCGAGCAGCGCCCCCACTCCGTACAGCGCGAGCGCGCCTATGACGGAACCAGCCGTCGTCCACAGCAGCGCCGCGAACAGGTTCATCTGCCCGGTGCTCGCCGCGAACCCCGCGAGCGGCAGGATGACCTCGCTGGGCAGGGGTGGAAACAGGTTTTCCAGGGCGATGGCGATGCCTGCGCCCGGCGCACCGAGCGTGTCCATAAGGCTGTTGATCCACTGAGGGGCGCCGCTGTCCGCCGCGACGCCGGCTGCGATGGGTGTCATGCCGCTCACGTTAGAAAACCGAAGCTGAAGAGACCCTGAGGGCGACCGCAAGATTCCAGGCGGTCAACCGCAGCTCGGAATTACGGTTTTCCGCAGTGCGCGCGGACCTGACGCCCGGCTAGCGTGGCGATCATGCGAGATGTGGCACGACGTGGGGCGTGGTGCGGGGTGGGGCTCATGACCGGAGCCGCCTCGGCCGCCGTCGAGCTGCTCTTCATCGTTCTGTCCGGCCTCGCCCTCTTACCCGTACTGGCCTGGCCGCGCGGGCGGCAGGCCGCGCTCCGACCCGTGTTCGCGGGTGCACGGAGGCTGACGCAGTTCGAGCGCCGACGGCTCGGGACCTGGCTGAGCGTGTCCGTCTCTCCCGTGTATGAGGACGCGCGCGCCCTGCGTTACATCGCGTGCCGCTGGGCGCTCGGGGCGTTGGGTGCGATTGTGCTGCTGTCGGTGGCGGCCGGACTCCTTTACAGCACGTACTGGATGTTCGCCTGGATCGTCGGCGGCGTCGAGCACCCCTGGGCGATCGTCTTCTCGGGCTTCGGCGGTCTCTTCCTGCTCTTCCTGGCGGTGCAGGGCGTCTTCGGAGTCGCCGAGCTGGAGCGGCAGTTGGCCCGGCATTTCCTCGGGCCCAGCCACCAGGAGGAGTTGGAGCAGCGGATCGTCGAGCTGGCCGCGAGCCGCGCCGCGGTGGTGGACGCCGTCGACGACGAACGACGCCGTATCGAGCGGGATCTGCACGACGGCGTACAGCAGCGGCTCGTCGCCCTCGGCATGCTGCTCGGCCGGGCCCTGCGCAGTCAGGACCGGGAGCGCGCGGACCGGCTGCTGCGCCAGGCCCACGACGAGAGCCGGCAGGCGCTGGCCGATCTGCGCGAGGTGGCCTGGCGGATCTACCCGACCACGCTGGACGAGGCGGGGCTGCGAGCGGCCCTGGAGACGGTCGCCGAGCGTTCGTCCGTGCCGGTGAGAGTGGAGTACGAGCTGGCTGCTGAGCCGGAGAAGGCGACGGCGTCCGTGGCGTACTTCGTGGTCTGCGAGGCTGTGACCAACGCGGTCAAGCACGCCGTGGCGAGCCATATCACCGTCCACCTGTGGGCGGCCGAGGGCGTCCTTTGCATACGGATCGAGGACGACGGCATGGGTGGCGCGAGTCCCACGGGCAGCGGGCTGTTCGGGCTGGCCCGGCGGGTCGACGCCCTCGACGGCGGATTCCATGTGCTCAGTCCGCCCGGCGGGCCCACCGTCATCTCCGCGGAGCTGCCATGCGCGTGATCCTTGCCGAGGACTCGACCCTGCTCAGAGAGGGGCTCGTGCGCCTGCTCGCCGAGGAGGGGCACGAGGTGCTGGCCGCGGTCGGCGACGCCGAGCGGCTGCTGGCGGCTGTCGCCGAGGACCAGCCGGACGTGGTCGTCGCGGACGTACGGATGCCTCCCACCCACAGCGACGAGGGCCTGCGAGCCGCTCTGGAGATTCACGAGCGCTGGCCGGACGTGGGCGTGCTGGTGCTCTCGCAGTACGTCGAGAAGCGGTACGCGACGGAGCTGTTGACCGGAGACTCAGAAGGCGTCGGCTATCTGCTCAAGGACCGTGTCGTCCAAGTCGACGAGTTCCTGGACGCGTTGGAGCGGGTGAGCCAGGGGAGAGCCGCCTTCGACCCCGAGGTCGTGCGTCAGCTCCTCGGCCGCAGCGAGCGCGCGGACCTACTGAACCGGCTCACCCCGCGCGAGCGGGACGTGCTGGCGGAGATGGCGCAGGGGCATACGAACGCGGCCATCGCGCAACGGCTGCACATCTCCCTCAGCGGAGTCGAGAAGCACATCAACGCGATCTTCGACAAGCTCGAACTGACCGGGGCAGAAGGCTACTCCCGCAGGGTGCTGGCCGTACTTCGCTACTTGGGGACTTGAGGCTTCTGGGGAGCCCGAAAGGCCGGAGCGAGTATGGGACCGCGGCTGCGTGGCACGGCGACACCTCCGCGGCGGCGGCGCCCGGAAGCCGCCAGGAGTCAGCCGCAGCAGCCCCCGCCGCAGCACCCTCCGCCGCTCGCCTTGGGCGCCGGTGCGGTCGCGGGCGCCGAGGCCGATCCGCCGACGGCGACCGTCGACAGCAGCTTCACCGTGTCGTCGTGGCCGGCCGGGCAGGCCGCGGGGGCGGACGACTCGGCCATGGGGCGGCTTTTCTCGAAGGTGTCACCGCAGGTCCGGCAGCGGTATTCGTAGCGAGGCATACGGACAGATTAGCGGTCGGCGGGGCTCCGAAGGGGCGGGCGCTTCATGAGGGGTGGCCGCGTTCCTCGCGGATCTGCGCCACCACCCGGGACACCGTCCGCCGCACGCCCTCCGTTTCGGTCAGGAAGTGCCAGTAATCAGGGTGCCGTCCCTCCAAGGTGGCGACGGCCCGCTCCAGACGGCCCACCGAGTCGTCGAGCGGGCGGGCGTGGCGCGGGTCGGGCGTATGACGGCCTGCCATCGCCAGCCGCTGGGCGTCGCGGATCGCGAAGCGTGTGCGGTCGATCTCGCGCTGTGGATCCTTCTGCACCTCGTTCAGCTGCCGCAGCCGGTCCCCGGCCGCGGACACGGCCTCGTCGGTCGTGTTCAGCAGCGCCCGCACCGTGGACAGCAGTGCCGTCGCGTCCGCCCAGCGCTGCTCGTCGCGCGCCGCCCGCGCCTCCGTCAGCTTCGACTCGGCCTGCCGTACGGTCTCGGCGGCCTGATCCGGTACGTGCTGAAGGTCCTGCCAGCAGGAGGCAGTGAACCGGCGCCGCAGCTCGCTCAGCACCGGATCCACCTGCCCGGAACGGGTGGTCAGGGCCTGGGCGCGCGTCCGCAGCGAGACCAGGCGGCGGTCGATCTCGGCGGCCCGCTCCGGCAGCCGCTCGGCCTCCGCGCGCACCGCCTCGGCGTCGCGCGCGACCCGGTCGGCGCGCTCCAGAGTCTCCGGGACGCCGTGCTGCCCGGCGCCCTGATTGAGCTTGGTCAGCTCGGGGCCGAGGATGGCGAGGCGGGCTGCCAGGTCGTCGGCCTTGAGCCCTGAGCCCCGTACGGCGTCAAGGGCGTTCGAGGCGGCGAGGAGGGCCTGGCGGGCGCGCTCGACGGCCGGGGCGAGCCGGGCCAGCTGGGTCTCGGCCTTGCCGAGCAGCGGGCCGAGCCCGCCTGCGAACCGGTCCAGCTCCTGCTTGACGCGGGCCAGCTCGTCCTTGGCCTTCGTCAGCTCCGTACGCGCCCGGGCCGCGACGGAGGCCTCCAGGTCGTCGCGGTCGAGGTCGTGGGCGTCGATCGCGTTGATGTACGCATGGCTGACCTCGTCGATACGACGCCCCAGCGCTTCGAAGTCGGCGACCGCGCGCCGGGCCGCGGGGGAGTCGTCGACGGCCGTGATGGTCTCGATCGAGATGCGCAGATCGCGCTGCGCGGTGTCGAGTTCGTAGAAAGCGGCCGCCGCGGCGTCCTTGGCCGTCTGCGCCTCGGCCCGCTGGCTGTCGGAACGGCCGCCGAACCACCGCCGCGTCCCGCCGCCGGTGAACGCGGCGGGGAGCGTGAGCACGAGCAGCGGGAGCGGAAGGAGGACCAGCGTCAGCAGGTCACGGGCGGCGCCGCGCGTGCTCGGGGCCCTCGCGGCCCTCAAATCGGCACGGTGGCGAGGTAGTTGCTGTGCCCATGGCACAAACGGCGTGTACGGCTCTGAAGGTGTCGCCGTCACATCCCTCTCCCGTGCTGTGGTCCACCCTGCCCGGTGTCATTCTCCCACCAGGTAGGGACGAACACACGGCCCGGTTAGTTCGCCGTACGCACCGTGACTTTCCCGTCCCGTGTCTCGGCGGACACCTCGTGCGCGCTGCGCTCGTCGCGGGGCACGGAAACATCGACACTGCCGTCGCCGGTCTCGGTCTGCACGCGGTACGTCGCCTCCGCGGGCAGCTCGATGGTGACGGAGCCGTCCTGGCTGCGCGAGGCGACCCGGTCGGGTACGGCGGCGAGGCCGAGCCGCACGGAACCGTCCCGCGTGTGCACGTCCACGCGCCTGGAGCCGACGCCGGTCGCGGTGACCGAGCCGTCGCCGGTGCGCAGGGTCAGGGACCCGCTGGAGTCCTTGACGTGCACGGAACCGTCGCCCGTGAGGACGTTCAGGGCCTCTTTGAAGCCGCTCGCCCGTACGCTGCCGTCCCCGTCCTTCACGGTGACCGCGATACCGCGCGGCACCTCGATCCGGTGCTTGGCAGCGCAGTCGGCGACCACGCCCGCGCACTTCATCCGCAGCGTGAGCTTGTCGTCCTCCATCGCCCAGGTCACCTTGGGGTCTCCGCCGACGACGACGCTGCCCTGGAACCACCGGGTGACCTTCACTTTGTCGACATCGGCGGCGACCAGTTCGAGCGCGGAGTCGTCGGAGTCGACGGTCAGCGTGCGGCCCTCCAGCGCGAACGAACGGTGCTCGGGTTCGTCGTCGTCCCCCGCGCTGGCACCGCACCCGGCGGCGAACAGGGTGACGACGGCGACGGCCGCGGTGGCCACGGCTGCGGAACGGCGGATACGTACGGCCATGATGGGCTCCCCCTGCTGTCGGGCGCCCCGACCGTGGACTCCGTGGCCCTTTTCGGCATGCCCGGGACGCTCTTCGACCGTACGGAGCGGGGGCTCATGGCGTGATCCGGCTAGCCCCCGGATCCCAGGTGGGGAAACCCCCGCCTCGCGCGGGATCGCGCCCCGATACGTTGCCCGATACGTGTTTGCCGGGCACCGCCCCTGGCAAGGTAGGCTGTCGGCTCGTCCCGGGTGCGTAGCTCAGGGGTAGAGCGCCTGCCTTACAAGCAGGATGTCGGCGGTTCGAAACCGTCCGCGCCCACGCGTTTGACCAGCCAGGATGCCCATCGGGATCCTGGCTGGTTCTGTGTGCCGATCGTTTTGACAGAGCTACACCGACCAGGCGGGTCTGTTCAGCACGGCGTTCACGTACGACAACGCCCTCACGATCCTGGCCCACCTCGCGGTGCGTTCCGCCGACGGCCGGGCCAGAGCCGTGGCGCTCGGCGACGCGTTGCTCTATGCCCAGGCCCACGATCCGGCGTACGACGACGGCAGGCTGCGCCAGGCCTACAACGTCGGGCCTACACCTTCTTCGACGGTACGAGTCAGCCGGACGGCTTCGTGCGGGCGGACGGGACGGCCGACGTCGGCACTCAGTTCGGGTTCACGGGTACGGCGGTGGGCGACATGGCCTGGGCGGGCATCGCGCTGAGCGCCCTCGCCCGCCGGACCGGGACGCGCCGCTTCCTCGCCGGTGCGGTGCGGATCGGTACGTGGATCGAGCGGAACGGTCGTACGGACGAACCTCTCGGCGGCTACCGGGGTTCATTCGCAGTGCGCCGGGGTTCACCCCGGTGGTGAAGCGAAGCTCATACCTGCGACGCGGAGCGTCGCGGTGTCGTTCCGGCGGAGCCGGACTTCGCTTCACCACCGGTGATGAGTCGCTCACATGTTCCCGGTGACGGCGCTTGTTCGGCGTCTCTAGTGTGATCGGCATGCAGCTCCGGTACGCCTTCAGGTTGTACCCGGACACCGGCCAGCAGAGGGCGCTGGCGAAGGCGTTCGGGTGAGCCCGCGTCGTGTTCAACGACGCGGTGCGTGCCCGCGAGGACGCCCGCAAGGCCCAGCAGCCGTTCCCGAAGATCGGCGAGCTGTCCACCCGCCTGATCACCCAGGCAAAGCAGACCACCTCACGCTCCTGGCTGGGCGAGGTCTCCGCGGTGGTCCTGCAGCAGTCCCTGCGCGACGCCGAGACCGCATACCGCAACTTCTTCGCCTCCCTCAAGGGCACCCGCAAGGGCCCCAGGATCGGCCCGCCCCGCTTCAAGTCCCGCAAGGACGCCCGGCAGTCGATCCGGTTCACCGCGAACGCCCGCTGGAAGATCACCGACAGCGGCCGGCTGTACCTGCCGAAGATCGGGGCGGTGAAGGTGAAGTGGTCCCGTGCCTTGCCCGCCACCCCCACCTCGGTCACCGTCATCCAGGACAGTGCGGGCAGATTCTTCGCGTCCTTCGTCATCGACACCGACCCCGCCGCCGACGCGACCCGGATGCCCGAAACCGGCCGCACCATTGGCATCGACCTCGGCCTGACCCACTTCGCGGTCCTGTCCGACGGCACGAAGATCGACTCCCCGCGTTTCCTGCGCCGCGCGGAGAAGAAACTGAAGAAAGCCCAGCGGGAGCTGTCCCGCAAGCAGAAGGGATCCAGGAACCGGGCCAAGGCCCGCCTGAAGGTCGCCCGCGCCCACGCCCAGGTCGCCGACGCCCGCCGCGAGTTCCACCACCAGCTCTCCACGAAGCTGATCTGCGAGAACCAAGCGATCGCCGTGGAGGACCTGTCGGTGGCGGGACTGGCCCGCACGAGGCTGGCCAAGTCCGTGCACGACGCCGGATGGTCCTCGTTCATCAGCATGCTGGCCTACAAAGCAGAACGGTATGGTCGCACTCTGGTGAAGATCGGCCGGTTCGAGCCGACGAGTCAGGTCTGCTCGGCCTGCGACACCGTGGACGGACCCAAGCCCCTCGATGTGCGGGAGTGGACCTGTATCGCCTGCGGCACCGTCCACGACCGGGACATCAACGCCGCACTCAATGTGAAGACGGCCGCCGGACTGGCGGCATCGGCCTGCGGAGCGCCGGTAAGACCAGAACCTGTTCTGGCACAGCGCGAAGAAACAGGAAGCCACGGATTCCCGACCGAACCCCGTGCCGCGTAGCGGCACGGCAACGGAACGGAAGGCCAGAATCCTCGGGCTTCAGCCCGAGGTGCAAGTCAATACCCGTACCGGCATGCCGCCGTGGGGCGACCGCCTGGTACCTGCTGGCGGCGACGCGCACCAACCCCTTGCGGGCCTGAACACGGAGCCGCCCGCGACGGCTCGGCGGTCCTTGACTCACGAGGGCCGCCCCTCCTCCTCCGCCTCCCGTACGTGCTTCAGGCGCATCCTCGCGTCCACCTTCTCCGCGCCCGTGACCTCGGCCCAGAAGCGGTGGCAGGTCACGAAGACGGCCAGCTCCCGCTCCCGCTCGCGGAGCTTCTCCACCTCGGCCTGTTCGTCGGCGGTCCAGCCGGGTGAGGCGGGCAGTTCCACCTTGCGCCAGCCGTGGTTGTCGCTGATGCCCTCCATGGGCTCGACCGACCAGGGGAGTCGCTTCAGCAGGGCCAGCAGCTCGGCCCGGACCTGATGCAGTTCCTCCTGACCGGCCAGGAGGTCACTCGGAAAGTCATAGGTCTCAGCCACACGCCAATGCTACGCCTGTTCGAATTTGGGATGCGAGTTCCTTGGGGGACTTCACACGGACGGGTGTGACTCCCGGCCGCTCCGTGCTGCCGAAGACCGAGCGACGGCGCCCCGTGCGCCGTGGCATCGTGGGATCCATGGCCATTGAGGTTCGCCCGGCTTCGGTCTTCGAAGATGTCCGTGCCCTGGTCGGGCCCAAGTCGCCCACGGCCAACGTCTGTTGGTGTCTGAGCTACCGGATCCCGTCCAGGCTCAACAACGAGCTTCGCGGACCGGCCCGCGGTGAGTACGTCGCCGGGTTGTGCCGAGCCGATCCGCCTCCGGGAGTTCTCGCGTACGACGGTGACGAGCCGGTCGGCTGGGCCGCCGTGGCACCGCGCTCGGTCACGTCCTTCGCGCGCAACCGCAAGATCCCGCACGTCGACGACCTGCCGGTCTGGTCGCTGTGGTGCATCCGCGTACGCCCGGGTCACCGGAAGCAGGGGGTCTCGCACGCCCTCATCGCCGGCGCCGTCGAGTTCGCCCGCGCCCACGGTGCGCCGGCGATCGAGGCGTACCCGCTCGACAGCGGTGACGCCAAGGTCGACCTGACCATGGCGTACGCCGGGATCCGGAAGAACTTCGAACGCGCCGGGTTCGTCCACGCCGCCGACACCACCTCTGTGCTGGCCGGTCATCCCCGGGTCCTGATGCGGCTCGACCTGCGCTGACGAGTGCGTAACCCCTTTGTGACGCACGTCACGTGGGGGTCCCGGAAAATTCTTCGGGGTGGCTGTCGATCCCGCCGTCGCCCGCTCGACGCACAGGTGAGAGGCGGGGAGAAGCCCCGTCCTTGTCACCGCGACAACCGCGACGACCGAGGAGTCACCATGCCGCGCTTTCTGACGCTGGTCCGTATCGAGGAGAACGACGTACCCGTCGAGGGAATGGGCCCGGAGTTCGGGGAGCGTATGGAGGCGCTGCTCGAGGAGATCACCAAGGCCGGGGTCATGCTGGACACGGCCGGGCTCCACCCGACCTCCGAGGGCACCCGGATCACCTGGTCCGGCGGCAAGTTCAACCAGGTCGACGGGCCGTTCACCGAGACCAAGGAAGTGATCGGCGGCTACTCCGTCACCCAGTGCAAGGACAAGGCCGAGGCCATGGAGTGGGCCAAGCGCTTCCTCGAGATCCACCCGGCGGAGTTCACGCTCACGGTCGAGGTACGCGAGATCGCCGAGGGCTGACGACCTGGTCGGGAGCGGCGGTACGTCCCTGGAGGCGTACCGCCGCTCCCACTTCCAAAAGGTGCGGCTGATCCGGCCCCCATAATTCCCGCCCACGCGCGAAACTGGACCTATGTGCCGAAGCATCAAGACTCTCCGCCCGCCCGTACTCCCCGAAGAGGCCACCGAGGAGGACGTCAGGGCCGCCGCCCTTCAGTACGTCCGCAAGGTGTCCGGGTTCCGGGCTCCGGCTGCTCACAACCGTGAGGTGTTCGACCGGGCGGTCGACGCGATCGCGGAGGCGACGGCCGAGCTGCTGGACGGGCTCGAGGTGCGGGGGCAGACGGCCGCGCGACGGGCCGGCTGACCCCGTACGCAGCCCGTAGGTGCCGGCCGTTTGATGCCTCGAATCCGTAGCCCTCAGACGCTCGTGCCCGTCTCCGCCACCGGCCGCCGTATCAGGTACGCCGCCCCCGCTCCCGCACCGAACAGCGCGAGCAGCGAAACGCCTGTGGCGAGCCACGTCGTCCCCAGCAGGTGGCCGCCTAAGTAGCCGAGGGCGACGCTGTACGCGGCCCACGCCAGGGCCGCGAGGATCGACCAGGGCAGGAACTCGCGGACGCGGCGGTGGGCTGCGCCCGCGCCGAACGAGACGAGTGAGCGCCCAGCGGGCGCGAAGCGGGCGATGACGACAAGGGCGCCGCCGCCGCGTGCGAGGGCCGCGCCGAGACGTTCCTGCGCGCCGGTCAGGCGGCGGGAGCGGGCGAGGGCCCGGTCAAGGCGCTCGCCGCCGCGCCGGGCCAGCCGGTAGGCGATCAGGTCGCCGAGGACCGAGGCGGTGGCCGCGGAGAGGGTCAGCGGCAGGAGGTCCGGTACGTTCCCGGTCGCCGCGCCGGAGCCGGCCGCGGCCGCCGTCGCCGCCGCGATGACGAGGACTCCGCTCGGCAACACCGGCACGAACACGTCGAACAGCACGGACAGGGCCACCACGGCGTAGATCCATGGGCTGCCGGTCAGCAGCCCCACACTCTCAAGCACCCGAACTCCCCTGTGTCTCCCCCGTAGGCGCGAACCGTGCCGAGAACCGCGATGTCGCGGGGGAGCGGCAGGTGCGGCCTGTGACAGCCATACAGCGTACGCCGGGGGCCGGGCAGGAGATCCACAGGGGGCACGTGTGATCGCTACACCACGTTCACCCGGCCGCCACGGTGCCGTTCGGATGGGTGGCCCGCACGGCCTCCCGTATGCGCGGCCGGATACGACGACGGCGCCCACCCCCGGAGCGACAGAGGTGGGCGCCGTTTCGTACGGGGCGTCAGGCCGCGACAGGTTCCGAGCTGCGCTGGTTCGCCGTGGACGATGAGGCGCGCCGCGAGAAGAGCCGGTCGAGGCCGAGTGCGCCCGAGCCGGTGAAGACCAGCAGGAACATCGACCAGCAGAACATGGCCGCGCCTTCACCCTGGTTCTCGATCGGCCAGAGCGCCTGCGGCTGGTGGACCTTGAAGTACGCGTAGGCCATGGCGCCCGAGGCGATGAACGCCGCGAACCGGGTGCCGAGGCCGAGCAGGACCAGGCTGCCGCCGACGAGCTCGATGACGGCCGCGTATCCGTTCGGCCAGGTGGTCGGCTCGATGGTGCCGCCCTTGCCGTCGGCGCCGCCGAACTCGCCGAAGAGCGACATGACGCCGTGGCAGGTGAAGAGCAGACCGATGACGATGCGGAACAGGCCGATGGCGTACGGCTGGGCGCTGTTTAAGCGTCCGGTCATGGTGGGGGAACTCCTTCGGTCTGGTGCGGTCCGAGGGGACCGCCGGTGGGGACGTAAACCGAGCGAGTGATCGATTTTAGGTTAGCCTAATCGATTGTTGCAAGTTCAACATATGGCCGGATTTTCGGAGTCTCTTCCGGCGTTTTTGCAGGTGAAGCCGTGTGCAGCACTGCCCGCGCCACCGAGTCCGTGTCCGAGAGTGTGACTGAGTCCACCCCCGGCCTGACCCCCGCTGCGGTCACCCAGTGCACGCCCTCCGTGGGCACGCCCAGCGCGAACCGCCGGGGGTGTGCGCGTCCTCGGCGGTCGATCAGACGGTATGGGCGCGGTGTTACGTCCAGCCCCCCGGTTTCGTAACCGTCCACCGTGTGCGGTCGGCACTGGCCGGTCTTCAGCAGCCGGGCGAGCAGGTCGTCGGCGGTCCGCCGCAGTTCCGGTTCCGGCAGCCGTGCCTCGACGAGGGTGGTGACCCGGACCGTCGAGTCAGGCACGTCGGGGGAGTGCGCGACCCACGCCCCGTCCTCGGCCCGCACCTCCAGGCGTGGGCCGAGGACCTCCAGGACGCCCGCCTCGATCAGCGCGATCATCTCCTCGATACGGCGCCGGGGCGGCCCGATCGACAGGAACGCGTTGAGCGGCGTGTACCAGCGGTCCAGGTGCTCCCGCCGCGAGGTGCCCGCAAGGCCGCCGTGGTCGACGATCAGGCGCACCTCGTTGCGCAGGTCGCGCAGTACGTCGAGGGCTGCCTTGAGAGGGCCGTCGACATTGCCGAGCGCCGCCTGTTCGGCGTCCTCGCGCAGATACCCGAGCAGCCAACTCCGGAAGTTCGCCGGGCTGTTGAAGACCTGCCCCGCAGACGGGCGCGAAATGCGGTCCCAGGACCAGCGATCGGTCTTGGCGATGCCGAACTTGTCGAGGAGCAGGGCCTCTTGGGGGTCGCGGTGGGCAATGGCGAGAAAACGCTCACGGAAGCCCCGTACCGTCGCTGCATCGCCCGCTACTGTCGCGCTGCCCCGCCCCAACAGCGCCTCGTAGTAGACCGTTTCGACCTCTTTCGCGACCAACGGCCATATCTCCGCAAGGAAGTCGGGCGCGTCGCCGGAGTCCGCACGCTTACGGAAGGCGGAGATGACGTCCGGGGTGAGGACGAGCGGGAGGTGACGGCCGTACGGGCCCTTCGCGTTGTCGCCGCGGGCCTGGTACGGGATGCCGCGCCGGGAACCCGCGTACAGGCGCGGCTCACGGCCCGACGCCGCATAACGCAGGCCACCTTGCGCCGTGTGGAGGAAACGGCCGCCGCGGGCCGTCGTCAACAGGGCCATATGGTCGAAGAAGTTGAGGCCCAGGCCGCGCAGCAGGACGGGTTCGCCGGGGGCGAGCGGGGACAGGTCGAGGTCGGCCGGGTTGGCGGGTGGCACATGGCGCAGGCCGTGACGGTCGGCGTAGTCGGCGAGGTGTTGCTGTGTCCGGTCCGCGACCGTCGGCAGGTGGCCCTGGACGAGGACCACGGTGGTGAGGTCGCGCAGGGTGCGGCCGTTGTCGAGTACGAGTCGCTGGTGGCCGTCGGGCGCGTCGTCGAGCCGTATGGCACGGGCACGGTGCGTCTCGACGCGGACCGAGGCCGGTGCCCCGCGCACGACTTCGGCGAAGACCCATTCCAGATACTGCCCGTACTGGGCGCGGGTCGGGTACTCGTCCGGGTCCAGCTCGCCGCCGGCCCAGTCGTGCAGGCTCGGGCCAGGGCGGATCGGACCCGAGCAGTCCACGCTGTCGTCAGTGAAGAGGGTCACCTGGGAGGACACGGTGTTCATCAGCAGCTCGGCCGGCTGGTCGGTCCGCCAGACGCGCCCCGGGCCGGGCGGCGAGGGGTCGACGACGTGGACCGTCAGGCGGACCCCGGGCGCGAGGAGCTCGGGCGCGGAGGCGCAGAGGCGTTCCAGCACGCTGGTGCCGCGCGGTCCTGCGCCGACCAGGGCGACGGAGACCTCGTCGGACCCGGCGCTCGCCGAGGATTCCGCGGTCGCTGCAGACAAAGGTGTGACTCCCGGGCATCTGGGGCGCTGAGCGGCAAACCGTCCGATGGAAGCGGACGGTCCGCATCATCATGCCGTCGTACGCCACGGGATCCGAGCACTTGAGCGGATCACCGGCGCCCGGTGTGGGATGCCTCACGAGCATCAAGGGCAACGGGCGCGATAGGGGGGCAACGTACGCGATACACGTATGCACTTGGCGGATTGGGCGTGTTCGCGCACGCGGAGTGTGCGGGGAGTTGTGTGAGGTTACGGGGCTGCGGGTGCGTCGCGGGGACTGCGGACCGAGGCTATGGGGTGAGCTCGGTTTCGACGACCGTCCGCAGTCGGGCGCCGCCGCCCTTCTCCGCCCGTGCCTGGTCGAGTCGCAGTCGTGCCGAGCGGCCGCGCAGGGTCAGCGTCATCAGCTGGTTGCCGAACCAGGGGCCGCCCGTTCTGCGCCAGTCGATCGGCGGGCGCGGGACGCCGCCGTGTCCGGCGAAACGGCGGCCGAGGGCTCGGCCCACTCTGCTCCAGCCGAAGTGGAAGCCGAGTTTGATGGACATCGGGATGGAGTTGTGGACGGGGGAGCAGGTCAGTTGCAGCACCCGCGCGTCGGGCGCCGAGGCGCCCTGCGGCCACGAGGGTTCGGCGATGTACGCGTGGTGCACATCCCCGGACAGCACGCACACCGTCGCCGGGGCCTCGGGCCCCGACCCGACCTCGGCGATGAGCGAGGCCAGTGCGTCGAACGAGGCCGGAAACGCCGACCAGTGCTCCAGATCGGCCCGCCGCCGCAGATCCTCCCCGAACCGCGCCCACCGGGGCCCGCGTTCCCCACGGCACAACGCGGCGTTCCACGCCTCGGCGTCGTGCACGAGATGGGGGAGCAACCAGGGCAGAGACGTACCGATGAGGAGGTGGTCGTAGGGGGTGCGGGCGGTGGCGGCGTGGCCTTCGGCCGACCGCGCCGGGGCGCCGCCCATCTCGTCGCTCGTGCCGCCGTCGGCCGGCCGGGCCGAGGCCTTCGCCATGCTGTCCGGGCCACCTTGGGCCGCCGAGGCAGGTGACGGCGCGCCGGGTGCCGTACGCACCTCGTCGCTCGTGCCGGATGCGGCGACGACGGCGTCGGGCCTATTGCCTGCGGCGCCCGCGGCCCCAGCCCTCCGCCCTTCCAACACCTGCTCCCGCAGCCACGCATGCTCATTGGGCGCGAGCATGGCGCGGTCGTTCTCGTCGAGGACGCGGGCCGCGCGCGTATCGATCATCAGCAGGCGTACCCGGCCGAAGTCGCGGCGGTAGCTCCAGCGGACAGAGGTGGGGTTCGCGTCGGCCTCGGCGGCGAAGGTGCGGAGCACGTCCGTGCCGTCCGGGGTGGCGCGTACGGCTGCGTACAGGGGGTCGGCGGCGAGGCGTTCGGGCGGGAGATTGCCGAGGTGCTGGTGGACCCAGTACGACATCAGGCCGCTCAACAGGCGCTCACGCCACCAGGGCGTGGCCCGCATGTCGGCGAGCCAGGCGGCGCTGGTGTTCCAGTCGTCGATGACGTCGTGGTCGTCGAAGATCATGCAACTGGGCACCGTGGACAACAGCCAGCGGACCTCGGGGTCGAGCCACGATTCGTAGTAGAGGCGGGTGTACTCCTCGTAGTCCGCGACCTCGTTGCCCGGTGGATCCGAGAGATCGCGGCGGGCCTCCAGCCAGCGGCGGGTGGCCTTGGAGGTCTCGTCCGCGTACACCTGGTCGCCCAACAGCACCAGTACGTCGGGCCGTTCGGCCCCCGGATCCGAGGCGAGGCGTGCGGCCAGCGTGTCCAGCGCGTCCGGGCCCACCGGGTCCTTCTCGTCGGCGGGCGGAGCGGCCCAGCGACACGAGCCGAAGGCCACCCGCACCGGTGCGTGGTCGTAGGCCGGGGCGTGGATGAGCGAGGGCGGAAAGGGCGAGCCGGGCAGCGGCCACACGGTCGTACCGTCGAGCCGCACTTCGTACGCGGTCGACGTGCCCGGTGTCAGCCCGGTCACCGGGATCAGGGCGTAGTGATGGCCCGCGACCTGGAAGGTGCGGGTCTCGCCGCCGGTGCCGTCAGCGCAGCGCACCTCGGCGCTGCACGGACGGCTCGCCTCGACCCAGACGGTCGCGGACGAACCGTCGACGTACCTCAGCAGTGGTCCCAGCCGCAGCCTCGCCACGTGATCACCCTCCTCCGTCGCCCCGTACGGTACGGAACGACGGAGGTCAGTGGCGAGGTTCCGGTGGAGGTTCTCGGACTGCGGACGGCTCAGCAGCCGTTGAGCACGGAGGTCAGCTTGCTCTTCTCCGCGGAGTCGACGGAGAGGTCGTAGTAGTACTTCACCTGGACCCAGGCGCGTACGTACGTGCAGGCGTACGAGCTGACCGACGGCATCCACTCCGCCGGGTCCTTGTCGCCCTTCGCCTGGTTCACGTTGTCCGTGACCGCGATGAGCTGCGGGCGGGTCAGGTCGTTGGCGAAGGACTGACGTCGCGAGGTGGTCCAGCTGTCGGCGCCGGAGTCCCAGGCCTCGGCGAGCGGGACGAGGTGGTCGATGTCGACGTCGGAGGCCGCGCGCCAGGTGGCGCCGTCGTAGACGGAGTACCAACTGCCGCTGGTCGCGGCGCAGCTGGAGTCCTGCTGGACGTTCGTGCCGTCGCGCTTCAGGACGACCTCACGGGTGTTGCAGGCGCCGGACTGGGTGATCCAGTGCGGGAAGAGGTCGCGGTTGTAGCCGGTGCGGTCCTCGTTCGCCACGGTGAGCTGGGACAGGTAGGAGCGGGCGGTGGAGGCGCTCACGGGGGTGGGCAGGGCGGCGGAGGCGGTCGGACCGTTGAACAGCCCGACCAGGGCTATCAATCCGCCGGCGGCGGCGAGTATGCTGAGCCGTCGACGCGCGTAGACCTTCGGCATGCGAACTCCCTTTGGGGGGATGGGAAGTTGACGGTGCGTGCGAATGCTTGCGGTGCCGCGTTTCGGGGAGATGTGCGCCGGGTGAGAAGTTAATGTCGTGGCCATGACATAACAAGGGGTACGGCGCCGGGGTCGGCGGAGCTTTGGGCTCGTGCGTGCCTTTGTTGGGCTTTTGGCCGGCCCTTTGTTACGCGAAGTTCCGCGAAATCGGGTCCTCTGAGTGGTGGCGGGATTGCCCATCGGTTTTGTACCGTGAGGGAACAAAGTGGCTCCCGCCCGCTTTCCCTGACCGGTGGGCGGGACCACCTTGTCCTGGGGACACCTTGTCCCGGGGCCCTCGGCCCCCTCTCCCACGCTTTGGAGCATGCCGATGACGGCCACGACCGTGCTGACCGCCCGCGCCCTGCTGCTGGACATGGACGGCACCCTCGTCAACTCCGATGCCGTCGTCGAACGCGTCTGGCATCGGTGGGCCGAGCGGAACGGGCTGGACGGGGGCGACGTCATGAAGGTCGTTCACGGCCGGCAGGGGCATGCGTCGATGGCTCTGCTGCTGCCCCATCGGCCCATGGAGAAGAACATCGCGGACAACGAGCGCATGCTGGCCGAGGAGACGGCTGACATGGAGGGCGTCGTCGCGATTCCGGGAGCCGCGGAACTTCTGGCCTCGCTACGGGAGTTGCCGCATGCGCTGGTGACGTCGGCGGACGTGCCGCTGTCGACCGCACGGATGGCTGCCGCCGGGCTCCCGCTGCCCGATGTGCGGGTCACCGCCGAGTCCGTCGGGGCGAGCAAGCCCGATCCTGAGGGGTTCTTGAAGGCGGCGGCCGAGTTGGGGGTCGCGCCTTCCGAGTGTGTGGTGTTCGAGGACTCGGGGGCGGGGATCGCGGCGGGGCGCGCCGCGGGGATGCGGGTTGTCGGGGTGGGGGCCCGGGCCGGGTTTCATCGGCCTGATGTGGTGGTGCAGGACCTTACGCAGGTGCGGGTGGAGGCTGCGGGCGCCAGGGGGATTCGAGTGCTCGTGGGCGTGTGAGGGCTCGGTCCGGTAGGGCGGTCCGGCGGCTGCGGGGTCGTTGTGGCTGGTCGCGCCCAGGCGGCGGAGCCGCACACTGGCACAGCCCCGAAGCCCGGCGGGACCTACGGTTCGTCCGTTTCCGACTCCAGACGTTCTCGTGTTGGCTCGCCGTATATGCCCAGTTCGTCGTCGACGCCTCGGGAGCCCTGGAAGCTTCGTACCGAGTTTTCCGTCTGGTCGTCGTACGTGCCTGTGGTGGGGCCTGCGTAGAGGAACAGTTGGCGTAGGCGGAGTTGAAGCTCCGTTACCTCGGCGCCGTTGTCGCCCGGGCGCAGGACCCCCGGGTTGTCGCGCTCGCTGCCTCCACCGGAGCCGGGCGGTGCCGAGTCGGAGGGGGGCTCGGTCGACGGTGGGCGTGTCGAGGGGGTCTCGCGGGGCGGGGTGGGCTCGGCCGTGGGCTCCTGCGGCGGGGACGTGCTCGGGGTGGCTGGTTCGGACCGCTCGGTCGGTGGGGCCGACGGGGGCTGCGCCGGCGGTGTCGTCTTCGACGGAGACGGGGACGAAGGCTGCGGCGAGGACGCCTCCGGGATGCTCGCGCGCATGTCGCCCGGGCCCGCGCTGTCCCGAGACGGCGTGTCGTACGAGAACAGTCCGCTTGCGAACCCGGCGGCGGTCATCACCACGGCGCCGACCACGGTACCGACGAAGGCGAGCCGACGCCGACGGCCGCGCCTGCGGGCGGGCTGCTCGGGCTCGGGCAGAGGCTGAGGGCCGGTTACGGGGTCCGGGCCGGGGGCCGGTGCTTCGAACCGGTGGAGGTCCGTCAGGTGGAGGCCTGCCGTCGGGGCGTCGTCGGGCGAAGGGGCCTGTGACGCCGGATACGGGACGGTCGGAGGAGGGGCCTGGCCCGCCGGAGAGGAGCCCGGCATCGACGGCGGCTCGGGCCGGTGCTGGACCGTGGGCGGTCCGGACCGGTGCTGCTCTGCGGGCGGACCGGACGGCCGCGGCGGCCCCGCGGGCGCGCCCGGCTCGACCGGCGCGTCGCCCGCCGTCGAGGGCATGTGCTCGACGAACGGGTCACCCGCCCCCGGCGACGTGGGCTCGGCCAGCGGGTCAGCTGCCCCCGAGCCCCCGGGCTCGCCAAGTGCGTCACCCGCCCCCGAGGACATCGGCTCGACCAGCGGGTCAGTGGCCTCCGAGGGCATCGGCTCGACCAGCGGGTCAGTGGCCTCCGAGGACCCGAGCCCGCTTAACAACCCCGGTGGCCCGTTGCCCGGGCCCTCCTCCATGTCGACCTCGAACTCATCCGCGTCCAGATCCACATAGGGCCGTATTCGCAACGGGTCGAAGTCCTCCGCCGCGGCAGCCTCCGCGGAGCGGGTCTCCAGGAGTTCGTCCGCCGCCCGCTGAGCGCATGCGCACGACGGTGCGCCTCCTGGCTCACGCGGTGTCCCGCATTCCGGGCAGACGTACACGCTCCGGCCACTCACGTATGGATCCCTCCCGTAACGTACTTCAGTGATTGTGCAGACCTCCTCCACACCATCTCCCAGTTACCACCGGAATCTCGAACTCCTCTGTGGATTCAACGGGCCATAACCGGTCACACCGACCAGAATGCAAAGGACGACGGGGACCCGAGGGACCCTCGCGGCCGGGAGGTCTGCATGGCCGAGGAAGTGCACCGTACGAACGCCCACGAGACGGCGGACGGGGGCCACCCGCCACCGCCCCGTGACCACACCCGCGGCGCCCCCGGTCAGGAGTACGTACGGGGCGGCGTCCTCGTCTCGATCGGCGCCCTGCTGTTGGGCATGCTGCTCGCGGCGCTGGACCAGACGATCGTGTCCACCGCGCTGCCGACCATCGTCAGCGAACTCGGCGGCCTGGACCATCTGTCCTGGGTGGTCACGGCGTATCTGCTCGCCGCCACCGCCGCCACCCCGCTCTGGGGCAAGCTCGGTGACCAGTACGGACGCAAGAAGCTGTTCCAGACGGCGATTGTGATCTTTCTCATCGGTTCCGCGCTCTGCGGAATGGCGCAGAACATGCCCCAGTTGATCGGCTACCGGGCGCTCCAGGGCCTCGGCGGCGGCGGGTTGATGGTGCTGTCGATGGCGATCGTCGGCGACCTCGTCCCACCGCGCGAACGGGGCAAGTACCAGGGCCTGTTCGGTGCCGTCTTCGGTGCGACCAGTGTGCTCGGCCCGCTGCTCGGCGGGCTGTTCACCGAGCATCTGAGCTGGCGCTGGGTCTTCTACGTCAATCTCCCCGTCGGCGTGGTCGCGCTCGCCGTCATCGCCACCGTCCTGCGCATCCCCGTCCGGGCCACGCGGCACACGATCGACTATCTGGGTACGTTCCTGATCGCGGCCGTCGCCGCCTGCCTCGTCCTCGTCGCCTCCCTCGGTGGCACCACCTGGAGCTGGGCCTCGCCGCAGATCATCGGCCTCGCGGTGCTCGCTGTCGTGCTGGGCGCGGCCTTCGTGTCCGTCGAACGGAAGGCCGCCGAGCCCGTACTCCCCCTGAAACTCTTCGGCATCCGCACCTTCACCCTCGCCGCCGTGATCAGCCTGATCGTGGGCTTCGCAATGTTCGGCGCCATGACGTACCTGCCGACGTTCCTGCAGGTCGTCCAGGGCGTCTCGCCCACCATGTCCGGCGTGCACATGCTGCCGATGGTGGCCGGTCTGCTGCTCGCCTCGACGGTGTCAGGCCAGATCGTCAGCCGGACCGGCCGCTGGAAGGTGTTCCCGATCGCGGGCACGGGCATCACCGCGCTCGGCCTGCTGCTGCTCCATCAGCTCGACGAGAGCAGCTCCACGTTCGAGATGAGCGCGTACTTCGCCGTGTTCGGCCTCGGCCTCGGCCTGGTCATGCAGGTCCTGGTGCTGATCGTGCAGAACGCCGTCTCGTACGAGGATCTCGGCGTCGCCACCTCCGGCGCCACCTTCTTCCGGTCCATCGGCGCCGCGTTCGGCGTCGCCATCTTCGGCACGATCTTCGCCGGCCGCCTCGCCGACAAGCTGACGACCGCGCTCGCCGGGCAGCCGCTGCCGCCCGGTATCGGCCCGGACTCCCTCGAGAGCGACCCGCGCGGCATCGCCGAACTCCCTTCCGTGCTGCGTCTGTCGGCGGTGCAGGCGTACGCCTCGGCGATCACGGACGTCTTCCTGTACGCGGCTCCCGTCGCCGTACTCGGCTTCGTACTGGCCTGGTTCCTGCGCGAGGACAAGCTGCGGGGCTCGGTGACGGTGCCCGACGCCACGGAGACGCTGGCCAGCAATCCGGTGGAGCGCTCCTCGTACGACGAGGTGTGCCGCGCGCTGTCCGTGCTCGGTACGCGCGAGGGGCGGCGCGCGATCTACGAGAAGATCACCGCCCGCGCCGGTTACGACCTGCTGCCTGCCGCTAGTTGGCTGCTGCTGCGCATCCGGCGCTACGGCTGGGCCGAGCCCGGCGTCCTCGCCGAGCACAGCGCCGTCCCGCTGAACGTCATCATGGCGGCGGCCCGCCAGGTCGAGGAACGTCGCTTGGCGGTACGCGAGGGCCTCGACCTCGTCCTCACCGCCGAGGGCCGGGACGTCGCCGGCCAACTCGCCAACGCCCGCGAGGAATCCCTCGCCGAACTGCTGGGCGACTGGTGGACCCCGGACCGACCCACCGACCTCGCCCAGCTCATCAAGGAACTGAACGCTGAAATGTGCGGCTCGGACGCGGAGCGCCCACGGGTTGCCTCCGGCGGTTGAGCAGGGGGGTTCGTTTTCGGGTGCGGGTTTGTGGGTGGCTTGTCGCGCAGTTCCTCGCGCCCCTGGGGTGGGTGGTGGGTCGGGGCCGTGGGCCGGTCGTCAGCCCGTCGCTGGGTGGGCATACGGCCCTTCGCTGATACAGGGCGCAGGGTGGCCTGAGACAGAACCTACGCGACGGGCATACGACGCACCGGCCCACGTCCCCTCCCGCCGGCGGGAGAGCGCGGGTAGTTGGGGGTACGGGCTTTCCCGGGGCGCGACAAGCTACAACGAATCCGCACTCGCCCATGAACCGAACCCACCCACCTGGTGGGCGCCCTGCTCAACCGCCGGAGGCAGTCGCTCGACACCGAGGCCGCGGGCCGCCTCCTCGGCCGCCGTGAGCAGTACGGCGCCGCCGCCCTTGCCGCGCAGTTCCTCCCGTACGAACACTCGCTTGAGCTCGCCCGTGCGGGCGTCCCGCAGCCGCCCGCCCGCCGTGCCGGCCGGCTCGCCGTCGTACCGGGCGAGCAGTAACACTCCGGTGGGCGGGGCGAGTGCGGCCCCGGTTTCGGCGGCGATCTCGCGCTCCAGCTCGACCGGGTCGGTGGTGTGGCCGCGGTGGAGCAGGTACCAGCGGTCGCTGACCTCCGTGTAGTACGCCCGCCAGAGGGCAGCCGCGGCGGGCGAGTCGAAGGGCTCGGGGGCGACGGTCCAGGACGTCGACGTCGTCGTGCGAGTGGTCATGGCGGGCATTGTCCGTATGTACGGTCCGCCGCCCGCAAGCCAATTACTCGGGCGCGGGAGTCGTTTGGCCGGCGTTCTGAGGGCAACTCGGGCAGGGAGCCGGCCCCAACGGGCCGTAACCGGAAGGTATTCCATGTCCACAGGCGTGATCATCGTTCTGATCGTGGTCGCGGCGATCATCATCGGCGCGGCTGTCTGGCTCGCCATGCCCCGCGGAGCGGGCGGCGGGCGCAATCTGCGGCGGCGCTTCGGGCCCGAGTACGACCGGGCCGTCGCCCAGCACGACGGCGACGCCAAGGCCGCCGAACGTGAGCTTACGGACCGTGTGAAGCGGCACGGTTCGCTGCGCACGCAGCCGCTGGAGCCCGCGGCGCGGGAGCGGTACGAGGCGCGCTGGGCCGCCGCTCAGGAGCGGTTCGTCGACTCGCCACGGGAGGCCGTGGCCGAGGCGGACCGGCTGCTCGGCGAACTGGCCGGTGCCCGCGGTTTCCCCGACGGCAACCGTTACGACGAGCAGCTCTCCGCGCTCTCCGTGCACCACGGACACCAGGTCCACGGCTACCGGCGCATCCACCAGGCCGCACACGCGCCCCTCGCCGACGGCGACGAGAGCCGCACCGGTACGGAGGAACTCCGCGAGGCCATGATCGAGGCCCGCGCCCTCTTCGAGGACCTGGTGGCACCGGTCCGCGAGGACACAAGGCACCACCGCGAGGCCGACGAGCCCGCCCCCACCCGCTCGAACCGCCTCGGCGAACGCCTGCACACGCCGTGGGCGTTCAACAGGCGCCACCACGCGAAGGGGAGTTGAGACGAATGACTGACAACCCGGCAGTTGGAGTCTCCGGCGGTCGCCTGATGTCCCACGACGAGGCCGACAAGTGGACCCTGCGCCTCCAGCACGCGGTCACCGGCTTCGTCGACGGCCCGCGGGAGTCCCTCGAAGAGGCAGACCAGGTCCTGGAGGAGGTGGCGGCCCGCTTCACAGAAGCCGTCACCCAGCGCCGCCGCACCCTGCGCACGTCCTGGCAGACCACCGGCGACGAAAAGGCCGACACGGAGCAACTTCGCCTGGCCCTACGCGACTACCGAGAGCTGGCGGAACGCCTACTGCGCATCTGAACTCCCGCACACCGCGAGCCCCGCGCCCCTTTGGAGGCGCGGGGCTGTGACCTATGCGGCTCCGCCGCGGGGCGCGACCAACGAACCCGCAGCTTCAATCCGCGCTCCCAGCGGAGCGACGCTCCCGCCAGTCCCGTACGACCGCCTCGACGTCGTACGGCTTGAGCCCCAACGGCGGCCCCGGCGGTGGCTTGAACATCACTTCACGGATCTTCACGTTGATCGACGTGATGATCTCCCGAACCACCCGCTCGGAAGGGGCGTCCAACGCCCGCGCAACCGCATCCTCCGCCTCCTTGCGCAACGCCAGCGTCGGCGGCAGCACGGACAGCCCCTCGCGAGCCATCTTCTGCTTGATCCACCACAACTCGTCGTACGAGGTGTCGCTGCCGCCAGGCAGTGGCTTCCCCGCGCCGGGGAGGTGATCGAACTCCCCACGCGCCTCCGCCTCGCGGATCTGCTTGTCGACCCAGGACTCGAAGCTGACCCCGGGAGGTTTTCGCTCGGTCATGTGTCAAGTGTGCCGGACGGCATGTCACCCGGGCGATCTATCATTCGGCCGCAATACGTCGCCGGAGCGTGGGGCCCGACCAGGGCCCCACCATGCTCCGGCGCCGAACCACTGGATTTGCGGGAACCGAAGGAGCGCACGTGCTCGAACTCACCATGGCCACGGTGTCGGAGGCGGACGCGGGTGCGACGGCCGGGATGCAGATGGCCGACTCGCCCAGTGAACCGGGTGCTGTGCTGCGGGTGGGGCGGGACCGGGGCTTCTGCCGCCTCGCGACGCCCGACGACTGGCTGTTCGTCTCGCGGGTGCACCTGGAGTTCCTGTGCGGGCCCGACGGGACGTGGCAGGTGACGTGGCTGCGGGGCTCGCACGCCGACCCCTCGTCCGAGGTGCGGCTCGTGCTGGTCGGCGGGACCCCGCAGCCCCTGCCGTACGGCGGGACGGCCAAGCTGCCCCGGAACGGTTCCGGCGAACTGATCGTCCGGGACCGCACGGCCCCACGCAGCGTGAATGTTGGCTTCTACCACGAGGCGTGAGGCCGGGCGGCGCAGGGCCTACGGCAGTACGCGCGCCAGCGCGAAGCCGTCGTACCCCTTCACGCCGACCGTCTGGATCGCCGTGGCGTCCAACTTCGGGTGGGATGCGAAGAGTTCGAGGGCCGCGCGGATGCCTCGAATGGTCGGGTCGTCGGTGGTGGCGTCGGTGACGGCGCCGCCGCGTACGACGTTGTCGAGGACGATCAGGCTGCCGGGGCGGGAGAGTCTGACGGCCCACTCGACGTAGTGCGGGTTGTTCACCTTGTCCGCGTCGATGAAGACCAGGTCGAACGGAGCGGGGTCCTCGTCGGCCAGTTTCGGCAGCGAGTCCAGAGCGGGGCCCACCCGCACTTCGGTGATCTTGTCGAGGCCGGCCCGGGCGAGGTTGCGGCGTGCCACCTCCGCGTGCTTCTCGGCGTACTCGAGGCTGATCAGGCGCCCGTCCGCCGGGAGGGCGCGGCCCAGCCAGATGGTGCTGTAGCCGCCGAGGGTGCCGATCTCCAGGATGCGGCGGGCGCCCTGGATCACGGCGAGGAGGTGGAGCAGCTTGCCGTGGGTCGGGGCGACGTTGATGTGCGGCAGGCCGGCGGCGTCGCTGTCGCGCAGTGCGGCGGACAGGGCGTCGTCGGGTGGGGCGAGGAGCGCGGTGAGGTAGTCGTCCACGTCGTTCCAGAGCCGTGGCTCGGTCATGCACCATGCCTTTCGTCTGCCTAGTTAGAGGGTCTAACTAGTTCTCGCGTCGAATATAGCCCGCTACCGCCTTGTTCGCCCGGCGTTAACGCCGGGTCGCGCAACCCGTAGGGACGCCACCGCAACCTCCGGTCGCGCCACACCCTCTTCCGGACAAAAGATGGAAGGACGTCAGGTAAATCGGGGGTTGCCTGCGTCTCTCCGCGGGGGTAGTGCGAGCCTCATAGGGTTCGCATGGTGAAAACGAACAGATGACACCCATGGGACTCGGGTGACCAACGGGGCGGGAGGGCCGACGGGGCGTGGCGAATGTGGAGCACAGCGGACGACCAGGCGATGCCTTCGCGGCGGGAGCCGCGGGCACGGCGAAGGCACGGCTGGGCATGGTGCGCGCGGCCCTCTGGCTGATCGCCGCCGTACTGGCGGTACGACAGGTCACCGTCGTCCTGAGCACGCCGAAGGGGGAACGCCTGACGGATCTGGAGACCTGGGTCGGTCCGGGCGGCGTGCTGCATGTGAACGGATCCTTGTACGACTCGACGCGCTTCACGGGCACGCCATTCGGCGGACTCGTCCTCAAACCGCTCACGCGCGCGGCCGAGCAGGCCCTCGGCTGGGGCTGGACCTTCGGCACCCTGCTGCTGGTCGTCGCGCTCGGACTGGTCGCGGCCCGCGCCCTGCCGCAGCCCGTGAGCAGACGCACGGCCCTGCTCGCCGCCCCCGTGGCGATCAGCCTGCTGATGCTGTCCCTGCCGGTGCGCAACACGCTGTATCTCGGCCAGACCAGCATCATCCCGGTGCTGTTGGTGCTGCTCGGCTGCTTCGCGGTCCGGGGGGAGCGGACCAGCGGGCTGCTGATAGGCGTCGCCGCAGCCCTCCAGCCGACCGTGCTGCTCTTCGCTCCGCTGCTGTGGTTCACCGGCCGTCGCCGGGCCGCGGTCTCCACCGGCGTCACCTTCGCCGCCTGCACGGCCCTTGCCTGGGCGGCGATGCCGCACGACTCGTACACGTACTGGGTGCACCACCTGGCCGGAGTCGGCCTCGGCCGGCCCGCCGACGACCTCGCCAACCAGTCGCTGCACGGCGCGCTGCTGCGGTTCGGCCTGACCGGGCCGCTGGAGATCGCTCTGTTCCTGCTGGTGGGCGGGGCCGTCGCGGTCCTGGGCCTCCGCCGTGCCGTGCGCTACGCGCGTGACGGGCAGCTGTTGCTCGCCGTCGCGCTGACCGGCTGTGTGGCGATCGCGGTGTCGCCCACGACCTGGCAGCACCAGCTGCTGTGGGTGCTGCTCGCGCTGGTCGGCCGGGTCGGCAAGAGGGCCTCGGACCGGTACGTATGGCCGGTAGCCGTCGTCCTGGTGATGACGCTCCCGGCGAAGATGATGCTGCCGAACATGCCGGTGCTCCACCCACTGCGTGACAACGTCGTCCTGCTCGCCGCGCTCACCGCCGCCTGCGCCGTTCCGTTCCTGTCCCGCACCTCTCCGCACTACCAGGTCCCGATCCCCACGCAGTACGCGCCACCGGTCGAGGCCCGCTGGAAACACGTACCCCTGCTGCCCTTCCTGCGCCGGGTCCTCACCCGCCCCAACCTGCTCCTCGAACTGCTGCTGATCCGCGTCGGCTACTCCGCGTACCAGCAGGTCAGGCTGGAGGCGCACGGCGGCTCCAACGAGGCGGCCCGCGCCACCGCCGAGCAGCACGGCGAGCAGATCCTGGCGATCGAGAAGTTCCTGTTCATGGACATCGAGCACTGGGTCAACCACACGGTGGTGAACGTCGACTGGCTGCGGGTCTTCTTCGACTTCTACTACACGTCGTTCCACTTCGTGGTGCCGCTGAGCGTCCTCGGCATCCTCTATGTGCGCCGCCCCGCCGAGTACCGCTGGGCCCGCTCGGCACTCGGTTTCGCGACGATCCTCGCGCTGCTCGGCTTCTGGCTCTATCCGCTGGCTCCGCCGCGCCTGATGCCGGGCCTCGGCTATATCGACACCGTGCACGGCGTGCAGGACTTCTCCCAGCCGGACTACGGGACGCTGACCGCACTGACGAACCAGTACGCGGCGATGCCCTCGCTGCACTTCGGCTGGTCGCTGTGGTGCGGTCTGGTGATCGCGGTCCTCGCGCCGAAGTGGTGGATGAAGGGGCTGGGGCTTCTGCATCCGCTGTTCACGGTCTCGGCGATCGTGGCGACCGCCAACCACTGGGTGCTGGACGCGGCGGGCGGCGCGGCCGTCGTCGGTGCCGGCTTCGCGCTGACCTACCTGCTCCAGGGACCCCGGGTCAGCTCGCGCGCCAAACCCGCGGAGATCAACATCGCGGAGCCGGACCAGGAGAAGGACCGTACCCCGAGCTGATCCGGAACACGCCCGGTTCGGTCACCGTCAGCCGCGTGAACTCGCCGCGCTTCTCCAGGCAGCCGCCTTCGGCGTACAGCCACGGCGAGTAGGCGACGCGCACGGTGACCGAGCCGGGCCTCCGCATCCGGACGACGACCTCGGCGCTGGAGGCCCGTACGACGGAGCCGGGCGACGACACCAGGGGCACCGCGCCGCGCACCCGGTACACCTGCCAGTTCGCGTCCTGCCAGACCGGCTCCAGCCAGGCGGGCCGGCTCCTGACCAGGCGCGCCTCGTCCTCGGCGAAGCCGTCCGGCTTCCCGGCGGGCAGGACGACGAAGCCGACGGCCCAGCGGTCCAGCCAGGCCCGGTACGTCGACTCCGAGAACGTTCCGTCGTAGAAGAGCCGCCCGCGCTCGATGTCCAGCTGCCGGTTCCAGCCGCGGGCGAGGTTCACATGCGGGGCGAGCGCGGTGGCCTCGCGGTGGTTGCGGGCCGGGACGACCTCGACCCGGGTGCGCTCGGCGCCGAGCCGGTCCAGGGCGCGGACGACACCGCGCGTGTCGGCAGCCCAGGCGGGCACCTGGGTGGAGATCCGCAGATCGTCGACGGTCTTCGTGCCGACCCAGGCCACGGAGACGACCAGGGTCACGGCGAGGGCGACGAGCCTGTGTCTCGGCCCCTTCTTCTCCCTTTGCGTGAGCAGTGCGGCGAGCAGGGCGGTGGGTGCGAACAGCTCGGCGAGCCGCTCCACGTTCGTGCCGATGGGCGAGGGGATGAGATACGTCAGCACCGTCCCGGCCGCGTACACCAGACCGCTCCACCGCAGCACCCGCCAGCGGCGCGGAGCGAGGGCGAACAGCACGGCACCGAACAGGACGGGCGGCCAGATCCGGTCGGCGGGCATCAACTGCTCGCCTCGGAACGGGAACAGCAGCGTGGTCACCGCGACCACCACGAACGGCGGCGCGATGAGTGCGCAGGCCCGCCCCCGGTCCCGTACGAGGGCGTGACCGGCCCCCGCCACCACCAGGAACAGCCCGGCCACCGGGCTCGCCATGGTCGCCAGCGCCGCGTACGCCACGGCCAGCGGCAGCCGCCGCTCCGGCGTGAGCAGCACACAGGCCGCGAGCCCGAAGGCGACGCCGAGCGCGAAGGTCGTACGGCCGGACGCGACGTTGCACCACAGGGCGAGCGACGCGAGCAGCGCGGGGCCGAGGGGGCGGCGGATCCCCGTACGCACGAGCAGCACCGCGGCCAGCCAGGTGGCGAGCAGCCCGGCGACGACCGTGACCGTGCGCACGCCGAAGGTGGCCATCAGGTACGGCGAGATCAGGCTGTAGTTGGCGGTGTGCATCCCGCCGTACCAGAAGAGGCTGTACGCCGAGCCCCCGTGCCGCGAAGCGAACTCCGCCCACGCCTGCTGCGCCGCGAGATCCCCGCCACCGGTGGCGAGAAACGCGAACCACACCCCGTACAACGGAACCGTCGGGAGCATGGCGAGCAACGGCACACGATGCCGCCGCCAGAACCCCTTGAGCTCCCGGAACGACTCCTTCCGCGAACCGGCCGGTTCGACCGGACGCGAAGGGGGACGGGTGGGGGACAGCTCGGCGGCAGAGACCACGGTCAGCGTTTCCGTTCGAAGTCTTCGAGGCTGTGTGCTTGCTGTATCAGGTGCGAAGACGTGCTTTCGAATGAAAACGTTCACTGATTCCCGACAGGTGGCCCGGGAGGCTCGCACTCACGAGCCATGCAACGACGCGAAGGGGACTGCGGTCACTCCGATTTCCGCCTTCAGTGGTTGCCGCATTTCCGGCCCACGTCGACGCGGTGGCAGGAGGCGGGGGCGGGGCGTAGGGGTATGCCCCCGCCTCCTGATCTGCGAGACCCCGTAGGTCAGCTGGCGCTGACCTGGAGCTCCTTGACGCCGTTCACCCAGGCGGAGCGCAGTCGGCGTGGGTCGCCGACGAGACGGAGGCCGGGCATGGCGTCGGCGATGGCGTTGAAGATGAGGTCGATCTCGAGGGTGGCCAGGGACTTGCCGAGGCAGTAGTGCGGTCCGCCGCCACCGAAACCGAGGTGGGGGTTCGGGTCGCGGGTGATGTCAAGGACCTCCGGGGAGTCGAAGACGGCGGGGTCGTTGTTCGCGGAGGAGTAGAAGAGGCCTACGCGGTCGCCCTTCTTGATCTGCTGTCCGCCGAGTTCCGTGTCCTGGGTCGCGGTGCGCTGGAAGGACACGATGGGGGTCGCCCAGCGGACGAGCTCCTCGGCCGTGGTGGAAGGGCGTTCCCTCTTGTAGAGGTCCCACTGGTCGGAGTGGGTGAGCAAGGCGTGCATGCCGTGCGTGATCGCGTTACGGGTCGTCTCGTTGCCCGCGACGGCCAGCATGAGGACGAAGAAGCCGAACTCGTCCGAGGTGAGGTTGCCCTGGTCCTCGGCCGCCACCAGTTGCGTGACGATGTCCTTGGCCGGGCACTGTTTGCGGTCGGCGGCCATGTTCATGGCGTACGAGATGAGTTCGGTGGCCGACTCCTGGCCGACCTCTTCGGTGATCGCGTACTCCGGATCGTCGTACGAGATCATCTTGTTGGACCAGTCGAAGATCTTGAGGCGGTCCTCCTGCGGGATGCCGATGAGCTCGGCTATCGCCTGGAGGGGGAGTTCGCACGCGACCTGGGCGACGAAGTCGAAGGGACCGGTCTGAGCGACGGCCTCCTGGACGATCGAGTGGGCGCGCCGGCGCAGCGTGTCCTCCAGGGCGCGGATCGCGCGCGGGGTGAAGCCGCGCTGCACGATTCCGCGGACGCGGGTGTGTTCCGGCGGGTCCATGTTGAGCAGGATCAGCCGCTGGACCTCGATGGCGTCGCGCGGGATGTGCTCGTTGAAGCGGATGATCGCGGTGTTGAGCCAGGAGGAGAACAGCTCGGGGTGCGTGGAGACGTACTTGACGTCAGCGTGCCGCGTGACGGCCCAGTAGCCCTCGTCCTCGAAGCCCGCGATGCCGGGCTGCTGGGGGATCCAGTGGACCGGTTCGGCCTGACGCAGCTCGGCGAACTCCGGGAGAGGCACGCGGTGGTGCAGCAGATCGGGATCGGTGAAATCGAACCCGTCGGGCAGCGCTGGACAGGGCATCGGCAACTCCGGGTCGTGCGACGGTCGGGTTCTGGAGGTTGGAAGCTTTGGCGGTCTGGAGCTCTGCTGGTCTGGAGCTCTGCTGGTCTGGAGCTCTGGAGGTCGGAAGCGCTCGGGGCGATCGAGGTTCTGACGGACCATCAGGAAATGTGAATTGCCGTGAAGGTAGTAACGGGTTCTAGAAGTAGCAAGAGGCACGACAGGGCTAATTGCGTGCGGAGTTCGTGCAGATCGCGACTTCGGAGGGTGCAAGACCCTTGCGGTGCCGGGCGTCCGCTCAGCAGACTGCAGTGAGAACTAGTACGCGTTCTAGTTCGGCGCAAGGAAGGGGCGAGAGCATGGTCGCGGAACCCGTCATCGTCGAAGCCGTACGCACTCCGATCGGCAAGCGCGGTGGCGCGCTCGCCAATCTGCATCCCGCCTATCTCCTGGGCGAGACCTACCGTGAACTCCTGGGCCGTACGGCCATCCCCGCCGACTGCGTCGAGCAGGTCGTCGGCGGCGCCGTCACCCACGCCGGCGAACAGTCGGGCAACCCCGCACGTACCGCGTGGCTGGCCATGGGGCTGCCCTGTGAGACGGCCGCGACGACCGTGAACGCCCAGTGCGGATCATCGCAGCAGGCCTCGCACATGGTCGCCAACATGATCGCTGCCGGGGTCGTGGACGTCGGCATCAGCTGCGGAGTCGAGGCCA
This sequence comes from Streptomyces sp. NPDC006365, assembly GCF_042870755.1. Classification (NCBI taxonomy): domain Bacteria; kingdom Bacillati; phylum Actinomycetota; class Actinomycetes; order Kitasatosporales; family Streptomycetaceae; genus Streptomyces; species Streptomyces sp. NPDC006365. The sequence continues at coordinate 776,756 of NZ_JBIAHS010000002.1, forward strand.
TGTCGCGGGTGCCGCTCGGGTCGGCCTCCAAGCATGGGCCCGGGAAGCCGACGCCCGACGAGTGGAACGTAGACCTCCCGAACCAGTTCGAGGCGGCGGAGCGGATCGCTCGTCACCGTGGGCTGACGCGCGAGAATGTGGACGCGCTGGGGCTGATCTCCCAGGAGCGGGCTGCGATCGCCTGGTCCGAGGAGCGCTTCAAGCGCGAGACGTTCGCCGTGCAGGTGCCCACCACGGAGGACGAGCAGCGCGCCGGTCAGGGCATGTGGCGCCTCGTCGACCGGGACGAGGGGCTGCGCGACACGTCCAGGGAGGCGCTGGCCGGCCTGAAGCCGATCATGCCGACGGCCGTGCACACTGCGGGCAACTCGTCGCAGATCTCCGACGGTGCCTCCGCCCTGATGTGGGCGTCCAAGCGGATGGCCCGGGCGCTGAAACTCCGCCCGCGAGCGCGGATCGTGGCCCAGGCGCTGGTGGGCTCGGACCCGCACTTCCACCTCGACGGGCCGATCGACGCGACGCGCGCCGTGCTCGGCAAGGCGGGCATGTCGCTGAAGGACATCGACGTCGTCGAGATCAACGAAGCCTTCGCCTCAGTGGTGTTGAGCTGGGCCCAGGTCTTCGAGCAGGACCTGGAGAAGGTGAACGTCAACGGCGGCGCGATCGCGCTGGGTCACCCGGTGGGCGCGACAGGGGCGCGGCTCCTGACGACCGCGCTCCACGAACTGGAGCGCAGGGACAAGGAGTTCGCGCTGGTGACGATGTGCGCGGGTGGGGCGCTGGCCACCGGGACGATCATCCAGCGCCTGTAGAGGGAAGGCGGCGGCCCAGGGATCGAAGGCCGCCGCCACAGTCTCTAAGGACGGTCTCGGTCCCACAGGTCGCACTGATGCTCACGGTGGACAGTGGTGCTCTGGCTGTTGCCGCCCTGTGAGGCGGTTCGCAGGGAGAGCACCTTCTCCTGCCCGTCCGGCATCGTCGGCTGCCCGTCGGCACGCGGCACGCCGTCCCGGATGAACGACCCCCAGTACTGGATCATCTGCCGCGAGAGCACCCGCTGCTCGGCGTTCAGCGGAGACTTCAGACCGAAGTGCTTGAAGAGGTACTGCACCTCGTTCACATGGGTCGCGCCGAAGTCGAAGTCCGTGCCGAGGTTCCGCAGCGACGCGAAGGGTGGCGAGGTGCGGTCGGCGTACTCGTACGCGTAGACCGGTCCGCGGGCCGCGAGGACGTCGTTGAGCCGGAGCGCCGGGCAGGCCATCAGGAAGTCCCCATAGGCGGTGCCGTACGCGAGGCTCGGCGAAGGGTGGTCCGAGACCGGGTAGCGCCGGAGCACCCGCTCGCCCTGCTCCGCACCGAACACAGCTCGCACCACCTCGGGATATCGCTCGGCCGTGAGCGGCGTCCCGTTCGCGTCGAACTGGGCGAAGGCGAACATCCGCCCCTCGTCCTGGTTGGCTCCGTTGAGTACGGGGACACGGGCGGCCGCCCCGGTCGCATACGCCTCGAAGGGCTGCACCGGCAGGAAGTCGCCGCCGGCCACGGGCCCCCAGTCGAAGTCGGCCTGGGCGGCGAGGACTTCCTTGGCGGTCTTGCCGCGCACACACGCGACGCTCGCGCACCCCAACTTCTCCATGAAGTCCGCGCCCTGAGCCACCGCCTCCTTGTGCGTGCGGGCCGCGCAGTCCGCGTACGCACCACTCTGGACGATCCCCGCGCGGAACAGGCCCCTTGAGGTCGGCGAGGCCATTTGCGTGCAGACCGAGCGGCCCCCCGCGGACTCGCCCGCGATGGTGACGCGGCCCGGATCACCGCCGAAGCGGCCGATGTTGGCCCGCACCCAGCGCAGGGCCGCCTGCTGGTCGAGCATCCCGAAGTTGCCCGAGACGTGATCGCGCGCCTCGCGGTCGAGGCCGGAGGTGGCGAGGAAACCCATCGCGCCCAGGCGGTAGTTGACGGTCACCACGACCGTGCCGGTCTGCCGCGCGAAGGTGTCCGGCACGATGTCCTCGCCCGCGCCGGCGGTGAGCCCGCCGCCATGCAGCCAGACCATGACCGGCCGCTGTCCGGCGCCTTCGGGGACGTACACATTCAGGTCGAGGCAGTCCTCGGTGTGGCTGGGATTCTCGTAGCCGGGGTCCCAACTCGCCGTCTGTACACAGCGATTGCCGAAGTCCTCCGCGGTGCGTACGCCGGACCACGGCTCGACGGGCCGTGGGGCTCGCCAGCGGAGCTCGCCGACGGGCGGCTTCGCGTAGGGGATGCCGAGGAACTGCCGCCCCTCGGCGGTGGTCTCCCCGCGGACCCAGCCGGACTCCGTCCGGACGAGGGCGGGGTTCTGCGCGGTCGGGGCGGGCGCCGCCGCGGCGGACCCGGCCGTGAGGACGACGGTGGCCAGTGCGGTCAGCACGACAGCGAGACGGCGCATGGTGAGGCGGCGCATCACGTGTGCACCTCCGCGACCGTACGCAGGCGCAGCTCGCCCGTGAGGCTCCGACCGATACGGTGCGGCGGCCGGTTCCGAGCCCCCAGCCGTGGCGTTCGGCGTCCCATGAGGAGAGGGCGCGTTCGTCGACGCGTACGGTAACCCGGCGTTCCTCTCCCGCCCGCATAGCGAGCCGCTGGTATCGCGCCGCCCAACAGACGCAGGGCCGATCGCCGGGACGCGGTGTCGGACATGAGCCGTCACTCCTTCGGTGCGCGGGCACGTCGTTGTGGGACCTCGTGTACACGTGCCATCAGCAGTCGACGTTCGACCTTTGAACCCACCGGAGGGCCAGGGTGATTGACGTGCCGTCAGGTACCACGAGTACGCAGCGGAAACTATGACCGGAGATGACTCGTGTCAACGAAGTGAACAGAAGGCGCCTGAACTCTCCACAAGAAACGAAGGAATCACGCCACGGGGCGATGGTGCTGGGTCACCCGTGGGCGCCACGGAAGCGCGGTCCATCACGACGAGCGTTGTATGAACTGGAGTGCGGCGGCTGCTGCGGGAGACGCCGGACTTCTCGCCGCCGGCGTTCCGGCAGCGGTTCACCGGGCATGTGAGTGAGGACGGAAACACGATCCGTGGCGTCTGGGAGAAGGCGTACGACGGCTCGGCCGCCGACGGTTCGGCCGTATGGGAGAAGGACTTCGACTTCACGTACCGCAGGAGCCGCTGAGATGAGTCCCGATACATCGCCTGGATCGCCTGCATCACCTGCCGAGATCGCGTGGGGCATCGTTGACGCGAGTCTGTACATGGTGCTCGCCACTGCCGATGCGGCCGGACGGCCGTGGAGTTCGCCGGTCTACTTCGCTCACCTGAACTGCCGCGAGTTCCTCTGGGTCTCCTCGCCCCAGGCCGTACATTCACGCAACATCGCGGTGCGCCCCGAGGTGGGCATCGCGATCTTCGACTCGTCGGCTCCGATCGGCACCGGCCAAGGCGTGTACATGCCCGCCGTAGCCGAACCGGTAGACGGCCCAGGGACCGAGTACGCGCTCGAGGTGTTCTCCCGCCGCTCGCTCTCGCACGGCGGCGGCGTCTGGACGGCCGCCGACGTGGGCGACGCCGTCGGCTTGAGGCTGTACCGCGCGGTGGCCAACGAGCACTCGATCCTGGCCAAGGATGGGCAGCCGGACCATCGAATCCCGGTCGACCTCACCTGACCTGCCCCAGATCCCCGGACCGAAGGCGGCGGCACCATGTCCACCATCCCTTGTTCGACTCCGGGGCCAGGCCGAGCTCAGGGTCGGGAGCGCAGTTCGGGTGCGGTGGGGGGCTCGCCGGTGAGGTTGGTGATCAGTTCGGTGCACAGGTCGCGGAGTTTGATGTTGCGGTTCTGGGAGGCGGAGCGCAGGACGCCGAAGGCGTCCTCGGCGGTGCACTTGCGTTGACCCATGACCACGCCGAGGGCTTGGTCGATGACGCTGCGGTACTTCATGGCGTCCTGGAGCTGGGTGGCGAATTCCTGCGTGTCGGTGAGGCGTTGGGCCAGTGCGATGGCGCCGGTGGCCTGCGAGGCGAGTGCGCGCAAGGCGGTGACATCGGTTTGTTCGAACGCCTTCGGCGGCGCGGCGTACAGGTTGAGAGCGCCGGCGGAGTAGGTGTGGGCGGCGATCGGCAGGGAGAGGGAGGAACGGATCCCGCAGGCGTCGGCATAGGCGGGGTAGTCGCCCCACCGGGTCTCCTCGATCATGTCGTTGATGAGCAGTTCAACGCCGGTGCGCAACGACTGCAGGCAGGGGCCGTCGCCCTGGCCGTACTGCTTCTCATCCAGCTTTGTCGCCGCGGTGCCGGCACTGACCACGGTCAGCGGGCGGCCGTTCCGTTGCAGTGTGAGGCCGGCGCCTTGGGCGCGGGACAGTTCGAGGGCTGCGTCGGCCAATGTCTGCAGGAAGTCTTCCAGTGAGTCGGTTTCCAGCAGCCACTGGGTGATGTGGCTGCTGTCGTACGCGTCGTCGGCGCTCATCAGGGGTTCCTTCGCAAGGCCCGCGGCCTCTCGGCCGTCATCTCGTTGCGCTACCGGGGCGACGGAGTCCCACGTCCGAAGAAACACCTCCAGTGCGACCACTGCCTGACGCCGGTGTAATCGTCGGCGCAGCGTGGCCTCCTGCTCCCGCCGAGTACCACTTTGTGCTCCGTGGAACCTGTGAGTCCAAAGGCAGCCGACTCAGCCGAGTCGGTCCTGCGGCGGACGGCGGTGGGACACGGCACGAGGGCCGTCACCGTCTTTCCCGCGGGATGGACCCGGATGGAGCGTGCCGATGCCCGGGACCACGACGGCCTGCTCGTCCAGCGCGTCGAAAACATCGTCGATCGGTCGCAGGTCCGGGTCGAAGTCCACAATTTTCGCCTTGCCGTTCGGTCGCTGAGCCGCATGCAAGGATGTCGTCCGTGACCGGATCGTCGTCTTCCTCGTCTGTTGCCGAGGGCACGCTTGGCAACTACGGCCTGGGTTCCCGTGCCGCTGTCGTCCTTGTGTTCGGGTCCTCGGCCGCGGTCCTGGTGGTCGAGATCGTCGCTCTGCGGCTGCTGGCTCCCTACCTCGGCCTCACCCTGGAGACCAGCACCATGGTGATCGGCATCGCCCTCTCCGCGATCGCCGCCGGCTCCTGGCTGGGTGGGCGCATGGCCGACCAGGTTGATCCACGCCGGCTCATAGGCCCCTCGCTCGGGGTGTCGGGAGCGGTCGTGGCGCTCACCCCTGCCGTGCTGCGCACCACTGCGGAGTGGGCAGCACCGCTGCTCTTGTTGATCGCGGCGGGGACCATCCTCGTGCCGGGCGCGCTGCTCTCCGCAGTGACGCCGATCGTGACCAAGCTGCGTCTCACCAGCCTCGCCGAGACCGGAACGGTTGTCGGCCGGCTTTCCGGCGTCGGCACCGTCGGCGCCATCGTCGGCACCGTCCTCACCGGCTTCGTTCTCGTATCGCGGTTGCCGGTCAGCGGCATACTGATCGGCCTCGGAACGCTGCTGGTGGTCGGCGCGGCGCTGACTGAGTGGCGTACACGCGGGTGGACCGGAACCCCTGCCCTCACGCTCGTGGTCGTAGCCGGCGGCCTCGCCACCACGGTCGCGCCCGGTGCCTGCGACACGGAGACCAAGTACCACTGCGCACGGGTCGTCGCAGACCTCGACCGGGACGGCGGTCGCACACTCGTCCTGGACGGCTTGCGGCACTCCTACGTCGACGTCGACGACCCGACCTTCCTGGAGTTCGAGTATGTGCGCGCCATCGCGTCGGTGGTCGACGCCGCCTTTCCCGAACGTGAGCCACTTGTCGCCCACCACCTGGGCGGCGGCGGGCTCACCTTTCCCCGTTACCTCGCGGCCACGCGCCCCGGGACGCGCAGCCTGGTGTCCGAGATCGACGGCGGGGTCGTACGCATCAACCGTGAGCAACTCGGTCTGAGATCAGGACGCGGTATCGACGTACGCGTCGAGGACGGCAGGCTCGGCCTGCGGCGACTGGACGCCGAGAGTCGTGACCTCGTCGTCGGTGACGCCTTCGGGGGCGTCAGTGTGCCGTGGCACCTCACCACGATGGAAGCGATGACTGACGTACGGCGGGTGCTCGACGACGACGGCCTGTACGTTGCCAACCTCATCGACCACGGGGGCATGGACTTCGCACGTGCCGAAGTAGCCACCCTCAGCGAGACCTTCGAGCACGTCGCCCTCGTCGGCGAACCCGCCGATATCGGTCTCGACCCGACCGCCACCTCCGAGGGCGGCAATCTGGTGGTGCTCGCCTCCAACCGGCCGGTCGACCTGCGCGCGACCCAGAAAGCGCTGGACGCCCGGCAGACCGGCTGGAAGATCGCCACCGGCGACGACCTCAGTTCCTGGATCGACGATGCCCCACTGCTCACCGACGACTACGCACCCGTCGACCAACTCCTCCAGCCCTACAGCCCACAGAGCAGCCGGTGAGAAAGGCATCCGCCGGGGCGGACGGCCCTGCGCCGCCGCGGCCTGAGCGACCCGCCGAACCTGTGCGGTCACAGCACTAGCGGAGCGTGCGAAGTATGTCGATGACGTCGCCGGCACGGGTGTGCGGGTTGACGAAGGCCATGCGCAGAACCGTTGCGCCGTTCCACTGTGTCGGCACGCACAGCATGGCGCCCGTTTCGGCCGCCCGGGCGGACCATGAAGCGTAGTCCTGCGGGCCCCACCCGGGGCGCTCGAAGAGGATCACGGACAACTCGGGATCGATCGTGATGCGTAGATGGTCACTGGCGCGTATGGCATCGGCGACGAGTCGGCTGGTGTTCAGCGTCTGTTCCACGGCATTCGAGTACCGCTCGGTTCCGTGGACGGCCAGGCTGAACCAGAACGGCAGACCGCGGGCACGGCGGCTGAGGTGGAGGGCCAGGTCCGCCGGATTGTGGACGTCGCGATCGATGGCGTCGAGATAGTGCGCCGACTGACTGTGCGTGGCGCGTGCGGCTGCGGGATCCCGGTAGAGCAGTGCGCAGCAGTCGTAGGGCGCGAAGAGCCACTTGTGGGGATCGACGATGAAGCTGTCGGCGCGTTCGATGCCGGTGTAGAGGTGCCGCACACTTGGGGCGGCCAGGCCTGCTCCGCCGTAGGCACCGTCGACGTGCAGCCACACGTGGTGGCGTTCGCACGCGTCGGCGATGTCGGCGAGGTCGTCGATGAGACCGGCATTGGTGGTCCCGGCGGTCGCCACCACGGCGAAGACGCCGGTCGTGGAGTCCAGGACCGTGTTCACGGCGGCTCCGGTGAGGTGTCCCCGCTGGTCCACGGGTGCGGTGACGACCTCGACGTCCATTGCTTGTGCTGCGGACCTGATCGAGGAGTGGGCGCTGTCGGCACACACGATCTTCCAGCCGTCTGCCGGCCGGGGCCGGGATGCGGCGGCAGCGGCGCGTGCCGTGATGAGAGCCGACAGATTGCCTATGGTGCCGCCGCTGACGAAGCATCCTGCCGCGGTGCTGGGCCATCCGAGTAGATGGGTGAGCCAGCTCAGTGCCTCGTTCTCGGCGTAAATGGCACCGGCTCCGGACTCCCAGGTGCCCGCGAAGATGTTCGCCGCACCGGTGACCGCGTCGAAGGCGAGTGCGGCACGGGTGGGAGCCGCAGGGATGTACGCGAGGTTCGTCGATCCGTTCTGGGCGCGGGTGGCGGGTGCCAGGACTTGGTCGAACAGTTTGAGGGCCGCGGCGCCGCCGATGCCCCAGGCGGTGATGGCCGTGCCGGCCGCGAGAGCGAGGTCGGCGGCGGGGCGGGCCCCTGCCGTTGGATCCGGAGCCTGCAGGATGCGCCGCCAGGCGTAGTCCATGGCGGCCGCCACGATCTCGTCCTCATCACCCCACACCCGACTGTCGACGTGGGTTTCCTTGTTCGCCGAGGTGTTGTCGCATTGCGCTCTTTGCATGGCGGGAACCTAGAAAGGCTCATCGGAATGCGCAATATGCAGCAGAATTTATAAGCAGAATGCTCAATGTGATGCGCGCATGCTGTGTCACACTGAGCACTATGCGAGATGTCGACGGCCTCGATGCCCGGATCCTCCTGGCGCTCGACGCGGACCCACGGGCCACCACGGTTGCTCTGGCCGATCGCCTTGGGCTGGCCCGCAACACCGTGCAGGCGCGTCTGAAGCGACTCGAAGAAAGCGGTCAACTCAGGGAGCCCAGTCGGCGCGTGGCACCCGCGGGTCTCGGCTATCCGCTGCTCGCCTTGATCACGCTGTCGATCAGCCAGCGCGTGGGGCAGCCCACCCGTGAGGCGATCCTGCGCATTCCCGAGGTGGTGGAGTTGCTCGTCACCACCGGCGACGGCGACCTGCTCGCGCGCGTCGTGGCCCGGGACACCGAGGACCTGCACCGCATCACGAACCTCTTGCTCGAAGCGCCGGGGGTTGTCCGGTCCAACACCGTCATCGTCCTGGTCGAGGTGCAGCCGTTCAGCGTCCGGCCCCTGCTGGAGCGGCACACCGGCTCCTGAAGGGCACTCAGAGGTGAGACCGGGGCCACGAGGAACAGTCCGCACCACCCGCCCCGGTGAACCTGGGCGGTTACAGCACTAGGCGGTGTAGTGGTAGCGAGCCTTGAGGATCTTGACCTCTTTGTCGTCTGCTCTGTAGACGAGGCGGTGTTCGTCGTCGATGCGCCGCGACCAGTAGCCGGACAGGTCCCCCTTGAGCGGTTCGGGCTTGCCGATGCCGTTGAACGGATCGCGCTGGATCTCACCGATGAGACGAACGACGCGCCGCACCATCTTGCGGTCGGTCTCCAGCCAGTGCTCGAAGTCCGCCCAGGCGCCCGGGTCGAAGTTGACGTCCCTCACTCCTCGCCAGCCAGTTCGCGGAGCTCATCCACGGTCTTGGTGATTCCTGTCTGGCCTGCACGGTCGCGGGCGACAGCTTCCATGAGACGGCGGGCGTTGGCCGGCGATCGCAGAAGGTAGATCGTCTCTTGCCAGGCGTCGTAGTCGTCGGCGGACATCAGTATGGCGTCGCCGTTCTTGGAGTGAATGCGTACCGGCGCGTGGTCGTCGTTGACCTTCTTGATCAAGGGAAAGAGTTCTTTGCGTGCCTCGCTGGCGGTGAGGGTCATGGCGGCCATCCTCTCGCAGACTGGTACTCAGTATCGTACCGCACTGGTACGGGAATTCGTACTACTTTCGATCTGCTGGGTGTGCACGGCCGGCGGATCTACGAGCGCTCGAATGTGACCGGCGTTTCGAAAGCCGCCCGGCGGGTGGCCCGGCGCAGCGCCTTGAGGACGGTCGTGCCCAGGGTGAGGGTCAGGGCGACCGTCACTGTCGCTCGGCCGAGGTCCCAGCCGAGGGACGTGGCCAGGCAGTACGCGATGAAACGGGTCAGGTTGGTGGCGACGTCCGCTTCCGGGTCGAAGGCGACGCTCGACGTGAGTGCGTTCATGAAGGGCCAGCCGGACAGGTTCATGAGCGTGCCGTAGGCGAAGGCCGCTGCGAAGCCGTACGCGGCGAGCATCGCCAACTCCGCACGGCCCCGCAGGCGGTCGGGGCCCGGGAGGAGGCCCGCGCCCATCGCGAACCAGCCCATGCTGAGCATCTGGAACGGCATCCATGGGCCGACCCCGCCCGTGAGCAGCGCGGACGCGAACATCGTGACCGCCCCGAGTACGAAGCCGAAGCCGGGGCCCAGCACCCTGCCGCTCAGCACCATGAGGAAGAACATCGGCTCGATTCCGGCCGTCCCGGCACCGATCGGCCGCAACGCCGCCCCGGTCGCCGCCAGTACCCCGAGCATGGCCACGGCCTTCGCCCCGATCCCCGACTCCGAGACCGCCGCGCCCACCACCCCGACCAGCAGCACGAGCAGCCCCGCGAACAGCCAGGGCGCGTCCTGGGCATGGGCGCTGACCTGGGACGTCGGCCCGGCGAACAGGGGCCAGGTGAAGGCCGCGAGGCCGATGGCGCTGACGAGCGCGAGGGCGGCGATGGAACGGGGGCCGAGACGGATCGCGCGGGCCTGGGCCTGGGCCTTCGCCTGCGCCTGGGGAGTCACGTGTCCGTCCCCCGCTCTGGCGTCTGAGGGGTTGCCGTCTTCAGCTCCGTTGCGCCCAGAGCCGCGCGTACCTGCGAGACCGTCAGCCATTTCTCCGGAGCCAGGATCTTCGTGACCTGCGGGGCGAAGGAGGGTGAGGCGAGGACGACCTCCGTGGTGGGGCCGTCGGCCACCGGTTCGCCGTCGGCGAGGATCACCACCCGGCGGGAGAGTTCGGCGGCCAGCTCCACGTCATGGGTGGCCAGGATGATGGCGTGGCCCGCCGTCGAAAGGTCCCGCAGGACCGTCACCAGGCGGGACTTCGCCGCGTAGTCGAGTCCGCGGGTCGGCTCGTCCAGGAGGAGCAGTGGTGGGCGGGCCGTCAGGACGAGGGCCAGGGCGAGGGTGAGGCGTTGGCCCTCGGAGAGGTCGCGGGGGTGAGTGTCGTCCGCGATTCCGGGGAGCAGTTCGGAGAGCAGGACGCGGCAGGTGCCCGGTTCCGCGCCCGCATCCCGGTCCGCGGCCGTGCACTCGGCGGCCACCGTGTCCGCGTACAGCAGATCGCGAGGCTCCTGCGGTACGAGGCCGACGCGGCGGACGAGTGCACGGGGTGCCGTCCGGTGCGGTACGGCACCACCGACCCGTACGGAACCCGACGCCGGTTCGACCAGCCCGACCAGTGCGCTGAGCAGGGTGGACTTTCCGGCACCGTTCCGGCCCATGAGGGCGACGATCTCGCCGGGGGCGACGGTCAGGGAGACGTCGCGGAGTACTTCGGTGCGGCCTCGGCGGACGGTGAGGTTGTCGACCACGGCCGCAACTGAGGTCCCCAGCAGGGGAGTTGTGCTGTCACGCCTGCGGAAGAGGCGGGAGCGGGGTCGTACGGGACGGGGTACGGGCGCCGCGGCCGGAGCCACGCTCGAGGACTCGTCCTCGTACGCCACCCCCTCCAGCCGTTCCCGCAGCGCCCCCGCCCTCCGCCGTGCGTCGCGCACCGTCAGCGGCAGCGGCGACCATCCGGCCAGTCGCCCCAGCGCGACGACCGGCGGATACACCGGCGAGACGGCCATGACTTCGGACGGAGGCCCCAGCACGAGCGGGGCGCCCGGAGCCGGGAGGAGGGCGACCTGGTCGGCGTACTGGATGACGCGTTCGAGGCGGTGTTCGGCCATGAGGACCGTGGTGCCGAGGTCGTGCACGAGGCGTTGGAGGACGGCGAGCACCTCCTCCGCGGCGGCCGGGTCGAGCGCCGACGTCGGCTCGTCGAGGACCAGGACCTTGGGGTGCGGGGTGAGGACCGAGCCGATCGCGACCCGCTGCTGCTGGCCGCCGGAGAGGGTGGAGATCGGGCGGTCTCGGAGGTCCGCGAGGCCCAGCAGGTCCAGGGTCTCCTCGACACGGCGGCGCATCACGTCCGGCGCGAGGCCCAACGACTCCATGCCGTACGCGAGTTCGTCCTCGACCGTGTCCGTCACGAAGTGTGCGAGCGGGTCCTGTCCCACTGTGCCGACGACATCGGCGAGTTCGCGCGGCTTGTGGGTACGGGTTTCCCGGCCCGCCACCGTGACGCGTCCGCTCAGGGTGCCGCCCGTGAAATGCGGGACCAGCCCGCTCACCGCACCCAGGATCGTCGACTTACCGACTCCGGACGGCCCGACCAGCAGCACCAACTCGCCCTCGGGAACGGCGAGTTCGACACCCCGGACAGTCGGCTCGGTCGCCCCGTCGTACGTCACGGAGACATCCTCGAAGCGGATCATGAGGGCTCCTTGGCGGCAGAGGAAGTGGGGGGCGTGGGGGCGATGAAGGACGGGGTGAGGCCGAGCAGGATCGCGGCGGCCGGCCAGAGGGGGAGGGTGGGGGACGTCAGGGGTACGACGCCGGGGTGCAGGGCGGCGGAGTCGTACGCGGCGTACAGGATCAGCAGCGCCGCGACCCCCGCACCCGACCCGGCGACCAGCCACGCCCGTACGCCCCACACGTCCGGCCGGTACCGCGTACGCAGCGAGCGGCGACCGCCGAGCCAGAGCCCGGCGAGGGCCGCGCCGAGTCCGGCGAGCAGCACGGGCAGGCCGTAGGTGCCGCCTTCGGCGGTGAGCAGGCCGTACGTTCCCGCGCAGACGCCGACCAGGCCGCCGAGGGTGAGTACGGCGGTGGAGCGGCGGACGGCGGGCGCCACCTCGGCGGTACGGCCGTAACCGCGGGCGTCCATCGCCGCCGCGAGCGCGACCGAACGCTCCAACGCGCCCTCCAGGACCGGGAGTCCGACCTGGAGCAGGCCGCGTATCCCGTGGTCGGGCCGTCCGCGCAGACGGCGTGCGGCGCGCAGACGCTGGACGTCCGCGATCAGGTTCGGGGCGAAGGTGAGCGCTACGACGACCGCGACTCCCGCCTCGTACAGGGCGCCCGGGAGGGACTTGAGGAGGCGGGCCGGGTTGGCGAGGGCGTTGGCGGCGCCCACGCAGATGAGGAGCGCGGCCAGTTTCAGGCCGTCGTACAGCGCGAAGAGCAGGCCCTCCGCGGTGACCCGGCCGCCGATGCGGATGCCCTGCGCCCAGTCGGGGAGCGAGAGTTCGGGGAGCGTGACGAGGGTGTGGGTGCCGGGGATGGGGGAGCCGAGGAAGACGGCGAAGGCGAGACGGATGGCGAGTACGGCCAGGGCGAGTTTGACGAAGGCGGTGTAGGAGCGGGACCAGGGCGACTCGCTGCGGTGGGTGGCTACTACGTAGCCCGCTACTGCTATGAGGAGGGCGAGGAGGAGGGGGTTCGTGGTACGTGAGGCGGCGGTGCCGAGACCGAGGGCCCAGAGCCACCAGGCGCCTGGGGGGAGGGCGTTGGAGCGGGTCGCCTGCGGCGGGCTGAGCGGTGGGCGGCGGCGGGGGTTGCCGGACGGCGGTTTGCCGACTGTCGGGTTACCGGCGGGCCTGTTCCTGGCCGGCAGCTTGCCGGACGGCGGTTTGCCGACTCGCGGACTGCCGGAGGGTCGTTCGCTGGATTGCGGGTTACCGGATGGCCGTTTGCCGGCTTGCAGGTGGCCGGCAGGCCGGTGGCTCGGTGGCTGACTGTCCGCTGGGGGGCTGCCGGATGGCCGTTCGCCGGCTGGCAGCCTGCCGGACGGCCGGTTGTCCGACGGCAGGTTGTCCGACGGCCGGTGTACGGCTGGCGCATCCTGGGCTGCTGCCTTGTCCGCAGCGCTACTGGCTTCGCTCATCGCGCACCCTCCGCCCGTCAGCCGCGCTGCCGCCGACGCGTCTGCCAGACCGCCGCCGCGCCGAGCACCGCCACGGCCCCGATGCCCGCGAGCAGGCCCAGCGACGGGCCCTGATCGGCGGAGTCGCCACCGGACTCGCTCTCGCCGGAGGTGCTCGTATCGCTGGTATCGCGAGCCGTGTCCGAAGGCGTCGCTGTCGGCTGCGTGGCCGAGACCTGTTCGCCGCACTCCGCGCGCGGGTAGCCCGCGATGGCGCACAGCAGGGCGTTCGTGTCGTAGCGCAGAGGCTTGGCGACCGCGGCGAGCGCGTCCGCCGTCGTCGCGTCCTCCGGGACGCGGGCGCAGGCCGTACGCGCACGGGGCGGCGTCTCGCCGGACGGCGCGTCCGCGTCCGTGCCGAAGTCGAGTACGAGGGCGACCCGTTTCGAGCCGTCCCGCGCGGGCGTCTTCGCGCAGATCGTCGCGAACTCCGCGGCTCCGCGTGGCTTCGCCGCGTCCCGGGAGTCCTCGCTCACCGAGAAGCGGAAGCCCTGGACGTCGCCGTCGGAGGGGCGGGCGGTCGACGGGCCCTGGGTCGCGTACACCCAGGCGCCGCCGTCGCGGTCCCAGAAGGACCAGTAGCGGTAACCGGCCGCGTGGGCCTGCCCCGTGGAGCCGAGGATGGTGAGTGCGGCGAACAGTGGGGCCAGGATCAGCAGGACCGTACGGCGGTGGAGGCGAATCACGGCTTCGGCTGCTTCTTGTTGCGGCTGCTGATCAGGAAACCGACGCCCATGCCGCCGACGAGGCCGACGCCGATGATCCACCAGACGCTGACGCCGCCGTCCTCGTCCTGCTCCTTCTCCTTGCTGGGGACGGCGGTGTCGGTAACGGTGCCGTTCCAGCCCTCCGGGCCGGTCGCGGCGAGCTGCGTCACCAGGTCCACGCCGCCGAAGTCGCGCGGGTTCGTGTCGGTCGCGTGCGCCGCGAAGATCAGCTGGGCGTACGCGGCCGGGCCGCTCTGCGCCGCCCAGGAACGGGAGTTCTTCTCCAGCCAGGCGAGCGGCTTCGCGGCGTCGGTGGTGCGGCCCGCGGCGGCGAGCGCGACAACGGCGTCGGCGGTGTTGCCGTGGTCCGGCTGGTCCTCGGCGCCGGCGAGGGCGGACTTCAGGTAGCCGTCCTTGGCGACCGCGCTCGCAAGATACGCCGAGCCGCCCCGCGCACCGTCCTCGGGCGTGAACTTGTCGCCACCGTCGGCACACGCGGAGTCCCCTGCCGCGGCCTTCCCGGATTCCGTCACGAACCCCTTGCCCAGACTTCCCAGCACGCCCGCCGCCGTCGCGTCCGCGTTCGCCGCGAGCTTCCCCTTCTTGTCCGGCTGGAAGGCGAACGCGCCCCCGCCGTCCTCGTCGCAGGGGACGGACAGCGCCCGCAGCGCCTGGTACGGGGACTCGCCGCCCTTGGACAGCACGTCCTGAGGCTTCTCGCCCGCGGCCACCAGCGCGCCGGTCACGACAGACGTCGAGTTGGTGTCGCTCGCGCCGCCCGCCGCGTAGCCCCAGCCACCATCCTTGTTCTGCACGGACTTCAGCCAGGCCACGGCCTTGTCCGCCGCCGCGCCGTGTCCGCCGAGCGCCTCCAGGGCCTGCACCGCGGCGGCCGTACTGTTCGTGTCGACCAGCGTCTTGGCGTCACACTTCGCGCTCGCGTTCGCGCGGTACGGCGCGAACGCCCCGCTCTCGCACTGCTGCCCGACCAGCCAGTCGACGGCCGTCTCCGCGGGCTTCACGCCCACGGTGTGCTGGGCGAGCAGCGCGAGCGACTGCCGCCAGACGCCGTCGTACGTCGGATCCGTACTGCCGAACAGCCCGGACGGCAGCGCCTTGGACGGCGACGGGGAGGGCGACTCGGCGGCAATGGCGACCGGCGCGCAGGCCGCACCGATCATGGCGGTGGCGGCCAGCACGGCGGCGCTACGGCGAACATTCATGATCGGCGGGTTCTCCCTACGGGGAGCCGGGCAGCCCAGAGCCCCGGGCGGCTCGGCTCCGTATGCCTCGACGGTGCCCGTCACCGGCGGTTCCCGGTGACGTCGAGCCGGTCACTTCCGTGCGGGGCATTCCGGCTCACCGCCCGCTGTCGAGACTGCGGACGACTCACGGTTGCGGGTCAGCGCCGGTTTTGCACCGGCTTCCCCCCGTACGGGTGTGATGGCGACCTGCTTACTGTACCGGCACGTAAGAAGACGCTGAGGCCCGGCTGCGGGCCGCCGGTAGGTTCGGCGCATGAGAAGCCGCTTACAGCTCGGCCCCCTGCTCGGCTCCGGCCGCACGGCGGATGTGTACGCGCTCGACGATCCGGAGGACGGGGCGTGGGTGCTACGCCGCTACCGCGAGGGCTACGGCGACGCGCCCGCCGAGGCGGCCGTCATCGAACACGTACGCGAGCACGGCTATCCGGTGCCGCGCGTACGGACGGCCGACGCGCGCACCGACTTGGTGATGGAGCGCCTGTCGGGCCCGACCATGCTCGAAGCGGTGGCGGCGGGCGAACTCACCGCCGGTGCGGCTGGAACGACCATCGCCCAGCTCCTGACCCACCTGCACACGATCCCGCCCCGCCTCTCGCCCAATCCCACGGCCCGCGTCCTGCACCTGGACCTGCACCCGGAAAACGTGATCGTGACCCCATCCGGCCCGATGGTGATCGACTGGGCCAACACCGAGGAGGGCCCACCCGGCCTCGACTGGGCCATGTCCGCCGTAATCCTGGCCCAGGTGGCCGTCGCCGACGACGACCCGCGAGCCCTCCTGGCCCGCACCATGCTGACGGCCCTACTCACCCCCTGCCCCGCCCCACCGCTCCTGCGAGCCCTGCCCCAGGCACTCCAACGCCGCGCGACCCAACCGACGATGAGCTCACACGAACTCGAACTGCTCACCGAGGCAGACAAGTCGATCCGTACGCTGCTGAGCTAGCCCCGCCCTCACACTGCTGCGTACGTCACCGGATCGCTCCCCGTAACCGCCTCCGCCCGCCCCAGCTTCACCAGCCGGCGCAGATGGGCCTCCGCCTCGGAGACCGCGATGTTTCTTGAGGCGTACGGGATCTGGTCCCAGGGGCGGTTCCACTCCATGCGTTCGGCGAGCTGCCAGGGGGTGAGGGGCGTGGTGAGGAGGGAGAGGAGGCCGGTCAGTCGGGACTCGTGGTGGGCCAGCAACTCCCGTACGCGGGACGGGGCGTCGGTGAAGGCGTGCTGGTGGGCGGGGAGGACCTCGGCGGGGGCCAGGCGGCCGATGCGTTCGAGTGAGTCGAGGTAGTCGCCGAGGGGGTCCATGACCGTGGCGTCGTCCGGGTCCTCGTACAGGCCGATGTGAGGGGTGATCTCCGGGAGGAGGTGGTCGCCGGAGAACAGGCGGCCCCTGCCGGGGAGTTGGGCCGGGTGATCCTCCTCCAGGTGGAGGCAGACGTGGCCCGGAGTGTGGCCGGGCGTCCAGATCGCGCGGAGGTGGCGGCCCGCCAGGTCGAGGAGTTCGCCGGGGACGATCTCGCGGTCGGGGAGGGCGGGGGACAGGCCCGGGAGGGTGCGAGGGTGGGCCGTGCGCAGGGGCGCCACGTGTTCCTCGGGTGCCCCGGCAGCCGTGAGCTTGTCCGTCATGTACGTGAACCAGCGCTCGGGCCGCGTCCCGCGCGTGCGCCGGACGATCGACGCGTCCGCCTCGTGCATCGCGACCCAGGCGCCGGAGGCCTCCCGTACCTGGCCGGACAGTCCGTGGTGGTCGGGGTGGTGGTGGGTGATGACGACCCCGTGGATCTCGGATGCCGAAGTGCCGCATTCCGCAAGGCCGTTGACCAGTGTCTCCCAGGACTCCGGGTCGTCCCAGCCCGTGTCGACCAGGACCGGGCCCCGGTCGGTGTCGAGGACGTACACCAGTGTGTAGCCGAGTGGGTTGTCAGGGATGGGGACCCTGATGGACCGTACGCCGCCGCCGTGGTCGGTCACTTGCGTCATGGATTCCCCGTTCTGGTTCTCAGCCCGGTCCTGTGCGGTCCGCTCCGGCCTCTTCGGCATGGCCATTGCTCACTATAACTAGAACTGGTATCAGTTCCTCGTGCGTATCTGAAGCAACGTCAGGAAGTCAGTGACTGAGATCGGCAACTGGGATCAGCAACTGGGATCGCCCGGCTCCGCAGGAGGCAGTAGCTCATGACCGAGCTCGTGGAACACGGAAAGCTGTTCATCGGCGGGGAGTTGACGGACCCCCTGGGCCAGGACGTCATCGAGGTGGTCTCGCCGCACACGGAGGAGGTCATCGGGAGGGTGCCGCACGCCTCGGCGGCCGATGTGGACCGGGCGGTCGCGGCGGCGCGTACGGCGTTCGACGAGGGCCCCTGGCCGCGTATGACGCTCGACGAGCGGATCGAGGTAGTCGGCCGGATCAAGGACGCGTTCGCCATACGGCACGAGGAGATCGCCCGCGTCATCTCCTCCGAGAACGGCACCCCGTACACCTCCTCCGTGATGGTGCAGGCGCTCGCCTCGATGATGGTGTGGGACGCGGCGATCACCACCGCCCGCGGCTTCACGTACGAGGAGCAGCGTGACGGTGTCCTCGGGAAGATCCTGGTGCGGCGCGAACCGGTCGGCGTGGTCGCGGCCGTCGTGCCGTGGAACGTGCCGCAGTTCACCGCCGCCGCCAAGCTCGCTCCCGCGCTGCTGGCCGGCTGCACCGCGGTCCTGAAGGTGTCGCCCGAAACCCCCCTGGACGCCTACCTGTTGGCGGAGATCGCCGCCGAGGCCGGGCTGCCGGAGGGCGTGCTGTCGATCCTGCCCGCCGACCGTGAGGTGAGTGAGTACCTGGTCGGGCATCCGGGGGTCGACAAGGTGTCCTTCACGGGCTCGGTCGGCGCCGGAAAACGCGTCATGGAGGTCTGCTCGCGCAACCTCACCCGCGTCACCCTCGAACTGGGCGGCAAGTCGGCCGCGGTGATCCTGCCGGACGCCGACGCGCAGACGGCGGTGGGCGGCATCGCCCCCTTCGCCTGGATGATCAACGGGCAGGCGTGCGTCGCCCAGACCCGCATCCTCGTGCCGCGCACCCGCTACGACGAGTTCGCCGAGGCCTTCGCCGCCGTCGCGGGCGCGTTGAAGATCGGTGATCCGCTCGATCCGGCCACCGAACTGGGCCCGCTGGTCGCCCGGCGCCAGCAGCAGCGCTCCCTCGACTACATCCGCATCGGCCAGGAGGAGGGCGCCAAGATCCTCACGGGCGGCGGGCGCCCGGCCGGCTTCGACAAGGGCTGGTACGTCGAGCCGACGCTCTTCGGCGACGTCGACAACTCCATGCGGATCGCCCGCGAAGAGATCTTCGGGCCGGTCATCTGCCTCATTCCGTACGGCGACGAGAGCGAGGCCGTGAAGATCGCGAACGACTCCGACTACGGGCTGAGCGGCAGCGTGTGGACCGCGGACGTCGAGCGCGGCATCGAGGTCGCGCGTCAGGTCCGTACGGGCACGTACTCGGTCAACACCTTCAGCCTCGACATGCTCGGCCCCTTCGGCGGTTACAAGAACTCCGGTCTGGGGCGGGAGTTCGGGCCCGAGGGGTACGGCGAGTACTTCGAGCACAAGATGATCCACCTGCCCAACGGCTATGAGGGTGGGGCCTAGAAGATGGGGGACCGCTGGCACATCGAGGTCGACCGCTCGGTCTGCATCGGCTCGGCCCAGTGCGTCAACCAGGCTCCCCATGCCTTCCACCTCGACTCCGCCCGCCAGTCCCACCCCCAGGACCCGGACACGGACGCCAACGAGAAGGTCCTGGAAGCGGCGGAGGGCTGCCCGGTGGAGGCGATCATGATCAGCCTGGTGGGGTCGGGGGAGCCGGTGTTTCCGCCGGAGGAGTGACGCAGGCTCTGAGTCACTCCTCGCCGCCCGCTCCGTCAGGCCGGTTCGCCACCCGGCTCCGTCACGTCGTTCTGCCGCCTGGCTCCGTCAGGTCGATCAGGCGGCACACCGTCTCGATGTCGATTTTGACCTGGGCGATGGAGGCGCGGCCCGAGAGCCAGGTGATGAGGGCCGAGTGCCAGGTGTGACCGATGACGCGGACCGCGGAGAGCTGGTCGGGGGTGGGGTCGTCCAGGCCCATGGCGTCCAGGATGATCATGGTGGTCTGGCGGGACACCTGATCCACCTCCGGGCTGACGCTGCGGTCCGCGAACGTCAGGGCGCGGACCATGGCGTCGGCGAGGTGCGGCTCGCGCTGGAGGGCGCGGAAGGCGCGCATCAGGGTCTCGGCGACGCGCTCTGCCGCCGTGTCGCCGGCCGGGGGCTTCTTGCGGAGGGTGCCGTGCATGTGGGCGAGTTGGTCCTGCATCGTGGCGACGAGCAGGTGGATCTTCGACGGGAAGTAGCGGTACAGCGTGCCGAGCGCGACCTGCGAGGACTCCGCGACCTCGCGCATCTGCACCGCGTCGAAGCCGCCCCGGCTGGCCAGTTGCGCGCTCGCGTGCAGGATGCGCCGTCGCCGCGCCTCCTGACGCTCGGTGAGCGGCGGCGAGTCCGGCTGGACCGTTCGCAGTGCCGCGTGCGCGCTCCGCGCGGCGGTGGCGGTGGCGGGCTTCTCGGCGTTCGTGGCCGAGCGCTCGGCACCCGCGACTTGGCGCCCGGCGTCCGCGGCCGAACGCTCGGCCTTCGTCGTCGGCTGCGCGGTCTTCGGCTGTGCCGTCTTCGCCGAAGGTTTGGCTTCCGCTGGCATGTGTCCCGTTCCGTGACGTTCGTGCAGAGGGTCGGTGGGGGCGGGGTGAGCGACAGCAGAGTAGGGCCTCGCCGTGGCGTGAATCACCCGATCCACCGCTCACAGGAGGGCTACCTGCCGGTAGATTCAGTGCTCCCTGAACGATCAAGTCTGAAACTTGTTCTAGATTACCGTCCCGAAGTAATCTCGCGGGAAACTGCTGGAAGAAGGGGGCCCGGAGTGACCGCTGAGGCCATGGAGGCGGGTCCCGAGGAGGGCTCGGCCGCCGACGGCGACCGACCGTTGCGCATCGCGCTCCTCACCTACAAAGGGAACCCGTTCTGCGGCGGCCAGGGCGTCTACGTACGGCACCTCTCGCGCGAACTCGCCCGCCTCGGCCACCGGATCGAGGTCATCGGCGCCCAGCCGTACCCCGTACTCGACTTGGACGTGCTCGACGCCGCTGAGGCACCGGGCGGGCTCTCCCTCACCGAGCTGCCCAGCCTCGACCTGTACCGCCCCTCGGACCCCTTTCGCACCCCGAAGCCCGGCGAGTTCCGTGACTGGATCGACGCCCTCGAGGTCGGCACGATGTGGACCGGCGGTTTCCCCGAGCCGCTGACCTTCTCCCTGCGCGCCCGGCGCCATCTCCGCGCCCGTCGCGGCGAGTTCGACGTCGTGCACGACAACCAGACCCTTGGCTACGGCCTGTTGGGCGGCATCGGAGCCCCCCTCGTCACGACGATCCATCACCCCATCACCGTGGACCGGAAGTTGGAGCTGGACGCGGCGAACGGCTGGCGGGAGCGCGCCTCCAAACGCCGCTGGTACGCCTTCACGCGCATGCAGAAGCGCGTCGCGCGACGCCTCCCGTCCGTCCTCACCGTCTCCGGCACATCCCGTCAGGAGATCGTCGACCACCTCGGCGTACGCGACGAACGCATCCACGTCGTGCACATCGGCGCCGACACCGACCTCTTCTCGCCGGATCCGTCCGTGCCGCAGACACCGGGACGCATCGTCACCACCTCCAGCGCGGACGTGCCGCTGAAGGGGCTCGTCTTCCTCCTCGAGGCGCTCGCCAAGGTGCGCACCGAGCACCCCGCCGCCCACCTTGTCGTCGTCGGCAAACGCGCCGAGGACGGACCGGTCGCCCAGGCCATCGAGCGATACGGGCTCGAAGGCGCCGTCGAGTTCGTGAAGGGGATCTCGGACGAGGAACTGGTCGACCTCGTACGGTCCGCCGAGGTCGCCTGCGTGCCCTCCCTGTACGAGGGCTTCTCGCTGCCCGCCGCCGAGGCGATGGCGACGGGGACGCCGCTCGTCGCCACCACCGGCGGGGCGATTCCCGAGGTGGCGGGAAGGGACGGTGAGACTTGCCTGGCTGTCCCGCCGGGTGATTCCGGGGCGCTGGCCGGCGCCCTGAGCAGGCTTCTCGGAGACCCCTCGCTGCGGGCGCGGCTCGGAACCGCCGGGCGTGCGCGGGTCCTTGAGCGGTTCACCTGGGCGCGGGCGGCCGAGGGGACGGTGGCGCGGTATCGCGAGGCGATCGCCGACGCCGGGGGAGCCCGTCGGCCCGCCGCCGTCAGCGCTGTTGAGGCCGAGGCTGTCGAACAAGCAGCCGCAGAAGTAGTCGTAACCGATCGCGAAAGCAGGGCCACGTGCTGACCGTCGACTTCTCCCGGTTCCCGCTCGCCCCGGGCGACCGCGTACTGGACCTCGGGTGCGGAGCCGGCCGGCACGCCTTCGAGTGCTACCGGCGCGGAGCGCAGGTCGTGGCGCTGGACCAGAACGCCGAGGAGATCCGCGAGGTCGCCACCTGGTTCGCCGCGATGAAGGAGGCGGGGGAGGCGCCGGAAGGCGCGAGCGCCGTCGCCATGGAGGGTGACGCGCTTCAACTCCCGTTCCCCGACGAGTCGTTCGACGTCGTGATCATCTCCGAGGTCATGGAGCACATACCCGATGACAAGGGCGTGCTCGCGGAGATGGTGCGCGTGCTGAAGCCGGGCGGGCGGATCGCCGTCACGGTCCCGCGTTTCGGGCCCGAGAAGGTGTGCTGGGCGCTGTCCGACGCGTATCACGAGGTCGAGGGCGGCCACATTCGCATCTACAAGGCCGATGAACTGCTCGGCCGGATGCAGGAGGCGGGACTGAAGCCGTACGGCACGCACCACGCCCACGCTCTGCACAGCCCGTACTGGTGGCTGAAGTGCGCGTTCGGCGTCGACAACGACAAGGCGCTGCCGGTGCGGGCGTACCACAAGCTTCTGGTCTGGGACATCATGAAGAAGCCGCTCGCCACGCGGGTCGCCGAGCAGGCGCTGAACCCGTTGATGGGCAAGTCCTTCGTGGCGTACGCGACCAAGCCGCATCTGCCGGTTGAGGCCGCTTCGACCGACGCCTCGGTGGACGCTTCGTGACGACGCCCCGTACAGAGCACCTCGTCCTGGCCGGGGTGCTCACCGCGGAGCAGGCCGCCGAGACGGTGCGGGCCATCCTCGCCGTGCAGCGGGCGGACGGCGCCATACCGTGGTTCCGCGGGCACCACCTCGACCCGTGGGACCACACCGAGGCCGCGATGGCGCTGGACGCGGCGGGCGAGCACGAGGCGGCAGAGCGGGCGTACGACTGGCTGGCGCGGCATCAGAACGAGGACGGATCCTGGTACGCGGCGTATGCCGACGGGGACGCCGCCGACGTCACCGACCGCGGCCGGGAGACCAACTTCTGCGCGTACGTCGCCGTCGGGGTCTGGCACCACTATCTGGCGACCGGCGACGACACCTTCCTGGACCGGATGTGGCCCACCGTCTACGCGGCCGTGGAGTTCGTGCTGCGGCTCCAGCTGGCGGGTGGGCAGATCGGCTGGCGGTGCGAGGACGACGGGACCGGGGCCGACGATGCGCTGCTGACCGGGAGTTCGTCCGTCCACCATGCCCTGCGCTGCGCGCTCGCGATCGCCGAGGAGCGGGAAGAGGCGCAGCCGGACTGGGAGTTGGCGGTGGGGGCACTGCGGCATGCGATACGGCGGCATCCGGAGCGGTTCCTCGACAAGAGCCGTTACTCCATGGACTGGTACTACCCCGTGCTGGGCGGGGCGCTCACCGGGGCCGAGGCGAAGGAACGCATCGAGCGGGACTGGGATCGCTTTGTGGTGCCGGGAGTCGGCGTACGGTGCGTCGTCCCCAACCCGTGGGTGACGGGCGGCGAGTCCGCCGAACTCGCCCTGGCGCTCTGGGTCGTGGGCGAGTCCGACCGCGCCCTGGAGATCCTCCAGTCCATCCAGCACCTGCGCGACCCGAAGACCGGCCTGTACTGGACGGGTTACGTCTTCGAGGACGAGGCGGTGTGGCCCGAGGAGTTGACGGCCTGGACGGCGGGCTCACTGCTGCTCGCCGTCGCCGCACTGGGCGGGGACGAGGCGACGTGTGCGGTGTTCAGCGGGGAGCGGTTGCCTTGGGGGCTGGACGCCGACTGCTGTGCGTAGCGCCTCAGTAGCGCCGCGTCCCAGGTGAGCGCACTCCCCGTGCGCCTCAGTGGTGGCGGTACATGCGGTTGGCGACCGTGTGCCCGACGAGCAGGTAGACGACTGCGGCGAGCCCGTAGCCCGCGACGACGCGTGCCCAGGCCTCGTCGAACGTGAACAGGTCGTGGGACCAGCCGGCGAGCCAGCGGGCCGCGTCCTGGATGAACTGCACGAAGTCGTTCGCCCGGTTCGCGTCGAACAAGTACATCAGGATCCACAGTCCGAGGATGAGGGCCATGATGTCGGCGACGATCGCGATAACCCTGCCTGCTTGGTTGGTGCGATATCGAGGGGACATGTCCTCCGAGTAGCCCTTGAATCCATGATGAAACGTCAGGGACCCCGTTACCCGTCAATCCGTCAACCCGTCACCTCACGCCGAGGTCTCGTTGAGCTCCGCCAGGACTTGGAGGGTGTGGCGGTCGGGTGACAGGACCAGCAGGTCCGTCACCGGGCCCTTCCTCCACAACTCCAGGCGTTCCGCGATCCGTTCACGGGGGCCGACCAGGGAGATCTCGTCGGCGAAGGCGTCGGGGACGGCCAGGACCGCCTCCTCCCGGCGGCCCTCCAGGAACAGGCGCTGGATCCGCCGCGCCTCCGCCTCGTATCCCATGCGCGCCATGAGGTCGGCGTGGAAGTTGCGCTTTGCGTGGCCCATGCCGCCGATGTAGAAGCCGAGCATCGTCTTTACGGGGAGGAGGCCTTCCGATATGTCGTCGCAGACCCTGGCCTGGGCCATGGGGGCGATCAGGAAGTCGTCTCGTACGTCCGTCAGCGACGTCTCGTACACGTCGGGGCGCCGGGGAGACCAGTACAACGGGAGCCAGCCGTCCGCGATCCGGGTCGTCTGCGCGATGTTCTTCGGGCCCTCCGCGCCCAGGAGGATGGGGAGTTCGGGGCGCAGGGGGTGGGTGATGGGCTTGAGGGGTTTGCCCAGACCTGTGGCGTCCGGGCCCTGGTACGGGTGGGTGTGGAAGCGGCCGTTCAGCTCAACCGGGGCCTCGCGCCGGAGGACTTGGCGTATGACATCGACGTACTCCCTCGTTGCCGTGAGCGGTGACTTCGGGAACGGGCGGCCGTACCAGCCCTCCACGACCTGCGGGCCCGAAAGGCCGAGGCCGAGCATCATGCGGCCGCCCGAGAGGTGGTCGAGGGTCAGCGCGTGCATGGCGGTCGTCGTGGGGGAGCGGGCGGCCATCTGCGCCACGGCCGTGCCCAGTTTGATACGGGACGTCTGCGCCGCGATCCACGTCAGCGGCGTGAAGACGTCGGAGCCCCACGACTCGGCGGTCCACACGGAGTCGTAGCCGAGGCGTTCGGCCTCCTGTGCCAGCGGGACGTGGTCCGCGTTGGGGCCGCGTCCCCAGTAGCCGAGTGCGAGACCGAGTCGCATGCCTGCCGCCTCCTGACGATCCGTCAGCCAAGACGGTGACTGTACGACAACGGCCCCCCGCTCGGAAGAGCGAGGGGCCGTGGGCCGTGAGCATGGGGCTTACGCCGTACGCCGTCCGCGGAAGCGGGGCGGGTCAGCCGCGCTGGATTCCGCTGGTGTCCTGCAGTACGCCTCGACGGCCGTCCTGCGTCTGGGCCACCAGACCGGGGCCGCGCTGCTCGACGGCCAAGTACCAGGTACCGGGCGCCAGTTCGGCGATCGGCGTCGGGGAGCCGTCCTCCCCGTACAGCGGACGCGGCACCGGCACCGCGAACCAGAACGGCGAGAACTCCGCGGCGGGCGGCGGCTGCTGAGCCTGCGGCGCCTGAGCCTGCGGCGCCTGGGCCTGCTGCGGCTGAGGCTGCTGCTGACCGGGCTGCGGGCCCTGTGCGCCGAACGGCTGACCCGGCTGCGGCTGACCGGGCTGGCCACCGAACGGCTGACCCGGCTGCTGCTGGGCGCCCGGGGCGCCCGGGTAGCCGTAACCACCCTGCGGCTGGGCGCCGTAGGGCTGGGGGGCGGCGGGTTTGGGCGCGGGGAGCAGGGCACCCTTCAGGGCCGGGACGAGCGGCGTGGCGATCGCGGCGGCGGCGAGGACGAGGGTGGCGACCAGGCTGAGGATCAGGCCCATGCCGGCGTCGGGGCCCGAGCCGCCGCCTCCGAAGTTGTCGGCGCCGCCCGCAGGGTCGAACACGTTCCCCAGAGCGCTCCAGGCGGAGAACACGGCGAGGGCGACGCCGAAGTGCCCGAGCTCGATACCGGCGATCTTGGGGGCCTGCGGCAGACCGCGGCCGAGCACGATGAGTGCCGCGGCGAAGATGCCCGCCAGGACCACGCCCATGAGGACCGGCCCGCTGCTCCAGGCACTCGGAATCTCGAGGCCCTCGGCGCCTTCGTCGGAATAGATGGCGAGGAACGACGCGATGAACAGCAACACCGCTGCTCCGATCACCACGCCGTCGCCTCGAGTGAGAGAGCGGATATTCACTTCAGGTCCTTCATCAGTCGTCGTCTCGTCTTCGGTGGAGGCGTCGCTGTCACCATGTCGCCTTGTTGCCGCGGTGTGAAGCGCGGGGCTGGCCCCTCATCGTAGGGACGACACTATCGTCCGCCAGAGAAGGGTGTGTGGCCGGATCCGTGCGCCGATCATTACCCGCGCAGGAAACTCACGATTCCCGCAGAGATTCCATGCGCCGCCTTCTGCCTCCACGCGCCGCTGGTCAGCAGCGTCGCGTCCTTGCTGTCGCGCATGTTGCCGCACTCGATGAACACCTTGGGAACCGTTGACAGATTGAGACCGCCGAGGTCCGTGCGTACGTCGAGTCCGGTGCCGTCGCCGATGTAGTTGGAGGGCGCGCTGCCGGTGGAGCTGACGAGGTTTCCGGCGATGCGTTCGCCGAGTTCGCGGGACGGGGCGACGATCGGGCGGGTGTCGGCTTCGCCCTCGTTCACGGCGCCCGGCAGGATCACGTGGAAGCCGCGGTTGCCGGGCCCTGAGCCGTCCGCGTGGAGGGAAATCACGGCGTCCGCCTTCGCCTTGTTGCCGATGCGGGCGCGTTCGTCGACGCACGGGCCCCAGGGGCGGTCGCCGTCCTGCGTGAACTTCACCGTCGCCCCCTGCTTTTCGAGCAGGGCGCGGAGGCGGTGCGAGACGTCGAGGGTGAAACGGGCTTCTGTGTAGCCGTCGTTGGTGGACGTGCCCGTGGTGTCGCACTCCTTGGAGTTCGTGCCGATGTCGACTTGGCGGTTGATCTCGGTGGTGTGCTGGAAGTTGCCGGGGTTGTGGCCTGGGTCGATTACGACGACTTTGCCCTTGAGGGGGGCGGAGGGGGCGGGGCGGGAGGTCGCGGACTCCGAGGGGGAGGACGACTTGGCGGGCTTCTTGGGGTCGTCTGTTCTGGGGGTGGGGGAGGAGAGTTTGTCCGAAGCGGGGGCGTCCGGTGTGGGTGTGTTCGGTGACTGCGCCACCGATCCGTTTGAGCCGCCTCCACTCGAGTCGCCCACTGTCTGCCATACCAGCCAACCCACCAGTGCCCCCGGTACGAGCGCGGCGACGGCCACGGTCAGGGGTCCTCGCCGGAAGCGGCGCGGCGGGCGTGGGGGATCGAAGTCCGGGCCTACGTACGACACGGCAGCCACCTTACGGGGCTGCCGCCGGGCGCCGTCAGATCCCCGTGCTCGTCCGCCGCAGGACACGCAGCGAGTCGGTGGCCGAGACCTCGGTGAACGCGCCGGAGTTCAGGGCGCGGAGGTACACGCGGTACGGGGCCTGTCCGGTGAACTCGTCCTCCGGGTCGGGGAAGACGTCGTGGATCAGGAGGAGGCCGCCCTCGGCGAGGTGCGGGGCCCAGCCTTCGTAGTCTGCGGTCGCGTGCTCGTCGGTGTGGCCGCCGTCGATGAAGACGAGGCCGAGGGGTGCCCGCCAGAAGGCCGCGATCTGGGGTGAGCGGCCGACCATCGCGACCACGTGGTCCTCCAGGCCGGCCTTGTGGAGGGTGCGGCGGAAGGTGGGGAGCGTGTCCATTCGGCCGAGCTCGGGGTCGATCGTCTCCGGGTCGTGGTAGTCCCAGCCGGGCTGCTGCTCCTCGCTGCCGCGGTGGTGGTCGACGGTGATCGCGGTGACACCGGTCTCGCGGGCGGCGTCGGCGAGGAGGATGGTGGAGCGGCCGCAGTACGTTCCCACTTCGAGGAGGGGCAGGCCCAGCGCTGCCGCTTCGGTTGCGGCGGCGTGCAGGGCGAGGCCCTCGCGGGTGGGCATGAAGCCCTTGGCCTGCTCGAAGGCGGCGAGGGTCTCGGGCTTGGGGGCCGCGGGCATGGATTCTCCTGGTTGTACGGGGCTGTGGGCGCCCATGGTGCCGTAAGCGGGTGTTCTGGGGTGCGGCTCCGCGGCGGGGCGTGCTCAGCCACAGATCACCCACACTGTCGTACGGCGCTACCCAGCGGAGCGTGCGGCATGGGCGTGCTCAGCCACAACCGTTCCGCGGCTTTCGAACCGCTCCACCCGCGGAGCGCGCCCCTTGCTCTGGCGAGGCAGCAGCAGTGCGAACAGCAGTCCCACCGCCACAGCCCCGGCTGCGATCAAGAACGACACCCTGAAGCCGTGCATCGTGGGAACCGCGACCCCGTTCGCCTGGTTCGCCGTGTTCGCCAGCACCATTCCGATCACGGCACTCGACACCGACGTGCCGATCGAGCGCATCAACGTGTTGAGCCCGTTCGCCGCCCCCGTCTCGGACGGGTCGACGGCGCCGATGATCAGTGCGGGCAGCGAGGAGTATGCGAGGCCGATGCCCGCGCCCAGGACCACCGCGATGACCACCGTCTGCCAGGCCGCACTCATCAGGCCGAGGCCGGCGCCGTATCCGACCGCGATGATCAGCATGCCGATCATGAGCGTGGTCCTCGGGCCGTACCTGGTGGACAGGCGCCCGTACACCGGAGCCGTGAACATCATCGTCAGGCCGAGCGGTGCCACGCACAGGCCCGCTACGACCATCGACTGGCCGAGGCCGTAGCCGGTGGCCGTCGGCAGCTGGAGCAGTTGGGGCAGGACCAGGGATACGGCGTAGAAGGCGACGCCGACCATGATCGAGGCGAGGTTGGTGAAGAGCACGGGGCGGCGGGCTGTGGTGCGCAGGTCCACGAGTGGAGCCTGGACGCGGAGTTCCATCACGCCCCATAGGAAGAGGACGATCGCCGCCGCTGCGAACAGTCCGAGCGTCGTGCCCGAGGCCCAGCCCCAGTCGCTGCCCTTCGTGATCGGCAGGAGGAAGAGGACCAGGCCCGCGGAGAGGCCGAGTGCGCCCAGTACGTCGAAGGTGCCCTTGGCGCGCAGGGGGGACTCGGGTACGAAGACGAGGGTGAGCACGATCGAGACCACACCGAGGGCCGCCGAGCCGAAGAACAGCGCGTGCCAGTCGGTGTTCTGCGCGACCAGAGCTGCGAGCGGCAGCGCCAGTCCGCCGCCGACGCCGATCGAGGAGCTCATCAGGGCCATCGCCGAGCCGAGCTTCTCGCGCGGCAGCGCGTCGCGCAGCAGGCCGATGCCCAGGGGGATGGCGCCCATCGCGAAGCCCTGGAGGGCGCGGCCGGTGATCATCACGAGCAGTTCGCTGGTGGAAGCGGCGATCAGTGAACCCACCACCATCACGGCCAGACTCGTGAGCAGCATCCGCCGCTTGCCGTAGAGGTCACCGAGGCGGCCCATGATCGGTGTGGCCACGGCACCGGCGAGCAGGGTTGAGGTCATGACCCAGGTGGCGTTGCCGGGGGAGGTGTTCAGCAGCTCCGGCAGGTCCTTGATGACCGGCACGAGCAGGGTCTGCATCACCGCGACAACGATGCCCGCGAAGGCCAGTACCGGGACGAGTCCGGCGCCGGTGCCGGAATCCACGATCGGCCTTCGCGGGGGGTCTTGGTCCGTCGTTGTCTGGGGCTTGGGCATCGGGAGGGGCCTCCGGGGACGTGCTTGCGGTACGTGCACGGTGAACCCCGTGCGCCAAGGCAACTATTCCATTGCTTCGGGTCCCTAACGAATTCTTGACCATCTGATCCGGCGTCAGCATCCAGGCAGTTTCTGACCTTCCATCAGATTGGAACGTGTTCTAGTCTTTCGCCGACCTTGGGGAGGCGAGACCTGTATGGGCATCGGGATCACGCGTGAACAGCGGGAGTTGGCGGAAGCCGTGCGTGGGTGGATCGCGCGGGCGGTGCCGCCCGAGGAGGTGCGCAAACTCCTCGATTCGCCCGGTGAGGGCAGACCCGCGTACTGGGACGGGCTCGCCGCGCAGGGGCTGCTCGGTGTGCATCTGCCCGAGGCGTACGGCGGTGGTGGCGGCGATCTCCTCGACCTGGCCGTCGTGGTGGAGGAGGCCGCGCGGGCCGCGCTGCCGGGGCCGTACGTCCCGTCTCTGATCGCCTCGCTCGTGCTCGTCCGTGCGGGGGCGGACGAGGCAGGGGAGGGCCGGTTGGTGCGGGCGCTGGCGTCGGGGGAGCGGGTGGGGGCCGTGGCTTTCGCGGCGGGGTCGATGACCGTTGCCCCGGGTGAGGAGGGCGGGTACCTCCTCGACGGGACCGCCCCGCCGGTGCTGTCCGGGGCCGACGCCGACCTGCTGATCCTGGCCGCCTCGGATGGGGTGGGCGGGGTGGTGTGGTTGGCCGTCGATGCCGCCGACCTGGTCGTACGGGCGCACGAGAGCGCCGACCCTACGCGCGCGACCGCCGAGGTCCGGGCGGACGGGGTGCGCGTACCCGCCGAGCGCGTGCTCCCCGTCGAGGCCGTCGACTCCGCGCTGGTGCGAGACCTGGCCGCCGTCGTTCTCGCCGCGGACGCCTGCGGTACCGCCGCCTGGGCGTTGCACACCGCCTCCGAATACGCCAAGGTCCGTGAGCAGTTCGGGCAGCCCATCGGGCGTTTCCAGGGTGTGAAGCATCTGTGCGCCGACATGCTGGTACGGGTCGAACGGGCCCGGGCGCTCACCTGGGACGCGGCGCGGGCGCTTCAAGAGCCGGACGGTGTACGAGAGTTGGTCTCGGCCCTCGCCGCCGCCGATGCCCTGGACGCCGCGTACTCCTGCGCCAAGGACTGCATTCAGGTTCTCGGCGGGATCGGGTTCACCTGGGAGCACGATGCCCATCTGTTTCTGCGGCGGGCGGTGGTGGCGCGGCAGCTGTTCGGCACCGGCGACGTACACCGGCTGCGCGCCGTGCGGCTCGCGGAGAGTGGTGTGCGGAGGGAGCTGCGGCTGGATCTGCCGGAGGGGGCGGGGGCCCATCGTGCTCAGGCCCGTGAGGTCGTCGAGCGTGTGCGTGGTCTTGAACCGTCTGCCGTACGGCGGGAGTTGGCGCCCACCGGATACGCCGCCCCGCATCTGCCCGCCCCGTACGGACTCGGCGCCGGGCCCGTCCAACAGCTTGCCGTTCAGCAGGAGTTGGCCGCTGCGGGCGTACGGCTGAGCGATCTGGGGATCGCCACCTGGGTCGTGCCGTCGCTCATCGCGTACGGGACGAGGGAGCAGCAGGAGCGGTATCTGCTGCCGACGCTCAGCGGGGACGTGCTCTGGTGCCAGCTGTTCTCGGAACCCGGCGCCGGGTCCGACCTCGCCTCGCTACGGACGCGGGCCGAGCGGACCGCCGACGGGTCCTGGCGGGTCAACGGGCAGAAGGTGTGGACGAGTTCGGCCCGCTGGGCGGACTACGGGATCCTGCTCGCCCGTACGAATCCGGAGGCGCCCAAGCACAAGGGGCTCACGTACTTCGTCGTCGACATGAAGAACACGGAGGGTATCGATGTCCGTCCGTTGAAGGAGATCACCGGGGAGTCACTGTTCAACGAGGTCTACTTCGACGATGTGGTGCTGCCTGCGGACGCGGTGGTCGGGTCCGTCGACGACGGGTGGAAGGTCGCCCGCAATACGCTTGGTAACGAACGCGTCCATATGGCCGATCAGTTGACCTTCGGCACCGGTATCGAGGCGCTCCTTGCCAGAGACCTGGACGATGCCGTACGGGTCCGGCTGGGCGCCCTCATCGCCGAGGCGCACGCACTGGCCTGCATCGGGCTCCGTACGACCATGCAACAGGTATCGGGCCTGGAACCGGGCGCCGGAGCCTCCATACGCAAACTCGTCCAGACCCTGCACCAGCAGAAGATCGCCGAACTCGCCCTCGAACTCCTCGGCCCGCAGGGCGCGTTGTGCGAGGGAGCGGGGAAGCGGGCCGTACACAGCTTCCTCCTCTCCCGCTGCCTGACCATCGCCGGCGGCACGACACAGGTACAGCTGAACGTGGTCGCCGAGCGGATCCTCGGGCTGCCGAGGGACTGAGGCGCGCCCGACAGGCCCCGTAAGGGCGCGGGGCTGTGTCCATCTGTGGCTCCGCCGCGTGGGTGCGACCAGCCCCCACCGGCCCGCCGGTTACTCACTCACCGTTCCCGTCGAGCCCTCACCGGTCCCGTGCTGCTGCGTACAACGAGCCGCGTAGGCACCAGCGTCGTGCCGTGTTCCGTCTCGTCATGGCGCATCTGCCGCAGCACGCCCTCCACGCAGAGCCGTCCCACCTCGGCGAAGTCCTGGTGGACCGTGGTCAAGGGAGGCAGGAAGGAGCCGGCCTCGGCGATGTCGTCGAAGCCGATGACGCTGACGTCGTCCGGTACTTTCCGGCCCTGTTCGTGCAGGGCGCGCAGCAGGCCGAGTGCCATCTGGTCGTTGGCGGCGAAGATCGCTGTGCAGTCCTTCTGGCGGGCGAGTTCGAGACCGGCCAGGTAGCCGGACTCGGCCGACCAGTCGCCCCGTACGAGAGGTGGTGTGGGGCGTCCGGCCTCGGTGAGTTCGGTGCGCCAGGCCTGGGCGCGGCGCTCTGCCGCGTAGGACTCCTCGGGGCCCGCCAGGTGCCAGACCGTGTGGTGGCCGAGGTCCAGGAGGTGGCGTACGGCGGTGCGGCTGCCGCCGGCCTGGTCGGTGTCGACCACGGTGTAGCGGTCTCCGGCGTCCGAGTCGGCCACGACGATGCGGACGTGCGGTGGCAGGGAGAGGGTCACCGCGTCGAGGAGGTGCACCTCCAGGATGACGATGACGGCGTCAACGGCCAGTTCCCCGAGGCGGGAGAAGGCGCCGCGGACCTCGTTCTGGGTGGGGACGGCGACGGGCAGGAGTGTGACGGCGTAGCCCTCGTGGGCCGCGGAGGTGGCGATCGCCTCCAGGGTGCGCACGTTGCCCGTGGTCGCCAGGCCGAAGGTGATGACCCCAATGGTGCGGAACTCGCCGCGTTTGAGGGCCCGTGCGGCGCTGTTGGGGCGGTATCCCAGCTCTTCCATGGCCGCGAGCACCTGTCGGCGGGTCTCCTCGGTCACGCCTTCATAACCATTGGAAACCCGGGAGACCGTCTGTGAGGAGACGCCGGCCAGCCGGGCGACATCCGCCATGGACGCGCTCTGGGTGGGGCGACCTGCCCTTGTCCTGGTACGCACTCGTGCTCTCGGCACGGACGCGTTGTCCGCAGTGTCCACCCGTCTCCCTTGTCGCTCGGGCGCAGTTTCCGCTGCCGACCCTTGACCGTCGTGATCGGGGCAGTGTAGACATTCCGCCATCAGATGTTTACGTAAACATAACAGCCCATGGCCGCTCGCAAAGCGGAATGTTTGCGCAAACATCTTCGGCGGCGCACAACGCCGGTTCCGGGATGGATGAACGAGGAACGACATGACGACGCTACAACCGCCGGTGGCCGCGGACCGGCCTCCAGGCCCCCGGCCCTCGGCGAAACGCAGCCGCCGCTCCTGGACGGGCTGGGGGTTCATCGGCCCCTTCGTGGCGGTCTTCGCCCTCGTCTTCCTGGCGCCGATCGCGTACTCGATCTATCTCAGCCTGTTCCGTGACCAGTTGATCGGCGGCAACCAGTTCGTCGGCCTGGACAACTACACCCAGGCCCTCGAGGACGACCGGTTCTGGGACTCCCTCATCCGGGTCTCCCTCTTCCTCCTCGTCCAGGTGCCGATCATGCTGGGCATCGCCCTGCTCATCGCACTCGCCCTGGACAGCGGGCGGCTGTACGGCAAGGACTTCTTCCGGATCGCGATCTTCCTGCCGTACGCGGTGCCCGCAGTGGTCGCCACTCTTATGTGGGGCTTCATGTACGGCACCCGCTACGGCCTGGTCGGCGACATCAACGACGCCTTCGGTGTCACCCTGCCCGACCCGCTCTCGACCGATCTGGTCCTGGCGTCGATCGGCAACATCGTCACCTGGGAGTTCGTCGGCTACAACATGCTGATCTTCTACTCCGCGTTGCGGGTCATCCCGCACTCGCTCTACGAGGCCGCGGAGATCGACGGCGCCGGACAGTTCCGCGTCATCACCGCGATCAAGCTCCCCGCCATCCGCGGTGCCCTCGTCATCGCGACGATCTTCTCGATCATCGGCAGCTTCCAGCTCTTCAACGAGCCGAACATCCTGCGGCAGCTGGCGCGCAACGCCATCACGACGGACTACACGCCGAACTTCTACACGTACTCGCTGTCCTTCAACGGCCAGCAGCAGAACTACTCCGCGGCGGTCGCCATCATCATGGGGCTGATCACCATGGTGATCGCCTACATCGTGCAGCTTCGCGGCATGCGCAAGGGAGCGTGACCCGATGAGCACCCCTCTCACCGCCGCCGCCAAGTCTCCGACCGCTCCGGCCGCAGGCTCCGGCAAGGGCACACCCCGGCTGCGTACACCCGGAAAGAAGCACACCCCCGGGCGCCCCAAGCGCAGTGTGCTGCTGACCGTGCTCACCGGCCTGATGCTGCTCTACACCGT
The DNA here is from genome assembly GCF_042870755.1 of Streptomyces sp. NPDC006365. Taxonomy (NCBI): domain Bacteria; kingdom Bacillati; phylum Actinomycetota; class Actinomycetes; order Kitasatosporales; family Streptomycetaceae; genus Streptomyces; species Streptomyces sp. NPDC006365. The sequence continues at coordinate 810,929 of NZ_JBIAHS010000002.1, forward strand.
GGTGCCGCTGATCTGGCTGGTCATCAGCGCCACCAAGACCCAGGAGGGGCTGGCCGACTCGTCCGGGCTGTGGTTCGCAGACGACTTCGCCCTGTGGTCCAACATCAGCGACACGTTCACGTACAACGACGGCATCTTCACCCGCTGGCTGCTGAACACGCTGCTGTACGTCGTCCTCGGCGCCGGCGGGGCCACCTTCCTGGCGATCCTGGGCGGCTACGCGCTGGCGAAGTTCGACTTCCCCGGCAAGCGCGGCGTCTTCGCCACGGTCATCGGTGCCGTCGCCGTCCCGGGCACCGCACTCGCCGTGCCGACCTTCCTGATGTTCAGCAAGATGGGGCTGACCGACACCCCGTGGGCGGTGATCCTGCCCTCGCTCGTCTCGCCCTTCGGCCTGTACCTGATGTGGGTCTTCGCCACCGAGGCCATCCCCGCCGAACTGCTGGAGGCGGCCCGTGTGGACGGAGCTAGTGAGGCGCGCACCTTCTTCCAGGTCGCCCTGCCGCTGCTCGCCCCCGGCATCGTGACGGTCCTGCTGTTCACCACGGTCGCCACATGGAACAACTACTTCCTGCCGTTGATCATGCTCAAGGATCCGGACTGGTACCCGCTGACCCTGGGGCTGAGCGCCTGGAACTCCCAGGCCGAGACGATCGGCGGTGATGTGATCTTCAACTTGGTGATCACCGGTTCGCTGCTCACCATCGTGCCGCTGATCGCCGCGTTCCTGCTGCTGCAGAAGTACTGGCAGTCCGGGCTCGCCGCCGGAAGCGTCAAGGAGTGACCGTCCCCGAAGGCCCCACGCCCCCACACAACGTCAAAACCCTCGCCCTGTCCCACCCACGAAGAAGTGGAAGCACCTCCATGCGCAGAACCACAAGCCGCCTGATGCGCGGCATCGCAGTCCTCTCCGTCCTCGCCCTGGGGGCGACCGCCTGCGGCGGCTCCGAAGACAGCGCCGGCTCGGAGCCGGTGTCCGCCGACGACATCCAGGCGGCTCTGGAGAAGGGCGGCACGATCAAGGTCTGGGCCTGGGAGCCCACGCTGAAGACGGTCGCCGCCGACTTCCAGAAGAAGTACCCGAAGGTCAAGGTGGAGCTCGTCGGCGAGCGGTCCGGTGACAAGCACTACACCGCCCTGACGAACGCCATCTCCGCCGAGAAGGGCGTCCCCGACGTCGCGCAGGTCGAGTACTTCGCGCTGAGCCAGTACGCCCTCACCAAGGGCCTCGCCGACCTGGCGCCCTTCGGCGCCGACAAGCTCAAGGACAAGTACACCCCCGGCCCGTGGAACGCCGTGAGCGAGGGCGAGGCCGTCTACGGCCTGCCGATGGACTCCGGTCCCATGGCCATGTTCTACAACAAGACGATCTTCGACAAGCACAAGATCGCGGTGCCCACCACCTGGGACGAGTACGTGGACGCGGCCCGCAAGCTGCAGAAGGCCGACCCCAAGGTCTTCATCGCCAACGACGCGGGCGACGCGGGCTTCACCACCAGCATGCTGTGGCAGGCCGGCTCCCGCCCCTACAAGGTCGACGGCACCAACGTGAAGGTCGACTTCTCCGACGCGGGCGCCAAGAAGTACACCGACACCTGGCAGCCGCTCATCGACGAGAAGCTCCTCGCACCCATCACCGGCTGGACCGACGACTGGTACAAGGGCCTGGGCGACGGCACCATCGCCACCCTGACCACCGGCGCCTGGATGCCCGCCAACTTCGTCACCGGCGTGCCGCAGGCGGCCGGCGACTGGCGCGCGGCGCCGATGCCGGCCTGGACCAAGGGCGACAAGGCCAGCGCGGAGAACGGCGGCAGCTCCCTCGCCCTGCCCGAGCTGGGCGAGAACGAGGAACTCGCGTACGCCTTCGTCGAGTACGCGAACTCCGGTGCCGGTGTGCAGAGCCGGATCAAGGAGGGCGCCTTCCCGGCGACCAAGGCGGAGCTCGAGTCCCAGGAGTTCCAGAACACCGAGTTCGAGTACTTGGGCGGGCAGAAGGCCAACGAGATATTCGCCGAGTCCGCGGCCAACGTGTCCGACGACTGGTCGTACCTGCCCTTCCAGCAGTACGCGAACTCGATCTTCAACGACACCGTCGGCAAGGCCTACGTCTCGAACACCAAGCTCTCCGAGGGTCTGAAGTCCTGGCAGGACGCCTCCGTCAAGTACGGCAAGGAACAGGGCTTCACCGTCGAGTAGTCGAGCGAGCAGCCGAGGTACGCCCCACGCCGCCCGCGCGACACACCGGAAGGACCACCATGATCTCCACCCTCCTGTCCCAGCTGCACGGGCCGGACGGTGACCCCACCCCACGCCTCGTGTACGGCGCCGACTACAACCCCGAGCAGTGGCCGCGCGAGGTGTGGGAGGAAGACGTAAGGCTGATGCGTGAGGCCGGCGTCAACCTGGTCTCCGTGGGGATCTTCTCCTGGGCCCGCATCCAGCCGGCCCGGAACGAGTGGGACTTCGGGTGGCTCGACGAGATCATGGGCCTGTTGCACGCGGGCGGCATCGGGGTCGACCTCGCCACCGCCACCGCGTCCCCGCCACCCTGGCTCACCACGGCGCACCCGGAGATCCTTCCGGTGACCGTCTCCGGTGAGACGGTGTGGCCGGGGGCGCGGCAGCACTGGCGGCCCACCTCGCCGGTGTTCCGGAAGTACGCGCTCCGCCTGGTGCGGAAGATGGCCGAGCGGTACGCCGGTCATCCCGCCCTGGTGGCCTGGCACATCTCCAACGAGCTGGGCTGCCACAACATCTACGACTACTCCGACGACGCGGCCGGCGCCTTCCGCGACTGGCTGCGTGCCCGCTATACGACGCTGGAGGCGCTCAACCACGCCTGGGGCACGGCCTTCTGGTCCCAGCGCTACAGCGAATGGGAGCAGATCCTGCCGCCCCGGCTGGCCGCCTCCCACCCGAACCCCACACAGCAGCTGGACTTCAAGCGGTTCTCCTCCGACGCGCTCAAGGAGTATCTGCGCGCCGAACGGGACGTACTGCGGGAGATCACGCCCGACGTGCCCATCACCACCAACTTCATGGTGATGGGCGGCACCAAGGGCATGAACTACGCCGACTGGGCCCCCGAGATCGACTTCGTCTCCAACGACCACTACGTCCACCCCGGCCCCCAGGACCGCGACGAGCTGTCCTTCTCCGCCAACCTGACCGGCGGCATCGCGGGCGGACAGCCCTGGTTCCTGATGGAGCACTCCACGAGCGCCGTCAACTGGCAGCCCGTCAACGTGGCCAAACGGCCCGGAGAGCTGGCCCGTGACTCGCTGCTGCACGTCGCGCACGGCGCCGACGCCGTGTGCTACTTCCAGTGGCGGCAGTCGGCGGCCGGTGCCGAGAAGTACCACTCGGCGATGGTGCCGCACGCCGGCGAGGACAGCGACCTCTTCCGCGCGGTGGTGGCCCTCGGCGACACCCTCAAGACCCTGGCCCCGGTCGCGGGCAGCGAGCGCGAGCCCGCCCCCGTGGGCATCGTCTTCGACTGGGAGTCCTGGTGGGCGAGTGAGCAGGACTCCCACCCCACCTCTCTGCTCGACTACCGCCAGGAAGCGCTCGACTGGTACTCCGCGCTCCTCGCCCTCGGCATCCGCGCCGACCTCGTCACCACCCGCACCGACCTCGACCGCTACCGCGTCCTGATCACGCCCGTCCTCCACGTCGTCCCCGCCGAACTCGCCAAGGCGCTCACGCGGTACGTCGAGAGCGGCGGCCACCTGGTCACCACGTACTTCTCCGGAGTCGTCGACGAGAACGACCACATCTGGCTCGGCGGCTACCCGGGCGCCCTGCGCGAGCTGCTCGGCATCCGCATCGAGGAGTTCGGACCGCTGCTCGACGGGGAGACCGTAGAGCTGGACGGCGCTGGTACGGGCTCGCTGTGGACCGACCGGATCACCGTCACCGACCCGGAGGCGGAGGTCCTGGCCCGCTACCGCACCGGTGCGTACGCCGGCCTCCCCGCCGTCACCCGCCGTGCCACCGGACGGGGTTCGGCCGCGTACGTCTCGACCCGGCTCGGACCGGGCGGGCTGGCCGGACTGCTCCCCGGGCTGCTCGCCCCGGCGGGCGTCGAGAGTGAACTGCCCGCCGGAGCAAGCGGGTTGGTCGAACTCGCCGTACGCCGTGACGCCGGCAGCCGCTACCTGTTCCTGGTCAACCGCACCGACGAGACGGTGCCCCTGCCCGGAATCGCCGGAGAACTCCTGGTGGGCCGGGCGGACGACGGCAACGCACTCGTCCTGCCGCCCCGGGACGTCGCCGTACTCCGTCAGCCCACCACCTGATCTCCACCCCGACCTCCTCGGACAGCACCGCACCCGTTCGAGGGCCATCCCTCCTGCCCGACGGGCGGGAGGACGAGCACAGCGACCACCACCGCAGTTGGGAGCACTTGATGGCACGCCGTACCCGCAGCAGACGGCTCCTCGGAGCCGCCGGCCTCACCGCTCTGGCCACCGGGGCCGCCCTGGTCTCCGCCCCGTCGTCCACGGCGCAGGTCGCGGCAGCGGACACCCCCACCGTCACCGTCCGGCCCGATCCCTCCTACAAGCACGACAAGTTCGAGGGCTGGGGCACCAGCCTGGTCTGGTTCGCGAACGCCACCGGCGACTATCCGCCCGCGATACGGGAGAAGCTGGCGAAGCTCCTCTTCGACGACAGCGGTCTCGCCCTGAACATCGCCCGCTACAACATCGGCGGCGGCAACGCCCCGGACGTCAAGGACTACCTGCGCGCCGGAGGAGCCGTCGAGGGCTGGTGGAAGGCCCCGGCCGGCACCACCCGCGAGGACACCGACTGGTGGAGCGCCGAGGACAAGAACGACTGGAACCCCAAGGCCGACGCGACCCAGCGCTGGTGGGTGGACCGGATCAAGAAGGACATCACCCACTGGGAGACCTTCAGCAACTCGCCGCCCTGGTTCATGACCGAGAGCGGCTATGTCTCCGGCGGCTTCGACTCCAGCAAGGACCAGCTGAAGACGGAGTCCGTCGAGGACTTCGCGAAGTACCTGGTGGGCGCCACCGAGCGCCTTGAGAAGGCCCACAAGATCGACGTCGACACCCTCGACCCGTTCAACGAGCCGAACACCGACTACTGGGGCACCCGCCTGGGACCCGACGGCGAGCCCGTCGGCGGCCGTCAGGAAGGCGCCCACATGGGCCCCGAGCTCCAGCAGAAGGTGCTCCGCGCGCTGGCCCCGGTCCTGGACAAGTCCCGTACCGACGCGGAGATCTCCGCGATGGACGAGACCAACCCGAGCACCTTCACGCAGAACTGGCTCAGCTACCCGCAGGAGGTGCGCGACCTCGTCGACCAGATGAACGTCCACACCTACGGCACCGGCGGCCGCACCAGCGCGCGCGACCTCGCCAAGGCCGAGGACAAGCCGCTGTGGATGAGCGAGGTCGAGGGCGACTGGGGCGACGGCCAGAGCTTCACGGACATGCGGCCGGGCCTCGGCCTCGCCCAGCGCATCGTCGACGACCTGCGCGAACTGGAGCCCAGCGCCTGGGTGTTCTGGCAGCCCGTCGAGGACTACGACAACATGAAGCCCGGCGGCGAGTCCGCGAAGGGCGGCAACTGGGGCAGCATCCAGCTCCCGTTCAGCTGCACCTCCGAGGACACCCTCGAGACCTGCCCGATCTACACCAACACGAAGTTCGACACCGCCCGGAACTTCACGCACTACATCAAGCCCGGCGACCGGCTGATCCAGGTGAACGACACCTCCAGCGCCGCCGCCGTCTCCAAGAAGGGCGACGGGGCGAGCGTCGTCCACGTCAACAGCACCACCGGCGCCCGTACGGTCACCGTCGACCTGTCCAAGTTCGGCAAGATCAGCCGCAAGGCCACTGTCACCCCCGTGGTGACCAGCGCCGACAACAAGCTCGAGCGGCACAAGCCCATCAAGGTCAGCGAGCGCAAGGCCACCTTCACCGTGCCCGCCCAGTCGGTGACCTCCTTCGTCGTCAAGGGTGTGTCCGGTGTCGCCAAGGACGCCGCGCTGCTCCAGAAGGGCCACACCTACGAGCTGACCGGCGTGCAGAGCGGCAAGGCACTGACCGTCGCCGACAACGGCACCAACCTGGTCATCAAGTCGGCCGCCACGGGTACCGCTGTTGCCGGCCAGCAGTGGAAGCTGCGGCAGATCAGCGGTGACACGGACAACCGGCAGCGGTACGTGTTCACCAACCCGGTGGAGGGCAAGCGCCTCGCCGTCCGTGACGGCGCCCCGGTGGTGGAGCCCGACGAGGGCCGCCGCGACAAGGCCACCCAGTGGATCATGTCGACGACCGGTGACGGCACCTTCACCCTCGTCAACGCCGCCACCGGCCGCCTCCTGGAGGTCGGCGGCCAGGCCACCAATGAGGGCGCGGCGGTAACGCTGTGGACGCCCAACTCCGGCTCCAACCAGCGCTGGAGGGTCACGGACGTGACTGACTGATCCACGAGCACCTGTGTGTGGGGCGTGACGCCTCCGGTCCGGCGGCCGGAGGCTTCACGCTTTTCTCCAGTACTGGTGCGCGGGTGGTAGGTCCCACGGCCGAGCGCCCCAGGGACGAAATTCCCATGTACGGGCCGCGGGCCGGTTGAGAGCATGACTGTCATGCTCAGAGCCGCCGCAGCGAGACCCGTGTCCCGAAATTCCGCGCCGTCCACCTGGGCGGTCGTCGCGCTCGCCTGCGCGGGCCAGTTCCTCGTGGTGCTCGACATCTCCGTGGTCAATGTGGCCCTGCCCTCGATGCGGGCCGACCTGGCGCTGAGCGCGACGGGGCTCCAGTGGGTCGTCAACGCGTACACGATCGCCTTGGCCGGATTCATGCTGCTCGGCGGTCGGGCCGGGGACCTGTACGGGCGCAAGCGGATGTTCCTGATCGGGCTCACCGTCTTCACGCTCGCGTCCCTCGGCGGCGGGCTCGCCCAGGCCGAGTGGCAGCTGCTGCTCGCGCGGGCCGTGCAGGGGCTGGGCGCGGCCGTGCTCGCGCCCTCGACGCTGACGATTCTGACCTCGGCCGTGCCGGAAGGGGCGCCGCGCGCGCGAGCCATCGCGACCTGGACCGCCTTCGGCGCGGGCGGCGGCGCGGCGGGCGGCCTCGTCGGCGGACTCCTGGTCGAGGGACTGTCCTGGCGATGGGTGCTGCTGATCAATGTGCCCGTCGGCGCCGTCGTACTGGCCGGCGCCCTGCGGTGGCTCGTCGAGAGCCGGGCCGGTGACGGGCGGCGGCTCGATCTGCCGGGCGCGCTGCTGGTGACGGCGGGCCTCGCGACCCTCTCGTACGGGATCGTGCAGACGGAGGCCGAGGGCTGGACCTCGTCCGCGGCCCTCGCCCCGCTACTCGCCGGAGCCGCGCTCATCGGGCTCTTCCTGCTGGTCGAAGCGCGGGCCAAGGCACCACTGATGCCCCTGAAGCTGTTCCGCATACGGTCCGTGTCGTCGGCGAACGTGGCGATGTTCCTGTGCGGCGCGGCCATGATCTGCATGTGGTTCTTCATGACCCTGTACACCCAGAACGTGCTCGGCTACACGCCGCTGGAGGGCGGGCTCGCGCTCATGCCCAGCTCGCTCGCTGTGGTGCTGGGCTCGAAGGCGGCGCCGCGCCTCATGCGCGTCGCCGGGGCGCGCCATGTCGCGGTGCTCGGGACGCTGGTGGCCGCCATCGGGTTCGGCTGGCAGTCGACGATGAGCGCGGACGGTACGTATCTCACCGCGATCATGTTCCCAGGGATCCTGATGATGCTCGGCGCCGGACTGTCCGCGACGCCGCTCGGCTCGCTGGCCACGTCGGGGGCGGCGCCGGGGGACGCCGGGCTGGTCTCGGGCCTGGTCAACACCTCGCGCACGATGGGCGGTTCGCTCGGACTCGCGGTGATGTCGACGATCGCGGCGGCCCGGACCGGGGGCGGCACATCGGCCGCGGCACTGACGGAGGGCTACGCACTGGCCTTCCGTACGGGCACGGGCGTGCTGCTGGGAGGCGCCGTACTGATGCTGCTGTGGCTGCCGCGGCGGGTGCCGGCGCGGGCTGCGAGCGACTGAGCCACGGACGTACCGGCGGACGTCACGAAAAGATCGTGAGGGCAGGCAACGGAATCCGAGGCCCATGGACTCTATTGGTCATCTAGGAGGTGCCCATGGGGGATCGGAAGCAGATTCTGGACGAGGAGTTCCAGAGCTTCGTCACCGGCCGCTGGCCGCGGCTGATGCGTACGGCATTTCTCCTCACGGGGGAGCAACACGCGGCGGAGGACCTGGTGCAGTCGTCGCTGGAGCGGGTGTATGTGGCGTGGCGCAAGGTCAGTGCCGCCGACGACCCGGACGCGTATGTGTGGCGCCTGATGATCAACGCACATGCGAGAAAGCACCGCAGGCGCCTCAAGGCGACTTGTCCTTCGGCGCCCCCCTGACCGCTCGCCGTGCAGCGGCCGGCCCGGTTCGGGCCGGTCCGAGCATTGATCAGTCGCCCTCTAGAGCCAGCCCTGCTGGCGGGCCTCCCGCATCGCCTCCATGCGGTTGCGGGTGCCCGTCTTGCCGATCGCGGAGGACAGGTAATTGCGGACCGTGGACTCGGAGAGGTGGAGCTTGGCCGCTATGTCGCTGACGGTCGCCCCGTCGGCGGAGGCCTTCAGTACATCGCACTCGCGGGCCGTCAGCGGACTCGGCCCGGCGCTCAACGCGGCCGCGGCGAGCGCCGGATCTATCACCGTCTCGCCGGTCAGCACCCGTCGGATCGAGGCGGCCAGTTCCTCCACGGGCCCGTCCTTCACCAGAAACCCCGCCGCGCCCGCCTCCATGGCCCGCCGCAGATACCCCGGCCGGCCGAAGGTGGTGAGGATCAGCACCCGGCAGTCGGGTACCTCGTCCCGCAACCGCGCGGCGGCGTCGAGCCCGCTGATCCCAGGCAACTCGATGTCCAACAAGGCGACATCGGGCCGGGACTCGAGGGCCGCGTCCACGATCACGTCCCCGGCAGCCACCTGCGCGACCACCTCGATGTCCTCCTCAAGACCGAGCAGCAGGGCGAGGGCGCCCCGCATCATCCCCTGGTCCTCGGCGAGCAGCACGCGGATGGACTTGGCGGGCCGGTGGTCCTGGGGCATCTCGTTCACGGCCCAAGCGTAGGCCGGGCAGTTGCGCTCCGGACCTGGCCTTTCAGGCCGCCGTCCCCGGCAGGTTCAGCACGCTCGCCTCCTGCGAAGCGCCCGCCGGATCCCCCTCTTCGCTCAACTCGGCTGTTTCCACCGGCAGTTCCGCCGTCACCACGAAGCCGCCCCGTGGAACGGGCCCCGCCTCCAGCGAGCCGCCCGCCGCCGCGAGGCGTTCCGTGAGGCCCTTGAGCCCGGTGCCGCCGATGCCGGGGATCGACGGGGGCGGGCCGGACGCGGGAAGCGCACCGCGGCCGTCGTCCGAGATGCGTAAGCGGACGCGTTCCAGGCCGCCCTCGACCACGATCTCGCAGCGGGTCGCGCCGCTGTGGCGTACGGCGTTGGTGACGGCCTCGCGGATCACCCAGCCCAGCAGTGCTTCCGTCCGGGCGGCGAGGGCCGGGCCCGACTGGCGTACGACGGGTTCGATGCCGACGGTCTGCAACGCCGAGCGGGCGCGGTCGAGTTCGGTGGCCAGGCTGCCCTCGCGGTAGCCGGTCACCGCCTCGCGGACCTCCGTGAGCGCCTGGCGGCCCACCGACTCGATGTCCCCGACCTGGACGAGCGCCGCGTCCAGGTCGCGGCGGGCCAGCCGGCGGACCGCCTCCGACTTCACCACGATCACGGAAAGGGTGTGGCCCAGCAGATCGTGCAGGTCCCGGGAGAAGCGCAGCCGTTCCTCCTCGACGGCACGGCGGGCCAACTCCTCGCGGGCGGCGCGGAGTTCACGTACCGCTTCGGACAGGGAGAGGATCGCCGCCGTCACCATGGTGGACAGGAAGGTGCCGTACGCGACGTTTATCGCACCCCAGCCGTCGCGGACCCCGGCCGTGACGCCCGAGAGCAGGGTCAGTCCGACCGCGACCCTGCCGAGCCATGGCCCCCGTACGATCGCGCCCGTCGCCAGGCCGAGCAGCGGGAAGAAGAGCAGCCAGCTGCCGCCGTAGACGATGGCGAGTGTGCAGGTCACCACACCCAGCGCGATCAGCATCACGCGGGTGGAGCGGGCCTCGCGCGCCTCCTTCGAGAAGGCCCGGAACACTACCGCGATGTAGAGGGAGTTGAAGGCCACCAGGCCGATGGCGCCGACCCAGGGGTTCGGGGTCTTGCCCTGGAACAGATTGGAGAAGGCGCCCATGCCCATCAGAAGCCAGGGGAGGAGGGCGAAGCCGCTGGGCGGCGGGCCGAGTTCCTCCGGCGGCCGACCGGTCTTCTTCCGGGCCCGGCCCCGCTCACAGCCCTCGGCGTGCCGCAAGGCCAGCCAGTAGTTGACCCTGGTCATCCAGGACATGCCCTGCCCCCGCTCAAACGGTTCCAGACAGATTCAGACGGTTCGCGCGGCCCTGCGGTACGAAGTAACAGCGTACGAGCCGAAGGCCAGCAGCCAGAGGCTCAGCACCAGTACCGCCCCCATGGTCGGCGCATGCCCGTCGGCGACCGCCCTGCCGAGCTGCGCGAACCGGTTCGTCGGTGTGTACGCGGACAGCGAGCGCAGCCACTCCGGGAAGAGGGCGAGCGGGAACCACAGGCCGCCGACCACGGCCAGCACCAGATTGCAGGCCATGTTGGCGACCCCCGTCGTCTGCGCGGTCAGCCGGTAGCCGTTGCCCAGACCGAGCAGCGTGAACGGGATCGAGCCCAGCCACAGCAGCAGCGCGATCGCCGCCCACTTCCACAGATCCAGCCGTACGCCGTTGACGAGACCGCCCGCCGCCAGCACCGCGACCAGCGCGGGCAGCACCGTCACCGCCCCGGTCAGCGCCCGGCCGATCACGACCTGGCGCGGAGTCATCGGCGTGATCCGCAGCTGCCGCAGCCAGCCGGTCGACTTGTCCTCGGCGACGCCGGCACCGGTGTTCAAGGCCGAGCCCATCGCCCCGTAAGCGGCCATGCCGACCATCGAGGCGGTCTTCCAGCCGCTGTCGTCGCCGTCACCGAGGTTGGTGAACAGCAGGTACATCGTCACCGGCATCACGACGGTGCCGACCACGAAGCCGGGGTCGCGCAGCGTCCGCCGCACTTCGAGCCGCAGGTACTCCCACACCACACCAGTCACCACCATCACACCCTCTCCAGCACGCCCGACGAACCCGACGTCAGCGCCATGAACGCGTCGTCCAGCGACGCGGGCGCCACCTCCAGGCCCCGTATGGCACCCATCTCGGCCAGTGCGATCACCGTCGCGTCCGAGTCCTCCGTACGAAGCCGGGCCCGGTCGCCGCGCACTTCCACCGACACCACGCCGGGCAGCAGGGTCAGGCCCTCGGTGGAGCGGCCCGCCAGGTCGAAGGTGACCAGGTTGCCGCCCGCCGACCGCCTGAGCTGCTCACCGCTGCCGTCGGCGACGATGCGGCCCCGGTCGATGACGACGATCCGGTCGGCGTTGGCGTCGGCCTCCTCCAGGTAGTGGGTGGAGAAGAGGACGGTGTGGCCGCGCCGGGCGTAGGCCCGCATCGAGTCCCAGAAGGCGTACCGCGCCTCCACGTCCAGCGCGGCGGTGGGCTCGTCGAGCACGATCAGCGCGGGGTTCCCGATGAGCGCGACCGCGAACCGCACCCGCTGCGTCTGGCCCCCGGAGAGCCGGTCGACGCGCCGCCCGGCCAGCTCGGCGATGCCCGCGAGCTCCAGTGCCTCGGCGACGGGCATCGGCGCCGGATACGTACGTGCGACGAATCCGACGAGCTCGCCCACCGTCACCCGCGGCACCGGCCGGCCGTCCTGCAGCATGGCGCCCACTCGGCCCGCGCGTGCGGCCACTTCCGGCGCCGCGCCGAAGAGCCGTACGACACCCTCGTCGGGCTCGTTCAGGCCGAGGAGCAGCGAGATCGCGGTGGACTTGCCGGCGCCGTTGCGGCCGAGCAGGGCGACCGTCTCACCGCGCGCCATCTCCAGATCGATTTCGTCCACGGCTCGTACCGAGCCGAAGGTCTTGACCGCCCCCATGAAGGACACGGCCTGATGTGTCCCACCTGTCCGTGCTGTCTGTGCCGTCTCTGCCATGGGTACGACGCTACGAATCCGGGGGTGGCGCGCGGCAGATGCGCTTGTACGGACTCGGACGGGACAAATGTCACTGCCCGCTCCCACGGCACTACGAGGCAGCTCATCTGACATAGCGTCAGAGTCTTCACAAGTGCTGGGAGCTGGGCTATACAGAGGGTCGCCGGACTGGAACGCGTTCTAGAACAGTCGGGTTCCGCGGCCCAAGGTCGACCTCGGTGCGTCCGACGGTGCGGACGGCCGCACCGAGGTCTTCTCCGCCGAAGATCCGCCAGCAGTCAGGAGCCGCATGCCCATCGACGCCGCCAAGGCCCTCGCCGCCGAGCCCCGGACCGGCGAGATCACCTGGAACCACAAGGACGTCCAGCTCTACCACCTGGGAATCGGCGCGGGCGTCCCGGCGACCGACCCCGACGAGCTGCGCTACACCCTCGAGTCCAGGCTGCACGTCCTGCCGAGCTTCGCGACCGTCGCGGGCGCCGGCTCCCCGGGCGTGATCGGCGGACTGTCCATGCCGGGCGTCGAGGTCGACCTCGCACACGTCCTGCACGGCGGCCAGAGCATCGAGCTGCACCGCCCGATTCCCGCCGAGGGCAAGGCTGTTGCCACCGCACGGATCGCAGCCGTGTACGACAAGGGCAAGGCCGCCATCCTCGTCATGCGCACCGAAGTCGCCGACGACGAGGGCCCGTTGTGGACGAACGACGCGCAGATCTTCGTACGCGGCGAAGGCGGCTTCGGCGGCGAACGCGGCCCCTCCACCCGCCTCCACCCGCCGACAGACGATCCGAGCAGGGAAGTCGAGCGGCACGTCCGCGAGGACCAGGCCCTGCTCTACCGCCTCTCCGGCGACTGGAACCCGCTGCACGCCGACCCGGAGTTCGCGGGGCGCGCCGGGTTCGACCGGCCGATCCTGCACGGGCTGTGCACGTACGGGATCACGCTCAAGGCCGTCGTCGACACGCTGCTCGGCGGCGATGTGGCACGTGTCCGCTCCTACAGCACGCGCTTCGCCGGGGTCGTCTTCCCCGGTGAGACCCTCCGCATCCACATGTGGCAGCAGGATGGCAGGGTCCAGGGGACGGTGACGGCGGTCGAACGGGACGACGCGCCGGTGCTGGCCGACACCATCGTCGAACACGCTTGAACTCTTGAGGGGAGCCGCACCATGCGGGCAGCCGTACTGCACGAGATCGGCCAGGACAAGCTGGAGGTCCTCGACGACGTCGAGGCGGCAGGCTTCGGTCCCGGCCGGGTGAAGATCCGGATACGGGCCACCGGACTGTGTCACTCGGACCTCTCGGCGATGTCCGGGGTCCTGCCGCAGCCGGGGCCGTTCGTGCCCGGGCACGAGGGCGCGGGCGAGATCCTGGACGTCGGCGAGGGCGTCACGAACGTCAAGCCCGGCGACCGCGTCGTCGTCTGCTGGCTGCCCGCCTGCGGCGCCTGCCCCGCCTGCAAGCGAGGCCAGACGGAGCTGTGCCTGGCCGGGTTCATGAACGCGGGCACGCCCAACTTCAAGCGGCCCGCAGGAGATGTCTTCGGCATGGCCGGCACCGGGACGTTCACCGAGGAGGTCGTGGTCGACGCGGGCTGCGCGGTGCCCATCCCGGACGACGTGCCCTTCGACATCGCGGCCCTCATCGGCTGCGGGGTCACCACGGGACTCGGCGCCGCCCTCAACACCGCCGATGTGGAAGCCGGATCGTCGGTCGCCGTCATCGGCTGCGGCGGCGTCGGCATCTCCGCGATCCAGGGCGCGCGGCTCAAGGGCGCCGCCGAGATCGTCGCCGTCGACCCGGTGGCCTCACGCCGCGAGTCCGCGCTGAAGTTCGGCGCCACCAGGGCCGTATCGCCGGACGAACTCCCCGACACCAAGCAGACGTTGACCGCGGGCGAGGGCTTCGACTACGTCTTCGAGGTCGTCGGCAAGTCCGCCACCGCCCGCACCGCGTACGAGAACACCCGCCGCGGCGGCACACTGGTCGTCGTCGGCGCCGGCGCCATGGACGACTTCCTGCAGCTCAGCATGTTCGAGCTGTTCTTCGACGAGAAGCGGATCCTGCCGAGCATGTACGGCGGCGGGGACGTCATGCGTTCGTACGAGCGGACCATCGCGCTGTGGCGTGCCGGGCGCATCGACCTGGAGGGGCTGATCACCCACCGGGTGCCGCTGAGCGAGATCAACGAGGCGCTGGACCAGATGCGTACGGGTGTGGCGCTGCGTACGTGCATCGAGATCTGACTCAGGTGTATGTGCGGAATGTGACACATCGGATTCAAGGTGTCACATTCCGCCAACCGATCACCGATACCGATGACTGAAGGGGCCTTGATGTCACTGCCACTTGAAGGGCGGGCCGCGATCGTCACCGGTGCGGGCCGCGGGCTCGGCCGGGCGGAGGCGCTGGAACTCGCCCGCCTTGGCGCCGCCGTCGTCGTCAACGACTTCGGCCGGCCGGGCCGGGACGGTTCCGGCGACGCGTCGGCCGGACCCGCCGAGGAGGTCGCGGACGAGATCCGTCAGGCCGGCGGTCGCGCGGTCGCCCACACCGGTGACGTGGCCGACCACCAACAGGCCCAGGAACTCGTCGAGTTGGCGGTGACCACGTTCGGGCAGCTGGACATCCTCGTCAACAACGCGGGCATTCTGCGCGACAAGATGGTCTTCTCGATGTCCGAGGACGAGTGGGACTCCGTCATCCGCGTCCACCTGAAGGGCCACTTCAACACAACCCACTTCGCCGCCGCACACTGGCGCAACCGCTCCAAGGCGACGGGCGCCCCGGTGTACGGGCGCATCGTCAACACCTCCTCAGAGGCCTTCCTGGCGGGCTCCGCCGGCCAGCCCAACTACGCGGCGGCCAAAGGCGGAATCGTCGGGCTCACCACCTCCACGGCCCTGGCCCTCGCCAAGTACGGCGTCACAGCGAACGTGATCTGCCCGCGCGCCCGCACCCGGATGACCGCGGACGTCTTCGCCGGTTCCGGGGACTCAGCCGACGGTCTCGACCCGCTGGCCCCCGAGCATGTAGCCCCACTCGTCGGTTACTTGGCCTCACCCGCCGCCTCACGCATCAACGGCCAACTCCTGGTCGTCCACGGGGGCATGGTCGCCATCGTCGAACGCCCAAGGGTGGCAGCCAAGTTCGACACCAAGCAGGACGCTTTCAGCTACGACGAACTGGACACGCTCCTCACCCCGCACTACGCGGAACGCCCACCGAGCGAGACGTTCGCAGCGGTGGAGGTGCTCGGCCTCAAGCGCGAAACGCTCACCTGACGCCTACCGGGGCGGTGGGTTCGGTTCGCGAGCGGCTGCGGGCGCGTCGTGGCTGGTCGCGCCCTGCGGCGGAGCCGCTGATGTCACAGCCCCGCGCCCCTGAAAAGCAAAGCCTGCGACTCCCCGCGCCCCAAGAGGATTCGCGCCCAGAAAGAGCCCGCACCCCCGACTACCCGCACTCTCCCACCGGCGGGAGGGGACGTGGGCCGGTGCGTCGTATGCCCGTCGCGTAGGTTCTGTCTCAGGTCACCTGCGCCCTGTGTGAGCCGGAGGGCCGTATGCCCACCCTGCGACGGGCTGACGCACCGGCCCACGGCCCCGACCCACAGACCACCCAGGGGCGCGGGGAACTGCGCGACAAGCCACAACGAACCCGCAGCTTACGAACCGCGCCCCCCAGCGGAGCGCTCAGGCCTCGCTCTGCCCGGCTGGCTTACGGTGTCGGCCGCGAGGCGCAGCCTCGTCGTCCGACGCGGAAACGGGCCCCCGGTGCCGCCCGCGGCCACCATCGTCCGGCTGGGACATCGCCATCCGCGGGTCATGCGGATCGCTGCCCGCCTGCCGCGGGTCGGTAGCCGTGCTGCTTACGTCGCTCATGTAGAAATTCACCCCGTCAACAAGATCCTTCTTTGTAGCGCGGGCGAGTCTAGTGGGCGCTCTTTTGGCCGGTGAGGGGTGGTAGGGGCTACTCGACAGTCACTTCTTCGGCGGTCGCCCGACCGGCACGCGCGGCCTGCGCCAACCGCCGCCCGGCGAAGGCGCTCGACAGCTTCCGCACGGTGAACGGCGCCTGTTGCAGGGGCACGGGACGGGACGACGAGGCAAGCTCGTCGTAAGGTTCCGCGAGTTCCTCCATGGAGGCCACGGGATCTGAGGAGTCCGGGAAATCCGAGGGCTCGGGGGACTCGGCGTACTCCGCGGAATACTTGATCAACGACGCTCCGTCCACAGCCTCCACAGCCTCCACGGGAGCCGCCACCCGCGAAACCCCACACGGCAACGTCTCCGTCGCGTACGGCAGTCGGAGAACCCCGTCCTTGGTCCACAGTCCGGAGTCCGTCAACCAGCCTTCTGGAGCGGTCAGTTGGTGGATCCATCGCTCAACGGGCCGCCACATCCCCAGCCAGCTGCCCCCGCCCGCACCGGCGATCCGCAGCGCCACCAAGCAGTACTCCGGCGTCAGCATCTGCCCCGGCTGGATCGCGAACGGCGTCACCGTGTGGTCCGCCAGCCGCAGCGAGTCAGGAAAGCGCACCGGCAGCGTGCTCCCCAACACGCCCCAGCCGAGCCGGTCCTGGCCCGGTGACGGCGCGTCCGAGCGGATCAGCAGCAGCCCGCTGTCGGCGTCCGCGAGCAGCAGCCGGTCGTTGCTCCCCTCGGCGATCTGGAGGAGCGGCGACACCTCGCCGTCGCGCTCCAGGTCGACCACCACCGTCTTGGTCCGGCCGCCCAACTCCCGGTCCAGGGCGAGCAGCCGGTCCCCGCCGGACAGCCACACCCCGCCCGAGCAGCGCCCCGGCACCTCGGCGAGCCGCTCGGGCCCGAAGGGGCCGCCCGCCACCAGCCACACGGTGGTGGAGCTCCGGCCCACGGCCACGGCGTACGCCCGAAGGCCGCCCGGCGCGGGTGGCAACAGCCGCAACTCCGTTGTCCCGTCCCGGCATTCCACCGCGCCGAGCGGTACCTCACCCGTCCCCGGCCCCGTGGGATACAGCAGCGAGAACGTGTGCCGCCCGTCCGGCACACGGTGGATGAGCACCCGCCCGTCCGCCATCGGCTGCACCTCCGTGCCGGGCTCCTCGGGCTGCTTGCCCGGCAGCGGCACGGCGTACGGTTCGGGGCCGTCCAGGGTCCAGCGCTCCGGGAACCAGGAGTCGCCGTGCGGGGCGAGACGGGCCGCGTAGGACCCGTCGGCGGTGATCACGCATCCTGCCCGAGTGCCGTTCTCAGCGGCGGATTCGATGGCACAGGCCGTCATCGTCTGGGTCACCTCCGGCCACGAAGGTAGTTTTCGTACGCACAGACGGGGCATCGACGGGCAGGTGCTTCACACAAATGGGTGGCCAACTGGCGATTCGCCTGAGGAAATCAGGGCGTGTGTGCTGGCCGGGACTCGACGGTTTAAGGTGAGGCTCACCTAAGTGCGGCCTGTGTGTCGCCCAAAGACCGATCCCCTGAGTCCTGAGACTGACTCCTTGGGCCAGAAACTGTGGAGTGTGCCTGATGTCCCTTCGACGACGCGGTGTTGCCGCCGTCGCCCTGACCATGGCCGCCGCGCTCTCCCTCGCGGCCTGCGGCTCCGGTGACGGCGGTTCAGGCTCCGGAAAGTCCGACAACGGCAGTGGCAGCAAGTCCGTCGCCCAGGGCGGCGAGGACTTCGCGAAGGCGGCCGAGGACACGGCGAAGATGGGCACGACGGCGAAGGCCGGCGAGTTCCCGCGCACGATCAAGCACGCGAGGGGCGAGACGGAGCTGAAGGCGGAGCCGAAGCGGGTCGTCGTCCTGGACGTCGGTGAGCTCGACAACGTTGTGTCGCTGGGCGTCAAGCCCGTCGGCTACGCGCCCACCGAGGGCTCGGTCGCCATCCCCTCGTACCTGAAGAAGGACGCGGGCAGCCCCAAGGACGTCGGCACGATCAACTCCCTGAACCTGGAAGCGATCGCGAACCTCAAGCCGGACCTGATCCTCGGCAGCGAGCTGCGTGCCGCCAAGCTCTACCCGCAGCTCTCCCAGATCGCGCCCACCGTCTTCTCCATCCGTCCCGGCTTCACCTGGAAGGAGAACTACCTCCTCAACGCCGCCGCCCTCGACAAGACCGCCGAGGCGAAGGCCAAGCTCGACGCGTACGAGAAGAAGGCGAAGGCCCTCGGTGACGAGCTGGGCGCCGAGAAGCCGACCGTCACCATGCTGCGTTACATGCCGGGCATGATCCGCCTCTACGCGAAGGCGTCCTTCATCGGCACGATCCTCGACGACACCGGCATCCCGCGGCCCAAGAACCAGCAGATCAACGACCTCGCCGTGGAGATCAGCCCGGAGAAGATCGACGAGGCGGACGCCGACTGGGTCTTCACCGGCGTCTACGGCGACGCGAAGAAGACCGACCGCGCGAGCGCCGAGGACAACCCGCTCTGGAAGAAGCTCGGCGCGGTCGAGAACGGCCGGGCGAAGGACGTACCGGACGAGACCTGGTACCTCGGGCTCGGGGTCACCGCCGCGGACGAAGTACTGGACGACCTGCGGGGCTACCTGGCCAAGTAGGCCCGTCGTGCGGGAGCCCGCTCGGTGTCGACCGGCGCGAAGACTCTCTTTTCCGCCGACGAGCCCCTCAGTCATCAATTGAGAACCACGATGGCGAGTACCCGGTCCGCGAGAGCGGCGCCGGTTCAGGCGCAAGGAGGGGTGCCGGCGCCGATGGGGCACGCGGGAGAGGCGGGTAGCCTTTCTTACGTGCCCCGTCTGTCTGAAGTCATCGCCGCGCTCGAATCCCTCTGGCCCCCCGAGAGGGCAGAGGACTGGGACGCGGTCGGCACGGTCTGCGGCGACGTCGACAATCCGGCCGCCGAGGTCACGCGCGTACTGTTCGCCGTCGACCCGGTCCAGGAGATCGTGGACGAGGCGGTGAAGCTGGACGCCGACCTGCTGGTCACCCACCATCCGCTCTACCTGCGCGGTACGACGACGGTGGCCGCCTCGAACTTCAAGGGCCGCGTGGTCCACACCCTCATCAAGAACGACATCGCGCTGCACGTCGCCCACACGAACGCCGACCGGGCGGATCCGGGAGTCAGCGACGCCCTCGCCGGGGCGCTGGACGTCCGGGTCGTACGGCCCCTCGTGCCGGACCCGACCGACCCCGAGGGCCGAAGGGGCCTCGGCAGGGTCTGCGAGCTGGACCATCCGCTGACCGTCCGCGAACTCGCCGCGCGCGCCGCCGAGCGGCTGCCCGCCACGGCGCAGGGCATCCGGGTCGCGGGCGACGCGGATGCACTCGTACGGACCGTGGCGGTGAGCGGCGGATCCGGCGACAGCCTCTTCGACGATGTACGCGCCGCCGGTGTCGACGCCTTCCTCACCGCGGACCTGCGCCACCATCCGGCGGCAGAATTCATGGCGGCCCGCGCCCACAGTCCTCTCGCGCTGCTCGACGCGGCGCACTGGGCCACCGAGTGGCCCTGGTGCGAGCTGGCCGCCTCCCAGCTCGACGAGATTTCCGACCGGAACGGATGGGGACTTCGCGTCCACGTCTCGAAGACGGTCACCGACCCCTGGACGGCCCACGCGGCGTCCGCCCACCCGTCGCCCACCACCGCCCTTCCAAGGAGCGCTTCGCGCGCCCCCTCCGATTCGAACACCCCTGGAGCCCCCAACTGAACGCCGCGCCCGCCGACCAGATCCGACTTCTCGACGTCCAGGCCCTCGACGTACGCCTTCAGCAGCTGGCGCACAAGCGGAAGTCGCTGCCCGAGCACGCCGAGATCGAGTCGCTGAACAAGGACCTCACCCAGCTGCGTGACCTGCTCGTCGCCGCGCAGACCGAGGAGAGCGACTGCGCCCGCGAGCAGACGAAGGCCGAGCAGGACGTCGACCAGGTGCGCCAGCGCGCCGCCCGCGACCAGCAGCGCCTGGACTCCGGCGCCGTCACGTCCCCCAAGGACCTGGAGAACCTCCAGCACGAGATCGCCTCCCTCGCCAAGCGGCAGGGTGACCTGGAGGACGTGGTCCTGGAGGTCATGGAGCGCCGCGAGTCCGCGCAGGAGCGGGTGACCGAGCTGACCGGGCGGGAGGCCTCCGTCCAGTCGAAGATCGACGACGCGATGAGCAGGCGGGGCGCGGCCCAGGAGTCCCTGGACAGCGAGATCGCCACGGCGACGAAGGAGCGCGAGGTCATCGCGGGCTCGGTCCCCGCCGACCTGCTGAAGCTCTACGACAAGCTCCGCGAGCAGCAGGGCGGCATCGGCGCCGCCCGCCTCTACCAGCGCCGCTGCGAGGGCTGCCGCCTGGAGCTCAACATCACCGAGGTGAACGAGGTGAAGGCGGCTGCTCCGGACGCGGTACTGCGCTGCGAGAACTGCCGGCGCATTCTGGTCCGTACGTCCGAGTCGGGGCTGTAGGGGCTGCGCGTTGAGTGAGCCGGTGCGGGCGGCGCAGAGCGTCGCCTCCGCCGCGCCGCCTGACTTCGGGGCGCCCATGAGCCTCGTACTGCTGCGGCACGGGGAGACGCCGCTGACGCCTCAGAAGCGGTTCTCCGGGAGCGGGGGGAGCGATCCGGGGCTGTCGGATGTGGGGCGGAGGCAGGCTGAGCGGGTGGCGGAGGCGCTCGCCGGGCGGGGGAGCGTACGGGAGATCGTTTCGTCGCCCCTTGCTCGGTGTCGGGAGACCGCGGGGATCGTGGGAGCGCGGCTCGGCCTTGACGTGCGTATCGAGGACGGGCTCCGTGAGACCGACTTCGGGGCGTGGGAAGGACTGACCTTCGGGGAGGCGCGGGAGCGCTATCCGGAGGACCTGAACGCGTGGCTGGGCTCGCCGGACGCCGAACCCACCGGCGGCGGCGAGAGCTTCGCGGCAGTGGCCGAACGCGTGGCCGCCGCCCGGGACAAGCTGCTCGCCGCCCACCCGGGCCGTCAGGTGCTCGTCGTCTCCCACGTCACGCCCATCAAGACCCTGGTACGGCTGGCCCTCGGCGCCCCGCCCGAGTCCCTGTTTCGCATGGAGCTGTCGGCCGCCTCCCTCTCGGAGGTGGCGTACTACGCGGACGGCAACGCGAGCCTGCGCCTGCTCAACGAGGCGTCCCATCTGCGCTGAGCGCCGCGGCCTCGCCGGCCAGCGCTTCGATCCGCGCCCAGTCCTTCGCGGCGATGGCATCCTCCGGGAGCATCCAAGTCCCGCCCACACAACCGACGTTGGGCAGTGCCAGATAGTCGGGAGCCGACGCGAGCCCGATCCCGCCCGTCGGGCAGAACCGTGCCTGCGGCAACGGCCCGGCAAGGGACTTCAGATAGGCCGTTCCGCCCGCCGCCTGAGCCGGGAAGAACTTCATCTCCCGCACCCCGCGCTCAAGGAGCGCCACCACCTCCGACGTGGTCGACACCCCCGGCAGGAACGGCACCCCCGACCCCCGCATCGCCTCCAGCAGTACGTCCGTCCAGCCCGGGCTCACCAGAAACCGCGCTCCGGCCGCCACCGAATCCTTCACCTGCTCCGGCGTGAGCATCGTCCCCGCCCCGACCACCGCGTCCGGCACCTCACCGGCGATCGCCCGGATCGCGTCCAACGCGGCCGGGGTCCGCAGTGTCACCTCGATCGCGGGCAGGCCGCCTGCGACGAGCGCCCTCGCGAGGGGGACGGCGTCGGCGGCGTCGCTGACGACGACCACGGGGATGACGGGCGCGAGGTCCAGCAGGGACGACGGCATGGGGAGGGAAGGCGATGCCGAGTGCGAGGGCGCATGCGGGGTCATGCTCTCCATGCTGCCCGCGGAAGGCAGCATGCGCAAAGGGTGTTGCGCATGCTGCAATGGGAAATGGCGCAACGGTGTCAGTGAACCTCGTCCACCAGCACATCCAGCGCCCAGGCCGTCCCCGACCGCCCCGGCGCCTGAGCCTCCACCACATACCCGAGGTCCCGCAGCGCCTCCACCAGCTCCGCAGGCCCCTTCGGCGCGGCCCCGGCCAGCAGCAGGCTCCGTACGATCCGGCCCTTCGTCGCCTTGTTGAAGTGGCTGACCACCTTCCGGGTCGGCGCGTGCAGCACCCGCACACTCGCCGTACGCCCTGCCACCTCCCCCTTCGGCTTCCACGCGGCCGCGTACGCGGAGGAGCGCAGATCGAGCACGAGCCCGTTCCTGGCGGCCTCGGGAAGGACGGCGGCCATCGGCGTACGCCAGTGCGCGCCCAACGCCCCGAGCCCCGGCAGCTTCACGCCCATCGAGCAGCGGTACGAGGGAATCCGGTCCGTCACGCGGACCGCGCCCCACAACCCCGAGAAGACGAGCAGCGAACGCGCCGCCCGCCGCTTGGCCGCCGCGTCGAGCGAGGCCAGGTCAAGGGCGTCGTACAGCACCCCCGTGTAGATCTCCCCGGCGGGCCGCGCCCCCGCGGTCCGCAACGCCGCGTTCTTGGCGACCTCGCCACGCAGCCCCTCGCTCAGCCCGAGCACCTCACGCGCCTTCTCCTCGTCGCCCGCACACAGCTCGACCAACTCGTCGAGGACCGCCCGCCGCGCCTCGGCAAGCCCCGGCAGCGACAACGACTCCGGCTTCAGCGGCGCACCCCGCCCGGAGGGAGCCTTTCCTTCGGACGGCGGCAACAGCACGAGCACGGTGGTTCTCCTTCAGTACGTACGAGGGGCAGGCGCCAGCGTACGCATCTCGCGTATCGCCTGAACGAGTACGTCCGGTTCGTCGGCATGGAAGCGGATCAGGCGTACGTCCGTGGGGCGGCCGAGGAAGGTCAAGTGCCCTATGGGCTCGGCAAGTTCGAGGGTGATCGTGGTCTGGGCGCCGATGGCCAGGTCGAGTTCGCCGGGGCGCTTCTCGTGCGTGTAGCGCGTCTCGCGGCGTACGGACGCGATGACGTCCAGAGGGACGCGGAGGTCGATGTGGGCGGCTCGCCGGATGCGCAGCGCCGTGTCGTCCAGGACGTGCGGGCGGCTCACGGAGGCCGCGTGCATGCCGACGACTTGGAGCACGCCGTAGAGGTCGAGGACGAGTACGGGCCGCTCGATGGCGGGCCAGGGCCGCAGAAGCACCGCCATGGCGATCGTCTCGAGCACGCACACGAAGCCGAACGCGAACATGACCCCGCCCTGGCCCTGCGCGTATCCGAAGGCCCGCCCGTGCCGGGTGCCGTGCGAACGCCGGGCCATCCAGAGGGCGATGCTCACGAGGAGCCGCAGCTCGTGCGCGGTCAGACGCCGCACGAGCCCGACGGCCTTCACTGGGCACCGCCTGCGTGGCGCTGCACCAGGAGCCGCATCGTGCGCCGGATCGCCTCCGCCTGCGCGGGCGCGAAGTCGTCGAGGAGGGCGCGGAGGAAGCTGTGGTCCTCGCTCACGTCCCCAATGTCGAACCCTTCCAGGGCGGAGTCCGGCAGGCAGGAGGCGAGCAGCTCGGCGGCCTCGTCCACGCGGGGGTCGCCCGGGTCGGCGTCCACGAGTGCGTCGAGCAACGCGTACGCTTCGTGCGCCCGGTCCACCGCACCCGGCTCGCCGGCAAAGCTGCCCAGCGCGGACAGCAGCCGCTCCCGCTCCTCCGGGGGCGCGGCGGTGTCCAGCAGGGCGATGATCTCGCGGTCCTTGGCGGCCATCGGGGACTCGGGCCGCCCCTTGGAGCCCTGGTCCAAGTCACCGAAGAGCGCGGCCAGTTCGGGGGACACTGGCCCCTCTACGGGCAACCGCCCCGCCTCGGCATCGGCCAGCAACGCCCGCAGCCGAGCTCGCCGCTCCCGGATGGCCGCCTCCTGCCGCGCCAGGTCGGCATCGAGCTCGGCAAGCACCTCGACGAGGTCGCGCCCCGCATCGTCCGCGAGCACGTCCCGCACCTCGGCGAGCCCGAGCCCCAACTCCGTCAGCCGCCGGATCCGGGCCAGCACGACGGCGTGCCGCAGCCCGTAGTCGCGGTACCCGTTGGGCCGCCGCTCGGGTTCGGGCAGCAGCCCGAGGTGGTGGTAGTGCCGCAGGGTCCGCGTGGTGACACCGACGGCCGCGGCCAGCTCTCCGATTCGCATGCGGTCAGTAGAAACGTTGACGTTGCGGCGGGGTCAAGCGTTGGGCTCCGGCGGTGCCTGACGAGGTCGGTGAGCGTGTGCCACGATCGAGGGAACAGTTCCCGATCTCATGGACAGGTGATCTTCGGATGTCCCAGTCTGGCGAGCGACCGAAGGAGGGGCGTGACATGACTGCCGTGGCTCATGAGCCCACCACGCCGGCTGAGGGACTGCTGGAGATCTTTTTGTCCCTCGACACCCCGGAGGGGTTCCGGGCAGAGCTGATCGAGGGGGAGATCGTCGTGACGCCGCCGCCGGACGGGGAGCACGAGAAGTACATCAGCCGGATCGTGCGGCAAGTGATCAAGCGGTCCCGGACCGACATGGATCTATCCGGGAACAAGGGATTGAGGCTGCAAAGCGGGGGAGCCTGCCCGACGAACCACGTGATCCCGGACGTCACCTTCGCGCCCATCGAATCCGACCTCTTCGGGGGCGCTGAACCCTGGATGCCTTGCGAGGGCATCGCGATGGTGCTGGAGGTGACCTCCACGAAACCGCAGGCAGACCGCGAGGCCAAACGTCGCTGCTACGCCCGCGGTGGCATCCCGCTCTATCTGCTGGCCGACCGCGAAACCTCACAGGTCACACTCTTCAGCGATCCGAGGCAAGACGACTACCGAGAACACTGCACTCGCCCCTTCGGGAAACCGCTCACCCTCCCCGAGCCCTTCGCCTTCGACCTGGACACCACAGACTTCCTCTGAGCCATCGAGTGCGCACCGGGGCATAGAGGCAGCCCGCACGGGTGTTGCACCGAGTGTGCGAGGCGAGAGAGCGATCAGCCGTGAACAGGCAGTCTGGACCAGGGCGACCCTGGGCCGGACCGGCCGTCCACTCGATCTCCTCACCGCCCGCTTCGACCGCCACCGCTACGCGCCCCACGCCCACGAGGAGTTCACCGTCTGCGTCGGCGGCGAGGAGGTCATCGACTACCGAGGCGGCCGGATCCGGACCGGCCCAGGCTCGATCGTCGTCCTCGCGCCCGGCGAGACCCACACCGGCGGCCCCGCCGCGTCCGACGGCTACGCCTACCGGGCCCTGTACGCCGACCCCACCCTCCTCACCGAAGGCACGCGAAGCGTCCCGCACTTCCGCGAGCCTCTCCTCGACGACCCCGAACTGGCCACGGCCCTGCGCCTCGCGCACACAGAACTCAGCGCCTGCCCCGACCAGTTGGAGGCCGAGTCCCGCATCCCGTGGCTGCTCACCGCCCTCGCCCGCCGCCACTCCACGGCCCGCCCGGTGTGCGACAGGATCCCTGGCGCGAGCCGCATAGCCCACGCCGTACGCGACCGTCTCGCCGACGAACTCCTGGCCCCACCCTCCCTCGCCGACCTGGCCACCGACCTGGGCCTGTCCCGCTACCAACTCCTCCGCGCCTTCCGTACGACCATGGGTCTGCCCCCGTATGCCTGGCTCGCCCAGCACCGGGTGACCCGGGCCCGGGGCCTGCTGGAGTCGGGCCACCGCCCCGCCGAGGCCGCCGCACTCGTCGGCTTCGCGGACCAGGCGCATCTGACGCGCTGGTTCCGGCGTGTGCTGGGGGTGACCCCGGCGGCGTACCGCAACAGCGTTCAGCGCAACAACGTTCAGCGCAACAGCGTTCAAGACGTACGCCGTTGACCCGGCCGAGACTGCGCGCATGACTGCACGCGGCTGGCTTCTCTTCTCCCTGATGGGAGTGTTCTGGGGCATCCCCTACCTGATGATCAAAGTGGCCGTGGACGGCGGTATGTCCCCGTCCATGGTGGTGTTCGCGCGCTGTGCGCTGGGCGCCGCGCTCCTGCTGCCTTTCGCTGTACGGCAGGGCGGACTGACCACCGTCGTCCGGGCCCACTGGCGCCCCATGCTGGCCTTCGCGTGCATCGAGATCATCGGCCCCTGGTGGACGCTGACGGACGCCGAACGCCATCTGTCCAGCTCGACGGCAGGCCTGCTGATCGCGGGTGTACCCATCGTGGGCGTCGTACTGGCACGCTTCTTCGGCGACACGGAGAGGCTGGGTGCCCGCCGGATGACGGGCCTCGCGCTGGGCCTGGGCGGAGTGGCGGTGCTCACGGCCCCGCACTTGACGGGCGGCAACGCCCGCTCTCTCGCGGAAATGGGGGTCACGGTCGTCGGCTACGCGACCGCGCCGCTGATCATGGCCCGCCACCTCAAGCAGGTCCCCACGCTCCAGCTGATCGCCCCGTGCCTGCTGCTCGCGGCAGTCGTGTACGCCCCCGCGGCGGCGGTGACGCGGCCGTCCGAGCTCCCCTCGCCCTCGGTCCTGGCCTCGCTTACCGGCCTCGGCGTCATCTGCACGGCACTCGCCTTCGTCGTCTTCGTGGAGCTGATCCGCGAGGCGGGCCCGACACGGGCAGTGGTCTTCACATACGTCAATCCGGCGGTGGCGGTGGCGGCGGGCGTGCTGTTCCTGGACGAACACCTGACAGCCGGGGTCGCGGTGTCCTTCACCCTGATCCTGCTGGGCTCCGTCCTGGCCACGGTTTCGGGACAGGCGGGACCGGGACCGGTATCGGGATCGGGATCGGCTTCCGGACCCGCATCCGCACCGGCATCCGGTCCGGGGCGGGCCGCCCGCCCGGTACCATGGTCGACACGGCAGACGAGCCGGGCGGACGGTCGCGTGGAGGTCCCTGTGGACCTCCCCGAGGAACGTCCGGGCTCCACAGGGCAGGGTGGTGGCTAACGGCCACCCGGGGTGACCCGCGGGACAGTGCCACAGAAAGCAAACCGCCCAGCACTCTGGTGCTGGGTAAGGGTGAAACGGTGGTGTAAGAGACCACCAGCGCCTGAGGTGACTCAGGCGGCTAGGTAAACCCCACCCGGAGCAAGGTCAAGAGGAGCCGCTTGGCGACAGGCGGCTCTGCGCGGACGTCCGAGGGCTGCCCGCCCGAGTCCGCGGGTAGACCGCACGAGGTCGGCGGCAACGCCGGCCCTAGATGGATGGCCGTCGCCGGGGGGTTCGCGAGGACCCCCCGGAACAGAACCCGGCGTACAGCCCGACTCGTCTGCCGCCAAGGGCTCATGACCAGCGTAATTGCAGGTCAAGGGCCATTTTTCGAGGATTGGCGGGCCTAGTCTGACCCCGGTCCGTACCGGTTCAAACCGGACCTCACGGCTACGAACGTAGCCACCAAGGTAGCCACGAAGGTAGCCACCCACGTGGCCACTGTGGGCACTCGTCCTGATCACCGGGCTGTGGTGATTCTCCGCGCATTACAGCCCGGCTTGCCCGAACGCAAGGCACCCTCCACCAGCGGAAGGCTGGTGGAGGGTGCCAGAGGTTCGATGCGGGAGGCCTGGGAGGCGTCACGCGGCGATCAGAGCGGCGCCCGGCTTCGGCCGCGCTGTCAGGCCGGCGTTTGTGCAGCCAGCCACGATCGGCGAGCTTGGTCATCTTTGCCCGCAGCGGCTCCAGCTTCCCGCGCACCGCCACCTCAAGTCCCAGCTCCTCGCCCACCGCCCTGACCTGCACCGGACCATCGGTGGCCCGAACGATCTGAAGGATCCGGCCGTAGTCGGCGGGCAGCGCCATCTCGTCGGGATCATCGCCGCGGTGCGGGACCAGCAGCACCGCACGCCCCGCCACCTGCGCCTTCACCGGAGCCACCGCAACGGCAGCCTCCGCCTCCAGGCGGTCCTGCTCGGCCAGACGGTGCAGCACCCGCTCGGCAATCACCAACTCCTCCCGCTCCGCCTCGACCTCCCGAAGCCGCTTGCCCAGCTCCTCGGCGAGCGCGTCCAGCTCGCTCCGGCGAGCCGTGATCCGCCCCAGCTCGGACACCCCCGCTCCCTCCCCGCGATCTGATGGCGTATCCGCACGGCGGACTCTCGGTGGCGGGCGCTGCCGGCGGGGAAGATCTCGGGGATCGTGCTGGCGGTGCTGCGCTGTGACCAGTGGCCCGGCGATCTGGCCGGCGGAAACGGGGTACACCGCACCACCGTCACCCGCTGGGTGCGGGAGGTCGTCGGCCTGCCGGCCGCCCGTGTCCCGCGCCTGGACCGCGCGCTGAAGCACCCGGTCCGTACATGCCGGGAAGTCGGCGACGGACGACGGCGGGGGCGCGCACGCGAGTTGTCAGGCGTCGGGGTGACCGCTGACGGGGCCGTCTGCGAAGGGGTGGAGGAGGTACGCGACGCCGGTCAGTCGTTCGGACTCCTGCCACAGGCGGTGCTGCGCCCAGGTGTCGTGGGAGCGTGCGCTGGACTCGACGCGGGTCGGATGTCCGGTGAACTGGGCCAGGCCGGGAGGTCCGTAGTAGTCGCCGCCGTGTGCGTCCGGGTCGGTGGCCGCGCGCAGCGTCGACAAGGCGCCCATCCGGGGGGACTGCACGATCCACGAGTTCACCGGGCTCAACTGCGGGCCCATGAGGAATCTGACGGGCGCGGGCATGTCCCGGCCGAACTCGGTGCGGGCGTTGCCCGGGTGGGCGGCGACCGCGATGGCCGGCGCTCCGGCTCTCCCCAGCCGGCGTTGCAGTTCATAGGTGAACATCAGGTTGGCGAGCTTCGCCTGGAAGTAGGCGGTGAAGGAGCGGTACCCGCGCTCGCAGGTGAGATCGTCGAAGTTGATGGTGCCGTGTCGGTGGCCGATGCTGCTGACGGTCACGATCCGTGAGCCGGGAGTCTTCAGCAGCCGGTCCAGCAGCAGTCCGGTGAACGCGAACGGGCCCAGGTGGTTGGTGGCCAGCGTCAGTTCGAAGCCGTCCTCGGTGAGGCTGTGACTCAGACGTATCCCTCCTGCGTTGTTGATGAGCAGGTCGATACGGGGATGGTCGGCGCGCAGGCTCTCGGCGGCCCGGCGGACCGAGGCGAGCGAGGCGAGGTCCAGTTGCAGGGTGCTGACCTTCGCGGTCGGCGCCGTGGCGGTGATGCGGGTCGCGGCGTCCGCTGCCCGGTCCGGATTCCGGCAGGCCAGTACGACGGTGGCGCCGCGCTGAGCGAACACCTGGGCGGTCTCGAAGCCGAGGCCGGAGTTGGCGCCGGTGATCACGACGATTCGTCCTCGCTGGTCGGGAACGTCGGCCGAAGTCCACCGCCGGGTTGCCGTCCCGTGGCCGCCCATCAGCCGCAGCCCCCCGCGTGCCCCTGGTCGACGGTGGCGGTCGTGAGGAGTTCGGGTGGCAGGTGCTGGGCGCGGATGCGGGAGACGAAGGCGGGGAGGCGGTCGACGCCCCAGTACTTGTCGAAACCGTCGATGAAATAGGGGACGCCGAAGACGCCGTCGCGGTGCAGGAGTTCGATGGAGGCGAGGCCTTCCGCCCGTACGGCCGGGTCGGTGGCCGCACTCGAGAAGGGTTCGGGGTCGAGGCCGAGGCCGGTGGCGAGGGTGGCCATGACGGCGGGGTCGGAGATGTCCTTGCCCTGTTCCCAGCGGGCGCGGTAGACCGCGTCGATGAAGGGGCGGCCGTGGCCGAGGCGGTTCGCGACGAGGTAGGCGAGGTGCGAGACCTCCCAGTTCGGAGCGGGGTCCTGCGGCCAGACCATGTCGAGATCGCGTTCCCTGGCCAGCCTGCGTACGTCCTGGAGGATGTAGAGGTGCTTCTCGCGCGACATCGGTACGTAGGGGAGACGTATGCCCCGCTCGGTCAGGTCCTGGGCCGTGGGCTCGTCGGGCTCCCAGAAGGGGAGCCAGTCGATGGCGTCGGCGACGTCGGGGTAACGGTCCGTCAGGTCGCGGTAGGCCATCCAGGAGTATGGGCTGCGGAAGGAGAAGTACCAGCGCGGGGCGCGGCGTCGGGCCATGGTTCACGGGCTCCTTGAAGAGGTGGTTCGGCACAGAGTCGGTTCAGGGCAGCCGGTTCGGCGCGGAGTTGGTTTCAGCGCAGGCGAAGCAGGGCGCAGCCGACCGAGCCCGTGCGGTCCACGGAGGTGATCAGGCCGATCCGGCCGGTGGCCTCGGACCGGTGCTGCTCCTCGGACGGGTGCGTCTCGGCGTACGCGAGCAGGGACGCCGTCTGGAAGCCGGCGGCGGCCGCTCCGGTGTCGCCGATCAGTTCGTGGGGGGCGAGGTCGACGGCCCCGGTCTCGCCCAGGACGTCCGCGATGGCGAGGAGTTCCTCGGCCCTTGCCCGGCCGGTGCTGGAGGAGCGGGCGATCGCCATGATCTGCCCCGGGTCCATCGAGGCCTGGGCGAGGGCGCGGCGCAGACAGGAGGAGAGGGCGGCGCGCACGTCCTCGCCCAGAGTCACGCCCAGTTCGACAGCGAGGATCTCGGCGAGCACGGGTTGGTCGCCGGGCCCGGCGGGTTCGATGAGCAGCATGGAGCTGCCTTCGCCGAGGGGGGTGGAACCGGCGGAATCGGGGGAGGCAGAGGAATCGGCCGAGGCGGTGTGGTGCTCCAGCCAGGCGCGGGCCGGCGAGAACTCCTCGGCCGTGCCGCACAGCACACTCTCCGCATGGCCCGATGCCAGCAGCCTGCGCGCGTAGTTGAGGGCGTGCAGGCCCGCCGCCCGGCCGCCCGCAATCGTGGTGTTCGGGCCCTTGAGCTGGTACCAGATCGCGCTCTGGCCACTGGCGCAGTTCATCACCGTGTTCGGGAACTGCGCGGGGTCGACGAAGAACGGCTGCTCACCGGTGAGCGAGTCGCGGGTGAAATCCATCATGCTCTGCGCGCTGCCGGTGGTGGTGCCCAGTGCGAAGGCCGCGCCCTCTCCGGTGCCCACCCGCTGATTGCGCTCGCTCTCGCCGAGCAGCGCACCGACCGCGGTGACCGTGAGTCCAGTGACCCGGTCCATGGAACGGGTGCCCTTGCGGCCGAGTGCCGTGCGGATGTCGAAGCCGGGTACCAGACAGGCGGTCGGCTCCGGGGTCTTGTCGTATGAAGGGCCGAGCGGCGCCGTGGTGTCGCGGCGCTCCCGGATGCCCTCGGTGAACGCGGCGCGGCCGACGCCGAATGGCGAGACAGCGGACCAGGCGGTGATGACCGGGCGGCGGCCGACCGTTGCGGTAGCACTCATGATCGTCACGTTTCTGTGGTGAGGGTTGCTTGCAGAACGGGCGCACGCGTCAGTACGGAACCGAGGAAGGCCCTCAGCTCGGTGCCGAAGACAGCCGGCTCGTCCACCATCGGGAAGTGCCCGCTGCGCCCGAGCACCCGCAGCCGTGCGTCGGGCAGCGCGTCGGCCAGCGCGATGGCGTGTTCGGCTGGCGTGGCGATGTCGTGCGTACCGCCGATGACCAGGCAGGGGACGGCGATGCGGGCCGTTCGTAGCTCGGGTGTGCGCAGGAACAGGTCGAAGAACCGGATCCAGCCGTACGGGCCGATCCACTCCCTGACCCGTTCCGCCATGGCGACTTCTGTCTCCGCCGACACCCGGCCGCCGGAGTGGGCCCGGATGCCCTCCTGAAGGATCAGATGGAAGTCGTTGAGGTAGTGGGTGATGGTCCCCCAGTCGAACTCCTCGGCCGTGCCCCGGTAGAAGGGCGAGACGAGGACGAGGGCGCGGATGCCGAAACGGCTGAACGGGTCGCCGTGCACGCGTCCGGTCCGGTCGAGCAGTTCGAGCAGCACATTGGACGACATCGAGTGCGCGACCACCACATCCACCGGGCCCGGTACGGAGACCAGCGCCTCCTCGACCCACGGGGTGAGGTCCGCGGTCCGGCCCCAGCCGGTGACGCCCTGGCCGCGCCACGGGAGCCCGGCGGACCAGACCTCGTGGTCGGGGCAGAGCTGCCGCGCGGTCTCGTCCCACACGGTGTCGGTGCCCGCGAGACCGTGCAGGAACAACACCTTGGGGGCGCCTGCTGCGGCGGCACCGGGGTGCCGCCGCAGCACGACGGGAGCCGACGGAGCGGGGGGACGCATCACCGTGGGCTCCCCGTAGGAGCGAGCAGGGACACACCGGAGGTGGCGCCGCGCAGGCCCGCGCCGGCCACCGCGTACACAGGGCCCGTACCGCCCTCGTCGAACCACCCGGTCGCCGCCGCGCACTGCAGCACGCCCAGCGCGCCGGACGCCTGGCCGAGTCCGGGACCGAAGCCGTCCCGCGGCACGCCGGGCAGCAGATCGTCGGGCAGAGCGCCGGCGGCGTCCTGCGGGATCTGCCAGCGGACCGGTGCCGGGCCGTCCGTGCCACCGAGGTCCTCGACACAGGAGCGCACGCCGTCCGTCATCGCATAGCCGCCGTAGACGGCGCGGACGTCGGCCGACCGGTTCCGGGCGGCCTCGGCGCGCTCGACCACGACGGCGGCTCCGCCGTCCACGCCCGTGCGACCGTCGCCGAGGAGGCGCCGTACCGCGTCGTTGTCCGGCTCCACGCCGATCACCAGGACGCGGTCGACACGGCCCGAGCGGATCATGGTGGCGGCCCAGTGCATGGCGTCGAGGCCCGAGGTGGCGCCGTTGCAGACCATCAGGTTGGGGCCGCGCAGGCCGAACCTGATCGCCACCGAGGAGGCGATGACATTGCTGGACGCGTTCGGCAGATCCATCGGTGAGGTGGCCGAGACCGTGTGGGCCCTGATGGTGTCCAGGGCGCTGGTCACGGTGTCCAGATTGCCGAAGTTGGAGCTGGCGACGACACCGATGCTCGTCCCCGGCACCGTCAGCCCGTCCTCGTCGAGCAGACCCGTGTCCATCAGGGCGCCGGAAGCCAGGCAGTACGCGAGCTGGGTGGCCCGGTCCTTGTAGCGCAGGCCCTTCTTGCCGACCAGCACCTCCGGTGCGACGGGCTGTCCGACGGCCCCCGGTCCCGCGGCGAGCGCCGCCGGGGTGTCGGCGCCGGGGACCAGGACGCTGACGCCGGTGATGACGACCGCGCTGCCCGCGGTGAGGGTGTGCACAGCGCTCATCGGGCTGCCTCCACGATCGCGACCGCGTTGATGCCGCCGAAGCCGAAGGCGTTCAACTGCATGGTCTCCAGCTCGGCCCTGCGCTCGGAGCCGGTCACGAAGCGGAAGGCCGCGGCCTCGTCCACCGGGTCGTCCAGGCCGACCGTGGGCGGTATCCGCCCCTGGTCCATGGCCCGCAGACCGACCACCAGATTGAGCAGACCCGAGCCGCCGGAGGTGTGCCCGGTCATCGACTTGATGGCGGTCATCAGGGGCTTGTCCGCGTCGGGGCCGAGCACCTCGGCGAGCGCGATGGCCTCGGCCTCGTCGTTGAGGAGCGTGCCGGTGCCGTGCAGCATCACCAGATCGATGTGCCCGGGCTCGATCTCCGCGGCGGTGTACGCCTGCCGCATCGCCTGGGCGATGCCTTCGGGAGAGGGCGCGGTGGCGTGGAAGGCGTCGCAGTTGACCGAGACGCCGCGCAGCCGTCCGTGCACCTGCTGACCGTCGTTCCCGGTGTCCTCTCTGCGGAGGACGACGGCGGCGGCGCCGTCGCCCATGAGCACACCGGTGCGGTGGCGGTCGAAGGGCCTGACCCGCTCGGGCGCCACCGGGTGGACCCGCTCGAGCAGTCCGTACATGCTCTCGGTGAGGACGTCGACACCGGCCACGATGATGGTGTCGGGGCCGTCCGGCCCGGCCAGCAGATCCGAGCCGAGGGCGAGCGCGTACAGCGAGGCGGAGCAGGCATTGGAGAAGGTGTACGTCTGCTCGGCGCCGAACCGCTCACGCAGGGCCGGGCCGAAGTGCAGCCCGTGCTCGGTGAGCTCGGCCTCGCCGCGCCACCACAGTTCCAGGGAGCGCAGCTCGCGCAGTCCCGTGCCGACAAGTACGGGGATGCCGCCGAGGTCCTCGCCGAGCCCGGCGTCCTTGGCCGCCTGGCCGACCGCGTCCAGCAGCAGAGCCGTGGCACGGGCCGGGACATCGACGCCGACGGCCGGCCGGTTGTCGACCTCGTAGGCGTACTGGGCACGGAAGTTGGCCCGGTCGAAGCCGCGCAGCGGGGCGTGGCCGGTGACGCCGGCACACAGGTTCTCGAAGAGATCGTCGATTCCCCTGCCGGTGCTCGCTGTGGCGCCGACGCCGGTGATGGACTGACTCAGCACAGCGCGTCCTCCTTCACTTGTGCGGGGTCGGCCTGTACGGGGTCGGCCGCGGCGTCGTAACGGCCGAGGAGCAGCACCGCGTTGTTTCCGCCGAAGGCGAGCCCGTTGTTCTGGACGACCCTCAGATCGGCCTCGACGGCCTCGTTCGGCACGCAGTCGACGGGGCACTCCGGGTCGGTGGTGACGTGGTTGATGGTGGGCGGTACGAAGCGGTTGTCGATGGCGAGCGCGCAGCCGATCGCCCCGAGTGCACTGGCCGCGCCCATGCTGTGGCCGAGCATCGACTTCACCGACACCGTGCGCGGCGGGGCGTCCCCGAACACCTGGCGGATGGCGCCGACTTCGGTGACGTCATTGGCCTTGGTGCCGGTGCCGTGCGCGGAGATGAGGTCGACCTGTTCCGGCTTGACGCCGGAGTTCTCCAGGGCGCGCTCCATGACGCGGGCGACGCTGGCCCGGTTGGGGGCCACCTGGTGGTACGCGTCGCAGTTGAGGCCGTATCCCAGCACTTCGGCGTAGATGTGCGCGCCTCGGGCGAGGGCGGAGTCCAGACGTTCCAGTACGAGGACGCCGGCGCCCTCGCCCGTCAGGATGCCCTTGCGGTCGGCGTCGAAGGGCTGGCAGCGGTCCGGGGCGATGGTGCCGAGCCGGTAGAAGCCGGTGAACGTCTTGCGGCACATGGCGTCCGCGCCGCCGCAGAACGCGAACTCGGCCTCGCCGGAGGCTACGGCGTCGAAGCCGTAGCCGATGGCGTAGTTGCCGGCCGCGCAGGCGGTGGGGACGGTCACCGCCTCCACATCGCTGAGGCCGAGCTCCTGGGCGATGGCCACCGAGAGCCGTCCGGCGGGGATCCGCCGCACGGCCACCGGGTCCATCCGCTCGGCTCCCTCGGTGATTTCGGCCTCGACGAGGTGGTCGAGATCGTAGGACTCGCCGTCGGTGGTGCCGATCGAGATCAGGCCGCGCCGCTCACGGAGCAGGCCAAGGTCGAGGCCCGAGTCCTGAAGGGCCATGCGGGCGGCGGCCACCGAGAACTGCGTGGCCCGGCCCAGCTGGTCCAGATCGAGCTCCGTGACCCACTGCGCGGGCTCGAACCCGGTGACCTCGCATCCGGTCGAGTGCGAGAACCCCTCGGTGTCGAACACGGTGATGGGTTTGGCCCCGCTGCGGCCCTCCCTCAGCCCTCGCAGGAACTCGGTGACGCCCAGGCCGATGCTGGAGACCACCCCGAATCCGGTGAGGACGACCCGGTGGCGTGCCTCTTCCCCGGCCGGCCCGATGGCTCGCTGTGCTGCGTGCTGTGCTGACATGCCACCCTTCCGATACACAGTCGTTGGTCCTCACGCGGATCCGGGCAGGCGCTACCAGCCGGCGGCCTCGGCCACGACCTGGTAGACGCCCTCGATGTTCACCATGCGGGGCAGTTCGCTCTGGTTGATGACGACGTTGAACTGCTTCTCCAGGGCGGCGAGAATCTCGATTGCGCGCAACGAGTCCGCGTTGTGGTCTTCCTTGAACAGGCTGGTCCGGGTGACCTCGTCCTCCTCTATTTCGAGGATGTCGCAGACGATTTCCTTGATGCTTTCGGTGCGCTCGGCAAGCTCGGTGGACATGCTTTATCTCCTTGGGAAGAAACGTGCTTGGGAAAGGAACGCGCTTGGAGATTCGATGCGCGTATCGCATTCCGTGACCTGATTCTTGACCGCCGCACAGGAAATCGGCCCGGCGGCGGCAGGAAGTTGTCAGTGAATTGCTCAGACCTGCCGCAGGCGGTCGGCGGGCCGCCGGGCCAGCACGGCCTGGTTCACCGTGAGGACGAGTTCGCCGCGTACCCGTGTGGTGCCCTCGAAGATCTGGATGTCGTCGATCGTGCGGGCCAGCCGGACGGAGTGTTCGAGGGTGTCGCCCGGGAACACCGGAGGGCCGAAGGCCAGTCGGGTGTAGCTGCCCAGCATCAGGACCTCTTCGGCGAGCACATCCGTGTTGGCCTTGTCGGCCGTGGCGAGGACGGCCGCGGCCTGGTTGAAGGACTCCATCAGCGGGCCGATGGGATAGGCGTACGCGGCCGGGTCCTTCACCTCGGCGTCGAGGTGCCGGTACCAGGGTTCGCCGTAGGTGACCGCCTTCTCGGCGGTGACCTGCTCGCCGGGGCTGAAGGACAGCACCCGGTCGATCAGCAGCATCTCGTCCCGGTGCGGGATGCGGGCCATCAGCTCGGGCAGGGACAAGGGGCCCAGGCCCATGGGGAGTTCCAGTGGACCGGAGAACTCGGGCAGTGCGAGGGGGGACACGGCGCCCGCGTCCTCGTACCGCAGCCGGATCCTCGCCACCGGGTCCCGCTCGGTGGCGGCGGTCACCCGGCACACCCACCCCGCCGCCTCCTGCGTCCAGCGGAGCGAGAAGGTCAGGGTGTCGCCCGGGTAGGCGGGGTGCAGGAAGCGGGACGATTCCAGGCCGGCCAGGCGCAGTCCCGGGGCCCCTTCGGGGGGCCGGCCGAGTGCGGCCAGATGGGCCGTCTCGACGAGGAAGACGCCGGCGAAGATCGGAAAGCCCCGGTAGTGGCCGTTGAACACGGGCTCGGCGGGATCGAG
This sequence comes from Streptomyces sp. NPDC006365, assembly GCF_042870755.1. NCBI lineage: Bacteria > Bacillati > Actinomycetota > Actinomycetes > Kitasatosporales > Streptomycetaceae > Streptomyces > Streptomyces sp. NPDC006365. The sequence continues at coordinate 847,680 of NZ_JBIAHS010000002.1, forward strand.
TGGGAGCTCGACCGCGCAGGTCCGGGCGGCGCCGTCGGTCCGTACCACCCTGTAGGGGGTACGGACCGACCGGCACCGTTCATGGCCGCTCATCCCGTGACTTTCCCGAGGAGCAGGCTGTAGGTCTGGCCGAAGTTGGTGATTTCGCCGAATTCCTTCTCGGAAATCTTGACGCCGAACTTCTTCTCCAGCTGGACCATGATTTCCAGGCCCATGAGCGAGTCGACACCGAGGTCGTCGACATAGCGGGCGTCATCGGTGACGTCCTCGATTTCGACGTCGAGGGCATCGGCGACGAGCGCGCGCAGGGATTCCTTTTCGAGCGTGGCAGTGGTCATTTCTGCTTCCTTATGTGAGGTGTGGGATATCAGGTGTGAGGCAGTGGACGCGGCTCAGGCCGCGATGAGATTCCAGGGCTCCGGCAGCCGTTTCGCGTGCCGGGGCTTCGCGTCGGCCCACCAGCGGACCGAATGGGCCAGCAGGGCGGCCGGGTCGAGGACCTTCCGCGTCGGCTCGAAGGGGGCCGGGATGCTGGTGTAGCTCTCGAACATGCTGAGCAGTTCGACCGCCCGCTGCTGGACGTCCGAGAGGTGCGGCGTCGACAGCGGAAGGAAGAAGCCGTGCCAGTGGCCGGCGGGGATGACGGGGGCGAGCGGGATCGGCGCGATTCCCCGCTCGTCCCGCCATTCGTTGATGGTCCGGGTGATGACCGCGACCATGTCCGAGACCCGCAGACAGCCCTCGCCCGCGGCGATCGTCTCCACGACCTGCCCGGTCGGCGGCGCCCCGAGTGCGGCGGCCACGATGACCTCGGCCACCTGGTCCACGGGTGAGATCTCGATGAAGCCGTCCGGATCGCCGACCAGCGCCGGTGCCAGGCCCGAGACCAGGGACTGCACCATCGCGTACGGGCCCGAGAGGCGGGCTATCGCGCCATCCGTGCTGCGGCCGAAGACCAGCGGAGGCCGCACGATGGTCAGTTGTCCCGGATGCCGGGTCCGTACGACGTTCTCGGACTCGGCCTTCGACCACTCGTAGCCGTTGCGGTACTGGCCGTACTCCGGATCCCGGGCGGCCCCCTCCTGCCCGTCGACGTATGCCGTCGAGATGTGGACGACGTGGGTGTCGGCGTCGGCGAGTTCGAGGACGGCCTCGGTGGTGCGGACATTGGCGGCGATCGCCTCGTCCTTGGTCATCGTCCACCGGGTGGAGGCGGCGCTGTGGATCACCACGTCCCAGTGCTGCCGCAGCTCGGCGGGGGCGGGTTCGGCGCCCAGTACCCAGCCTGTCTCCTCCGGACGCGAGGGACGCCGCGTCACGGCGGTGACCTCGGTCTTCTCCGCGAACTCGGTCAGCTGCGCGAGGACTTCGCTGCCCACCACGCCACCGGATCCGGTCAGCAGGATCTTCATGTGGTGCTCCCCGGTGCGATGCCGGCCGGGCCCGAGGTGGCGCGTTCGCCGATCCGGGCCAGCGCGGACTCGGTGAAGGCGCGCAGCGTGCGCTCGGCGATCGGGCCGAGCATGGCGTCCATCAGCGGGATGCCGATCTTGAAGTCGATGCGCAGCTCGACGGTGGTGAGCGGGCCGTCCGTGCCGATCTGCCAGTGGCCCGTGCAGCGTGAGAGCGGGCCTTCGGTCTGGCGGAAGTCGATCCGGCGCCGCTCGTGGTCGATGGAGTCCTCCTCCACCCATTCCAGGCGCGGCCCGGCAGACGCCACTTCCGCCACAGGCCCCAGCAGCACGACCCAGCGGGTGGTCCGCCGGTCACCGTCCTGGTGAAGAATCTCGGCCTCGGTGACCTCGGGGACGTACGACGGGATGGACGCGCAGTCGAGCAGTGCGGCCCAGAGGAGGCCGGGGGACTCCCCGGTCGTCTGGCGCGTGGTGATGGTGGGCACGGTCGGTCAGTCCTTTGCGTTCGGTGACAGATCCAGCTCCGGCAGATCGCGGAACTCGGCGTCGAGGTCGGTGAGATGGTCGCCCCGCGCGCTCTCGTGCAGGTCCTTGGAGCGGATGCACAGCAGCGCGATGACTGCGCCCACGGCGGTCACGGCCGAGGACGCGATCAGTACGTCGTGCAGACCGTCGACGAAGGCGGACTGTGCCGCCTCGGTGACCTTCACAGCGATGTCCGGCGGCAGGGCCTTGGCCATCTCGCCGACGGCGCCGGTGGCCACCGCGTCCCCGAACTGGTCGGCCCTCGGGCCCAGTTCACCCGCGGCGGACGACGCGGCGAACGCGTCGGCGACCCTGCTCTGGAAGATCGCGCCGAACACGGCGATGCCCAGGGCGACGCCGACCTGCTGGAAGGTCTCGGCGATCCCGGAGGACATGCCGGCCTTCTCCGGCTCCACCATGCCGACCGAGAGCGCGGCCCGCAGCGGCTGGTAGATGCCCATGCCGACACCGGCCACGAGCATGCTGGGCAGCAGCACGGTCCACTCGCTGTCGTCCCGCACCAGGGTGACCAGCCCCAGGCCGGTCGCCATCAGGGTGCCCGAGAGCACCGCGAGCAGCTTCGGCGACACCCGGGCGGTCAGCAGGCCGGTGACGCCCGCGACGACGAACAGCGTCAGCGTCATCGGCAGGAAGCGCACACCGGTCTGAAGCGGGCTGAAGCCCAGCACGTTCTGCAGATACGAGATCTGCAGGAAGATGGCGCTCAGGACGGTGGAGTTCCACAGCAGAGTGGCCGCGGACATCCCGTTGAACGTGGGGATGCGGAACATCGACAGGTCGAGCATGGCTGCCGAGCCGCGATGGCGCTCGATGACGACGAACAGCACCAGGAGCACGCCCGAGCCGACGAACATCGAGACGATGGGCGCGCTGCTCCAGCCCTCCGCGTGCCCCCGCAGGAAGCCGGTCACCAGCAGGCCGAGCGCGCTGGAGAAGACCATCAGACCCGCCCAGTCGATGGGGTGACTGTCCGGGTTGCGTGACTCGCGGATGCGCAGTGTTCCGATGATCAGGGCCGCGGCGCCGATCGGCACATTCACCAGGAAGATCCAGCGCCAGTTCAGCGCGTCGGTGAGCGCGCCGCCGATCAGCGGGCCGAAGGCGATCGCCAGGCCGACCACACCGCCGAAGATCCCGAAGGCCCGGCCGCGGTCCTTGCCCCGGTACTCATGGCCGATCAGCGCGGGACCGACCGCGAACAGCACGGCGGCGCCCACGCCCTGCACGCCACGGGCGAGATTGAGCTGCAGGATGCTCTGCGAGAGACCGCACCAGAGCGAGGCCAGGGTGAAGACGACGAAGCCGATGTTGAAGACCCGCTTGCGGCCCAGCCGGTCGGCGAGCGAGCCGCCGGTCAGCAGGAACGCGGCCAGCGTCAGGGCGTACGAGTCAAGGACCCACTGCAGCTCGGAGAAGTCGGCGTCCAGCGAGACCCGCATATCCGGCAGGGCCACGTTGACGACGGTGAGGTCGAGCATGAGCATGAACGTGGCGATGCAGACCACGCCCAGCGTCCAGCCGCGGGCCGAGGCGGCGGATTCGCCGTCCGATGCCGCTACTTCTTCTTGTGTTGCCATGAAGTGCTCTCCTTCACTGGGGTGTTGAGGGGGTGACGAGGGCGGCAGAGACATTGCCGGCGGCGGTCGCGGTGACGACGATCTGCGGTGCGGTGGGCTGTAGCACCGCTTCGGCGACGGCCTGGAGGGGGCGCAGGGATCCGGCGCCGGCGGGCTCCGTGGGGGCGCCGAGTGCGGCTTCGACGGCTCGGGCGACCGGGGAACCGTCACTTGTCAGGCGGACTCGGGCCCCGGCCCCGTACGAGAGCCCCTCGAACAGCACGCCCAGTGGCGCCCGTACGTCCTGCGGAACATCGGCCCCGCCCGGTGGTATGAAGACCGAGCGCACCTCGACCCGACCCAGTGCCTCGCGGCCCCTGGCCCGTACCGTCGGTGCCGGCTCGATGACCAGGGCGAGCGCACCTTCCTCGGCCGCACCTCGGACGGTCACCGCCGCCTTGTCCGACTCCGGTGGCACGGCTTCGGTCGCCCCGGCCAGCAGCCAGTCCGCCCTGCCCGATCTCAGCGCGCGCAGTCCCGCCTGGAGCGCCTCAAGGCCGGCCGTCCGCGGCGTGTGCACGGCCAGGCTGAAGCCCTTGAGCGCGTGCTCCATCGCGATCCGGCTCGCTATGAGGTTCGGCGAGAAGTACGGGACGGCGGTCGGTGAGAGGAGGCGGGCCTCGCCGGCGACCGTGGCCTGGTCGATCTCCGCGTGCACGCCGGCCACGGCATGGTTGGTGCCGACCGACACCGCGCGCCGCTCCTCGGGGACGGTGAGCAGCGCGTCACCGATGCCCTCCTGGCCCAGCGCCCGCTTGACCGCGGCCAGCAGATACTGCGCGGACGGCGGCAGATGGCGATAGCCGCGGCCGAGTTCGGCCCGCTGGTCGAACCAGCCGGAGAGACCGGGCCCCGGCGGGGTGACGGTGTCGACGGCCGATATGACGAAGTCCTGGGTCATGAGGATGCTCCGGTCAGGGCCAGGGAGATGTTGTTGCCGCCGAAGGCGTACGCGTTCACCAGCGCGACTCCGGCACGCAGTTCGGTGGCCTCGCTGGGCAGGTGCACCGGGCATGCGGGATCCATCGCGGCCGTCGCCGGATTGCCGGGCACCGAGCCGCGGTGGAAGCACAGGGCCGCGAGGACCGCGCCCAACACCCCGGCGCCGCCCGCCAGATGGCCGACGACCGCTTTGAGGTTGTGCAGCACAATCGCGCCGAGCCGCGCACCGAAGACCGCGCCCATCGCGGCGGCCTCGGTGCTGTCGTTGAGTCTGGTCCCGGTCGCGTGCGGCACGATCAGCGTGACGTCGTCGGGCCCGGCCCCGGCCTCCTCGAGAGCCGCCCGCATCGCACGGCCCGCCTGGGCCCCGGTGGGGTCGGGCGCGGTGGGATGGGCGGCGTCGCAGCTCCAGCCGGTGCCCGCGAGCCTCGCGTACATCCGGGCGCCGCGCGCCCTCGCATGGGCTGCGGACTCCAGTACGACGGCACCCGCGCCTTCGCCGAGCACCACGCCGGCCCGGTCCCGGGCGAAGGGCCGCGGCCGGTCGGGCGCGAGCGCGCCCATCTGGTTGAAGGCGGCCACGGTCACCCGCGAGTAGGCCTCGGCCCCGCCCGCGACCACCACATCGGCCTCGCCCGCGCGGATCATCTCCGCGCCCATCGCGATGGCGTATCCGCTGCCCGCACACGCGTTGCTCAGATTGACCGCCCCGGCCCCGGCGCCGATACGGGCGGCGAGAGCCGAGGCCAGCACGAACGGCGGCGAGGCGTCCGCCACCGTCGGCACCTGCCCCGCCCGGGCCAGTTCGACCTGCCGGGCATCGCCGACGCTCGACCCCATCACCACGGCGATACGGGCCCCGGGCACGGAACCGAGCCCGGCATCGGCGCATGCCTCAAGACCGGCGTCCACGGTGTAACGGGTCGCGGGCGCCGTGTCCGAGGCCGGACCGGGCACCAGGTAGTACAGCGGCAGCGGAACCTTCAGATCCGGGTCGGGCACCCGGTCGGCGACGGCGGTGGCGCCGGCCCGTACCCCAGCCCAGAACGTCTCCACGCCCCGGCCCAGCCGGCAGACCACACCAAGGCCGGTTATGGCGATCTCAGTCACCGTGAACAACTCCCCGTCTACACGAATCCCGTGTTTCCGGGAGGACATTAGGCCGGGGAATCCCTCGGAACTCAGAACCGGCAGGAACCTGAAACGCCCTGGTACAGAACGCCGGGCACGCCCTGCAGGAAGCTGTCAAGACCCCCGGTGGAACTCGGAGTTGCCCCTACGTTTCCTTCCGTCCGCAGAGCCCTGGACCAGGAAAAGGAACGGGCAATTCACATGCCATTCACGTCACTTACGGAAAAGCTGACCGCACTCACCGGCACGACCACCGACACCGAGGTGCGCCCCCGCTACGAGGGCAACAACATCAACACCTGGATCGGCTTCAAGCACGTCAACTACATGGTCGAGGAGGCCGTACTCGCGCATTTCCGCGCCGCGGGACTGCCCTCGCGCACCCTGTTCCAGGAGTACGGCCTCGGCCTGGAGCTCGCCGAACTGGACACCCGTATCCTCAACGCCTTCCACCTGGACGAGACGGCCACCGCCACGGTCCGCCCCACCGGCGACGGCACCTCGCTGTCCTTCGCGGTCTTCCTCTCCAAGGACGGGAAGAACAAGGACGTCACCGCCAAGGTGCGGGTCGTCCTTCGTCGTGAGCGCTATGTCGACCCCGCCGATTCCGTCCCTTCCGAGCTGGCCCCGTACGCCGTCGAGCGGATCGCGACCGCCGCGCCGGTGCGCGACGCCGAACTCGTCCCGAGCGCCGATCTCGGCCTGACCGCGACCCACCGGACCGACCCGCTGCTCAAGGAACTCGTCGAGGGCGGCAACGCCATCGCCTGGCGCTGGCGGATCTCCTACCCGTACTGCCACAACAACGAGCGCCTGCAGATGTCCGGCTATCTGCGGCTGATGGAGGAGGCCAAGGACCGCTTCGTCGCCCATCGCGGCATCTCCATCAAGACCCTCCTCGACGAGCGCAAGTGGATCCCCGTGGTACCGCGCTCCTCGATCCGCTTCCTGGACGAGGCGCTGATGGAGGAGGAGCTGCACATCGTCTTCACCGTCGAGGAAGTCTTCAAGGACCTCACCTACACCTCGCGGATGGACTGCTACGTCATCCGCGACGGCAAGCTCGTTCCCACCGCCACCGGCACCATCGTGCACGGTTACGCGGTGTTCTCCGACCGCAAGGACTGGGCCCTCGTCCCCTTCGACGAGCACGTCCTGACGGCCCTCCGGGGCGAGTGACCCCGTGCCCGGCTTCGTGCTGATCGAGTCGTCCGGTCCCGCCTCCGGCCCGGCCGGCGCCCGGTTCCTCGACGACGCGGCGACCCTGGCGCGGTCCGGCCACCCCGTCCGGCTGGTGCTGGTCCAGGAGGGCGTCACCGCCGCGCTGCCCGGAGCGCGGCCCGGACTGACCGAGTTCCTGTCGTACGGGGCCGAACTGTGGGTCGACCGGTACTCGCTGACCCAGCGCGGTCTCAAGGCGGACCAACTGCCCGGGCAGGCCCGGCTGATCGGGATGGACGAGGTGGCGGGCGAGCTGCTGGCCCCCGGCACCAGGGTGGTGTGGCACTGATGTCGCGCACCCCGCAGACGGACGTACTGCTCGTCGTGATGGGCCCTCCGCACACCGGGGAGCTGATCACCTCGGTGTTCAGGCTGCTCCAGGCGCTCCTGGAACGCGGCGCGAGCGTCCAGGTCTGGGCCTGCGGCTACAGCACCATGCTCAGCCAGGAGGCGCTCGGCGAGACCAAGCCGGCCAATCTGCTCGACCGCTATACGCAGTACCCGACCACCGTCGTACTGATCCGGGAACTCCTGGACGCCTTCCCCGGCCGGCTGCACTGGTTCGGCTGCCGGGCCTGCAGCGAGCACCGGGGCGCCACCGGGCACATCCCCGAGGTGCGCATGCGGGCGCCGCACACCTTCGGCGGCCATGTCCACGCCGCCACCAAGACGCTGTTCATGGGGGTGGCCTGATGGCCTCACTGGCGATCGTGGAGCGCGCCTACCGGGGAGCGGTCGAGGTCGCCTACTTCGACGCGCTCTTCCTCGGTATCGAGATCCACCGGCAGCTCGGCCTCGACCTGTTACTGCGCGGCGACGCCGTGACGTACGCGGTGGACGCCCCGGCGCCCGAACCGCTCCTGGTGGGCAAGCGCCCGGTGGACACCCTCGACGCGCCGCGCGCCGATCTGCTGAGGCTGCGCGATCTGGGCGTCGGGATCCGGGTGGAGAGCGAGGATCTCGCGGCCCTGGGGCTCGGTGCGGCCTGCCTGATCGACGGGGCCGAGTGCGTGGCGGCGGGCGAGCTCGCGGCCCGCTGGCCCGACTACGACCGGATCTTCTTCCTGTAACCGCGCACGTCAACGCCCCATGAACACAGAGCCATTTCGAGAGGGAGAACAGACGGTGACCGAAGTCGTCATCACCGGTCTGGGCGCCCTGTGCCACCTCGGCGCGGGGGTGGACAGCTTCTGGCAAGGGCTGCTCGACCCCACCGCGCCGGTCGCGGCCCAGGCCCCGGATCCCCTGGCCCACGTCCCCATCAGGGACTTCTACTTCCTGCCCGAGGGCGCCCTGCCCCCGGAGCCGGACACTGTCGACGGCTTCGCGGTCGGCGACGCCACCCGGGCGGCACTGAGCGTCGCCCGCGAAGCGGTGGCCGACGCCGGCCTCGACGTGCTCGCCGACGGCCGTACCGCCGTCGTGATGGGGACCTCCATCGCCGACGCGTACGTCATCGAGCAGTGGCGCGGCAGCAAGAGCTTCCCGGCGGACGACACCTGGACGCCGGTGTTCTCCACCGCGTCCGTCGTCGCCCGCCATCTCGGCACGGACGGCGCCGCCTGCACGCTGAGCAACGCCTGCTCGGGCAGCGGCTATTCGATGGCCATCGGCGCGGACATGATCCGCGCGGACGAGGCCGACGCCGTCGTGGTCGGCGGCTTCGAGACCTACTCCCGGGTCGCGCACGCCGCCTTCAACCAGGTCGGCGCGCTCGATCCGGTCAGCTGCCGGCCCTTCGACGCGACCCGCGGCGGCACCGTGCTCGGCGAGGGCGCGGGCGCGGTCGTCCTGGAACGCGCCGAGACCGCGCGGGCCCGCGGCGCCCGGGTGTACGCGACGCTGACCGGCACCGGGTGGAGCTGCGAGGCGTACCACGCGACCGGACTCGACCCGGACGGCACACAGATCGTACGGGCGATGCGGGACGCGCTGGCCGAGGCGGACACCACCCCCGACGACGTCGACTTCGTCGTCCCGCACGCCACCGGCACCAAGCTCAACGACCTCGTCGAAACCCAGGCCATGTACGAGATCTTCGGCGAGCGGACCCGCCAACTGCCGCTCTACAGCCTGAAGGCGCTGATCGGGCACACCGGCGGAGCGTCCGGCGGCCTGGGCACGGTAGCCGCCGCGCTCTTCCTGCACCACGGCTTCCTCGCGCCGAACCTGCCGGTCGCCACGCCCGACCCGGACTGCCCGGTACATGTCCCTGTCTCCTCCGCCACTCCGGCCGGCCGGACCGCGATGGTCAACTCCTATGCCTTCGGCGGCAACAACATGTCCCTTCTACTGCGGGGTGAACCGCGATGACCGCTGACGCTGATCTGGTGGTGACCGGCATCGGCGTGGTCACCGAGACCGCCCTGGACTCCGAGGGGAAGCGCACCAAGGGCTGGTTCGACCATCGCGCCGAGCTCGGCCGCGGCTACAAGTACCTGCCCAGGGCCAGCCAGTACCTCCTCGCCGCCACCGCACGGGCACTCACCGACACGGGCTCGGAACTCGCGGACGTTCCCGAGGACCACCGGGCGATCACCGTCGGCACCAACAACGGCATGTCCGAGCTGCAGGGCGAGTTCGACCGCACGGTCATCGAGGGCGACTCGACCCTGCTCAGCCCGGCCACGGTGCCGTACTTCTCGGTGAACCTGGTCGGCTCCCGGGTCGCCATGGAGCACGGCCTCAAGGGCTTCAGCCTCGGCGTGCACAGCCCCCGGGTGGCGGGTCTCGAAGCCGTGCAGCACGGCGTACGGGCACTGCGCGCCGGCCGGGCCCGCTGGCTGCTCACCGGCGCCGCCGAGTCCCCGCTCGACTGGTCCGAGCCCGGCTCCGCCGGCAGCGAGGACGGGGCCGTGGCCCTCGTCGTCGAGCGAGCCGAGGAGGTCGCGGCACGCGGCGGCCGGGCCCATGGCCGGGTGCAAGTGCGCAGCTTCCTGCTGCCGCCGCAGATGGCGGACTCGCCCCGGGGCCAGGAGCAGGCCGAGCGGCTGCTCGCCGCCGCCTTCGCGGCCCTCGGTCTGAGCCGCGGGCGCCCCCAGGTGTGGCTGATCGGCGGAGACGACGCCGTCACCCGCACGGTCGAGGCCGCGCTGGGCGAGGGAGTGATCAGGGCCTCGGCCGGTGCCGGCTGCCTGGGGCCGGCCGTGCAGGTCGCGGCCCTGTTGCGGGAGGCCTTCGTCGAGCAGCTGGTGATCGGGGCCGCCGCACAGGGCAATGTCTCGGTCGCCCATGTGGTGCCCGGCTCGCGGTGACCGCGGAACGTGTCACCGCCATCAACCACCCATCGTACGAAAGGAGTTGAGCCCACCATGTCCGTGGCATCCGCCACCCCCCTGAACCGCACCGTCCAGACCCTCGAGCGCCGTCCCACCGGGGCCATCACCCGGCTGACCGTGGGCGCGGACGAGCAGGTCTTCCGCGGCCACTACCCCGACTTCCCGATCTTCCCCGGGGTCTGCCTGGTCGAGACCGTCCACCACTCGGCCCTGGCGAACCCGCCTGCCGAGGAGGGGCAGCCGGTACTCACCGCCGTGGAGTCGGTGCGCTTCCTCAGCCCCGTCTTCCCCGACGACGAGGTGATCGTCGAACTGGAGTGGAAGCTCAAGGCCGGTGCCTGGAAGGCACACGCGGCCCTGTCCACCTCCCGGGGCAAAACCGCCCAGGTCCGCCTCGGCTATGAACTGCGGGAGGCATCGTGACCAGCACTGCACGAGGCATCGTGATCGGCATCGACCGGCTCAAGGAGACGCTGCCGCACCGCTATCCGATGCTGCTCGTCGACCGGGTCACCACCGTCGAACCGGGGGTGAGCCTCACCGCGGTCAAGGCGATCACCGCGAACGAGCCCTGGTACGCGCAGCTCCCCGACGACGCCACCGAGGAGGACCACGCCTATCCGGTCGCCCTCCTTGTGGAGTCCTGGTGCCAGGCCGCCGGGGTGCTCACCCTCTGGGAGCAGGTCGGCCCCGAGGAACTGACGGACCTGGTCATGCTCTTCGGCTCGATCAGCGGCATCCAGGTCCACGGCCGGGCGCTCCCGGGGAGTCTGGTCGAGCACCGGGTGCGCCATGTCCGCAGCGTCGGCACGACGCTGATCTTCGAAGGCGAGAGCCTCCTGGACGGTGCGCCGCTGCTGACCGTCGGCTCGATCGTCATCACCATGCGTCCGGGCGGCGAACTGGCCGCGGACGGGGAGAACACCACCGAAGGAGAGCTGACCCATGTCTGAACAGACCGCCAAGGTGGCCCTGGTCACCGGAGGCTCCCGGGGCATCGGCCGCGCCTGTGTGCTGCGCCTCGCCCAGGACGGTTACGACGTCGCCTTCTGCTACTCCTCGCAGTCCGCGGCGGCCGACGAGGTACGCAAGGAGGCATCCCGCCACGGCACCCGGATCCTCGCCGTGCAGGCCGACGTGGCGTCCGCGGATTCGGTACGCGATCTCGTCAAGCAGGTCGACGAGCAGCTCAACCCCATTGACGTACTGGTCACTTCGGCCGGGATCGTACGGGACAACCCGCTGCTCCTGATGACCGACGAGCAGTGGAACGAGGTCGTCGACGTCAATCTCACCGGCACCTACAACGTGTGCCGCGCCGTTGTCTTCGACATGCTCAAGCGCCGCTCCGGCTCCATCGTCACGCTGTCCTCGGTGGCGGGCGTCTACGGCATCGCCTCGCAGACGAACTACGCAGCCACCAAGGCCGGGATCATCGGCTTCACCAAGTCGCTGTCCAAGGAGGTCGGGCGGTACGGGATCCGGGTCAACGCCGTCGCGCCCGGCTTCATCGAGACGGACATGGTGTCGGGGCTCGACCCGCAGTACTCGAAGCAGATGGTCTCGGGCGTGCCGCTCGGCCGGATGGGCACCGCCGACGAAGTCGCCGATCTGGTCTCGTATCTGTCCTCGGACCAGGCCGCGTACATCACAGGTTCCGTGGTCCAGATCGACGGTGGGATCGTCCTGTGACGCCCGTGATCCGCACCGTGATCCCGGCGGCCCTGACCGTCGCGCTGATGGTGATCGGCGGACTCCACCTGATCTGGGCGTTCTCGCCCTGGCCGCTGGACGACAAGGTGTCCTTCACCAGGACGGTCGTCGGCAGTGACAGCGGAGAGATGCCCCCGCCGGCGCTGTCCGCCCTCGTCGGTCTCGCGCTGATCGCGGGCGCCGCGCTCATCCTGATGGTCAACGAGACCCTCCCCGCCATCGGCCCCGGCTGGCTGCGCACACTGGGCGTCTACGGCCTGGCCCTGGTCCTGCTCGGCCGGGGCCTCGGCGGCTTCCTGCTCAACTCGGGCGCCACCAGCGAATTCCAGCGCTGGAACAACGCGCTGTACTCACCGCTGTGCGTGGCCCTCGGCCTGCTCGGCGGGGCGGTCGCCATTGCCGCGAGCAAGCGCTGAGCAGCACCTCGCCGGCGGGGGCGAACCTCCCGCGCCCCCTCCGGTTGTGGGAAACACCACGTTAATTCTCGAACCATCCCCATCAGAGAACTTCGGAGCTCGGCGCGATCGCCGCGCGGGTCGCATCAAAGCAAGCCCTTTCATCAAGGTCCGGGGTGGTGTCTCCAACGATTCCGGCCAAGTTGACGAGCCCTCACATTTCCGTCAGGCAAATAGTTCAACCCTCACTGAAATGAAGTGCGTTGACTGTCTACTTTGCGCCACTGTACTGTTGGGTACGACTGAAGTTGTAATCATTGCTTTACGTCGGGTCAGCAGTAGGGATTGAGCGATAGGGGCCTTGGTCGAGGCCCCGGTCGCCGTTCCGTGCCACGGGGGTGGACGCAAAGTGTCTAATCAAACGGAATTCACGCCACATTCCAGTGGCGAGGCGGAAATCGCGCTTCTGGAGATACGCTCACTCATCGATTCGGTCTTCCCGAAGAATCAACTCACCTCGGCGGAAAGCGGCTCGCTGCTCACCACCACCGATGATGCCCATACGGCACTTCGGGCGTTGGCCGATCAGCTGGGCCGGGCCGAGCGCCGCGTGGACGTCGTGCTGCCCTCGGACCGTTCCGGGGCCGGACTGCCGACCTTCGTACTCTCCCGGGCACCGAAGAGCGTGCCCGGCGGTGTCCGCATCCGCATGCTCGGATCCCAGTCCACAGCCGAGCAGTTCGGGCTGCTCGATCTCAAACGACGGCGGCACGACCTGGAAATCCGGATCACCGACGCACTGTTGCACGGAGCCGTCATCATCGACGGACGCACCGTATTGACGCGACACGTGAAGGAAGGCACCTCGCACGCCGCGCACGTGCGCGCACCGGCCGTGGTCCAGGCCTTCAACGCACTGTTCGCCGGTGCTTGGAAACGTGCGGTTCCGCTGTCACTGGACCGAATTCGCCACGAGTTCCCCCAGGAAATCCTCATCTGCCTGCGTGAGGGCTACATCGACGAGGTGGCGGCCCGCGAGCTGTCGATGTCCGTACGGACCTACCGCCGACATGTGGCGGAGATCATGCGCCTCCTCGGTGCAAACTCTCGTTTCCAGGCAGGCGTGTTCGCCGCCGAAGCGGGGCTGCTTCGGAGCGAACGCGGCCAGGAGCAGCAGGCCGGCTGACATTTTCGTGGCTTGAACGCAGCAACATGACATTCAAGTCGGCCACACCCCCCCGGAATTCACGCCTCCTGTCAGTTTCTGGCCATAGCGTCGCCCTGCCTCCTGCCGGCTGCCTAGCGTCCGACGCATGAACCGATTCCCTTGAAAGGGGTGCGCCGTCATGGGAAAGACCGCATTCGTCTTCCCCGGCCAGGGGTCACAGCGGGTGGGCATGGGCCTTCATCTGCTGGAGCAGCGGCCGGACTTGCTGGACACGTACTACCGGACGGCGGACGAGATCCTGGGCGTTCCGCTGTCCCGGCTCTGCCGGGAAGGTCCGGAGGAGAGGCTGCGTGACACGTCCGTCACCCAGCCCGCCGTCTTCCTGACCAGCATCGCCACCCTGGACGTCCTGCGCGAGCAGGGCATCGAGCCCGATCTCGTCGCGGGGCACAGTCTCGGCGAGTACACGGCCCTGGTGAGCGCGGGCGTACTCGACTGGACCGACGCACTGCGTCTGGTGCGCCGCAGGGGCGAGCTCATGGCCGATGTCAACGCCGAGGTGCCCGGCCGGATGGCAGCGGTCATCGGCCTGGATCTGGCCACCGTGGAGGCCCTTTGCGCACGTGCCGCCGCCGAAACCGGCCAGATCGTGGAGGTGGCCAATGACAACGAGCCAGGACAGGCCGTCGTGTCCGGGCAGGACAGCGCGGTGGAACGCGTCTGCGGCGACGCACGGGACGCGGGCGCCGTCAGGGCGGTCGTCCTGGAGGTGGGTGCGCCCTTCCATTCCAGCCTGATGGCCGGAATCGAGAAGGAGTTCGCCGCCGAACTCGCCAGGACCGAGCTGCGCGCTCCGCGGGTGCCGGTGGTCTCGGGGGTCACCGCGGACCTGGTGGCCTCGGCCGATGACATACGTGACTGCCTGCGCCGCCAGCTCGCGGGCCGGGTCCGCTGGACCGGCGCCGTGCGCACGCTGACCGCTGCCGGGGTCGGCAGGTTCGTCGAAGTGGGGCCGGGCAATGTGCTCTCCGGTCTGTGCCGGCGGATCGCGCCCGACGTGCCGGTCAACACGACGAACGACGCACGCAGGCTCGCCAGGACCATCGCACTCGCCGGCCACGAGCTCGCCCGGCCCGGTGCCGCGGCATGAAGGGGGACACGGGGATGCACATCGTCTCGTCGACCGATGAGAGTTCCGCGACCGATGCTCCGGTGCGGGACCTGGGCACCTGGCTGGACGAACTGACCGAGCTCAAGGGCCTGGTCAGGCAGGGCCCCGACCCGGCGGCCACCGAACGCCAGCATGCCAAAGGCAAGCTGACGGCGCATCAGAGGATCGAACTGCTCCTCGACGAGGGCTCGTTCACCGAGATCGAGGCGCTCCGTCGGCACCGGGCGACCGGCTTCGGCATGGAGCAGCGCCGCCCGTACTCCGACGGCGTGATCACCGGCTGGGGCACGGTGCACGGCCGCACGGTCTTCTTGTACGCCCACGACTTCCGGGTGTTCGGAGGTGCACTCGGCGAGGCACACGCCGAGAAGATCCAGAAGGTGATGGACCTCGCCGAGGCCGCGGGTGCCCCGCTGGTCTCGCTGAACGACGGAGCGGGCGCCCGCATCCAGGAGGGTGTCACCGCGCTCGCCGGCTACGGCGGCATCTTCCGCCGCAACACCCGCTGCTCCGGGGTGATCCCGCAGATCAGCGTGATGCTGGGGCCCTGCGCCGGCGGCGCCGCATACTCCCCGGCGCTGACCGACTTCGTCTTCATGGTCCGCGGCACCTCGCAGATGTTCATCACGGGTCCCGATGTGGTGCAGGCGGTCACCGGAGAGCGGGTGAGCCAGGACGAGCTCGGTGGCGCCGACGTCCACGTGGGCACCTCGGGTGTCGCGGCCTTCGCGTACGACGAAGAGGAGCAGTGCCTCGAAGAGGTCCGCTACTTGCTGTCCCTGCTGCCCTCCAACAACCGTGAACTGCCCCCCAGGTCACCGGCGGAGGACTCGCCGATCCGCAGCACCGAGGCGCTCATCGACCTCGTACCCGCCGACCCCAGCCGCTCCTACGACATGCGCAAGGTGATCGAGGAGATCGTCGACGACGGCGAGCACTTCGAGGTCAGCGAGCGCTGGGCGGCCAATGTCATCTGCACGCTGAGCCGCCTCGACGGCCATGTCACCGGCATCGTCGCCAACCAGCCGGGCAGCATGGCCGGGGTCCTCGACATCGAGGCCTCGGAGAAGGCCGCACGCTTCGTCCAGTTCTGCGACGCGTTCAACATCCCCCTCGTCACCCTGGTGGACGTGCCCGGCTTCCTGCCGGGCGTCGGCCAGGAGCACGACGGCATCATCCGACGCGGCGCCAAATTGCTCTACGCCTACTGCAACGCCACGGTCCCCCGCATCTCACTAGTACTGCGGAAGGCATACGGCGGCGCGTACATCGTCATGGACTCACGTTCCATCGGCGCCGATCTGTCACTGGCCTGGCCGTCGAACGAGATCGCGGTGATGGGCGCCGAGGGCGCCGCCAACGTCATCTTCCGCAAGGAGATCGCCGCCGCCGACGACGCGGACGCGGTGCGCGCTCAGAAGATCAAGGAGTACCAGAACGAACTGATGGGCCCTTACTACGCAGCCGAACGCGGCCTCGTGGACGACGTGATCGACCCGGCGGAGACCCGCTCGATCCTCATCCGCTCACTGGAGATGCTCCGCACCAAGCACGCCGATCTGCCGTCGCGCAAGCACGGCAACCCGCCGGTGTGATGGCGATGACGACACATGTTCCCCATTTGACGGTCGTACGAGGAGATCCTGACCCGGAGGATCTCGCGGCACTGATCGGCGTGCTCATCGGCAGCGGCCGGAGCGCGCCGGAACCGGTGGATCCCGGTCCGCTCCGGGCGGGTTGGGACCGCGCGTACGGCGTGGTCTGCCCTCAGGCGGGATCCTGGAGGTCACCCCGATGACGCGTGATCGCGCGTTACGAAAGCCGCCCACGGCCAGGCTCTCGATACGCAAGGTGTTGATCGCCAATCGTGGCGAAATCGCTGTCCGTGTCGCCCGGGCGTGCCGAGACGCCGGTATCGCGAGCGTGGCGGTGTACGCCGA